>JANMAT010000192.1:0-4711 GCA_031359995.1 Actinomycetes bacterium
ACACCCGCCGATGAGGTTGCGTTCACGTCCATGGCCGACTCCTGGTGCGACAACTGCCGCTCACCCAGCGCATCGGCCGCCACGGCGCCGGTTCGAGGCTCCGGAACGTCTCGAGACCGAACCGTGACGGGACCCAGACGAGCTGGCTGCACGTGCTGGCACGACCGGTGCGGCCGCCACGGACCCCTGACGTCGTAGGACCCCCCAAATTTGCGGCTGGGCCTGCACTCTTGTCGCCAGAAGGCGGCTGCTCGACCATCGGTGGTACTACGACCTTTGGGAGGGTCCCCCCCATGTACCACCCGATCGCAACATGAGCCTCACCCGACGCGAAGCCCTCCGCCTCGGCGTGTTCGGCACGGCCGCGCTGGCGCTGCCCCTGCAGAAGATCGTTCGGGCGGCCACACCGAACCGCATCGCCACCAGTGCCCTGCCCAAGCCGTTCACGCTGGCCCACCGGCCGATCAAGCCAGCGGTGCCGACGGCCACGAAGCAGGACCCGGTGACCGGCGACTGGGTCGACCTCTACGAGATGCGCATGATCGCCAAGAACCTGGACCTGCTCGGCAACGGGTTGCTGACCCCGACGTTCACCTACAACGGGCAGCTCCCCGGGCCGACCATCCGGGCCCGCCAGGGTCGACGGGTAGCGGTGCGCCACATCAACCTGCTGCCGCTCACCCATCCCACGCTGTCCTACCGCACGTGGACCTCGGTGCACCTGCACGGCTCGGCGTCGCTGCCCCAGTACGACGGTTACGCCAGCGACATCACCGACCCCAACAGCTACAAGCAGTACCGCTACCCGAACCATCAGCCGGCCCGGACCCTCTGGTACCACGACCACGGCGTGCACCACACGGCCGAGAACGCCTACAGCGGGCTCATCGCCCAGTACCACCTGAGCGACGGCAGCGAGTCGCTCTTGCAGCTCCCGCAGGGCCCGTACGACATGGAGCTCATGGTTCACGACATGATGTTCCAGACCAACGGCGCGCCGTTGTTCAACCTCGACAACGAGTCGGGGATGTGGGGCGACGTGATCATGGTGAACGGCACGCCGTGGCCGTACCTGAACGTCGAGCCGCGCAAGTACCGGTTCCGGTTCCTGGTGGCCGACGTGTCGCGCTCGTACCAGTTCTCGCTCAGCACCGGCGGCCCGATGTGGATCATCTCGAGTGACGGCGGCTACGGCCCCTACGCCCAGAAGGTGACGTCGTGGCGCCACGGCATGGCCGAGCGCTACGAGGTGATCATCGACTTCGCCCCTTACGCCGGCAAGACGATCCAGCTGAAGAACACGAGCCCGAAGAAGAACGTCGACTACGAGAACACCGCCAAGGTGATGGAGTTCCGGGTGGGCACCACGGTCACGTCGACGGCGGGCAACATGCCGTACCTCGACTCGGCCCAGGCCAAGGCCGTCACCGCCGACAAGCCGTCGACGGCCGTGCCGATCGGCAAGGCACTCCCGGCCGCCCAGTTCCCCCACACCAACTCGTGCATGGACCTGCAGGCCAGCGACGCCGTGAACGGCGGTGCACCCGTGAGGCGTCTCGTCCTCGAGCGCTCCGGTGGCGAGTGGACGATCAACAAGACCACCTGGAAGGACGTGATCGACAGCGGCTACACGAAGGTGGTGGCCAACCCGACGCTCGACAGCGTCGAGGTGTGGGAGCTGGCCAACGAGAGCGGCGGGTGGTTCCATCCGCTGCACATCCACCTCGTCGACTTCAAGATCCTGTCGCGCAACGGCAAGGCCCCCGGCGCCCAGGAGCAGTTCCCCAAGGATGTCGTCTACCTCGGACCGAACGAGACCGTGCGGGTCGCCATGAGGTTCGAGACACTCGGGCGGTACATGGTCCACTGCCACAACCTGATCCACGAGGACCACGACATGATGGCCCAGTTCGCCGTCGTGCGCGACCCTTCGCTACCGGTCGACGACGACGTGAACAACAAGATGCGATGGGACGACTACTGCGCCGCCCCGTACAAGAGCGCATGGTGGGCCGGCAACGGCTGGGCGTCCATCGACCCGGTGGGCGGCGACCCGAGCCGGTCGGTCACCTCACCGCTCCCCGACCTGGACATCTGATGGCTCGCGTGGTTCCGGTCGGGCCTGGCGATCAGCGAGAGGCGTGGACGACGAGGCTCGGCATCACGCAGCGAGGAGCGCCGCTGCTCGCTGCCGCCGCCGGCTCCTGGCTGGCCGCCGCCATCCACGCCATCCTCATCGACGACCACTGGCGCTACTGGGTGCCCGCTGGCGTCTTCTTCCTGGCCTGCACGGTGGTGCAGATCGTCGCGGCGGCGGCGCTGCTCGGGCGTCCGACACCGCGCGTGCTGCTGGGTGTGGTTGTGGCCAACGTCGTGGTCATCGCCGTCTACATCGTCAGCCGCACGGCCGGGATCCCCGGGGCACCCGGTCTCGCGGCCCACGGGTCGGTCCGCACCGCCGGGGTACCGATCATCCCGGGCGCGGTCGAGCGCGTCGGCCGCCAGGACCTGTTGGCCCTGGTCGCCGAAGTGCTCGTCGTCATGTGCGCCACCGTCAGCCTCTCGGGGCGGCTGCGCCAGCAGACGATGAACGCGCTGATGGGCTTCGGCCTCGCACTTGTGGTGCTGAGCGCCGCGGGCGTGCTCGCGTGACAGCCCGCGCACCCGGCACCCGTGGCAACACCGTCCCCGTCGTGGGTCGACACGTGCTGGCCCGCGCCGGTCGCCAATGGTCTTAAGACAGTCGTAGAGATCCACCGAAAAAGGGGACGAATCTTTAGGTTTCGCTCGCCTTATTGGCAAAGGACTAGTACCGTCCGAGTGGAAACTGCGACGGGCAAAGGGTCCACCTCGATGGCGCTGACCAGGTACGACGATCATCGGGTTGAGCGCACGGCGTCGTTTGAACACGTCGCTCGTCGTAAGACGCATGGTGGAGATGTTTACGGCCCCGGTCGACCGACCATGACCCCTTCCACACCACCCGCATCCTCCGTTCCGGACGGTCTTGTCCGTCGTTCGTGGCACCGGTTGCGGCGCTCGTGGCGCCTGCTCGCCCGGTCGCTGCTCATCTCGTCGGTGCTCACCGCCGCCAGCTGTGGGTTGCTGCTCGCCGCCCTGTTCTGGGCATCGGGCCGAGCCGCCACCGACCGAGCCATCGACAGCGCCCGCCAGCGCGGCGAGATCGACTCGCGCGTCGTGTTCGCCCCCTACGTGACCGACGCCGTGCTCGCCGGCGACCCGGCCGCCTTCGCCGAGCTGACCGCGGTGGGCCGCCGTTATCTCCAGGTGAGCGGCGGCATCCGCGTGAAGGTCTGGGACCTGCAGGGCCGCATCGCGTACTCGGACGAACCCTCGCTCATCGGTCAGGTCTTCGATTTCGAGGACGCCGAGCTCGACCGTCTCCTGCGGGGCGAGACCGTGGCCACCCTCACCGATCTGCGCAAGGCCGAGAACGTGCTGGAGCGCTCGGAAGGTCGGCTCCTCGAGGTGTACGTGCCCAGCGCCACCGAGAGCGGCCGCACCGTCATCATCGAGACGTACTACCCCGATCGCCTCATCGAGGACGCGGTGCGCATCCTGCGGGGTCGTTCCGCGCCGGTGGTCACCTCGGCGGTCGGCGTGCTCGCCTGCGTGCTGTTCCCGGCGGTCACCATCCTCGTGCTGCGGCTCGCCCGGAACCGGCGCCAGCGCGCCCTGCTGATGGGGCGCCTCCTGAACGTGTCCGACAGCGAGCGCCGTCGCGTGGCGGGCGAGGTCCACGACGGAGCCGTGCAGGACCTGATCGGTCTGACCATGGCACTCGGTGGCGTCGCCGAGCGCGCCCCCGCGGGCGACTCGGCCCGGCTGCAGGACCTGTCGAACGAGCTGAGCGGCGTGGTCGTGCGCCTGCGCGACCTGCTCACCAGCATCTACCCCGCGCCCCGCTCGAACGGGCGCCCGTACGAGGCGCTCGCCGCCATGGCTCAGGGCTTGCGGGCCCGCGGCATAGAGGTGGCGCTCCACGTGGAGCCCGAGCTGCAGCTCGGGCCCGATGAGGAGGCCGTGGTGCTGCGGGCGGTGCAGGAGCTCACCCGTAACATCGCCAGCCACAGCCAGGCCACCGAAGCGACCATCGCGGTACGGGCCACCCGCACGGCCGTGGTGGCCACCGTGCACGACAACGGCGTGGGGTTCGACCCCGCCATCGTCATCACCGGGCGCCCCGGCCACTTCGGGCTGCGCCTGCTCACCGATCTCGCCGCCGAAAGTGGAGGAACCTTCGTCATGACCACCGAACCCGGGCAGGGCACCAGGGCTCACCTCGAGCTGGTCCGACCATGAAGACCGTGATGATCGTGGACGACCACCCCATCGTGCGCGCCGGGCTCAGCGAGCTGCTCGCCTCGGCCGACGGCATCGACCTGGTGGGCGCCGTCGGCTCCGGCGAGGAGGCAGTAGCTCTTGCCGAGCGCCTCTCACCCGACATCGTGCTGATGGACATCAACCTCCCCGGGATGGATGGCATCGAAGCGACCAAGGCGATCACCGAGCGCAACGCCCGCATCGCCGTGGTGATCTTGACCACGTTCGACGACGCCAGCCACATGGACCGCGCCATCGCCGCCGGGGCACGCGGCTACCTGCGCAAGGACGTGCCGCCGCAGGCGCTGCTGGCCAGCCTCCGCACGGCCGCCGACACGTGGGTCTCGTTCCTGCCGGGGGTCGACCC
>JANMAT010000202.1:0-12879 GCA_031359995.1 Actinomycetes bacterium
CGACTCGGCCACGTTCACCAGCGGCGCCTCGGGCACGGCGGTGGCGCTGACCGATGCCGACAACCCGGCCGACGACGTGTTCAACTCGACGGTGTCGGGGGCCGGGCGCGATCCGGCGTCCACGAACACCCTCGGCTTCGACGCCGACACGTTCGCGGTCACCGTGTACGGCGGTGGGCCGCTCTCGTTGGAGGTCTCCTCGCCGAGCGATGCGATCCGGCTCGGGGTGATCACACTGTCGGTGCCGGTCTGATCCGGGCCCGCCTGATCCGAGCATGCCGGCCCGGCGCTCGGTAGCGTCGGTCCGATGGCCTTTGCCGCTCGGGAGCAGTTGCTCGACGACCCCACCTGCACGGGCGCCGACCTGTGCCGTCGCCTCACCGCCGCCACCGACGCGTGGCTGCAGTCGTTGTTCGCCGACGCGCTGGCCCAGGCGGGCGCGCCGGACGGCAAGGTCGCCCTCGTGGCCGTGGGTGGCTACGGGCGCGGTGAGCTGGCACCGTGGAGCGACCTCGACGTGCTGCTCCTGCACGACGTGCGCAAGGGCGTCAACGACCTGGCCCAGGCCCTCTGGTACCCGATCTGGGACACGAAGCTGAAGCTCGGCCACGCGGTGCGCACCACCAAGGAGGCGATCCGCCTCGCCGCCGAGGATCTCGACACGGCCACCTCGTTCCTCGAGGTGCGCCACCTGGCCGGCGACGAGTCGCTCACGATCGGGCTGGCCGCCGATGCGCTCAAGCAGTGGCGCAAGAAGAGCGGCACCTGGCTCGACCACCTGGGCGCGGCCGTCGGCCGGCGCCAGGCCGCGTCGGGCGAGGTGGCGTTCCTGCTGGAGCCGAACCTGAAAGAGGGGCGCGGCGGCCTGCGCGACGTGCACGCCCTGGCCTGGGCGGTGGCGGCCCAGCCCGATCTGGTGGGCACCGCCCTTCTCGACGGCGACCAGGCCGAGCTGGCCCGGTGCTACCAGGCGCTGCTGGGGGTACGGGTCGAGTTGCACCGCCTCGCCGGGCGGCCCACCGAGCTGCTCACCCTGGCCGATCAGGACACCATCGCCGAGCGCGTGGGCCTGCCCGACGCCGACGAGCTCATGGGCGTCGTCGCGTCGGCGGCGCGGACCATCTCGTGGATCAGCGACGAAGCGTGGTTCCGGGTGCGGTCGCGCACCGAGCGCGCCCCGGCGGTGCGCGAGGCGCGGGTGTCGAGCGGTGTCGCCCTGGTCGACGGCCAGGTGCATCTGGCCGACGGCGCCCAGCCGGCCGATGACCCCACGCTGCTGTTGCGCGTGGCCACGGCGGCGGCCCGCCACCGCACGCTCATCGACCGGGTCACGCTCGACCGCCTGGCCGCCGAGACGGGCCGTTGGCCCGAGCCGTGGCCCGCCGGCGCGTCCGACGACCTGGTGGCCCTGCTGCTCGAAGGGCACGACGCCATCGCCGCGCTGGAAGCGCTCGACCAGCGCGACCTCATCACCCGCCTGTTGCCCGAGTGGGCGCCGAACCGGGCCCGCCCCCAGCGCAACGCCTACCACCGCTTCACCGTCGACCGGCACCTGTGGGAGGCGGCGGCCAACGCGGCCGACCTGGCCGACCGGGTCACCCGGCCCGACCTGCTGGTGCTGGGCGCGCTCCTGCACGACATCGGCAAGGGCTACCCGGGCGACCACACCGATGCCGGCATCGACCTGGTTCACCGCATCGGGCCGCGCATGGGCTTCGACGCTCGCGACACGCACGTCCTCGAACAGATGGTGCGTCACCACCTGCTGTTGCCCGAGGTGGCGACGCGGCGCGACCTGAGTGACGACGCCACCATACGGGCGGTGGCCGACGCGGTGGAGGACGCGCTCACGCTCGAGCTCCTCGCCGTGCTCACCGAGGCCGACTCCAAGGCCACGGGCTCATCGGCGTGGAGCCCGTGGAAGGCCGAGCTGGTGGCCGAGCTCGTCGACAAGACCGACAAGGTGCTCGGCGGTCACGACGCCGAGTCGGTGGCCGGCTCGTGGCGGCTGTTCCCCTCGGAGGAGGTCCTGGCCCTCATGGCCGAAGGCCGAGAGGTGGTGCTCACCGCCACCGACATGGTCACCGTCGTGGCCGCCGACCGCCCCGGTCTGCTGTCGCGGGTCGCCGGCGTGCTCAGCCTGCACGGCCTCGATGTGCTCGGTGCCCAGGCCCACTCCGACGACCCCGCCTCGGGTGGCCCACCCATGGCGGCCAACGAGTTCCGGGTGCTGCCGCCGGCCAACCGGGTCATCGAGTGGGAGCGCGTCACCGACGATCTGCGCCGCGCCCTCGACGGCCAGCTCGCCATCGAGGCCCGCATCGCCGAGCGCGCCCGCACGTACCGTCGCCGCAAGCCGCAGTCGGCCACGCCGGCCCAGACCTACGTGCGCGTCGACAACGACGCGTCGTCGAACGCGACGGTGGTCGAGGTGAGGGCGTCCAACGCGGTCGGCGTGCTCTACCGCATCACCAAGGCCCTCGCCGAGGTGGGCCTCGACATCCGTCACGCCAAGGTGGCCACGCTGGGCCACGAGGTCGTCGACACGTTCTACGTGCGCACCTCGGGGGGCAAGGTGGTCGACCCGTTCCATCTGCGCGAGGTCGAAAAGGCGCTCCTGCACGCCGTGTCCTAGGGCCAGCGGGGGCTCCCGGCCACCAGGTTGGAGAGGTGGCCCCCCGTCTCCCGATCCGATCGACGCGCCGCGCGCTGGCGGGCGTGCTCGCCCTGGCCGCGTCGATCGCCGTCACATCGTCGCCGGCCCACGCCGAGGGCGCGCCCATCGATGGCTTCGGCACCGATGGTGTGGTGCTGCTGCCCAACAGCGCGATCGTGCCCGGCGGTCAGCGGTTGGAGCGTGTGTCGGCCTTCGTCGACGCCGCCGGCCGCATCGTGGTCGGCGCCGCGGTGGTGGACGGTTCGTCGCAGCCCGTGGGTGGCGTGGTGCTGCGGCTGCTGGCCGAGGGTGGCCTCGACAGTTCGTTCGGTTCGGGCGGCATCGTGCACCTGCCCGGCCAGGTGCGAGCGGTCGCCGAGCTGCTCGACGGCCGCCTGATGGCCGCCGGTGAGGACAGCTGGTGGCGCCTCGGCGACGGCGGTGCCCTCGACGCCACGTTCACCCCGCCGGGCCTCACCGACGAGCTGTGGGCCATGGCCGATGGTCGCCTGCTCGACGTCAGCGACCTCGGGGTCTCGCTCGTGGACGGCGATGCCCGCCCGTCGCCGGGTCTCGTGGCCAGCCCGCCCGCGGTCGCCGGTGCCCTGGGCGACGTGACCCCGATGCACGCGGCGATCGACATGAGCGGTCGCATCCACCTCGGTTACACGCGCCTGCCCGCCGGCGACGGCGACTGGACGTGCCACGTGGAGACGTTCGACCAGCAGGGCAACGCGCTCGGCGGTGAGCTGACGCTGGCCTTCACCCAGCCGGTGATCGGCGCCTGCGACATGGCGTGGGCACCGGATGGTTCGTTCCACGCGACCCGTGGTCTCAGCGGCGCGACCGGCTTCGAGCAGCTCGACGTGGACGCGGCCGGCACGACCCTGCGCCACACGACGCTGTCACCCGGCGCCGGCGCGCCGGCGGTGGACGGCTCCGGTCGCCTGCTGCTGCCCGAGACCGAACCGTTGACCGGCCTGGCCAGCATCCGCCGCTTCGCCCTCGACGGCGCGCCCGACGCCGGCTTCGGCGCCGCCGGCGTGGTGTCGCTGGCCGGCGGTGGCGCCATGACCATCACCGTGGCGCCCCAGCCGAGCGGTGGCATCCTCGGCTACGGCGTCACGCCCACCGGCATCGCGCTGGCCCAGCTGGCGTCGCTCACGGGCGTGGCTGCCGAGCCACCGCTGGTGCCGACCGGTCGATTCGTGCCGTTGAGCCCCACGCGCCTGCTCGACACCCGCACGGGGCTCGGCGCGGCGCCGGCCAAGCTCGGGCCGGGCGGCACCGTGCGCCTGCCCGTGGCCGGCCGGGCCGGCATCCCCGCGTCGGGCATCGCCGCGGTGGCCTTGAACGTGACCGCCACCGAGGCCGACGGGCCGGGCTACGTGACGGTGTGGCCCACCGGTTCACCGCTGCCGATCGTGTCGAACCTGAACCTGGAACGGCGGGCCCAGACGGTGGCCAACTTCGTGATCGCCCCGGTGGGCGGGGACGGATCGGTGTCGCTCTACACCCAGAACGGGGCCCACCTGATCGCCGACGTGGCCGGCTGGTTCGAGGTGGTCACGTCGTCGACGTCGGGCCGGTTCGTGCCGGCACCGACGCCCACGCGTCTGCTCGACACCCGCGACGGCACGGGCGCCCCCGCGACCAAGCCGGGACGCGGCGGCATCGTCGAGCTGCAGGTGACCGGCGCGGCGCCGGTGCCGGCCAGCGGCGTGAGCGCCGTCGTGCTGAACGTGACCGCGGTCGACGCCACCGCGCCGGGGTACGTGACCGTGTGGCCGTCGGGCCAGTCGCTGCCGACGGCGTCGAACCTGAACCTGGCGGCGGGTGACGTGCGGGCGAACCTGGTGATCGTGCCGGTCGGTGCCGGTGGCCGCGTGTCGCTCTACACGCAGAACGGCGCCCACTTGCTGGCCGACGTGGCCGGTTGGTTCACCGACGCCACCGCCGCCGACGGCGTCGACGGGCTGTTCGTGCCCATCCCGCCCCGGCGCGTGCTCGACACCCGCGCCGTGCCCGGCCGCCTGCTCGCCGGCGGCGAGGCCATCGCCCGCCTCGTCGGCAGCACCGACGTGGTGCCACCCGGACTGGCCGGTGCCGTGGTCGCCAACCTGACCGCCACCGAGGCCGGCGGCGCCGGTTTCGTGACGGCGTGGCCGGCCGACGTGGACCGGCCGCTGGCATCGAACCTGAACCTGATGGCGGCCGGTCAGACGGTGGCGAACCTGGCCATCGTGGGCCTGGGCGCCGACACCGCCGGGCTTTACACCCACGGGCGCACCCACCTGATCATGGACGTCGCCGGCTGGTTCGTGCTGTAGGGCGCGTCCGCCCGGAGGGGTGCCGTCACCGGTGGCACGGGTAAACTCTGGCGCGTGAGCGACCCCGCATCCCCGGCCGATTTCACGCGCGACCTCGTCCGGTGGTCCGAGACGCTGGCGGCCATCGCCCGCACCGGTCTCGGCTTCACCGAGAGCCTGTACGAGCGCGAGCGCTACGAAGAGGTGCTGCACGTGGCCGGCGACATCAAGGCCGCCGCCGACGAGGCCCTCGAGGTGCGGCGCGAGCAGGACCACTTCGTGCAGGAGTGGCTCGACTCGGTGGGCGAGGGCGTGCCCGGCTACGTGACGCCCAAGGTCGCCGTCGGCGCCATCGTCGGCAACGACAAGGGCGAGATCCTGCTCGTGCACCGGCCCGAGTCGCGCGTCTGGCTCTACCCCACGGGATGGGCCGACGTCGGCTACTCGCCGGCCGAGGTGGCCGTGAAGGAGGTCGCCGAGGAGACGGGCATCCTGTGCGAGGTCGAGCGCCTCATCTCGGTGGTCGACGGCCAGCGCATGGGCTTCACCCGCTTCGGCATGTACATGCTCGTGTTCCACTGCAAGGCGGTGGGCGGAGAGCTGAAGGGGCACCCGCTCGAGACGCTCGACGTCGGCTGGTTCGCCGAGGACGCCCTGCCCACCCCCACGGCCGGGTTCAGCTGGTGGGGTCCGTCGGCCATGGCGGCGATCCGCGGTGAGGACCTGACGGTGTCGTTCGACCCGCCCCGGCCCGACGTGTGGCGCCGCGCCGTCGACGACACCTCCGGCCACTGAGCACTGAGCGTCAGGGCTCGGCCGCCAACTGGGCCAGCAGGGCCTCGATGATGCCCACCTTGCCGTCGCTCGCCTCCCACCGGTCACCGATGGTGTCGTGGTCGACGACGCCGAAGGCGTCGGGGGCGATGCCCAGGATCTCCCGGCACGACGCAGCCAGCGGCGCTGGCTCGACCTCGTCACCGAAGCCGGGGAACGCCTCGAGCCCGTCCCACAGCACCGCGGCGTCGGCCGGCGGCGGCTCGCCCACTCGCAACGCCCACACCATGCGCTCCCACAGCTCGTAGGGACTGACGCCCTTCGGGCGCGTGTAGGCGGCCACCGGGTGCAGCCGCCACTCGATGGTCGACTCGGCCGGGCCGTCGTCGCGGAACCACGTGTGGGCGCCGTTCACGTAGGCGTCGGTGGGTTCACCGAGTCTTCCGTCCAGTGCCAGCACGAGCTCCGTGGAGATCCGCCACACGCAGCTCGCCACGCGCTCCATGGGGGCCGAGGTTAGTTGCCCTGGTCGCGCAGGAAGCGTTCGACCTCTTCGACCAGGCGCTCGGGGTTCGGTGTGACCGTCTCCGGCTCGTCCTCGTCGTCTTCGGCGCCGGCGTCGTAGGCCTCTTCGAGCTGGCGGACGTAGCCCGACAGGTCGTCGTCGTCGGCCACGGTCGACGCGACCTCGTGCTCGTAGGCGCTGGACGCGTCTTCCAGGCGGCGGGTGTCGGCGGGGGCGCCGATGAGATCGATCGTGCGGCGCAGCAGGCCCAGCGCCGCCTTGGGCGACGGGGTGCTCGGCGCGTAGGTGGGCACCGCCGCCCACAACGACACCGCCGAGAGCCCGGCGGTGGAGCAGGCGTCCTGCAGCACGCCGACGATGCCGGTGGGGCCTTCGTAGCGCGAGCGCTGCAGGTCGAATCGTTCGATGAGGCGCTGATCGGTGGCGGTGCCGATGATGTTCACCGGGCGGGAGTGGGGCACGTCGGCCAGCAGGGCACCGAGCGTGACCACCATCTTCACCTCGTGCTCGGTGGCGACGTCGGTGATGAGCGAGCAGAACGTGCGCCAGCGCAGCTGCGGCTCGGTACCCGACAGCAGCAGCACGTCGCCACCAGGCGTGGACGCGGCGTACAGCTCGTTGGGCGGCCACACGATTTGGCGCGTCAGCCCGTCGACCAGGCGCACGTGGGGCCGCGCCGTCTGGAACTCGAAGAACTCCTCGGCGTCGATGGTGGCGACGTGGCTCGCTTTCCAGGTGTTGACCATCTGTTGCACCGCGAGCGACGCGGCGTCGCCGGCGTCGTTCCAGCCGGTGAAGGCGGCCACGAGGGTGGGCGTGCGCAGTTGTGGCTTGGCGTGCCACGTGACGAGATCCATCGGTCGCCCAGGCTACCGCTGCGTGCCGGTTCGGCCGTAGGCGTGGCCGGACCGGCTGGTCAGAGCAGGTCGCTCGCCGGGTAGTAGCGCGCACCACCGCCGACGGCACGGACGTCGTCGAGCCAGTTGCCCTCGTAGACGTCGTTCGGCCCCTGGATGAGGTCGGGTGCCTCGGCCCCGTCGGGCGTGGTCACCAGCGTCCACGCCTGGCGCTTGTAGGTGAAGTTCTCGGGGAACAGGCGGTGCGCCTCCCGCCACCACGGCACGGCGGCGTCGGGGCCGACGGTGTGGAGCAGGTGCTGGCCGAGCTCGAAGCACGCGGCGGCGCGGGCCCGGTCGGCGTTGGCCGGCTGGCTGCGGGCCACGACCTCGTCGGGGCTGAGCGCATAGCGCGATGCCGCACCGTGCTCGGCCCAGTCGAGCACGGCGGCCCGGTAGGCGGCGCCCACGTCGGGCAGCTTGTTGACCTCGGCCATCATCTGCACGATCCGCTCGGGCGTGCCTTCGGGCACCTCGCGGAGCACGCGCGCCTCCAGCGAGGCCAGCTCGGCCGGGCGCACGATGGTGCCGTGCTCGTCGATCCACACGGCCATCGGCACGTTCACGAACCCGAACAGGTCGCCGGTCACGTGGGCGGTGTCGATGAGGCTGGGGTGCGTGGGCTCAGCGAGGTCGATCCACGGTGTGGCCATGTCGACCACGGTGTCCATCGCCACGGTGACGACGGTGATGCCGAGCGGCTCGAGCTCGGCGTGCAGGGCCTGCCACACGGGCAGGCTGGTGCGGCAGCCTCACCAGCTGGCCCAGGCGATCATGATCAGGCGGCGACCGCGCAGCGACGACAGCTGGAACGAGTCACCGTCGCGCGTCTGCAGGACGGGGTCGGCGGCCACGGCGCTGCTGAGCGCTCGCCCGCCGGTGGCGGGGCCCAGGGTCCACACGCCGTGGCCCTCGTCGTGCACCAGGGGCATGCCCAGGCGCTCGGCGGCGATCTGCACGTCGACACGGCCGTCGGCCAGCAGTGAGCCCGGTGCGGGCACGCACACCTCGCCGCGGCACAGGCCCTGGGGCTTGGCGTCCCAACCGGTGCGGGCGGCGAACGCGGTGGCGTCGGACACGAGGGTGTCGAGGATCATGACAGGGCCTTGTTGGCGAGGTCGTCGGCGCCGCCGGCCAGGTACGCACCCGAGGCGCGCAGCGCCACGCCCCACGGTTCGAGCAGCGCGAACAGCTCGTCGGCGTCGTCGCCGAGGGCCCGCATGGCCGGGATCATCTGTGCGTCGGTGTGCTCCTCGATGAGCTCACGCGTGGAGCGGCCCTTGTCCGTGAGGCCGTCGTCGCCGAGCAGCCCGTGGCGCCGCAGGCGGGCCTCGGCATCGTCGAACTCGGCGTCGGTCCAGGCCCGGGTGCGGCTGTAGGAGCGCATCGGCAGGCCCCACCACAGGTCGGTCAGCAGGCAGATCTCGGTCGCGTCCAGGCCCATGGCCACCCACGCCGCGGTGTGGCTGTCGCCGCGGAACTCGCGCAACATGTCGCCGTGGCGCCACAGGCGCCCGTGGGGATGGTCGGGTACGTCGAGCGATCGCAGGCCCGCGAACAGCGGCCGGCCTTCGGGGCGCAGCACGGCGGTCATGCGCTCGAACAGCTCCGTGACGCGGTCGAGGCCGTCGGGGTCGGGGCCGAGCACCCGCACGAGCTGGGCGGTGGCGCCGTCGTCGCGCGCCGCGCAGATGGTGGCGGCGTCGGTGACCGACCATCCGAAGTCGACCGAGGGCACCACCGCCGCCGGGCTGAACACGGCGAACGCCGCGGCCACCAGCTCACCGGGCACCTGGCCCATGACCGAGCCGCGGCTGGTGAAGTAGGCGGGGCCGTTGGGCAGCTCGGTCTGGCCGGCGAAACCGCCGGAGGGCCCGAACCCGAGCTTCTGGTAGTTCGCGTGGCACTCGGGCGCGAAGTACACCTGGCCGATCACCGGCTCGATGAGCATCCCGAGACGACGGGTGGGGTTGGTTGCGCGCTGGACGGCCATTCAGCGACCCTACTGGTCGCCCGGACGCCCCCACACCTCGGCCGCTTTGGCGTACACGCCCTGATCGAACGAGAACTCGACGACGTTGCCGTCGGGGTCGCGCGCCGCGCACACGTAGCCCACCGGAGGCGGGATCAGCTGCGGCTCCCACGCCAGGCAGCCCTCGGCCCGGGCCCGCTCGGCCACACCGTCGACGTCGGCGCGCGATGGCACCTCGATGCCGATGTGGGCGAAGGGGGCGAGCTGGGGCTGGCGGTGGCCCTGCTCGGCGGCGAACTCGACGAGCACGAGGATGAACGGGTGGTCGGACGGCTCGGGGTGCCCGAGCCACACCGAGCGCCCGTTGTCGTCGGCGGTGCGCGACAGCACGCGAAGCGGGGTGTAGCGCTCGTACCAGTCGATGGACGCGTCGACATCGGCAGACGGGAGCGCGATGTGGGTCCATCGCGGCTGGGGGATCACGGCGTCGATCCTACGGGGCCTCTCCCGATGCGCACGACCGGACCGGTAGCGTCGTCGCCGTGACCTCGTTCGTCGACGCCGCGCCCCTGCGCCACCACTTCTTCGTCGTGGCCCGCTCGGCCGACGTGGCGCCCGGCCCCGCTGCCGTGGTGCTGCTCGGCCAACCGGTGGTGCTGTTCCGCGACGCCGACGGTCACGTGGGCGCGCTGCCCGACCGATGCCCGCATCGGGAGATGCCGCTGTCGAAGGGGTCGATCGGCTTCTTCGGCGAGCTGGTGTGCGGGTACCACGGCTGGGCCTACGACGCCGCTGGCACCTGCCTGCGCATCCCGTCGTCGCACGCCACCGCCACGCCGTCGCAGGCGCGCCTGCGACCCTTCGCCGTGCGCGAGCGGTACGGGTTGGTGTGGGTCGCCCTCGACGACCCGGTGAGCGAGCCGCCCGTGGTCGCCCACGACGCCGACCGGTCCTTCCGCCGCATCACTGCGCCGATCGAGCAGTGGGGGTGCGCCGCCACGCGCATGGTCGACAACTTCTGCGACGTCGCCCACTTCCCCTACGTGCACGCGGGCACCTTCGGTGCCGGTGCCGCGCACGAGGTGGCGCCGGTGTCGATGGAGGTGCTCGAGGGTGGCTTCGAGGGCTACCGCTACGAGGTCGACGTCGACAACCCCGAGATGGCGCAGGCCACCACGGGCCAGACGGCGCCGACGTTGCACCGCCGCATGTCCACCGGCTTCGCGCTGCCGACCACCGTGCGCTCCACCATCGCCTACGAGACGGGCCTCGAGCATGTGCTGCTGCTGTGCACCACGCCGGTCACCGACACGCAGTCGTTGTTCACGTTCGTGGTGTGGCGCAACGACGTCGGCGACGAGCGACTCGACGACGAGGTGATCGCCTTCGATCGGGCCATCGGCGCCGAGGACCGCGTTGCGCTCGAGCAGATCCCCGGCACGCTGCCGCTCGACCAGACGTCGTTGGCCAGCGTGCAGTCCGACCGCTGCGGGGTGGCGTGGCGGCGCCGTTTCCTCGCCCTCGTCGACGAGACGGGCGGGCATCACGGGCACGGCTCGGCCGGTCGGTAGGGGAGCGCGTCAGAGCGTGGCGAGCCAGGCACCGGCGAGCAGCACCCCGCAGCCGATGACCTCGAGCGCGTGCACCGGCTCGTGGCGCAACACGGTGCCGATGAGGAAGGCGAACGCCGCTTCCAGGTAGGTCACCATCGAGCTGCGGGTGGCGCCGGCGCGAGCGGTCAGTGTCAGCAGCAGCACGAACGCGATGGCGGTACCGCCGGCGCCCAGGGCGATGTTGGCGATGGTCGACGTCCAACCGAACGTGCTGTCGCCCAGGCCGACCAGCGCGTAGGGCAGCGTCATCGGCATCGATACGAGCAGGGCTCGCCAGAACACCGGCATGCTGCCGTACTTCTGCACGAGGGGCACGGCGACGTTGAAGGCCACGCCGTAGGAGACCGAGGCGATCAGGATGAGCGCCACACCGAAGGCCGAGTTGCTGCCTTCGCCCAGCGCGGGCAGGCCGAGTAGCACGATGCCGGCGGCGCCCACGACGATGCCCATCAGGTGGATGCGCTTGGGAAGCTCGTGCAGCAGGATCGACGCCAGCACCGCGGTGAACACGGGGATCGACGCACCCAGCATGCCGGTGAGGCCGGTCGAGATGTGCTGCTGGGCGATGGGGTACAGCGTCATGGGGAACGCCAGCCACAGCACGGCGAGCACGACGATCTGACGCCAGTCGCGCCGCTCGATCGGGACGCGGGCGCCCTTGAACATCGCCAGCGTGATGGCGCCCACGGTGATGCGCACGAACGTGACCACGCCGGGCCGGAAGTGGTCGAGCGACGTGGCGATCAGGATGAACGACGCGCCCCAGATGCCCGACGACCCGAGCATCAGCCCGTACTCGGCCAGCCCGTAGGCGGCGTGATGGTCGTGGGTGCGTACGTCGGCCACGCCGCAGTGTGTCAGGCGGTTGTGGGCGGGCACCGCTTCCGTCGATTCTTGTGCCACCCCGTAGGGTGCGCCCCGATGACGGGTTGGCCGCACGGTCGGGCGCGCGATGGTGGGGTGGACGAGATCCCATTGCCGGTGGGGCGCGGGCGGTTGTGGCTGTGCGGCAAGCACGCCATCGGGCCCGATCCCGAGGCGCTGCTGGCCCGGGTCGAGGGGTCCACGGTGGTGTGCCTGAACGAGGCCGACGAGTTGGAGGCCCGCTACCCGCACTACGTCGATTGGCTGCGGGCCAACGTGCCGACCCGTGCCGTGTGGTTCCCGATCCCCGATCTGCATGCGCCACCGCTGGAACGGGTGCAGCCGTTCCTGGGCGGGCTGCTCGACCGGTTGGCCGTGGGTGAGCACCTGGTCGTGCACTGCGGCGCCGGCATCGGTCGGGCCGGCACCATCGCCAGCTGTCTGCTGGTGCAGCTGGGCATGGCGGCCGACGACGCGGTCAGCTGGGTGGCCGCTCACCGGCCGATGGCGGGGCCCGAGGTCGGCGAGCAGCGGGTGCTGCTCGACGCGTTGGCGGCGTCGCTCGGCCGCTGAGGGTGTGGTCGGCCGTCAGGCCGGCTGGCGGGCCGACTCGAGCCGGTGGTGCTTGCGGTGGACGGTCTGCTTGGTGACGCCGAGAGCGTTGGCGATGTCCTGCCAGGACCACCCCGTGCGCCGGGCGTACTGGACGTGGAGGTCTTCGAGGTCCTCGAGCATTCGCCGAAGGGCAGCGACGGCCTCGAGCCCGTCACGTGGGTCGGTGCTGGCGGCCCGTTCGGCCAGATCCCCGAGTGCGGTCATGGCTGTCAGCATGTGGTGACGATCGCTCATCTGTCAACACATGCTGACGAGCTGGTCGAGCGCGCCGCCGCCACCGAATGGGGCCCTGACCAGCCCGTTCCCCTCCCCGTCCCCGAATCCACGCCTGGTCCCGGCGAATCTTCGAAGATTCGCCGGGACCAGGGCGCTCAGACGGAACTGGTCGTTGCGGAGTGGATTTGGCAGGGGGCGAGACGGAGAAGGGCGATTGCCGTAGCCGACCGCGTTCGGCGCGATCGGGAACCGATCGGGTGGTCCCGCCGTCGAACGTGTCACAGCTCGACGTCGTCGGGGTCAATCGACCGTTGATGACGAGGAAATCACGCAAACGGTCTGACCTACGATTTCGTGTCGTGGTGATGGGAGGTGACACATGCGAGTACTGCGCGTTGTCCTGGTCGGCGCAGTCGTGACCTTGACCGCGTGTGGCGG
>JANMAT010000013.1:0-51010 GCA_031359995.1 Actinomycetes bacterium
TGGGTGTCGCTGCGCCTGCCGGCCGACACGCACGACGTGATCAACTCGGCCGGCTCGGCCCTGTACGCCGGCGGCTACGGCGGCGACCGCGGCTTCCTGGAGCGTGACCGCGGCCAGTACGAGGAGTCGGTCGAGGTCTTCTCGTTCTGCGGCGGCGCGGTCATGCTGCGCCCGTCGTACCTGCAGGAGGTCGGCCTGCTCGACGAGCGCTTCTTCCTGTACTACGAGGACACCGACCTGGCCTGGCGCGGCCGCCAGGCCGGCTGGCGCTACCGCTACGTGCCGGCGTCGGTGGTGCGCCACGACCACTCGGCCACCTCGGGCGGCGAGTCGAGCGAGGTGTTCCGCTTCCACGTGGAGCGCAACCGCCTGCTGCTGCTGGCCAAGAACGCGCCGGCCTCCATGGCGGCGCGCGCGGTGGTGGTGGAGCTGAAGGTGGCGTGGGCGACGCTGCGGCGCGAGGTGCTGGCACCCGTGCGCCACCTGCACCGGCCCCACCCCATGATCACCAAGCAGAAGATGCGCTCGTTGCGCAGCTACGCCGCGCTGCTGCCCGCCATGCTGCGCGACCGCCGCCGAATGCGGCGCACGCGCGTGGTGGGCCACGACGACCTCTCGCGCTGGATCCTCACCAAGTGAGCGGGCGCCGGCGCATCGCCGTCTACGACCACTACTGGACCACCTACGGCGGCGGCGAGCAGTTCGCCGGGGGCATCGCCGCCGCGCTGGCCGAACGCCACGATGTGGACCTGCTCGGCCCGCACGCCATCGACCACGTGCGCTTCCGCGAGCAGCTCGGCATCGACCTCTCGGCGCTCACCCGCGTCGAGGTGCACGGCGACGACGTGGGCATGGCCAGCGCGCCCTACGACCTGTTCGTGAACTGCACCTACAAGTCGAAGGCCCCCAACCGGGCGGCCCACGGCCTGTACGTGGCCCACTTCCCCGGCGAGCCCGACCGGCGCGACCGGCTCGACACGGTGCGCCGCACCGGCCTGCGCCTGCGCGGCGCCCGGCCCGCCATCGTGCTGCGCTCGGGCTTCCTGGAACCGGTCGCCGGCGTGCGCCCCACCGACGGCGCCGCCGTGCTCGACGTGTACGCACCGGCCGGCCGCACGGTGGAGCTCGACCTGGTGGCCCCGGCGTGGCCGGGCGAGGCGCCCACGGTACGGGCGTGGCAGGGTCGCCACCTGCTGGCCGAAGCGGTGGTGCCCGGCGACGCGCCGGTCACCGTGTCGTTCACCACCACGGGCGCCACGCCCATGGGTGTGTGGCTCGAAGGCCCCTCGTACCGTGACGCCACCCGGCCCGACACGCTGCGCTACATCGGGGTGTCGGTGGCCGCCGTGCGCATCGACGGGCGCACCGTGGCGCTGCCCCGCAACGGGCTGGCGGCGCGCCTGCTGCCGCCCGACCGCTACGGCACCCTCGCCACCTACGACGCGGTGGTGGCCAACTCCACGTTCACCGCCCAGTGGATCGAACGGCTGTGGGGCGTGCCCGCCGGCGTGCTGTACCCGCCGGTCGGGTTGAAGCCGGCGGCCACGCAGCCCGGCCCGCGCATCCTGAACATCGGGCGGTTCTTCGACCCGGCGCGTGGCCACTCGAAGAAGCAGCTCGATCTGGTCGAGGCGTTCCGGCGCCTGCAGACCGTCGGCGGCGCGCCCGGGTGGGAGCTGCACCTCGTCGGCGGGGCCAGCCGTGACGACCGGGCCTACGCCATGGCCGTGAAGCAGGCGGCGCGCCACACGCCGGGGGTGCACGTGCACCTGAACGCGCCCGGTCGCCTGCTCGACGAGCTGATCGACACGTCCAGCATCTACTGGCACGCCGCCGGCCTGGGCGAGGACCCCGAGCTGCACCCGCACCGGTTCGAGCACTTCGGCATCTCGACGGTCGAGGCGATGTCGGCCGGCCTGGTGCCGGTGGTGTTCGGCGCCGCCGGCCCCGCCGAGGTGGTGGAGGACGCGGTTTCGGGCGTGCTCGTGCACGACCTGGCCGGCTTCGTGACCGCCACCCGGGCGCTGGTCGCCGACCCCACCCGCCGGGCCACGCTGGCCGCCGCCGCCCGGGTGCGGGCCGAGGAGTTCGGCCGCCCGGCGTTCGGGCGCCGCCTGCACGCGCTGGTCGACGGCCTGCTGGCCGGGGCGCCGGCCACCGATGACCCCGGTCGTGCGGGCGCGGCCCGCTAACCTCCGTCCGGCTCGTTTCGACCGCCCCGTCCCTGGAGAAGCCCGCTGTTCCCCGTCGCCGAACTCGTTCGCTCACGCGAGCTGCTGGCTTACCTGACGCTGCGAGAGCTGCGCGGGCGCTACAAGCGCTCGGCGTTGGGCTGGGGCTGGTCGCTGCTGAACCCGTTGGCCTCCATGGCCATCTACACGTTCGTGTTCAGCGTGGTGTTCAAGCTGCGCGACAACCGACCCATCGGCCACCCGAGCGGCATCTCGTCGTACCCCGTGTACCTGTTGGCCGGGTTGCTGGCGTGGAACTTCTTCAACATCACCATCGGCACGTCCATGTCGTCGATGATCGGCAACGGGTCGCTGGTGAAGAAGGCGGCGTTCCCCCGCTCGGCCATCGTGCTGGCCACGGTGGCGGCCCAGCTGATGACGTTCCTGATCGAGCTCGGGCTGTTGTCGGTGGTGGTGCTGGCCCTGCGCCACATGGTGCTGCCGTTCCTGCCCATCGCCCTGCTGCTGGTGGTGCTGCTGGCCATGTTCACCTCGGGCCTGGCCCTGGTGCTGGCCGGCCTGAACGTGTACCTGCGCGACCTGCAGCACCTGTGGACGCTGTTCGCCCAGATGCTGTTCTACGCCACGCCCATCGTGTACCCGGTGAGCCTCGTGCACGAGGCGCTGAGCGGGCGGCGGGCGTGGATCCGCCGCGTCTACGACGCCAACCCGGTCGGCGTGTTCGTGCGGGCGTTCCGCAACGTCTTCTTCGACCTGCGGGTGCCGGCGGCCCGCACCTTCGGTGCGCTGCTCGTGATGGCGGTGGCGTCCATGGTCATCGGCTTCGCGGTGTTCTCCAAGCTCGAACGACGCCTGGCCGAGGAGCTGTGATGGCGGCCACCGCGGTGCGCGTCGACAACGTGGCCAAGCTGTTCCGGCTCTACAAGGAGCGCAACAACTACCTGAAGGCCATGGTGCTGCGCGGCCGTCGCGCCCGCTACGACGAGTTCTGGGCGCTCAGCGACGTGAGCTTCGACATCAACCAGGGCGAGACGTTCGGCATCGTCGGCAACAACGGGTCGGGCAAGTCGACGCTGCTGAAGTGCGTGGCCGGCATCCTGTACCCCGACCGCGGCTACACCAGCGTGGAAGGGCGCATGTCGGCCCTGCTGGAGCTGGGCGCCGGCTTCCATCCCGAGCTGTCGGGCCGCGAGAACGTGTACCTGAACGGGTCGATCCTGGGCATGAAGCGCAAGGAGATCGACGCCAAGTTCGACTCCATCGTCGACTTCGCCGACCTGCACGCGTTCATCGACTCGCCCGTGAAGAACTACTCGTCGGGCATGTACGTGCGCCTCGGCTTCGCGGTGGCCATCAGCGTGGAGCCCGACGTGCTGCTGGTGGACGAGGTGCTGGCCGTGGGCGACCAGGACTTCCAGCGCAAGTGCCTCGACCAGATCGCTGCGCTGCGCGACCGCGGCTCCACCATCGTGATCGTGTCGCACGGTCTGGGCCAGGTGCGCCAGATGTGCGATCGGGTGGCGTGGCTCGACCGGGGCAAGCTGTCGGCCGTGGGTCCCGCCGCCGAGGTGATCGACCGCTACGCCGGTGAGGCCTTCGGCGCCGCCGCCGACCAGGTGGAGGGGCAGCGGCTCGGCACCGGCGAGGCGCTCATCCAGCGCGTCGAGCTGCTCGACGCCACCGGCCAGGTCGTGCCCAGCGTGCACACCGGTGACGCCGTGCGGGTGCGCCTGCACTACGAGGTGCGCCAGGCCATCGTGCAGCCCGTGTTCACGGTGACGGTGCGGCGCACCGACGGCGACGTGATCGTGTCGCGGCCGTCCACCCGCACCACCGACATCGAGCTGCCGCCGTACCTGGGCGAGCCCGGCAGCATCGACCTCGTCATCGACCGCTTGCCGTTGCTGCCCGGCCGTTACGAGCTCGGCGTGGCCCTGGGCGACCTGGGCGGCCGGGTGTTCGACGACCGCACCCACGCGCTGCGGTTCGAGGTGCTGGCCGGCGCGCCGGCCGAGCCCGACGGCATCGTCACCCTCAACGGCCACTGGGCCCTGGGCGGGGGCGCGTGATGCGCCGCAGCCTGCGTCCGTTCGTCATCACCTTCGCGCTGCTGCTGGCGCTGAACCTGTGGTGGATGCTGGCCATCCCCCGCAACGGTGGGCCCGACGAGGCGTCGCACTTCCGCAAGGCGGCGGCCACGGCGCGCGGCACGCTGGTGGGTCCGCAGGCCGCCGGCTTCGTGCCCAACGTGAAGGCGGTGAAGGTGCCCGCCGCCCTCGACCTGACCGGCGAGAGCCGCTTCCGCCCGTGCTTCGCCGGGCTCGAGCACCGCAACGTCGACGCCGGTTGCCAGCAGCCGCCCACCGGCACCGGCCTCACCGAGCAGCCCACGACCGCGGCCAAGTACCCGCCGCTGCCGTACGTGTTCCCCGGGCTCGTGAGCCTGGCCACGTCGGGCTACCGCCTGCAGTACCTCATGCGCTTCGCCCACGCCATCGTGGTCGCCGCCATCGAGGCGTGGGCCATCCTGGTGGTGGCGCGCGGCCGCCGCACCCCGCTGGCGCGCGCCGGCGCGCTGCTGGCCCTCACGCCCACCGCGGTGTTCCTGGGTGGCGTGCTCAACCCCAACGGCTTCGAGAACGCCGCCGGGCTGCTGGCGTGGGCCGGCGGCCTGGCCCTGGCCACCGGCGGCGACGAACGCCGTGACCGCCGGGCCCTGGCCGCGTTGGTGGCCGGTTCGGTGCTGCTGTCGTTGGCCCGGCCGCTGTCGTCGCTGTGGACGGCGGCCATCCTCGTGAGCGTCGTGTGGCTCGCCGGTGGCGAGCGGGCGCGCCAGCTGGCCCGCCGCCGCACGGTGCGCCGCGGCCTGGCCGCCATCGGCGCCTCGGTGCTGCTGGCCATCGCCTGGTTCCTCGGGGCCGGGCTCACCTCGTCGGCCGACGCCGACGTGGCCCGCACCGACGCCTACGCCAACATCGCCCGCAGCGTGGCCGGGCGGCTCTCGCTGTTCTACCGCCAGGCGGTGGGGCAGTTCGGCTGGGAAGAGGTGTTCGCCCCGTCGGTCACCATGCTGGCGTGGACGCTCGGCCTGGGCGCGCTGGTGGCCGTTTCCGTGCTCGCCGGCCGCCGCCGCTACCCGCTGGCCATCGCCGGTGTGCTCGCCGTGTGCATCGCCTTCCCCACGGTCATCGACCTGCGCCAGGCCCGGGTGTCGGGCCTCATCTGGCAGGGTCGCTACTTCCTCGCCCTCGCCGCCGGCATCCCGCTGGTGGCCGGTTGGGCGGTCGAGGCCGACCGCGTGCCCTCGTTCGGCACGCAGCGCGTGACGCGCCTGCTCGGGTGGCTGTTCGTGGCCGGCCACGTCGGTGGGTTCGTGTGGGCCCTGCGGCGGTACATGGTCGGCATGGACGGCTCGGTCTGGTTCTGGCGCGGCAACGGCTGGAAGCCACCCGTGCCGGCCCTGGCGTTGGTCGTCGTGGCCTCGGCCACGCTGGCCCTGCTGGCCCGCTGGGTGCTGGGCACCGGCCGGCTCACGCTGAGCGCGGCGCTCGGGTCGGTGGACGACGATGGCTGAGCCCGTGCCCGACGCCGGCGCAGCCACCGCCGATGCCGCCTACGCCGACCGCCTGCGCCGCCTCGAGGGCGCCGGGTGGAAGCGCGCCGTGAACGTGCAGGCCCCGTACCGGTGGAACATCCGCCGCCTCGTCACCGGGCCGGTGCTCGACGTGGGCTGCGGGCTCGGTCGCAACCTGCAGCACGTGGGCGGCAACGGCGTCGGGGTGGACCACAACCCCGACGCCGTGCGCGAGTGCCGCCAGCGCGGCCTCACCGCCTACACCACGAGCGAGTTCCCACTGGCGCCCGAGGCCGTGCCCGAGACGTTCCAGCACCTGCTGCTCGCCCACGTGCTCGAGCACCTCGTGCCCAGCGCGGCCGAGCACCTGGTGCGCACGTACGTGCCCTACATCGTGAGCGGTGGCAGCGTCATCGTGATCACCCCGCAGGAGGCGGGCCAACGCTCCGACGCCACCCACGTGACCTTCTGCGACTTCCCCACGGTGCGCCGCCTGCTGAAGGCGTGCGGGCTGCGGGTCGTCACGCAGCGCTCGTTCCCGTTCCCCCGCCCCGTGGGCCGCGTGTTCCGTCACAACGAGTTCGTGACGGTGGCGCGCGTGCCCGACCAGCGCGCGGGGCCGCGTGGCTGAGATCACCTTCGCCATCCCGTTCTACCGCGACGCCGAGCTGCTGGCGCGCGCCGTGGCCAGCGTGCAGGCCCAGACGATCGACGACTGGGAGCTGGTGGTGGTCGACGATGCCGGCCCCGACGGCCCGGCCGCCGCCGCCCTCGTGGCGTCGATGGACGATGTGCGGGCGCGCTGCATTCGCCACGACGACAACGCCGGGCTGGCCGGCAACTGGAACCGCTGCCTCGACGTGGCGGCCGCGCCGATGGTGACCGTGCTGCACGCCGACGACGAGCTGTCGCCCCGCTACGGCGAGCTCGTGCTGGCCGCCCACGAACGCCACCCCCAGGCCGCCGCGGTGTTCTGCGGGGCCGAGATCATCGACGGCGACGGGCGACCCATGCGCTCGCTGCCCGACACGGTGAAGAAGATCGTGTCGCCCCGGCGGGGGAGCGGCGCCGATCTGGTCGTGCAGGGCGACCGGGGCCTGGCCTCGCTGATGCGGGGCCAGTACGTGTTCTGCCCGTCGCTGGCCTACGTGCGCGCCGAGTTCGGCCCGCTGCGCTTCGACGAGCGCTGGCGCATGGTGATCGACCTCGCCTTGCTGAGCGAGCTGCTGTTCACCGGCCGCCAGCTGGTGGGCGTGCCCGAGGTGGCCTACCGCTACCGCCGCCACGGCGCCAACCAGTCGGCGGTGCTCACCGCCGATGCCGACGCCACGCGCTTTCGCGAAGAGGTCGCCATCCACCGCGCCATCGCGGCGCGCGCCACCACCATCGGGTGGCGCCACACGGCCCGCACGGCCGCGGTCATGCCCACGGTGCGCCTGCACGCCGTGTACCGGGCGCTCGGCGACGCGGCGCGCGGCGACGCCACCGGCGCCCGGGCCAAGCTGCGCGCCCTGCGCCGCTGAGCGCCCCCCGTCGTCACCTTTGATGGCGCGGACCCACCGCCGGCGGGGTCCGGCGCAACCAGAGCGCAGAAACGGGGGGCGGGGGGACCGGCGTGCCGTCAGCTCGCTTCGAGCGCGCGGCGCATCTGGTCGAGCACGGCGTGACCGGCGCGGAACCAGGCCCAGCGCCGGGCGCGACCCATGCGGTGCGAGCGGGCCCGCTCCGGCTGCAGCTGCAGCACCACGCCGTAGGTCTGCCACGGGTCGAGCGTGAGCGTTACCGGCACGGCCACCAGCGCGGTGCGCAGCGTGAACCGACCGTGCAGCACGCGCGCCCGACCGGCGCCGTCGTCGGGCCGCAGGTACAGCGTGCCCAGCGCCGCGCGGGTGCGCGACGGTTGCGCACCCCAGCGCCGGTCGAAGCGTTCGCGCAGCACGGCCGGGTCGCCCAGCACGCGCTGCACCACGACGACGTCGTCGACGTCACGGGGGTCGGCGATGATCGTGGCCGCCGGCGCCAGTTCGCCGTCGCCGTCCACCAGCTCGCCGACGCGTGCGGCGGCGCGGGCCACCACCTCGCGCACACCGGGCCGCTCGCGCCCGGCCGCCTCGTCGCGCTCGTCACCGAGGTAGGACGGCAGCTCGGCCAGCGGGGGCTCGGGGTCGGTCATGTCAGCTCGTGGGCGGCCGACGCGGCCGTGGTCGCCTCGGCCCGCCGCCGGGAGTAGCGGCGGTCGGCCCGGGCCCGGGCCATGACGACCAGCAGCAGGGTCAGGCCCACGGTCACCACCAGCGCGCTGAGCGCGCCACGGGCCAGCCACGTCCACACGTTGGCCCCTGGACGTTCCACCGTGAGGTCGACGGTGGCTCCGCCGGCCACGCGCAGCGCGTAGGTGCCGGCCGCCGGTGTGGTGAAGCGCGCCACCCTGATCCTGGTGCTGCTGCCCTCGTGCTGGCGCTGCACGTCGGGTGCGGCGCGCACCAGCACCGCCCGCCCGTCGTCGGTGGCGACGGTGAGGTCGGCGGACCCGACGGTGGCGCGAGCGGTGCCGTTTTCGATGCGCTCGACCACGAGGTAGTCGCCCTCGTGGGCCTGCACCACCAGCGCGCCACCGGCGTAGCGCTGCGGCGGGACGTCGCGCCGTTCGGCGCCACGTTGCCACCAGGTGGCGACGAGGACGACCCCGACCCCGATGATGACGAGGGACAGCAGGATGCCGGGCACCGTGCGGCGGCGACGCTCGCTCATGGGCACAGCATGGCGCACCGCACGGCCCGGTTGGGCGCGCCTCCACCGATCGGCGGCGTCAGCCGGTGTGGCCCGTCCACTGGTGACCGTCGTGGTAGCGCCACTCGGCCTGGCGCCACGGATCGGGGTACCAGCCGGGCGCGGCCGGTGCCGGCGGGACCCCGCCGGTGAACGCGGGCGTGTACGCCGGTGCCGCGTCGGTGACCGCGACCTCGGGCGGCGGCCCGTCGTGGCTGCGGCGCACGATGCCGGCGATGAGCATGATGATGCCGAGAGCCAGGCCCAGCCCGGCCAGAGCGGCGAAACCGATGTTGGTGATCGACGCGCCGAGCGCGTCGAACGCGGCGCGCTTGGCGAACACGTCGGCCGTCTCGGGGACGCGCACCCGGTAGGTGCCGGCCCGTTCGGCCTGGAAGCTGATGGTGGCCCGGTAGACCGTGCCGTTCGCGGTGTACGTCTCGAAGCTGGTGGTGGCCCGGGTGGCCACCGTGCCCCCGCCGGGCCCCGTCACGGTCACGTCGCCGGCGCGCAACGACGAGGTGCCCTCGCGCTGGAACACGTCGTACGTGCCTTTGCCGGCGTCGAGCACGATGGTGCCGCCCTGGGGGCGGACGGGGTCGAACAGACCGTGGGCGAGCTGGCCGAAGCCGCGGCCGATGAACACCGCGCACAGCACGAAGCACACGCCCATGACCCCGAGCGAGAGCACGAGGCCGGGGCCCTTGCGCCGCCTGCGCTCGCTCACCGGGTCGCCGCGGTGGCATCGTCGAGACGGCGGACCTCGAACCCGAGGCCGCCCAGGCTGACCACCAGGGCGCGGGCCAGGAACGCCAGCGCGGCCAGGGGCCGGGCCGACGACCGGCCGGCCAGACGGGGGGCCATGGTGACCGCGACCTCCTCCACGCGGTACCCGGCGCGGCCGGCCACCACGATCGCCTCGAACGTGTCGCCCAGGTAGTGCACCGGGTACGAGCGGGCGAACTCGTCGAGCAGCGGTCGGGCGATGCACCGCAGCCCCGACGATGCATCGGTGATGGGGCGACCGGCGGCCCGTGACGCGATGCGGGCCAGCACCCGCATGGCCAGCCGGCGCTTGCCGCCCACGACCATGCCCGGTGTGTCGCGGGCGAAGCGGCTGCCGACCACGAGGTGGGCGCCGGTGGCGGCCTGGGTCTCGAGCACACGGGCGATCTGGTCGGCGGGGTGCTGGCCGTCGGCGTCGCACTGCACGACGGCGTCGTAGCCGCGGTCGATGGCGTAGCGGAACCCGCAGCGCAGGGCGCCGCCGACGCCCAGGTTCACCGGCAGGGCGAGCACGGCCGCGCCGGCGGCCCGGGCCCGGGCCACGGTGGCGTCCGTGGAACCGTCGCTCACCACGGCCACGTCGTAGCCGTTGGCCCGCAGGTCGCCCACGACGGCGCCGACGCTGGCCTCCTCGTTCAGGGCGGGCACCACCACGAGCACGCGCCGGCTCACGAGCTGCCGGCGTTGCGGTCGTCGAGCTCGTCGAGCCGGTTGGCCAGCAGGGCGTGGGCCTCGGCCAGTTCGCGCAGCTGGGCCTGCAGGCCCGACACGCTGATGGACAGCTGCACGGCGATGGCCACCAGCAGCACCGTGGCGCCGGCCAGCAGCACGCCGGTGGCGGTCATGGAGAACAGCTCGGCCAGCGGTCGCACGAGCGAGGCGGCCGCCGCCGCCACCAGGGTCACCACGGCGATGGCCAGCCAGCCGAGCATGTAGCGCAGCGTGATGAGTCGGCGCCGGGCCAGGGTGATGGCGGCCGCCGCCAGCAGCACTCCGCCGGTGGCGATGAGGAGCCCCTGGCCGAACCCCGATGACATGGTCAGGCCTTCTTGGGCGGGCGGCCGGCGGCCTTCTTCGCCGGCGCCGCCTTCTTGGCCGCCGGCGCCTTCTTCGTCGGGACGGTCAGGGCCAGCGGGCGGTCCTGCTTGTCGCGCTTGGCCGCCTTGGCCGCCTTCTTCCACTCGCGGACCTTGCCCAGCGAGAGCTCGTCGGAGATGTCGGCCACCGAGCGGGGCACCTCGTCGCCGAACTTGCCGGCGGCGGCCTGCCAGCCGGCGGGGGCCACACCCTGACGCTTGGCCAGGAGCGCCAGGAAGATCTGGCTCTTCTCCTCGCCGTAGCCGGGCAGCTCGCGCAGGCGGGCGTACAGCTCGGCGCCGGTGGCCACGCCGTCCCACAGCGCCTCGGCCCGTCCGTCGTAGCGGTCGGTGAGCACCACGCACACCTCGTGGATGCGCCGGCCCATCGACGCGGGGAACCGGTGGATGGCCGGCTTGTCGCAGCACACGGTCACGAACGCTTCCGCGTCCATGTCGGCGATGCGGGCGGCGTCGAGGTGACCGAGGCGCTCCTGCAGCGTGGCCGGACCGCGAAAGGCCCACTCCATGGGCACCTGCTGGTCGAGGAGCATGCCGAGGAGGAGGGCGAGACCGTCGGTGTTGAGCAGGCGGTCCGCCTCGGCCTCACCGGTGATGTAGAGCGTGCCGGGCATGGGCCGATGGTAGCCAGCGGCGTGTCCCGTCGACCGCGACGGGCGAAAAACAGCCGCCAGCCGAGCGCGGCAGGGGGGAGCGCTGCGCTCGGCCGGTCATGGCCTTCGTCTGTGAATCCGGCACCCACCGGCGTCATCCCCATTGACGGCGTCGATGTCTTCCGGCTTGTGTTGGAGGGCTCCCACCACCAGGTGCCCTGCGTGAAAGCTATGCCACCGTCGGTGGGAGCGGTGGTGAGGAGACGAAGAGATCTTCCGACCGTTTCAGGTGGGGTCGGTGCCGGCCCCACCCGGCGCCCGCCGAGCCAGCTGCCACACCGTGCGGGCGCCCGGCACCCGGCGGGCCAGCTCCCGGGCCACGGCTCTGGTGGGGGCGTGGGCCAGGGCCTGCTCGGCCCGGCGGAGCCGGTCGACCAGGGCGGCGACCGAGGTCGGCGGGTAGTAGCGACCATCGGCCAGGACCGCGGCCCGCTCCCGCACCTCTTCTTCGGCCCGCCAGCGGGCCAGGTCCTGCGGGCGGGCGAGCGCCGCCTTGTTCGGCTGTGACACGACGTAGGCGAACAGCGTGCGGGCGGGGTCGCGGGTCACCTCGGCTTCGTCGCGGCGCACGATGAGCTCGACCCACTCCGTGACCGTGTCGAGGTGGTCGAACACGCCGTCGTTGAACGTGAGCAACGGGTAGGCCAGCCACCCGCCGAGCATGCGTTCGTGCACGGGGGTGAAGTACCGGCGCAGCACGTCCAGGTAGAGCTCGCTGTGCACGGCCTCGGTCGGGTCAGTGGCCAGCATCGTGGCCAGGTCGGGGTAGTCGAGGCCGTGGCGCAGCGCCGGCGGCAGTTCCTGGTTCAGCTGCCAGATCGCCTCCCACTGGGCACCCGGGTACTGGTTGCGGTGCGGCCCCACGTAGTCCCACGTGACCAGCCAGCCATCGTCGGGCAGCAGCTCGCACAGGCGGCGCACGACGCGGTCGAGGTAGGCGATGTGATGGCCGGCGGCGACGTTGACCACGAGGTCGTAGCCCTCGCCGGGGAAGGCCCCGGCGTTGGTGTCGACGCGCTCGTAGTGCAGGCGGCCGCGGTAGCGGTCGTCGGCCGCTGCGGTGGCACGGGCCGCGGCCAGCAGCTCGTCGGAGATGTCGACGCCCACCGCTTCGCGCACGACACCGTGGTCGATGAGGGCCCGCTCGACCCAACCGTTCCCGCAGTTGAGGAGCAGGGCCTTGGCGAACGGTTCGCCCCGCAGGGCCTTCACGTGGCCGATCCAGCCGACGTCGGGATCGTCGGTGGCGCGCCGGTTCTGGTAGCGCACAACGGGGTCGAGGGCGTTCCAGTAGCGCTCGCCGCGCTCGTAGTACCTGTGCTGCGTCGCGGGGACGACGGTGGGCTCCGCCATGGTGGCGCCAGTCTCACACGCGGGCGTGCTCGACCGGCGCCACCGTGGCGCCCGCACGATCAGCCGTAGTAGCCGATGACGTCCAGGATGAAGTTCGTACCGACGACGCTGCCGCCCGAGTGCAGCTTCACCTTGGCCGCAGCGTCCACGCCCGACACCGTGGTGGTGGCGATGGCCTGCCCGGCGCTCGACCAGTTGATGGTGCTGGTGCCCGGCCATGCCGCCAGGGCGTTGGAGAACAGCCCGAGGAAGCCGGACCCCGTGGTGTCGGCCACGGTCAGGGTCACCAGCGCGGCGGTGGCGCCCGCGGGTACCGCCGGGGTGGCCACTGCGCCCACGAAGCCCGTGGCCAGGCTCACCGCGCGCTCGGCACTGGCGCCGAGGGGGCCATCACCGGTGGCGGCCGGGCCTGCGGCCGCGGGCCGCGAGTCGTACACGCGCACCGGCGCGTCCAGCAGGAACAGCTCGCCGGCGGAACCGGCGGTCGACGTACCGCCGAGGCGCACCAGGCTGCCGTCGGCGTCGGCCAGCCACAGGTTGCCCTCGTCGGTGAACAGGATGTCGCCCTTCTTCACCGAGGCGGGCAGGATCGCGGCCTCGGTGCCGTTGGAGACGAGGTTGATGGCGGCGCGGTTGCCGCGGAACCGACCACCGATGGTGCCGGCCACGGCGGCGGCGCCATAGCCGACCACGCCGGCGTGGTCGTCGTGTTGGGTGTAGCCGTACACGCCGTTGCGGGCGGCGCCACTGATGGATGCCCAACCGGCCAGGGCGGCCGGGTAGCTCGAGCCCGCCGTCGTCCACGTGTTGCCGGTCTGGAACAGGAAGGCCGCACCGCCCGCGGGCCCGCCCACGTTGTTGACGCCCGTGAGGGCGACCGAGGTGTTCGCGGCCGTGCCGTCCTGGCCGAGCACGAAAGCTGAGTTGTCGGTCGCGGCCGCCGGTGCGGCCCGCAGCAGGGCACCGCCGGCAGCGACGCCGGCGGCGCCGATGGCCAGCTTCTTGAACATGTCGCGGCGGCTGCTGACCACCTCGATCTGGGGCTCGGTCACCGCCGCCTTGAGCTCGGCCAGCTGGGTTTCGAGCGCGGCGATGCGCTCGTTGATCTCGGACACGAAGTACCTCCCTGACATGGACCGCCCCCATAGAGCGATCCCCTCGCTTGTCGCGACGGTATGGGCGAGTCGCCGGCACCCGTGCTGATACGCGACGACGGTGACCTACGATCCCGCCATGGCTGACCAGGTCCTGGCGGCGACGTTGGTGGCACCGGGGTGCCTCGAACTGCGCTACTACCCGTTCCCCGAGACGCTCGCGCCGGGCGCGGTGCTGCTGCGCATGTTGGCCTCGGGCATATGCGGCACCGACAAGCACACCTTCAAGGGCGAGACCCAGCAGTACGCCGGTACCGCCCACGCGTCGTCCACGCCGTTCCCGATCATCCAGGGGCACGAGAACGTCGGCCTGGTCGCCGCGTTGGGGCCCGGCGGGGCCACCGCGTTCGACGGCACGGCGCTGCACGAGGGCGACCGCGTCGTGCCCGCCCCCAACCGTGCCTGCGGCCGCTGCCACTTCTGCCGCAACGACTTCCCGTACTACTTCTGCCGCTCGCTCGAGAACTACGGCAACTCGCTCACCGCTGCCACCCCGCCCCATCTGTTCGGCGGGTGGGCCGAGCACCTGTACCTGCACCCGGGCACACCGGTGTTCCGCGTGCCCGACGCCCTGCCCACCGGCGTGGCGGTGCTCACGGAGCTGTTCGCCGTGACCCACAGCCTCGAGCTGACCGCCGCCATGCCCCGTCCCGGCGGCTTCCGCCCGGGCGACACCGTGGCGGTGGTGGGCGCTGGTCCGGTCGGCATCGTGCACGTCGCCAAGGCCGCGCTCATGGGTGCGTCTCGCGTGATCGCCGTCGACCCGTTCGGGCCGCGCGCCGCGCTGGCCGGCGAGCTGGGCGCCACCGACACGGTCACCGGCACCGCCGAGCATGCCGAGGTACGGGCCCGCGTGCTCGACGCCACCGACGGCCGTGGCGCCGACGTGGTGGTCGACGCCAGTGGTCACCCGGCCAGCTTCGCCCCGTCGCTCGCCCTGCTTCGCGACGGCGGCACGCTGGTGGAGGTGGGCGCCTTCGTCGACCTCGGCACCGTGCCCGTGAACCCGGCCACCATCCTGGGCCGCAACCTCACCATCGTCGGCGTCGCCGGCGAGGACGCCCGCATCTACGACGCCACGCTGCGGATGCTCGCCGAGCACCACGAGCGCGTGCCGTTCCACCGCGCCGTGACCCACACGTTCGGGCTCGACGAGGTGGAACGGGCCATGCAGACCGCACTGGCGGCAGACACCGCGATGAAGGTGGTGCTGACCCCGAACGGTCAGGCCAGCGCCGGGTTCACCGCGTCGGCGTCGATGCCGTAGCGGGCGATGGCCTCGGCCACCGTCTCGTGCTTCACCTCGCCTTGGGCGGCCAGGGCCGACAGCACACCGACGACCACGTGGGGCATGTCGATCTCGAAGTGGCGGCGCAGCGCCTCACGGGTGTCGGAACGGCCGAACCCGTCGGTGCCGAGCGGCACGAAGTGATGGCCGGGCAGGAAGCGGGCCACCTGCTCGGGCACGATCTTCATGAAGTCGCTCACCGCCACCACCGGGCCGGCGGCGTCGGCCAGCAGACGCCCCACCAGCGGCACGCGCGGCGCGTCGGTGGGGTGCAGCCGGTTCCAGCGCTCCACGCCGATGGCCTCGTCGCGCAGGGCCTTGTACGAGGTGGCCGACCACAGCTCGACGGCCACGTCGTAACGCTCGGCCAGCTCGATGACCGCGGCGCGCGCCGCGCCCTGGGCACTGCCCGAGAAGAGCAGCGTGGCCCGCTTCGACGGGCCGGCCGGCGCCGCCTGCCAGCGGTACAGACCCTGCAGGATCCCCTGGGTGATGCCGTTGCTGTCGGCCTCGGCCGGCAGAGCGGGCATGGGGTAGTTCTCGTTGTAGAGGGTGAGGTAGTAGAAGATGTCCTCGGGGGTGTCGCCGTACATGCGGCGCAGGCCGTCACGGATGATGACGGCCACCTCGTAGGCGAACGCCGGGTCGTAGGCCTGCACCGGCGGCACGGTGGACGCCAGCAGCAGCGAATGACCGTCCTGGTGCTGCAGGCCCTCGCCGAGCAGCGTGGTGCGGCCCGCGGTGGCGCCCAGCAGGAAGCCGCGCGTGCGGGCGTCGGCCGCCTGCCACACGAGGTCGCCGACGCGCTGGAAGCCGAACATCGAGTAGAAGATGTAGAAGGGCACCATGGGCACGCCGCGGGTGGCGTAGCTGGTGCCGGCGGCGATGAAGCTGGCCATGGAGCCGGCCTCGTTGATGCCTTCCTCCAGGATCTGGCCGTCGGCCGACTCGGCGTAGGACAGCAGCAGGTCGTGGTCGACGGGCTCGTACTTCTGGCCCTGCGACGCGTAGATCTTCAGCTCGCGAAACAGTGCATCCATGCCGAACGTGCGGGCCTCGTCGGGCACGATCGGCACGACGCGCGGGCCGATGTGCTCGTCGCGGGCCAGGTTGCGCAGCAGGCGGGCGAAGCCCATGGTCGTGGACACCGACTGGGCGCCCGAACCCGACAGCACCTCCTTGAAGGCGGTGTCGGCCGGCAGTTCCAGCGGGCGCCGGTTGCGCACGATTCGCTTGGGGATCGAGCCGTCCAGGGCGCGGCGGCGATCCATCATGTACTGGTGCTCGATGGAGTCGGGCGGCGGGCAGTAGTAGGGCGGATCGTCGGCGTCGAGGGCCGACTCGGGGATCTCGTCGTGCAGGTACAGGCGATCGCGCAGGACCTTCAGCTGGTCCTTGGTCATCTTCTTGATCTGATGGGTCGCGTTGCGCCCCTCCACATCGGGGCCGAGCGTCCAGCCCTTCACCGTCTTGCACAGGATGGCGGTGGGGGCGCCGCTGCCCAGGTTCTCGACCGCGGCCTTGTAGGCGGCGAAGATCTTGCGGTAGTCGTGGCCGCCGCGGGGCAGGGTGCGCAGGTCGTCGTCGGTGAGGTGCTCGACCATCTTGCGCAGGCGCGCGTCGGGCCCGAAGAAGTGATCGCGGGCATACGCGCCGGACTCGACCGAGTAGCGCTGGAACTCGCCGTCGACGGTGGTGTTCATCTTGTTGAGCAGCACGCCGTCGGTGTCGCGGGCCAGCAGCTCGTCCCACTTCGAGCCCCAGATGACCTTGATGACGTTCCAGCCCGCGCCGCGGAACACCGCTTCGAGCTCCTGGATGATCTTGCCGTTGCCGCGCACGGGGCCGTCGAGGCGCTGCAGGTTGCAGTTCACGACGAACACCAGGTTGTCGAAGCGCTCGCGCGCCGCGAGCGACAGCGCGCCCAGCGTCTCGGGCTCGTCGCACTCGCCGTCGCCCAGGAAGGCCCACACCCGGCTCTGAGCGGTGTCGTCGAGGCGACGGTTGTGGAGGTAGCGGTTGAAGCGGGCCTGGTAGATGGCGGCGATGGGGCCGAGACCCATGGAGACGGTGGGGTACTCCCAGAAGTCGGGCATGAGTCGCGGGTGCGGGTAGCTCGACAGGCCCCGGCCGGGGCGGCCGATCTCGCGGCGGAAGTGGTCGAGGTCGTCGGCACTGAGCCGCCCCTCGAGGAAGGCCCGGGCGTACACACCGGGGGCGGCGTGGCCCTGGTAGTAGACGGCGTCGCCGGCCTGGCCGTCGTCCTTGCCCCGGAAGAAGTGGTTGAACCCCACCTCGTAGAGCGACGCCGACGACGCGAAGGTGGACAGGTGGCCACCGATGCCCTCGGCGTGCTTGTTGGCCTTGACGACCATGATCGCCGCGTTCCAGCGGATGAAGGCGCGGATGCGGCGCTCGATGTGCTCGTCACCCGGGAACCACGGCTCCTGCTCGGGCGGGATGGTGTTGACGTAGGGGGTGGACACGGTGGCCGGGAAGCTGACCTGCAGCTCGCGGGCCCGCTCGAGCAGCTTCGACAGGAGGTAGCGGGCCCGGGTCTTGCCGTGCACGTCGACGATGGCGTCGAGGCTCTGGAGCCACTCCTTCGTCTCGGCCGGGTCGATGTCCGGGAGCTGGTTGACGAAGCCGTCGAAGATCATGGGGCCCATTCTCGCCGCCCATTGGACCGTTTCGCGCCGCTACCGGGCGGTAATCCGCCGTCCTTGCCCCCTGGTGAACACGCCGACGTCCCCACCGTGACAGCGGGACGTGGCAAGCTCGACACCCATGCCGACACCCCCGCCCCCGGCCGCGCCCGTGGTCGTGTACACCGACGGGGCCTGCGCGGGGAACCCCGGACCGGGGGGCTGGGCCTGGGCCGAGGCCCCCGACGGGGTCGTCAGCGGCGTCGGCGGCGAGCGGCGCTCCACCAACCAGCGCATGGAGGTGCTGGCCGTGCTCGCGGCCCTGCGGGCCCACCCCGGCGCGGTCCAGATCGTGAGCGACTCGACCTACGTCGTGAACTGCTTCCGCGACTCGTGGTGGAAGGGCTGGCTGGCCCGGGGCTGGCGCAACAGCCAGAAGCAGCCGGTCGCCAACCGCGACCTGTGGGAGCCGCTGATCGACCTCTACCGGGCCCGGGCCGACGAGATCACGTTCCGATGGGTCAAGGGACACTCGGGGCATCCGATGAATGACCTCGTGGACCGTCTCGCCGTCGCCGCCGCCCAGGACGCCGCCGCGGGCCGCTTCACCGAGACCCGGCCCGAACCCGTGGCCCCACCGGGAACCCTCTTCTAGCCCATGGTCATGATCGGCGGATCGGTGGCCACGAGGCCCGAGGTGCCGGCGACGGCGCCCGGTCGGCTGGTGCACCTGCCCGGCCTCGACGGGGTGCGCGGCCTGGCCGTGGCCGCCGTCGTGCTCTACCACCTCGGGTACGGCTGGGCCGGGGGCGGGTTCCTCGGCGTGTCGTTGTTCTTCACGCTGTCGGGCTACCTGGTGGTGAGCCTGATCCTGGCCGAGCACGACCGGCGCGGCCGGGTGTCGCTCGGTTCGTTCTGGGCCCGGCGGGCCCGGCGCATCGTGCCCGCGTCGCTGCTGGCCCTCACCGGGGTGGCGGTGGCCTCGCACTGGTTGCCCACCCACGCCGGCCTGCCCGGCGACGTGCGCGCCGCCCTGGCCCAGGTGGCCAACTGGCGGTTCGTGTTCACGCACCGCTCCTACGCCGACCGGTTCGCGGCGCCGTCGCCCTTGAAGCACCTGTGGTCACTGGCCATCGAGGAGCAGCTGTACCTGGTGCTGCCGCTGGTGTGCGTGGTGGCGCTGCGCTTCGGTCGGCGGTGGCTCGGTTGGGCCCTCGGCCTGCTCGCTGCCGGCAGCGTGATGATGTCGCTGCTGCTGTCGAACGCGTCGCTCGACCGCGTGTACCAAGGCACCGACACCCGCGCCGTCGAGGTGCTGGCCGGCGGGCTGCTCGCCTGCATCGCCCGACCGTCGGTGCTCGCGGCGGTGCGCCGGCGGTGGTGGTCGCACCTGGCCACGATGGCGCCGCTGGCCGGGCTGTGCGCCGTGTGGTGGTTCACCCGCCTGACCCAACCGTGGTTGCGCACCGGTGGCTTCGGGTTGGTGGCGGTGGCCAACGTCGCCGTCGTCACCGTGGCCGCCGGGCCGGTCGGCGCCCGCCTGCTCGGTTGGCGGCCGCTCGCCTCGCTCGGGCGCATCAGCTACGGCCTGTACCTGTTCCACTGGCCGCTCATCGTGTGGCTCACGCCCGAACGCACCGGCTGGTCGCCCCGACTCGTCGACGCCGTGCGCGTCGGTGGGGCGCTGGCGGTGTCGGTGCTGTCGTACCGCTTCTTCGAGCAGCCGATCCGGCGCGGTCGGGTGGCCGGCCACCGAATCGCACCGGTGGGCGCGAGCGCGGCGTTCGCGCTGTTCTCGCTCACCACGCAGCTGGGCGTGGCCCCGCTCACCGGGGCCGCCGGCGTGCTCGCCGGCTACGACCCGTCGAGCCTGGCCCGCCTCACCGAGGTCGTGCCGACCACGGTGCCGGTGCCGGTGGCGGCCATCGACGGTGCTGTCGCCCCCGCCCCGCCCACCACCGCGCCGCCGCCACCGCCTCCACCCGAGCTCTGGTTGGCGGGCGACTCGGTGCCGTACTCGCTCGGCCCCGCCCTCACGACGCTCGGCACCACCCGGCGGTTCGATCTGGTGAACCTGGCCGTTCCCGGCTGCGACGGGGCGCGCGGGAACCCGACCGAGCGCATCGGCCTCGGGCTCGAGCACACCGACGAGCGGGCCGAGTGCGCCGACTGGACCACCAGCTGGCCGGCGGTGGCCAGGGCCCGCCCGCCCACGGTCGTGCTGTTCGTGCTCGGCGGCAACGTGACCCTCGACCGCAAGGTGAACGGCGAGTGGCGCAGCCCGTGCGACGCCGAGTTCCGCTCGTGGTACGAACCCGAGGTGCTGGCCCGCATCGACTGGGTGGTGGCCAACACCGGCGCGGTGCCCGTGCTCACGGTGAGCCCGTACGCCGAGGACAAGGCGGTGGGCGTGCTGCAGCGTGACCACCGCGACCGCACCGACTGCCTCAACGAGATCTACCGGTCGGTGGCGGCCCAGCGGCCGGCGTTGGCGATGCTCGATCTGCAGTCGTTCGTGTGCCCGGCGGGCAAGGCCGAGCCGTGCCGGCCGTGGCGCACCGACGGCCTGCACTTCGACGGTGACGGCGCGGTGGCGGTGGCCGCCTGGCTCGTCGACCACCTGGCGCCGTTGGCCGCCTCGTCGGCCTGAACGTCAGCCGCCGGCCCGGCCGACGGCGCCGGCGCTGCGCAGCGCGGCGATGTCGGCCTCGGCGTACCCGAGCTCGGCGAGGATCTCGTCGGTGTGCTCGTCCAGGTCGGGCGCGTGGCGACCCAGCGCGCTGGGCGTCGCCTCGAAGCGCACGGCCGGGCGGGGCTCGCGCACGCGACCGAGGTGGGGGCGGTCGTGCTCCACGAGGATCTGGTTGTGCTGCACCTGCGGGTCCAGGTGAACCTCGTCGATGTCGACCAGTCGGGCCGCGGGCACGTCCTCGGTGTCGAGTCGCTCGACGAGCTCGGCCGAGGTGTAGCGGGCGAACTCGGCCTCGATGGCCACGCGCAGCTCGCCCATGTTCGCCTCGCGCCCGGCCAGCGTGGCGAAGCGCTCGTCGGTCGGCCACTCGGGCTTGCCGAGGGCCCGGCACAGCTGCGGGAACTGGCGCTCCGACGTGGGCAGCGCGGCGACGTAGCCGTCCTTGGTGCGGTACACCATGTAGTCGTCGGCCACGTGGCGACCGGGCACGACGTCGTCGTCGAGCAGGGTGTGCTGCATCATGCCGTCGGGCCACAGGAAGCCGATGGCCACGTCGAGCATCGACAGGCGCACGTGCTGGCCGCCGGCACCGCGCTCGCGCGCCAGCAGGGCCGCGGTGGCGGCCTGGCAGGCGGCGTACGCCGTGACCTTGTCGACGACGATGTTGCGCAGCAGCGCGGGTCGGCCGGTCTCGGGGTCGGTCTGCAGGCGGGCCATGCCCGACAGGGCCTGGATGACGTAGTCGTAGCTCTTGCGTGCCACGTAGGGGCCCGTCTCGCCGAAGCCGTTCACCGACACGTAGACCAGCCCCGGGTTGAGGGCGCGCAGGGTGGGCTCGCCCAGGCCGAGGCGTTCGGCCACGCCGGGACGGAAGTTCTGGATGAACACGTCGGCGGTGGCGAGCAGCGTGCGGGCCACCGCCTGGCCCTCGGCGCGCGTGAGGTCGAGCACCAGGCTGCGCTTGCCCCGGTTCACGCCGGCCCACGCCGCCGAGATGCGACCCTTGCGGTGGCCCGTGGAGCGGAACCGGTCACCCGTGGGCGCTTCGATCTTGATGACCTCGGCGCCCTGGTCGGCCAGCAGCGAGCCGGCGAGGGGGCCGGCGACCATCTGCGTCGCGTCGATCACGGTGAAGCCGTGCAGGGGTCCGGGCATGGCGGGACGGTAGCGCGGCTGGTGACTTGGCCCGCCGGTCAAGTCGGGTCCTAGAGTCACGCCATGGAACTCAATGGTGCAAGCGCAGTCGTCACCGGTGGGGCTTCGGGCATCGGTGCTGCCGCCGCCCGCATGCTCGCCGCCCGTGGCGTCAAGGTCGTGGTCGCCGACCTGCAGGACGACAAGGGCAAGGCCCTGGCCTCCGAGATCGGTGGCGCCTTCTGCCACGTCGACGTGACCAAGACCGACGAGATCATCGCCGCCGTCGAGACGGCCGCCGAGATGGGCCCGCTGCGCGTGCTCGTCAACTCGGCCGGCATCGGCTTCGCCAGCCGCACGGTCGGCAAGGACGGCTCGTACGACTCGGCCCACGACCTCGACTGGTTCAAGCGCGTCATCGCCATCAACCTCGTCGGCACCTTCGACTGCATCCGCATTGCCGCCACCGCGATGAGCAAGACCGAGCCGCTGGCCAACAACGAGCGCGGCGCGATCGTGAACATCGCGTCGGTCGCCGCGTTCGACGGCCAGATCGGTCAGGCCTCGTACTCGGCGTCGAAGGGTGGCGTCGTCGGCATGACCCTGCCGGTCGCCCGTGACCTCGCGGCCATCGGCGTGCGCGTCAACACGGTCGCCCCGGGCCTCATCGACACACCGATCTACGGCGAGGGGGACAACTCCGAGGCGTTCAAGGCGAACCTGCAGAAGGGCGTGCTGTTCCCGCAGCGCCTGGGTGCGCCCGAGGAGCTCGCCTCCATGGTCATCGAGTGCATCACCAACAGCTACATGAACGGCGAGACGATCCGCGTCGACGGTGGCATCCGCATGCCCCCGAAGTAGCACGAGCGCGCGTATCACCTTTGGTGTGTGCACCTCTTCACGGGCGACGACTCGTGAAGAGGTGCACTCATGTCGACCTACGAAGTGGATGCGCTGCTACCTGCGTGGCAGCGTGACTGGCGGCTGGAGACGGCGGCGTGGTGCGGCCCCCGGGCCGATGCGCCGGTGGAGATGTTCCGGTTCGCCCGGGAAACCCTCGGCATCTCGATCCTGCTGCCGCCATGCAAGTGGGGCGGTGGCTTCCTGCGCCAGTCGGTGCGCCAGCAGTGCCGGGCGCTCGACAAGGCGGCCGAGGCCGGCGTGCAACTGCTGCTGTGGGAGCCGCGGCTGATCGAGGACGTGGACTGCGTGGCCCACTACCCGGTGCACCCGGCACTGGCCGGGTTCGTGCTCACCGACGAGCCGCACGCCTCGCTGTTCCCGCAGTTGAACGCGGCGCGCTGGGGTCTGCGCGAGCGTCGGCCCGAACTGCTGGCCTACGTGAACCTGCCGGCCTCGTGGACCGATCCGTCCCTGCTGGGCGCGGCGTCGTACGAGGAGTACCTCGACCAGTTCGCGTTCATGGTGGCGCCCGACGTGTGGTCGTTCGACGACTACGGCACGAACCAGGGCCACGATCTCGACGACGCGCTGCACACCCTGGCGCTCGTGCAGTCCCGCGCCGGCGCGTCGCCGGTGTGGGCCTACGTGTCGACCGTGGCGTTCGACGACCGCCCCGTGCCGTCGTTCGGGCAGAAGTGCGACTGGGCCGAGGCGTTCCGCTCCCGGGGCGCGTCGGTCGCGTGGTTCTCGTACTACCTGCCCCCCGGCGGCGACGGCATCACCTGGCAGGGGGCGTACGCGACGTATTGACGTCGGTGCGAGACTGGCGGCTCGCGCCGGCATCCGTGGGGGAGCCGGCTCAACGAGGGGGTTCGCCATGGCCAGTCCGGAAGCAGAAGCGATCAAGGACGCGATCCGAGCGTTCCGCGCCACGGTGGTCGCCCAGGGCCAGACGGTCGACGAGCAGCGCACGGCGGCCAACGCCGGCATGTCGGCCATGACCACCGAGCCCGACGGCATCGCCTACGAGCCGGCCGTGGCCGGCGGCGTGCCCGGTCAGTGGGTGCTGCCCGACGGCTTCGACGGAGACCGCACGATCCTCTACCTGCACGGTGGTGGCTACGTGATCGGCAACAGCGACAGCCACCGCAAGATGGTGGGGCACCTGGCCAAGGCGGCCACGGCGCGGGCCCTGGTCCTCGACTACCGACTGGCGCCCGAGCACCCGCACCCGGCCGCGGTCGAGGACGCGGTGGCGGCCTACCAGTCGATCCTGGCCGATGGGCACGACGCCGCCAACGTGTTCATCGCCGGCGACTCCGCCGGCGGCGGGCTCACCGCCGCCACGCTCGTGTCGCTGCGCGACCAGGGCATCGCCCTGCCGGCGGGTGCGTTCCTGCTGTCGCCGTGGACCGACCTGGAGGGCACCGGCGAGTCGATGACGGCCAATGCCGAAGCAGATCTGATGGTGGGCATGGATGGCCTGAAGCCCATGTCCGACGCCTACCTGCAGGGGCAGGACCCGCGGCAGCCCACGGCGGCGCCGCTGTACGCCGATCTGACCGGGTTGCCCCCGCTGCTGATCCACGTCGGCGGCGACGAGACGCTGCTCGACGATTCGACCCGTCTGGCGTCGTCGGCCCAGGGCGTGGGGGTCGACGCGACGATCGAGGTGTTCCCCGAGATGCAGCACGTGTTCCAGCTGTCGGCCGGCAACATGCCCGAGGCCGACGACTCCCTGGCCCGGGCCGGGGCCTGGATCGCCGCCCGCAGCGCCGGCGCCTGAGCGGAGCCCAGGCCCGCTGCGGCCACCGGCCCGGCCCACCGGCCGTCCCGACACGACCCGGCACCAACCTGTCCCGGCGAATCTTCGAAGATTCGCCGGGACAGGCGCGTTTTAGGGAACGGGGCAGGTCGGAGGGGGTGCGGGGCGATTCGCCGGCGACTGATATGTGATATATCGCTTCGTCGCCGGAACACGGTGGCGCCCCGTCGGGTTCCTTCGGGCGAAACCCACAAACCCCCGGAAGGCGGCCCCCATGCCCCGAGCGATCTGGAACGGCACGGTGCTGGCCGAGAGCGACGCCACCGTCGTCGTCGAAGGCAACCACTACTTCCCGCCGAGCGCGATCAAGCGCGACCTGTTCAACCCGACCGGCACCCGCACGACCTGCTCGTGGAAGGGCGTCGCCAGCTACTACACGGTCACGGTCGATGGGAAGGACAACATCGACGCCGCCTGGTACTACCCCGAGCCCAAGGACGCCGCCGCCGAGATCAAGGACCACGTCGCCTTCTGGAAGGGCGTCACGGTCGAGGCGTAGCCCGCCCGCTCGCCGGCCGGCCGATCGGACGCCGGCTAGCGGCTCGCCGCCCCCGAGCGGCGCCCGCCCCCCAGGGCGGCGTGGGCCAGCTGGTCGGCCAGCTCCGCCACCCCGTCTCGCACCCCGCTCACCGTGAGGCGCAGGTGGTCGCCGTCGAGGGGCGACACGCAGAACGGTGTGCCCGGCGCGGTGCCGACCCCGTGGGCGGCCATCGTCACCAGCGCGCCTCGCTCGTCGCGCACCGGCATCCACACGTTGATGCCGTCGCCGCCGATGGTCGGCACGCCGCGCCCGTGCAGGGCAGCCACCAGCGCTCGGCGGCGTTCGGCGTAGGCGTCACGCGCCGCCGCCACCGTGGCGATGGCCCGGTCGTCGGTGAGCAGCTCCACCAGCACGGCCTGCAGCAGCCGGCTCGACCAGCCGGGGCCGACCACCCGCCGGGCCTCGGCGCGGGCCACCAGCTCGGCCCGCCCGCCGACGGCGGCCAGGCGCAGATCGGGGCTGTGGCTCTTCGAGAACGACCGCACCAGCACGGTGCGCTCAGGCAGCCACGTGCCCAGGCTGACCGGCTCGCTCGACGCGATGGCGCCGGCGTGGTCGTCTTCCACCACGACCACGTTGGTGGGTTCGAGCAGCGCGGCCAACTCGGCGGCGCGCCGGGCCGACATCGACACCCCGGTCGGGTTCTGGGCACGCGGCTGCAGGAACAGTGCCGTCGGCTCGTCGGCCAGGGCGGCGGCCAGGGCGCCGGGCACGATGCCCTCGTCGTCGAGGGGGAGGCCGACCACGTCGGCGCCGAGCAGCTCGCACAGGTCGATGATCGTCGGGAAGGTCGGGTTCTCCACGAGCACGCGGTCGCCCAGGTGCACGAGCTGGGTGGCGATGCGGTCGAGGCCGTCCATGGCGCCGTCGACCACGGTCAGCGCCGCCGGCGGGAACGGCCACTGCTCGCGCAGCAGCGCGTCGAGCTCGGGCAGCACGGGGTCGTCGAGGTAGCTGTGGGTGAGGGCCCGCCGGCCGATGCGGGCCACCGCCGGGCGCAGGTCGGGAAGCAGGTCGGGGTCAGGCGTGCCCGTCGAGAGATCGAGGGCGAACGTGCCGCCGGCGGTGACCCGGCGGTAGCGCTGGTGGCCGTCGACGCGGGGCCGGGCCAGCACGAAGCTGCCGAGGCGCCCACGCGTCTCGAGCACGCCGGCCCGGGCCAGGGTCTGCCACGCCTCGCTCACCGTCGTGGGGCTCACGCCGAGCCGCTTGGCCACCTCGCGCACCGTCGGCAGGCGGGAGCCCGACGCCAGGTCGCCCGAACGCGTGAGCCGGCTCACGGTGGCGGCCAGGCCCCGCGCGCTCCGGTCGCTCACCGCGTCGACGATGAGGGCGACGGGCTCACCCGCCGCACCCGAGGGAACGGGGTTTGTCATGGTACAAACACTATATTGTCTTGCTCTGTCGGTGTGCTTACGATCGTTCGGGCACAGGACACAGGAGGCCGACGCATGAAGCAGATCAACCACTGGCTCGCCGGCGGCGAGGTGGCCACCACCTCGGGACGCAGCGGGGTCGTCTACAACCCCGCCACGGGCGAGCAGAGCGCGTCCGTCGGCTTCGCGTCGCTCGAGGAGATCGACCGCGCCGTGGCGATCTCGGTCGAGGCCCAGAAGTCGTGGCGATCGGTGTCGCTGTCGCGTCGGGCCGAGATCATGTTCAAGACGCGCGAGCTCGTCGACCGCCACCGGTCCGACCTCGCCAAGGTGCTCACCGCCGAGCACGGCAAGGTGCACAGCGACGCCCTGGGCGAGATCGCCCGCGGCCTCGAGAACATCGAGTTCGCCTGCGGCATCCCGCACCTGCTGAAGGGTGGCTACAGCGAGCAGGCCGCCGGCGGGGTCGACGTCTACTCGATCCGGCAGCCGCTCGGCGTGGTGGCCGGCATCACGCCGTTCAACTTCCCCGCCAAGGTGCCCATGTGGATGTGCGCCAACGCCATCGCGTGCGGCAACGCGTTCATCCTGAAGCCGTCGGAGAAGGACCCGAGCGCGTCGCTCTTCATGGCGCGACTGCTGAAGGACGCCGGTCTGCCCGACGGCGTGTTCAACGTGATCCAGGGCGACAAGCTCGCCGTCGATCGCATCCTCGACCACCCTGACATCGCCGCGGTCAGCTTCGTCGGCTCCACGCCCATCGCCCGCTACGTGTACGAGCAGGGCACCAAGGCGGGCAAGCGCGTGCAGGCCCTGGGCGGCGCCAAGAACCACATGGTCGTGCTGCCCGACGCCGACATCGACATGGCGGCCGATGCGGTCGTGTCGGCCGCGTTCGGTTCCGCCGGTGAGCGGTGCATGGCCATCTCGGTGGTCGTCGCCGTCGGCGGCATCGGCGACCTCATCGTCGACGCGGTCAAGAGTCGCATGCCCAACATCAAGATCGGCCCCGGCGACGAGCCCGACAACGAGATGGGTCCACTCGTCACCCGAGAGCACCGGGACAAGGTCGCCACCTACATCGAGGCGGGCGAGAAGGCCGGCGCCAAGGTCGTGGTCGACGGACGTGACCTCATCGAGCGGCCCGGCTTCTTCCTCGGCCTGTCACTGCTCGACCACGTGACGCCCGAGATGACCTGCTACACCGACGAGATCTTCGGCCCGGTGCTGTCGGTCGTGCGGGTCGACACCTACGCCGAGGCGCTCGAGCTCATCAACTCGAACCCGTACGGCAACGGCACCGCCATCTTCACGCGCGACGGTGGCGCCGCCCGGCAGTTCCAGTTCGAGGTGCAGGTCGGCATGGTCGGCGTGAACGTGCCGATCCCGGTGCCGGTCAGCTACTACAGCTTCGGCGGCTGGCGTGGCTCGCTGTTCGGCGACACCCACATGTACGGCCCCGAGGGTGTGAACTTCTACACGCGCGGCAAGGTCGTCACCAGCCGTTGGCCCGATCCGGCCACGTCAACCATCGACCTCGGTTTCCCGCAGAACCGCTGACGCGCGGGGTCTGACCGACGACGCGCCGGCGCGACGGACGCCCCGGGTTAGCCTCGCCGACGCACCATGTCGTCGACGCCGAGTGACCTCGCCCGCCAGCACGCGCTCGCCACCATGAAGCGGCGGGCGACGCTGTTGCTCGTGGCCGCGGCCATCGTCTACGTAGCGGCGCGCGTGCTCGAGAGCGACCACTCGTGGGTCGGCTACATCCGCGCTACGGCCGAGGCGGCCATGGTCGGTGGGCTGGCCGACTGGTTCGCGGTGACCGCGCTGTTCCGCCATCCGCTCGGTCTGCGCATCCCGCACACGGCCATCGTGCCCACCCGCAAGGACCAGATCGGCGAGTCGCTCGGCGAGTTCGTGCAGGAGAACTTCCTGTCGCGCCAGGTCATCACCGACAAGCTCCGACAGGCCCACGTGGCCCGCCGGCTGGCCGACTGGCTGGCCGACCCGGCCCACGCCGCCCAGGTGGCCGACCAGGCCGCCACCGCGGCGGGCGGACTGCTCGAGGTGCTGCGTGACGACGACGTCTCACCGGTGATCGAACACGCGGTGCTGAGCCGCCTGCGTTCGGTCGACGTGGCGCCCGTGGCTGGTCGCGTGCTCGACCTGATGACGGCGAACGGCCGGCACCAGGAGCTGCTCGACGCCGCCGTCGTCGGCATCGTGAACCTGCTCGACGCCCGTCGGGAGGAGCTGCGCGGCCGCTTCGCCAAGCAAAGCCCGTGGTGGGTGCCCGAGCCGATCGACGACCGCCTGTTCGACAAGATCTTCAACGGGCTCAAGGCGTTCCTGGGCGAGGTCTCGGCCGACCCCCGTCACGAGCTGCGGCTGCACGTGGACGAGCGCATGGTCACGCTGGTGGAGGAGCTGCGCAACTCGCCCGAGATGAAGGCCAAGGGTGAGGAGCTGCGCAACGAGCTGCTGGAGCACCCGGCGGTGCAGAGCTGGGCCCGCTCGCTGTGGAGCGACCTGAAGGAAGGGCTGCTGCGCCAGAGCCGGGACCCCGAGTCCGAGCTGCGCCAGCGCATCCAGGTGCTGGCCGGTCGGCTGGCCACGACGCTGCGCGACGACCCGGTGCTGCAGGGCAAGGTCGACCGCTGGATCGAATCGGTCGTCGGCTACGTGGTGGAGCAGTACCGCCACGAGGTCGCCGACCTCATCTCGTCGACGGTGCGCAAGTGGGACGCCCAGGAGACCTCCACCCGCATCGAGCAGCAGATCGGCCGTGACCTGCAGTTCATCCGCATCAACGGCACGGTCGTGGGCGGTCTCGCCGGCCTGGTGATCCACACCGTCGGCCAGCTCATCAGCTGAGCGCCCGGGCGCGTACGCAGGCGGCCAACCGCGCCGCGGCGCCCGACGGGTTGCGCAGGGTGAGCAGCTCGGTGCGGTGCACCAGCGACGGCGCGCCCAACGGCACGCCCACGATGCCGGCGGTGGCGGCGCACACCGAGCGGGGCAGCAGGGCCAGCCCGAGGCCGGCGGCCACCAGGGCCACCAGCGTCGACACGTCGCTGCCGTCGTAGCGCAGCGACGCCGGCGCCGATCGCTCGTGCGCGCCGGTGAGCGCGGGCGAGTCGATCCACGGCGCATCGATCACGATGTCCAGGTCGATCCGAGCGCGACGGGCCAACGGGTGACCGACCGGCACGGCGACGGCGAGGGGCTCCTGCGTCACCACCGTGGCGGTGAGCATGCCCGCCTCCACCAACGACAGCGGGCTGTCGGGGGCGACCACGCCGTCGACCACGGCCACGTCGACGCGCCCGGTCGCCAGGTGGCTCACGGCGTCGGTCGGGCCGACGGCCTCGACCACCACACCGACGGCCGGCGCCGCCGCCCGCAGGTCGCGCAGGGCGGCGGCCAGCACCCGCGGCGCGGCCAGCGGGCTGGCGGCCACGCGCACGACCGTCGGGTCGGCCTCGGCCCGGGCCAGCTCGCTGCGGGCCACGTCCACCCGCAGCACGATGCGGGCGGCGTGCTCGGCCAGCCGCGCGCCGGCGGCGGTGGGCCGCACCGGGCGCCGGTGCAGCAGGGGCGTGCCCAGGTCGGCCTCCAGGGCGGCCACGTGCTGGCTCACGGCCGACTGGGTGTAGCCGAGGTCGGCGGCCGCGGCGGTGAACGAGCCGGTGCGGACGACGGCCAGGAACGAGCGGAGATCACGGAGGTCCATCGACATCAGCATCGCTCATGTGGGCATCATCGATCATCGTTGGACGTTCTGCCGGGTGGCCCCCATGCTGACGGTCATGACCGCACCCGTCCCCGCCGCTCCGCCCCGCCTCGCCCTGGTGGGCGACCGCTCCGCCGCCGTGCGCGCCCACGAGCGCATCCCCACGATCCTGCGAGCCCTCAACACCGACCGCGACCCGATCGAGGCCTACTGGCTTCACTCCACCACCGTCACCGGCCCTGACGACCTGGACGGCTTCGACGGCATCTGGGTGATCCCCGGCAGCCCCTACGAGCACACCGACGGCGTGCTCGCCGCCGTCACTGCGGCCCGCACCCGGGGCATCGCGTTCCTCGGCACGTGCGGCGGCTTCCAGCACATGCTGCTCGAGTTCGCCCGCAACGTGTGCGGGCTCGGCCACGTGGACCACGCCGAGCTGAACCCCGACGCGCCCGAGTGCCTGATCGTGCCGCTCGAGTGCTCGCTCCTCGGCGAGGAGGCACCCGTGGCCGTCGTGCCCGGCACCCGCGCCGCGTCGGTCATGGGCGCCGGCATCACGACCGAGCGCTACTTCTGCCGCTACGGCCTGGACCGCGCCTACCTGGACACGCTGCTGGCCCACGGGCTGGTGGTGAGCGGCCACGACGCCCAGGGCGACGTGCGCATCGCCGACCTGGCCGGCCCCACGTTCTTCCTGGGCTCGCTGTTCCAACCCGAGCTGGCGTCCGATGCCAGCTGGGTCCACCCTTTGCTGGTGGCCTTCACCGACGCGGTACGGGCCCACGCCGCGTCGGAAGCCGCGGTCCCTGCCGGATGACGTTGGGTCGTTCGGGAACGCTCTCGCCGTCCGCCACGACCCAACGCGAGCGGCGGTCAGTGGGCGGCAGCGGCGGCCGGCTGGCGGGGCAGGCCCACGTTGTCGGTCACGTACTTCGGGCGGAACGCCACCACGAACACGACCCCGGCGGCGGCGATGCAGATGCACGACACCACCAGCGGCGTGTTGGCCGTGACCGAGCCGGTGATGTAGCCGACCAGGATGCTCGCCGGCACCTGGGCCAGGTTCATCACGCTGCTCGACATGCCCATGGCCTCGCCCTGGCGGCCCGGCAGCGCCGAGCGTGAGATCAGGCTCGACTGGTTCGCCATCGACAGTCCGTTGAAGAACGTGAACACCGGGATGATGGCGTACAGCTGCCACGTGTGGTTGGCCAGGAAGTAGCCCGACATGGCGAAGGCCAGGCCGAACAGGGCGAAGCGCAGCACCTTGTAGTCGGGCAGGCGCTTGGCCACGCGGCCCACCACGAGCGCCTGGCTGAGGGCGATGAACAGCCCGACGAGGGCGAAGTAGTCACCCGTGCTCGACTGGGTGAAACCGAACTTGCGGGCCATGTACACGCCGAAGAACGTGGTGAAGAACGTGAAGCCGGCGTTGAACAGGAACGAGGTGGCCAGCGGCACCCGCAACCGTTCGGACGCGAAGCCGTGGGCGATGTTGCGCACCGATGTGCCGAGCTCGATCTTCTTGCTGGTGTCCTTGTGGCGGATCGTCTCCGGGAACCGCAGCAGGACGAGCGTGGTGTTCACGACGCACAGTCCGGCGGCGAACCAGAACGGCGTGGTCGCCGAGAACCAGCCCGGCGTGGTGAACAGGTGGTAGAAGCTGCGGTGCGGCGCGCTCAGGCGCCCGCCCAGGTATGGGCCGATGATGAACCCGAGCCCGAAGGCGGCGCCGATGAGCCCGAAGTTCTTGGCCCGGTTCGTGTCGTCGCTCACGTCGCCGATGGCGGCCTGGGCCACGGCGATGTTGCCGCCGGTGAGGCCGTCGATGGCCCGCCCGATGAACAGCAACGGGATCGACTTGGCGCTGATGCCCCCGGCGAAGATGGCGTAGCCGACGGCCGTGCCGGCCAGCGAGAAGGCGAGCACCGGCTTGCGCCCGAAGCGATCGGACAGCTGGCCCAGGATCGGTGCGGCCAGGAACGTGCACAGCGGGTACACCGCCTGCAGGAACCCGAGCATGATCAGGCCCTCGCGGGCGCTCCAACCGGCAGGCGTCACCTTGAACGGCGTGTCGTTGATGAGCAGCGGGAAGATCGGGATCAGGATGCTGAACCCGATCAGGTCGATGAAGACCGTGAAGAAGACGGGGAGCAGCGCGGGGCGGCGGGGTTCGTCGGTCATGGGAGCCGTTCGTGGAGGGTGGTGGTCGGGTCTGACCGCGCGGGAGGCAGAGAATCATCGCACGCTCGTCGGCCACGATGGACTCGAGAACCGGACACGGGCTGACCGGTTTGCGCGATCAGGCGACGGTGACGATCTCGGCGCCGGTACGGTCGGGTGATGGTCGACCTGGATCTCGCCTACACCCCCGCCACCGAACTGGCCCGCCGCATCGCGGCGCGCGAGCTGTCGCCGGTGGAAGTGGTGGCCAACGCCCTGGCCCGCGCCGAGCAGGTGAACCCGACCCTCAACTGCTTCTGCGCCACCTACGGCGACGAGGCGCTGACCGAGGCCCGCGCCGCCGCCGACGCGGTCGTGCGCGGCGACGCCTTGGGCCCGTTGCACGGCGTGCCGGTGGCCATCAAGGACACCACGCCGCAGCGGGGCCGGCGCACCACGCTCGGTTCCTCCACGCACGAGCACTGGGTGCCCGACCACGACGCCGCCATGGTCACCTCGCTGCAGCGCGCCGGCGCGGTGATCGTGGGCAAGACCACGTCGCCCGAGTTCGCCCACACGCTCGTGACCGACAGCCCGCTGTGGGGCACGACGCGGAACCCGTGGGCCCTCGATCGCACGCCCGGCGGTTCGTCGGGCGGCAGCGGCGCCGCGGTCGCGTCGGGCTGCGTGCCCCTGGCCGAGGGCAGCGACATGGGCGGCTCGGTGCGCATCCCCGCGTCGTGGTGCGGGCTGGTGGGTCTGAAGCCCGGCCTCGGTCGCATCCCCATGGACGTGTTGCCCGGCAACTTCGACAGCATCTCGCACCACGGCCCGCTGGCCCGCACCGTCGACGACGCACGCGTGTTCCTGCAGGCGACGCAGGGCCCGAGCGACGTCGACATCCAGACGGTGACGACGCCGCTCGACCTGAGCCAGCCGCTCGACGGTCACCTGCGCGGCATGCGCCTGGGGCTGAGCCTCGACCTCGGCTGCTGGGCGGTCGACCCCGAGATCGAAGCGGCGGTGCTCGCCGCGGTCGAGGGCCTGCGCGAGGCCGGTGCCGAGGTGGACGAGGTCGAGGTCGGCCTCACCGAGCGCGCCGAGGGCATGTGGGGCGAGTTGTGGTGCGTGTTCATGGCCGCGTACTACGGCCACCTCGTCGACGAGTTCCACGAGCGCATGGACCCCGACGTGCTCGGCCTCATCGAGCGCGGCAACGCCATGAGCGCGGTGCAGTTGAAGCGCATCGAGATCGAGCGCACCGACGTGTGGCGCCGCGTCGCCGCGGTGCTGGCCGACCACGACGCGCTGATCTGCCCCACCATGGCCAGCGCGCCCGTGCCGGCGGCCAAGCGCGACCGGGTGTGGGCCACCGCGCCGGCCGACGGTCGCTACCACGGCGACGACATGACCTCGGTCTTCAACCTGGTGGCGCCGTGCCCCGTGCTCACGGTGCCGGCCGGGCAACACGCCGACGGCCTGCCCATCGGTGTGCAGATCGTGGGCCGCCGCTGGCAGGACGACGCGGTGCTGCGCATCGGCCGCGGCCTCGAGGTCACCCGCCCCTGGGCGGGGCGCCGCCCGCCGTTGTAGTTCCTTGTCGGGCCCGTGAGGTTGTATGCGACAATGAACACGCTGGCGGGGGCCGGCGCGTTCACCCAAGGGGGCCCTGTTGAAGTTCACGTGGTTCAACCTCATGCCGTGGCCGGACCTGCCCGACGACTTCCGTGAGAAGCACCGGTCCGTCTGGGTCGACATCCCCAACACGCTGTTCGATCCGGTCAAGGCCAACACGGTCTACAACGAGTACATGGACCAGCTCGAGTACGCCGACTCGCTGGGCTTCGACGGCATCGGCTGCAACGAGCACCACCAGAACGGCTACGGCATCATGCCCAGCCCGAACATCATCGCCGCCGGTCTGGCCCGCCGCACGAGCAAGGCCGCACTGTGCGTCATCGGCAACTCGATCGCGCTGTACAACCCGCCGATCCGCGTGGCCGAGGAGTTCGCCATGCTCGACTGCATCTCGGGCGGTCGTCTCGTGGCCGGCTTCCCCGTGGGCACGCCGATGGACACGAACTTCTGCTACGGCCAGATCCCCGCGCTCACGCGTGACAAGTACTACGAGGCCCACGACCTGATCATGAAGGCGTGGTCGGCCGAGGAGCCCTTCGCGTTCGACGGCAAGTACAACCAGCTGCGCTACGTGAACTGCTGGCCCAAGCCGGTGCAGAAGCCGCACCCGCCCATCTACATCCCGGGTGGCGGCTCCATCGAGACGTGGGACTTCTGCCTCGACAACGACTACAACTACTCGTACCTGTCCTTCAGTGGCTACAAGAGCGGCAAGAAGCTCATGGACGGCTACTGGGAGCGTGTCGCCGAGCGGGGCAAGGACCTGAGCCCGTACCGGGCCGCCTTCGCCCAGATCATCTGCGTGGCCGACACCGACGCCGAGGCCGAGAAGCTCTACGCCGAGCACGTGCTGTACTTCTTCAACCGGTGCCTGCACGTGTACCCGGGCTTCGCCGACCCGCCCGGATACCGCACGGTGAACACCATCAAGGCCGGGGTGCTCGACCAGTTCCGCGCCGAGGCGCGTGAGAAGTACGCCAACGCCACGTGGAAGACGCTGGTGGACGACGGCTTCGTCATCGCCGGCAGCCCGGCGACGGTGCGCGACCGCATGAAGGAGATGATCCAGACGCTGCGCGTCGGCCACATCTTCTGCCTCATCCACAACGGCAACATGCCCGACTGGAAGACGCGCTACTCCACCAAGCTCTTCGCCGAGCAGGTCATGCCCCACCTGCGCGACATGTGGCCCGAGTGGGAGCACGACGACCGCTGGTGGATCAAGCCGCTGTCCGAGCGCGTGAGGCCCGAGGAGACGATGGCCGTGGCCACGCGTGACGCCCAGATCCCCGAGGGGGCGCGGTGAGCACCACCACCGGTCTGTCGTCCACCACGGTCACCACCAAGCGGGGCATCACCTGCCAGGTGCTCACCGGCGGCCCCGCCGACGGTGCGCCCCTCGTCGCCTTCCACGGCGCCGGCGGCCATCTGGCCGACGAACCGATGTTGCAGCGGTTGGCCGAGCGCTACGCCGTCTACTCGCCGGTGTGGCCGGGCTACGGCGTGGAAGAGGGCGAGGAGCTCATCGAGGACATGCTCGACTTCGCGCTGCACGGTGCCGACGTGATCGACGCCCTCGGCCTGGGCCCGGCCCACGGCAAGGCCCGGCCCCACCTGCTCGGCCACTCCATGGGCGGCATGATCGCCGCCGAGATGGTGGCCATCGCGCCCATGGCCTACGACAAGCTCGCGCTCGTCGCGCCGGCCGGGCTGTGGCTCGACGACTACCCGATCGTCGACATCTTCGCGCTCTTGCCGTTCGAGTTCCCGCAGTACCTCTTCCACGACCCCGAGGTGGGTGCGGCGATGATGACGGGGGGCCTCGACTTCGACGACATCGAGGTCATCAAGACGTTCCTCATCGGCAACAGCCGTCGCCTCGGCACCGCCGGCAAGGTGCTGTTCCCGGTGCCCAACCGTCGGCTCAGCAAGCGCATGTACCGCATCGGCAACCCGGCGCTGGTGGTGTGGGGCGAGAGCGACCGGCTCATCACCCCGGTGTACGCCCGGGCGTGGGGCGACCAGCTGCCCAACGCCATGGTCACCTACATCGAGGAGGCCGGTCACATGGCGCCCTACGAGCAGCCCGACGCCGTGGCCGCGGCGATCAGCGGCTTCCTGGGCTGACCCGTCTCGCACCGGTGGTCCCCGTCGCTCGACAGGGACCACCGGCACGGCGCGGGGTCAGTCGACGATGCTCACGAGCGGGCAGTTGACGATGGCACCGATGGCGCCCCACGGGACACCTCCGGGACCGGTGATGTCACCGTGGTTCGCCCGGTTGGCCACGTCTCCGAAGTCGACCTGACGGGTGTTGGTGGCGGCGGCCACCGCGGCGGGCGACCACATCGACAGGTGCACGTCCCACAGCGGGCTGTACTTGCCCTGGCCGGGGCGGGACTGCACGACGTTGAGCGGGTCGCCTTCGCCGAGCAGGGCCGAGTTGAGGCCCTGCCGGTTCGGGTTGGCGACGCCGGTCTGACCGTTGGCGAACGGTGCGATGCCGGAGCGGGCCGACGAGCCGCCGCCGTCGCCCAACCCGGGGGCCGCGTTCAAGTTCGGTGCGAACGTGACACCTTCGAGGGCGGCGATGTCCGGTGCCGACGAGTCGAACGACACGTAGTACACCTCGTGGCCGTTGTAGAAGCCCTCGGTCTCCCGGAAGGTGGCCCGGCCACCGCTGATCGGCGCCGCGAGCTTGTCGTGGGCGCCCGATGCGTTGGCCACGTGCGGCGCGTTGATCACGGTGCCGTCGCTGAGCTGCACGAGCGGGCTGTAGTGGGCCTGGCCGATGGCTCCCGGCGATGCGGCGAGGGGCGGGAAGCCGCCCGGCCCCGGGGTGACGACGCGGGTCGGCGTGAAGTCGACGGTGTCCTGCACGTGGAGCGTCCCGCCCCTGTCGTACCAGCCGTGCTGCACGGCCGCCGTGTTCCGTGCGTTCTCCAGCTTGCTGGCGCGGTTGACGTTGCGGCGCTTGGCGTCCTTGCCGTCCGACGACTCGGTCACGATGTAGCTGAAGTGCTCACCATCGGCGTCCACGCCCGCCTGGACGGCGAACGTGGCGGTGTCGGCCGTGGTGTCCTCCTGGGCGGCGCCCAGCAGCCTCGTGCGCTGACCGGCGTCGGTGCTGCGCGCGCTCGCCGGAAGGACCCCGACGGCCAGTACGGTCGTCAGGCCCAGCGCGGCGGCCGCCGCCGTACGCGTCATCTTGCTTGCTCGCATGCAGTGTCTCCTCGTCCTTGGTGTGACCGTCGTGGCCACGGGGACGACGCTGCGCGCCAGATCTGACCGGGCAGGGACGAATCGGAGAACGTTTGCGAAACACCCGAACGGTCAGCTCGTGGCCCGGTCGCCGGCCCGCGCCCGCGCCGTGAGCAGCGACGACTGCGACACCACCAGCACCACGCCGGCCAGCGCCGCGCCGATGAGGCCCACCGCGATGCGGGCCAGGTTGCCCACGGGGTCGATGGCCCGCCGGCTCGAGGCCAGGTTCGTCTGCGCTTCGGCCAGGCGGGCCGGCAACGCCTTGAGCGTGTCGGCCGACTCCTGCAGCTGGGGGAGCGCGGCGCGCACTTCGGCCTCGCTCTTCAGGAGCGCGGTCTGCACGTCTTTCAGCGTCTGCTGCGTGGCGGTGAGGTCGGCGGCGATCGGCTTCACCTTGTTGGCCACGGTGGCCAGGATCTCGATGAGCTGGTTCACGCTGCCGGCCAACGAGCTGGTGGCGTCGAGCGCCTTGGCCGAGTCGCCCAGGCCGTTGCTCACGCTGCCGGCCAGGCCGCTGATGCGCTCGGCCACACCGGCGGTGGAGCCGGCCAGTTCGCTCGCCTGCGACAGGGTGTCTTCGGCCTGCACGAGACCGTCCTGCGACGCGGTGATGCCCTTGGCCAGGGCCAGCTCGATGACGATGGTGGCCGCGACGATCAGGACGAGCGTGAGCGCGGAGAGCACCCGCACGCGTCGAGCGTGCTGACGGAGGGTTCGGGCCATCCGGGGGACGTTAGGCGTGCCGCGCGCTGCCGTGGGGTCAGCCGCGGAACAGCTGGCGCTTCGGGCGGAGCTTCAGGATGACCCGTTCGGTCGTGATGGGGTTGGCGTACGGCTCGCCCGTGTACTTGAGCGCCAGCTTGTCGATGTGGGCGCGAGCGTCGTCGCCGCCGATCATCTCGACGATGCTGCCGCGCACCTCGCCCCAGCGGTACCACGAGTCGTGGGCCACGAGGGTGACCGTGCAGCGCGTGTCGCGGCGGTAGTTCCGCTCGCGCTGGCGGTCGATCTCGGTGTTGATGAGCAGGTGCTCGCCGGCGTCGTCGCAGTCGATCCAGAGCGGATGCGCCTGCACATCACCGCTGGGCATGATCGACGTGACGATGCAGAAGTTCGGGCCTTGAGCGAGCTCCCGGATCCCTGGTTCCAACATGGTGTGTCGCGTCCCTTCGTGCTCCCCGCCGGGATCAGCCTATGGGCGGGGGTCGCACATGCGAGGGCAACGCCGTGTATTCCCTGCTCAGCGCGGCCCTCCCGGCGACGATCGCCCCGGCCGCCCCACCCGCCTAGATTGCCAGCCGTGCCCGCTGCTCACGATCTGGCAACGGAGCCTTACGTCATCGGTGTGGCCGGCGGCACGGGGTCGGGCAAGACCACGGTGGCCGAGCGCCTGGTGGAGACGATGGGGGCCGAGCACGTGGCACTGCTGCGGCTCGACTCCTACTACGCCGACCATCCCGAACTGTCGCTCGAGGCTCGCGCCGCGGTGAACTACGACCACCCCGACGCGTTCGATTGGCCGTTGCTGCTCGACCACGTGCGGGCCCTGCGCTCCGGCGCGCCGGCCCCGGTGCCCACCTACGACTTCACCGCCCACCGGCGCCGGGCCGAGACCGAGCCGTGCCCGTCGGCGCGCGTGCTCGTGCTGGAAGGCATCCTGGTGCTGTACCCGCCCGAGCTGCGCGACCTCATGCGGCTCAAGGTGTTCGTCGACACCGACGCCGACGTGCGGTTCATCCGCCGCCTCCAGCGTGACGTGGCCCAGCGCGGCCGCACGCCCGAGAGCGTGATGGCGCAGTACCTCGACACCGTGCGCCCCATGCACCTGCAGTTCTGCGAGCCCACGAAGCGCTACGCCGACGTGATCATGCCCCACGGCGGGCACAACGACCCGGCCTTCGAGATGCTCCAGGCCCGTGTGCACCGGTTGCTGCACGGCTGATCGGTAAGGTCACACGGGGCGGTCGAACCGCGGGAGGGTTTCGTGAAGAAGACGTTCGTGAGCGGTCTGGCGGTGGCGTGTGCCGCAGTGGGGTTGGCGGCCATGGCGGCGCCGGCGCGCGCCGAGACCCTGACCGGTGTCCTCTTCGACGGTCCCGCCGTGCTGGGTGACACCACGGTGTCAGGGGTGAAGGCCGGACCCGACCCCACCAACCCGCTCGTGGTCGCCGGCATCAGCGGCGGGATCGTGCAGGTGACCGTGAGCGAGCCCGACGAGTCGGGGATGCTGCTCATCTACGACTGCAACGACGTCGCCGCCGACCCGCAGCCGTTCGTCGTGTACACCACGGGTCAGACGGTCTCGAACCTGGTGCGCCTGGGCGACGACGTCGCCGTCACCGACTTCTGCTTCAGCCCCACGGCCACGGCCCACGTGAAGGTGGTGCGCCTGGCCAGCGAGGGTCAGCTCACCGGCAAGAGGTTCGTCGGCCGCGACACCGTCTCGCTGTTCGACGCCGAGGTCACGGTGGGCACCGACGGGGTCACCGCGCCGCTCACCGGGCTGAGCGCGGGTGCGAACGACGTGAGCCTCCTGGTCACCCTGCCCGACGGCGGGTCGGCCACGGTGTTCGGCTGCGGCACCACGCCGGCGGCCGCTCCCACCATCGTCGGCATCGAGGGCACGCGGTCGGCGGCACTGGCCACGCTCGCCGTCGCCCGCACCCTGTGCGTGCGGGCCAACGGCGCGGCGGGCGCCAAGGTGAAGGTGCAGGTGTCGCTCACCGGCTCGTTCAGCGCCACCGACCCCGCGTCCACCGCGGGCATGCCCTACGTGGTGAACCGGGCCGGCGCGGTGTCGACGGCGCCGGGGCTCGAGGCCGTCACCCCCGTGCGACTGTTCGACACCCGCGACAACAACGGCAGCCGCCGTCCCGCCGGTTCGGTGTACCAGCTCGACCTGTCGGCCAAAGAGCCGACCGGCGCCCGTTCGGTGGTCATGAACGTCACCGTCACCGACCCCACCGGCCCCGGCTTCGTCACCGTGTACCCGTGCAGCATCGAACGGCCCACCGCGTCGAACCTGAACTACGTGGCCAACCAGACGGTGCCCAACCTGGTGACCGTGGCCCTGGGTGACGGGAAGATCTGCTTCTACACCCACAACAGCGCCCACCTGCTGGCCGATCTGTCGGCCTGGTACCGGCGCGACGCCGGCGATGCCTACAAGCCGCTGGCGCCCGTGCGCCTGTTCGACACCCGCACGTCCGCCGGGCGCACCGTCGTGAGCGGGGGCACCACCTACACGGTGAACCTGGCCGACAAGGTCGACGCCGCGGCCACCGCGGTCACCATGAACGTCACCGTCACCGAGCCGGTGTCCGACGGGTTCCTCACGGTGTACCCGTGCGACGCGCCCCAACCCACCGCATCGAACCTGAACTACGACGCCAACCAGACCGTGCCCAACCTGGTCACGGTGAAGCTCAGCGCCGACAAGAAGGTCTGCTTCTTCGCCCAGAAGTCACTGCACCTGCTGGCCGACCTGGCCGGCTACTTCGCACCCTTGGAGGACAGTGGCTTCCGCGGCCTGCCGCCACAGCGCCTGGTCGACACCCGCAACGATCCGCAGGGCGCGCTGCGCCCCGGTGACTTCATCCGCCTCACGCTGCCGCTGCCGCACCTCACCGCGGCGCTGTTCAACGTGACCGCCGTGGACCCCACCGGTGGCGGCTTCGTGACCGTGTACCCGTGCGGGACCGAGGTGCCGGGGGTGTCGAACCTGAACTTCGTCGTCGGCCAGACGGTGCCGAACCTGGTGGCCGTGCAGCTGAACGCCAACTCCGAGGCGTGCTTCTACGCCCAGAACACGACCCACCTCATCGTCGACCTGTCGGGCGTGTACACGACCGACTTCGATGTCGACAACAGCCCGCTGCTCACCGTCGACTCGGTGCGGGCCGGCGCCCTGCCACTGGTCGTGTGAGGCAGCCATGAGCACCGGGCCGCTGGCGGGCATCCGCGTCGTGGAGATCGCCGACATCATCACCGGTCCGCTGTGCGGGCTGCTCCTGCGCGAGATGGGCGCCGAGGTCATCAAGGTGGAGACGCCGGCGTCGTCGCTGTACCGCAGGCACCTCGTGTACCGCGACGGCATCCCACCGCTGTTCTACAACACCAACCGGGGCAAGCAGTCGGTGTGGCTCGACGCCAAGACGCCCGAGGGTCGCGAGCTGCTGGGCGACCTGGTGGCGTCGGCCGACGTGTACCTCACCAACCTGCGACCGGGGAAGAACGAGGGCCTCGGGCTCGGCTACGACGAGGTGAGGGCCCGCAACCCGCGCCTCGTCTACGTGCACATCACCGGCTTCGGCCCCGACGGCCCCTACGCCCATCTGCCCACGTGGGACTTCGTCATCCAGGGACTGCTCGGCATGGTCGACTACCAGCGCGACCCGGTGAGCGGCATCATGGACGTGACCCGACAGGTCGTGGTGGACAAGAGCACGGCCTTCACCGCCTGCCAAGCGGTGCTCGGCGCGCTGTTCGCACGGGAGCGGTCGGGGCAGGGCCAGATGGTCGAGGTCACCATGGCCGAGGCCGGCCTGGCGTTCTTCTGGTGCGATGCGATGTCGTCGTTCCACACCCTCGACGAGCGCACCCTGCCCATCGACGTGAAGGACGCCTACCGGGTGTACGCCACACGCGACGGCCACGTGGTGACGATGCCGACGGTCACGCCGTTCGAGCGCGTGGCCCTGGCCCTCGACCATCCCGAGTGGCTGGAGGACATGCGCTTCAACGCGCCCGAGGAGGCCTACCGGAACCAGGCCGTGCTGCTGGCCCTGTACGGCGAGGCCTTCGGTGAGTTCACCACCGACGAGGTCATGGCCCGCTTCGCCGAGCACGACGTGCCGCTCGGGCGGGTGAACACGCGCGACCAGATGCTGGTCGACGAGCAGATCGCCCATCTGGGCGCGGTGGTCGAGCACGACGTGTCGCCGGTCGGTCGGGCCCGCCAACCCCGCCCGCCGTGGCGCTTCCACGACACCCCGGCCGAGCCGACCACCACCGTGCCGCTGCTCGGCGAGCACACCCGCGAGGTGCTGCTCGGCATGGGCCTGGACGACGCCCGCATCGACGCCCTCCGCGCCGCCGGCGCCGTCAACTGGACCGTGCCGGGCTGAGCGATCATGACGGGCTGAAGAGGTCCTCCGCCGTGAAGGCCTGGGCACCGTCGGGGAGGTGGTGGACCTCGTGTCGGGCGCAGACCAGGTAGCCGAGCGAGTTCGGGTCGAGGCCGAGACCACGGTCGACCTTCTGCCGGAGATCGTGCACGATGCGGCGGGCGTCGACGGACCTGGCCCACTTGGCCTCACCGGCCAGGACCGGTGTGGCACTGCGACCCTCGAGCACCACCGCGTCGATCTCGTTCGTGCCAGAGGCGTCCCACCACGCTCCGACACCGACCACGTTGCCCGGGGTGGGAAGCCGACCGTCCGCCGCCAACACGCGGAGGTGGGAGCGGAAGGCCTCTTCCCACACGCCGCCCATGTGGTCGTCGAGCGCCTGGCGCATGACCGGGGCAATCGACCGGCCGAGCCCGCGATCGATCTCGGAGCGGTAGCGGGACGCGACGCGCAGATGGAAGGCGAGGAACGGGTCGGCGATGCGGTAGATCCGTCGCTTCGTGCGTTGCGGCTCCCCGGCCGGGATCAACCGTTCGATGATGCGCAGCTCGATGAGTCGGTCCAACGTGCGCGTCGGCTCGGCGCGGATGTGATCCTTGATCTCGCCGTGCTGGGTCCGCCCGTCGGCGATGGCGTAGAGCACCTGTTGGCCGAGGTCGGCGACGTCGGCGTCGGTCCGGAGCACGAGGTCGCCCTCGGTCAGGAGCCGGCTGGCGGGCTGACACACGAGCTCGGCCAGGTTCTCGGTGACCGAGGCGTCCTGGTCCCACCAGCTGAGGTACAGCGGCATGCCTCCGGTGAGCCCGTATGCCAGCGCTCGGTCGGCCGGTGCGACCCGTGGGAGCATGTGGGCGGCATCGTGGGGGCCGAACGCGTGGACGAGCAGGGCCAGGTCGAACCGGCCGTAGAGCGGCTGGCGCTCCTCCTGCAGCGCGGTCATGTGGCGCACCGCCGAGCCGCACAGGAGCAAACGCAGCTTGGTGTGACCCTGGGAGCGGTCGAGGAAGGCTCGCAGGACGTTGGGCAGCCCGGGCGATGCCGCCACCAGTTCAGGGAACTCGTCCAGCACGAGCAGGACGGGGGTGCGGGCGGCGCGCTCGGCGAGATCGTCGAGCGCATCGTCCCAGTTCGTGTACGGGCGTTGATCGAGGTCACGCAGCCCGCGGAGCCCGAGCGCGGCGACCTGGCGCGACAGCAGCGCCAGCTCACCGCGGTCACCTCGGCCGGCGCCGGTGTGGAACACGCTGCGCTTGTCCGAGGCGAACTGCTGAAGGAGCGCGGTCTTCCCGACCCGTCGACGACCCCACACCACCGCAGCGCGGGCGTGCGCCTTCCACCACCGGTCGAGCGCACGGAGCTCGGCCGTTCGGTTCACGAAGCCGTCCATCGAACGATCGTAACTCACGCGTCCGGTAACTTACACCTCCGGTAACTTACACGAGACGTAAGTTACATGAGACGTAAGTTACTGGCTGCCGTTCAACCGGTGTAGTGCTCGTCGGCCAGGGCGAGGGCTTCGTCGAGCACGGCGAGGCCATGGCGGATGTCGTCGGGCGAGGTGGTGCACGGCGGCGTCACGTGGACACGGTTGAAGTGGGCGAAGGGCCACACGCCCTTGGCCTTGCACGCCGCCACCACGTCGGTGACGGGCTTGGCCGCGGGGCCGGCGGCGTTGAACGGCACCAGCATCTCGCGGGTCGCACGGTTCTTCACCAGTTCGACGGCCCAGAACACGCCGAGGCCGCGCACCTCGCCGACCGAGGGGTGCTTCTCCTGGATCTTGCGCAGCTCGGGCCCGATCACGTCGTCACCCAGCATGCGGGCGTGGTCGATGATGCCCTCCTCCTTGAAGATGTTGATCGACGCCACGGCCGACGCGCACGCCAGCGGGTGCCCCGAGTAGGTGAGGCCGCCGGGGTACACGCGGTCCTTGAACGTGGCCGAGATCTTGTCGCTGATGATCACGCCACCGAGCGGCACGTAGCCCGAGTTCACGCCCTTGGCGAAGCAGATGAGGTCGGGGACGACGTCCCAGTGGTCGATGGCGAACCACTCGCCGCAACGGCCGAAGCCGGCCATGACCTCATCGGCGATCATCATGATGCCGAACTCGTCGCACAGCGCCCGCACGCCGGCCAGGTAGCCGGCCGGCGGCACCAGGATGCCGTTGGTGCCCACGACCGGCTCGAGGATGATGGCGGCCACGTAGGCCGGCCCCTCCATGGTGATCACGTCGCGCAGGTGGGTCAGGGCCCGCTCGGTCTCCTGGGCCTCGCCGTCGCTGTGGAACGCCGAGCGGTACGGGTAGGGGCCCCAGAACTTCACGACGCCGGGCAGGCCGGGCTCGCTCGGCCAGCGGCGCGGGTCGCCGGTGAGCTGGATGGCCCCGCCGGTGGCGCCGTGGTAGCTGCGGTACATCGTGAGCACCTTGTGGCGGCCGGTGTGCAGGCGGGCCATGCGGATGGCGTTCTCGGTCGCCTCGGCGCCGCCGTTGGTGAAGAACACCATGTTCAGATCGCCGGGCGCCAGCTCGGTGATGAGACGGGCGGCCTCGCTGCGGTCGGCGTTGGCGTGGAACGGGGCGACGGTGCACAGGCGGCCGGCCGCCTCCTGGATGGCGGCCACGAGCTTGGGGTGCTGGTGGCCGATGTTCACGTTCATCAGCTGCGACGAGAAGTCGAGGAAGCGGTTGCCGGCCTCGTCCCACATCCACGACCCCTCGGCGCCGGCGACCACCATCGGGGTGATGGCACCCTGGGCCGACCACGAGTGGAACACGTGGGCCCGGTCGTCGGCGTAGGCGCGGCTGGTGGTGGCGGAGGAGGACACGCTCGTCATGCCGTCGAGCGTATTCGTCCCCGGCGCGCGTGCACAGAGGGGTCTTTGTGCCCGTACAGACCGGCGATCCCGCGACGCTGATCCCCCACCTTTTCCGGAGTGTGAACACTTTGTACAGGCACAAACAGGTTGTTGCGCCCCCTGGAGTGTGTCCATACGATCCGCGTCAGCAGGGCCGACGAACCGATCCGAGGGGGATCCGAATGCCGAACATCGTGCGTGCCGCGTTGCTCCAGACCGACTGGGCCGGGGACAAGGAGTCGATGATCGACAAGCACGAGGAGCAGGCCCGCCTCGCCGCCGCCCAGGGTGCCCAGGTCATGTGCTTCCAGGAGCTGTTCTACGGCCCCTACTTCTGCCAGGTGCAGGAGACCGAGTACTACGCCTACACCGAGCCGATCCCCGACGGCCCCACCACCCAGCGCTTCCAGTCGATGGCCAGGGAGATCGGGATGGTGATGGTGCTGCCCATGTACGAGCACGTGCGCGAGGGGCTGTACTACAACACCGCGGCGGTCATCGACGCCGACGGCACCTACCTGGGCAAGTACCGCAAGCAGCACATCCCCCACACGCGTGGCTTCTGGGAGAAGTTCTACTTCCGCCCCGGCGACGGCGGGTACCCGATCTTCGAGACCGCGGTCGGCAAGGTCGGCGTGTACATCTGCTACGACCGCCACTTCCCCGAGGGCTGGCGCGCCCTGGGCGTGAACGGCGCCGAGATCGTGTTCAACCCGTCGGCCACCAGCCGCGGCCTGTCGAACTACCTGTGGAAGCTCGAGCAGCCCGCCGCCGCGGTGGCCAACGAGTACTACATCGGCGCCATCAACCGGGTCGGCATCGAACCGCTGGGTGACGACGACTTCTACGGCACCAGCTACTTCGTGGATCCCGAGGGCAGGTTCGTGGGCGAGGTGGGCGACGCCCACAAGCCCGAGCTCATCGTCCGCGATCTCGACATGGACCTCATCAAGGTCGTGCGCGACCGCTGGGCGTTCTACCGTGACCGGCGTCCCGACGCCTACGGCGACCTCACGAAGGACTGAGACACATGGCCCGCATCCTCATCGTCAACGGTTCGGTCATCTCCACCACGGGCGTCAGCCCGGCCGACGTGCTGGTGGACGGCGAGACCATCGCCGCGGTGCTGGCACCGGGGCAGGCCGCCGCGCTCGGCATCACCGCCGACCGCACCATCGACGCCACCGGCAAGTACGTGATCCCCGGCGGCATCGACGTGCACACCCACATGGAGCTGCCCTTCGGCGGCACCGCCGCCTCCGACACGTTCGAGACCGGCTCCACCGCCGCGGCGTGGGGCGGCGTCACCACCATCGTCGACATGGCCCTGCAGCGTTACGGCGAGAACGTGCACGAAGGGCTGGCCGAGTGGCACCGCAAGGCCGACGGCAACTGCGCCATCGACTACGCCTTCCACCAGATCATCGGTGGCATCGACGACGAGTCACTCAAGGCCATGACCTACCTCACCGAGCACGAGGGCGTCAGCAGCTTCAAGCTGTTCATGGCCTACCCCGGCGTGTTCTACAGCGACGACGGCCAGATCCTGCGGGCCATGCAGACGGCGGCCGAGTGCGGCGCCACCATCATGATGCACGCCGAGAACGGCATCGCCATCGACGTGCTCGTGGCCCAGGCCCTGGCCCGCGGCGAGACCGACCCGAAGTACCACTCCTCCACGCGCCCCTCGGCCCTCGAGGGTGAGGCCACCCACCGCGCCATCGTGCTGTCGCAGGTGGCCGGCAACGTGCCGCTCTACATCGTGCACATGTCGGCCAGCGAAGCGCTGGAGGAGGTCGCGGCCGCCCGCCACGCCGGCCGCAACGTGTTCGCCGAGACGTGCCCGCAGTACCTGTACCTCACGGTCGAGGAGACGTTGGCCAAGCCCGGCTTCGAGGGCGCCAAGTGGGTGTGCTCGCCGCCCATCCGCTCGGGCCACGACACCCACGCCCACCACAGCGACCTGTGGCGCGGCCTGCGCATGAACGAGCTGGCCATCGTGTCCACCGACCACTGCCCGTTCTGCATGAAGGACCAGAAGGAGCTGGGCATCGGCAACTTCGCCAAGATCCCCAACGGCATGGGCGGGGTGGAGCACCGCATGGAGCTGATCTACCAGGGCGTGGTGAAGGGCGAGCTGTCGCTCGAGCGCTGGGTGGAGACATGCGCCACCACCCCGGCCCGCATGTTCGGCATGTATCCCCGCAAGGGCGTCGTGGCCGTCGGTTCCGACGCCGACATCGTGGTCTGGGATCCGAGCAGGAAGACCAAGATCGGCATCGACGACAAGCACCACATGAACATGGACCACTCGTCGTGGGAGGGCTGGGTGATCGACGGCAAGGTCGACACCGTGCTGTCGCGCGGCGCCGTCGTCATCGAGAACGACCAGTACGTGGGCCGCAAGGGCCACGGCCGCTTCATCAAGCGGGGCCTGTCGCAGTACCTCGTGTAGTCCACCGACCAAGCAAGTCGAGGAGCAGCGCAATGGAGTTCGGGGTCGTGTTGCAGACCAACCCGCCGGCGTCGCGGGTGGTGGAGCTGGCGCGCATGGCCGAGAACCACGGGTTCGGGTACGTGTGGACGTTCGACTCCCACATCCTGTGGCAGGAGCCCTACGTCATCTACTCCCAGATCCTGGCCGAGACCCGCAAGGTGATCGTGGGGCCCATGGTCACCAACCCGGCCACACGCGACTGGACGGTGACCGCCAGCGTGTTCGCCACGCTGAACGACATGTACGGCAACCGCACCGTGTGCGGCATCGGCCGGGGCGACTCGGCCGTGCGCGTCACCAACGGTGCACCCACCACGCTCAAGACGCTGCGCGAGTCGATCCACGTGATCCGCGAGCTGGCCAACGGGCGCGAGGTCGACCACCACGGCTCCCTGTTGCGGTTCCCGTGGGGCGCCAAGAGCCGCCTCGAAGTGTGGGTCGCCGCCTACGGCCCCAAAGCGCTGGCCCTCACCGGCGAGGTGGGCGACGGGTTCATCCTGCAGCTCGCCGACCCCGACATCACGGCGTGGAGCATCAAGGCCGTGCGTGACGCGGCCGAGCGGGCCGGGCGCGATCCGGCCAGCGTGAAGATCTGCGTGGCGGCGCCGGCCTACGTGGGCGACGACATCGACCACCAGCGTGACCAGTGCCGCTGGTTCGGCGGCATGGTCGGCAACCACGTGGCCGACATCGTCGCCCGCTACGGCGCCGACGGCGCCGCCGTGCCCAAGGCGCTCACCGGGTACATCGAGGGGCGCGAGGGCTACGACTACAACGAGCATGGTCGGGCCGGCAACACCCACACCACGTTCGTGCCCGACGAGATCGTCGACCGCTTCTGCCTGCTCGGCCCGCCCGTCGCCCACGTGGCCCGCCTGACGGAGCTGCGCGACATGGGCGTCGACCAGTTCTCGATCTACCTCCAGCACGACGGCAAGGAGCGCACGCTCCAAGCGTACGGCGAGCAGATCATGCCGGCGGTGGCCGAACACGTCGCGGCCAAGCGGTGAGCCGGTCGACCGGCCGTTCCCGATCATGACGCCGTCGGTCCTGTCCGCCCGCCTGCGGGCTGCGGCCTGGTTCGTGGCCGGGCTCCTGCTGCTGGTGGTGCTCTGGGAGGCGTACAAGGCCGTCGGTCCCGAGTCGGGCGGCAAGATCCTGGGCTGGAAGCTGCTGGCCCGCACCGACGACTCTTCGATGCCGCACGTGTGGGACATGCTGCGCGCGTTCGCCAGGCCCGAGATCCGCGGTTCCGACCGCTCGATCTTCTCGGTCGTGCTGGCCGGCGCCTGGTTCACCGGCCGCATGGCCTTCGCCGGCCTGCTGATCGGCACGGTGGTGGGTCTGGGTCTCGCCGTGCTCATGGCCCGTTTCAACCTCTTGCGCAAGGCGATGCTGCCCTACATCGTGCTCTCGCAGACCGTGCCGCTCATCGCCCTCGCCCCGCTGGTGGTCAGCTGGGGCGGTCGGCTCGAGCTGTTCGGCGTGCAGTGGCAGAAGTGGACGTCGGCGTCGACGATCAGCGCGTTCCTGGCGTTCTTCCCGATCTCGGTCGGTGCGTTGCGCGGCCTGCTGTCGCCGGCGCCCGCCGCGGTGGAGCTCATGGACTCCTACGCCGCCAGCTGGTGGCCCACGTTGGTGAAGCTGCGCCTGCCGGCGTCGGTGCCCTACCTGGTGCCGGCCATGAAGCTGGCGGCGTCGGGCGCCGTGGTCGGCACGATCGTGGCCGAGATCTCCACCGGCCTGCGCGGCGGCATCGGGCGCCTCATCATCGAGTACTCCCGCGAGGGCACCTCGCAACCGGCGAAGGTGTTCACGGCGCTGCTCGGTGCGGCCACCCTCGGCCTCGTCTTCGCCGGCCTGGTGTCCGCGGTGGACGCCTACAGCTCGCGCCATCGTCCCAAGGAGATGCCCGCGTGAGCGCGGTCGAGATATCCAACGTCAGCAAGGTCTTCAACCCCGGGCGGCCCAACACGGTGCACGCCTTGGCCGACATCGACCTGTCGATCGCCCAGGGCGAGTTCGTGTCGCTCATCGGCCCGTCGGGCTGCGGCAAGAGCACCCTGCTGCGCCTCGTCGCCAGCCTCACCGAGCCCACCGCCGGCACCGTCACCGTGAACGGCAAACCGGCCGAGCAGGCCCGCAAGGACCAGGACTACGGCATGGCCTTCCAGCAGGCCGGCCTGTTCGAGTGGCGCAGCGTGGCCCGCAACATCGAGCTGCCGCTCGAGCTGCGCGGCTGGGACAAGGCCAAGCGCCGGGCTCAGTCCGCGGCCATGCTGGCGCTGGTGAAGCTGCCCGAGTTCGCCGACCACTACCCGTGGGAGCTGTCGGGCGGCATGCAGCAGCGCGTCGCCATCGCCCGCGCCCTGTCGTTCGAACCGGAGCTCCTGCTCATGGACGAGCCCTTCGGCGCCCTCGACGAGATGACGCGCGAGCACATGCAGGCCGAGCTGAACCGCATCCGCGCCGCCACCGCCACCACCGTCGTGTTCGTCACCCACTCCATCCCCGAGGCGGTGTACCTGTCCGACCGGGTCGTGGTCATGTCACCCCGGCCCGGCAGGATCGCCACCATCGTCGACGTGCATCTCGGTGTCCGCGACGACGACACCCGCGAGGCCAGCGAGTTCTTCAAGAAGGTGACCGAGGTGCGCGAAGCCCTCCGCGGCTTCGACCACGGTGATGACGCCGGGCGCGGGATCGAGGACCGGTGAGCGACCTGCGCCGCCGGGCCGGCGCCCTCGCACCGCCGATCGTGTTCGGCGCGCTCTTCCTGACGGTGTGGGAGCTGTTCGTGCGGGTGCGGCACATCAAGCCGTTCCTGCTGCCGCGGCCGTCGGCGATCTGGGGTCAGCTCCACGGTGGGCTCGGTGGCATCTGGGATTCGGTGCGTGTGTCGGGGCTGAACGCGTTCGTGGGTCTGCTGCTCGGTGCTGCCGGCGGCATCGCGGTCGCGTTCCTGGCGTCGCGCTACCGGGTGGTCAGCCGGTTGGTGACGCCCATGGCGATAGCGGTGGCGGCCATGCCGATCATCGTGGTCGCGTCCATCCTGTACAACATGATCTCCAACACCAGCCAGGTGCCGCGCCGGTTCATGGCGGCCATCGTGGTGTTCTTCGTGATCTTCGTGAACGTGGCCAAGGGCCTCACCCAGGTGAACGCCACCCAGACCGAGCTGATGCGCTCGTACGCGGCCACCGACACCGACATCCTGCGCAAGGTGCGCGTGCCCAACGCGCTGGCCCACTTCTTCACCGCCATGAAGGTGGCGGCGCCGTTGGCCGTCGTCACCGCCTTCGTGTCCGAGTACTTCGGCGGTCTGCAGGACGGCCTCGGCTACCAGATCACCAGCAACATCGCCTCGTCGCGCGACGCCACCGCGTGGGCCTACGTGACCGGTGCCATCGCGCTCGGTCTCGTGTTCTACGTCGTCGCCGTCGTGGTGGAGCGACTGGCCATGCCCTGGCAGGCCCGCCGCTCCGACGCGGCATGATCGCCGCACCCAACCCAACAAGCAAGCAGTGCACACCTAGCAAGGGAGACAACGATGAGAGCAACTCGAAAGGCGAAGCTGGCCCTGGCCGCCGGCGCGCTGTCGCTCGTGGCCGCCGCCTGCGGTTCCAGCAGCAAGGGTGGTGCCGCTGACGGCCCCACCACGACGGCCAAGGCGGCGGGCGGCACGGCCACCACGGCGGCGGGCGGCAAGCTCACCGAGGTGAAGCTGCAGCTCCAGTGGTTC
>JANMAT010000034.1:0-5503 GCA_031359995.1 Actinomycetes bacterium
TCAGCGCGCTGGGAGGGACTCGAACCCCCAACCTTTTGATCCGTAGTCAAAAGCTCTATCCATTGAGCTACCAGCGCAGGGCGTCGAGCAGTGTACCGCCCGGCTCAACCGGTCGGAAACCCGGTTCTTCCTGTCAGCCGCCCCATGGGCCCCAGCCCTGCTCCTGGAACAGCTCGAGGGCGATGTCGATGTTCACCTTCGGGTCGAGCAGATCCTGCACGCCCAGACCCCGGGCCCGCAGGCGGTGCAGGTGCGACGACCCGTTGATCTGGAACACGCCGTAGCAGCACCAGCCGTTGTAGACCGTCGCCCGGAAGCGGGACTCCCGCGCGGCCACCTGCAGGGCCTTGTCGACCGAGTCTGCCGGCCACATCTGGCGAATGAGGGCCTGGACCTCGTCGGTCGTCCACTCGTGGGCCGGCGCCGCGGTGGCCACGGCCTGGGGCCGGGTGGTGCGGGGCGTGGTCGCCGTGGCCGGGGGCTTCACCACCGCCGTGGCGCCCGTGGTGGGCTTCGTGGCCTTGGACGTGGCCGGCTTCACGACCGCCTTGGCCGAGGTGGTGCTCTTGGCCGGCGCCTTGGTGGTGACGGGCGGCTTCACGACCTGCACGGTGGAGCTCTGCGACGCCGTCTTGCGGGGTGCCGCCGTGGCCGGCGGCGTGGTGGGCGTGGTGCGGGGCAACGTGGCCGCCGTGGCCGCCGTGCCGGGCAGGGTGCCCTCGGACGGGGCGGCGACCGCGTCGGACACCAGCGCAGCCGAGCCGTCGGCGGCCATGCCGGCCGAGGCGTCGGCGGCATCGCTGACCACGAGGCCGGTGTCGGCGGCGGCCGAGGCGGTGCCCGAGCCGTCCCCTCCCCGGAAGAAGGCCACCACGGGCGCCAGGAGCAGCGTGACGGTCAGTGCAGCCACGATCCGGCTGCCCATCGGGTAGCGGACCCACACCGACGCCGGGCGACCGCCAGCGGCCCCTGCCCGCCCGCGGGGCGCGACAGGACGCACGGGGTACTCGGGGAGATCGAACCAATCGTCTTCGAGGTGCGGCACGCTGCGGGTCCTTTCCCGCCCCCGGGCGACCTGGCGAGCCAGGCGTTCCGATGACGATGAGGAGGGCGTTCCGACGCTCGACGTCGCCCCCCAACCGGCGGGACCGGGACAGCGCCCGGTCCGATCAGTTGTCTGTGGTGACCGATGTTCTAGCCGCGCCGTCATGAAAACGCAACAGGGTGGCAACCCCATACGCGCAAACGCCGCCGGCCCGGAGGCGGCGGCGCCTTGGCAGAGGAAGATGATCCGAGGTCGGCAACACCCTACCGGCCGGCCGCGCCGGGGTGAAGGGCGCGAGATCCCGCCCGTAGCACGCCGAAGCCTCAGATCATCCGATCGGGTGCTGGTCCCATCGCTCGATCAGTGCTCCGGTATCGGCATCGGCACGAACGTGGATCACACAGGGAACGGGTGCAGTCGTCGCCCGCGGTGGCGCGGTCGTGGCCGTCGATGGGAAACAGCCGACCCCGCTGATCTCGACGTCGATCGACAACTTCGGGTTGCGTCGGGCGGGACGCAGTTCGCGCTGATGTCCATCCAACCGTGGAGCGAGCACGGCCGCCACGCTGCCGGTCCGATCGGTCATTCCGTCGAGCGGCCAGGGCACCGTGACCAACCGCGGATCCTTGGAGGATGCGATGGCCGTCGACGCAGAGGTGTCCGGCACCGCCGTCGGCTCCGCCCAGAACTCGTCCCACGCGTCACCGCTCGACGTGGGGAAGAACTGATCGACCCGTCCGGCCGGCTTGGTGGCGTACGAGAACACGCCGACCGCTCCCGCGACGTCCCTGAGCGTCTCCTGTCCAGGGGAGGTCGGACCCAGGTTCGTCCCTTCCGTTCGCCACCCGAGCGCGACGACCCGCTGACCGAGCCGCCACCGCCGCCTTCTTGATCGCCTTCGTGACCGCCTGGCGGACCACGATGCTGCCGTCATGTCGGGTGAACGAACACCAGCGCCACGGGCGCGTCGGCGTACATCACGGTTCGCCACGCGCAACCGGCGTTCGCCTGCTCGATCTCCTGCCGGCGCCGGCGCTCGGCCAGCGCCTGGACGACACCCGGAGCCAGGTGGTGCCGCCCCTGGGCGCCCTCGGTCTTCGGTGGGCCGAGGGTGGCACCCACACCGTCGACGTACACCGCGGCGCGCCGGATGGTCGCCGTTCCCGCCTCGAGGTCGAGATCGGTCCACGCCAGGCCGAGCACTTCGGACACTCGCCAACCCTGCACGAACAGCAGTGCCACCGCCGCGCCCAGGCGATCGGGTGCCGCGGCGGCGATGAGCCGGCGCGCCTCGGCCGGTGTGAGGGCCGGGGCGTCGGTGCGCTGCGGCCTCGGGGGCTTCACCCGGGCGACCGGGTTGGTCCCCAGGACACCGAGCTCCACGCCCCGGGCCAGCACCTGGCGCAGGATCGCCCGGGCGTTGGCCACCGGACCTGCCTCCCCTTCGGCTTCCGGGCCATCGCGGGGCACGATCGATCCGATCTTGGTAGCTACGTTCCGCGAACACGGGCAAACGCGGTGAACCACCGCGAACATCGGCCCCTGCTCAGCGGGTCCCGTGGACGCTGGTGAACGTCCACGGGCCCTGCAGCGGAGGAAGAGGGATTCGAACCCTCGCGGGAGCTTGCACCCCCCTAACGGTTTAGCAAACCGTCCCCTTCGGCCACTTGGGTACTCCTCCGGGCGGAGATGCTACCGGAGCGGGCCCACCTTCCGTCGAGGAGGATGCGCTCCGCCCCGGGATCTCGAGATCCCGGGGTCACGAGGGACGCGCGCAGCGGCGGCTGGGGGGCGGCGCCGCCGCTGGCGCTATCCCCGATGCAGCCGCGTCGCGACGTCGCGAGACGACCGGCCGACGCGCAGCTCGAAGGCGCCGGGGTTGGCCACCCAGGCGTGCTGCTCAACATCCCACGACGAGTAGGCCCGGGCATCGAGGGCCACCTGAGCGGTCACGGTGGTGCCGGCGGGCACCGGCACCTTGGTGTAGCCCACGAGCACCTGGTCGGCCTCGTCGGCGGGCAGGCCCTCGCGGTCGACCCGGTGGGCGTACACCTGCACGACCTCGACCCCCTCACGGTCGGCCGACGTGTTCGCCACCTGGACCGAAACCAGGTGGTCACTCAGCAGCGACGCCCCGGTGATCGTGGTAGGGGCGTAGCCCAGGCCGTACCCGAACGGGAACAGCGGCTCGCGCCCGATGGTGTCGTACCAGCGGTAGCCCATGAGGCGGCGCTCGACGTACCGGGCCACGCCGTTGCGGCCCGGGTGGTGCTCCGAGGCGGGGGTGTCCTCCATGCGCCGCGGGAACGTGACGGGCAGGCGGCCCTGCGGCTCGACGGTGCCGAGGAGCACGTCGGCGATGGCGTCGCCCATCTCCTGACCGGGGAACCAGGCGTAGAGCACGGCGGCCACGTCGTTCAGCCACGGCATGGTCACCGGCGAGCCGGCGTTCACCACCACGACCGTGCGCGGGCACGCCTCGGCCACCCGGCGCACGAGCTCGTCCTGCCGACCGGGCAGACCGAGGTCGTCACGGTCCCAGCCCTCGCTCTCCCAGTCGTGGTTCGTGCCCACGATCAGGATGGCCAGATCTGCGGTACCGGCCAGGTCGACGGCGTCGTCGACCGGGTCCCCGACACGGGGCGGCTGAGCACCGAGGTGGATGCCACCCATCGTCTGGTCGATCTTGCCCCGCCGCATGCGGGCCTCGAGCGCATAGATCTGCCCGGCCTCGAGCTTCACCGCGCCGACCGTCTCGTCCTTGCCCATGCCGAAGAACGAACCTCCGGCGGGCACGGTCGAGTTGTCGAGCAGCTCCGCACCGTCGACGTACAGGCGGGTCGGGCCGACCGAGGTGATGCCGAGCGTCCACTCGCCGCTCACGTCGGGCGTGAAGTTGGTGTGCAGGCGCACACCTTCCACCCGGGCGCCCACTTCCTCGGGGTCATGGGTCCACATGATGCGGGTGGTGATCGACTCGGCCGAGTGGGCCGGCACCGCGCCGGCCAGATCGAGGTCAGCCCCGTCGGTGAAGTAGTCGAGCACGACGGTGTCGCACAGCCGGGTCGGCAGCGCCGCCAGGTGCTTGTTGATGTAGCAGCCGGGCGCATCCACGATCTCGACACCGCCCAGGCGTTCGCGCAGGGCGGCCAGAGGCTGGCTGACGTGGGTGGGGCGCACCTGGGCGCTGCCGCCACCGAGCGGACGACCCACGGCAGCGTTGGGGCCGATCACGGCAACGCGCCGCAGCCCGCTGACGTCCAGCGGCAGCACGACCTCGCCGGTGGGCGCCGGCTCGTTGCGCAGCAGCACCATGCCGGCCGCCGCGGCCCGGCGCACCAGGGCGCGGTCCTCGGGCACGTCGACCGTGGTCTCGGGGCCGGGGCCGCCGTCGTCGAACGCGCCGACGCGCTGCATGAGCACGAGCACGTTGCGGGCCGCCTTGCGCACCAGCTCGGCCGACACCCGGCCGGCGTGCACCGCGTCGACCAGCTTCTGGCCGCGGTGCTGGGTGGGCCCGGGCATCTCCAGATCGAGACCGGCCTCGATGCCCTCGACCGTGGAGTGCAGGCCGAACCAGTCGCTCATGACCAGACCGTCGAAGCCCCACTCGCCGCGCAGCACGCCGTCGACCAGCTCCTTGCTGTCAGCGGCAAACGGCCCGTTGATTCGGTTGTACGAGGTCATGATGGACAGCACGCCGGCTTCCTTCACGGCCGCCTCGAACGGCACCAGGTACAGCTCGCGCAGCGTGCGCTCGTCGATCTGCGAGTCGATGGTGTTGCGCTCGAACTCGGTGTCGTTGCCCACGTAGTGCTTGATGCACGACGCCACACCCTCGGCCTGCACGCCGCGCACGTAGGCCACGGCGGTGCGAGCGGTGAGGAACGGGTCCTCGCTCATGCACTCGAAGTTGCGACCACCCACCGGCGTGCGGTGCAGGTTCACCGTCGGGGCCAGGTGCACACGGGCGCCCTTGGCCCGCACCTCGCGGCCCAGCAGGTGCCCGACCTCCTCCACGAGCTCGGGGTCCCACGAGGCCGCCAGCGCGGTGGAGCACGGCACGTTCACCGAGGCGGGCCCACCGTCGAACTTCGTGCCGCGGGCGCCGGCGGGGCCGTCGGTGACCCGCATCGATGGAATGCCGGCGCGCTCGTTGGGCACCGTGTGCCAGAAGTCGATGCCGGCGAGCAGCGACACCTGCTCCTCCAGCGACAGCGTGTCCAGGAGCGCGTCAACAGAGAGGTGGTCACCCACCGGATCAGCCCTTGACCGCGCCGGCCAGCAGGCCGCGCACGAAGTAGCGCTGGAGCGAGAAGAACACCACGAGCGGCACCACCATCGAGATGAACGCCGCCGCCGTGAGCAGGTGCCACGACTGGCCGCGGGTGCCCGACACCTCGACCAGCTTGGCGATGATCGGCTGGTTCTTGGTGCCGCCGTACACCTTGCCGATGA
>JANMAT010000095.1:0-7054 GCA_031359995.1 Actinomycetes bacterium
GGTCCGCTCGTGCCCACCTCCACCTACGGCGCCAGCAAGCTGGCCGGCGAAGCGCTCATCTCGTCCTACTGCGCCATGTTCGACCTGCGGGGCGCGGCGTTCCGGTTCGGCAACGTGGTCGGCCCCCGCCAGACCCACGGCATCGGGTTCGACTTCGTGCGGCGGCTGCTCGACGATCCCACGACGCTGCGGATCCTGGGCGACGGCGGCCAGTCGAAGAGCTACATCCACGTCGACGACGTGATGCGGGCCGTGCTCGGCGTGGCCGAGCCCACCGCCGCCGGCCCGACCGGCGCCTTCCGTGCCTTCAACGTGGCCACGGGTGATTACATCACGGTCACCGAGATCGCCGAACTGGCCCTCGAGGTGCTCGGTCTCGACCCCGCCACCGTCCACCTCGACTACACCGGCGGCGACCGGGGCTGGCGCGGCGACGTACCGGTGGTGCGCCTGTCCACCGATCGGATCCGCAGCACCGGCTGGCGGTGCGACCGTCCCACCCGTGCGGCTCTGCGAGCCTCGCTCGTCGCCATGCTCCCCGACGCCCGGCTCGGACGGCTCTGACCATGGCCCGTCCGGCAGCGTTCCTCGATCGCGACGGCGTCATCAACGCGGCCTCCGTGCGCGACGGCCGTCCCCACCCGCCCGCTAGCCTGGCCGAGCTCGTCATCCTGCCGGGTGTGGCCGAGGCCTGCCGTCGACTCCGGGCCGAGGGTTTCGTCGTGCTCGTGGTGACGAACCAGCCCGACATCGCCCGCGGTACCGCCCGCGCCGTCGATGTCGCCCGCATCAATGACGTGCTCCTGGCCAGCCTGGCCCTCGACGCCATCCTCGTGTGCCCCCACGACGACGCCGACGGCTGCCACTGCCGAAAGCCCCGCCCGGGTCTGCTGCTCGACGCCGCCGACCGTTGGGACATCGACCTGACTCGCAGCACCATGGTCGGCGACCGCTGGCGCGACATCGACGCCGGGCGCGCCGCCGGCGTGGCCACGGTGTTCCTGGACCGCGGCTACCGGGAGCGGCAGCCGGTCGACGAGGACCACCGCGCCGACGAGCTGATCACCGCCTTGCCCTTCATCCTCGAACACGCCGATCAAGGAGCCCGCGTCCTGTGAGCACCACCACCACGTCCCTCTCGGTCAAGATCTACGCCGACGGCGCCGACCTGGCCGGCATCACCCTGCTGGCCGAAGACCCGACCATCAAGGGCTTCACCACGAACCCCACGCTCATGCGCCAGGCCGGCGTCAGCGACTACGAGCGCTTCGCCCACGACGTTCTCGCCGTGATCGGTGACCTCCCGATCTCGTTCGAGGTCTTCTCGGACGACTTCGACGACATGGAGAAGCAGGCCAAGCGCATCGCGGCCTGGGGTCGGAACGTGTTCGTGAAGATCCCCGTGGGCAACACCCTCGGCGAGTCGAGCGCCCACCTGGTACGCCGCCTCGCCGACGCCGGCGTGCAACAGAACGTCACCGCCCTGTTCACGCTGGACCAGACGGAGCAGGTCGTGAGCTGCCTGAGCGAGGGGCCGGCGGCCAACGTCTCGATCTTCGCCGGCCGCATCGCCGATGCCGGCATCGACCCGCTGCCGATCATGACCGATGCGGTCGACATGCTGTTCGCTCACCCGAACATCGAGCTCATCTGGGCCAGCCCGCGCGAGGTGCTCAACGTCGTGCAGGCCGATGCCGTGGGCTGCCACATCATCACCGTCACCCACGACCTGCTGAAGAAGCTGCCGGGGCTGGGCAAGGACCTCGACCTGTTCTCGCTGGAGACGGTCCAGATGTTCCGCCGCGATGCCGTCACCGCCGGCTACAGCCTCTGATGGCGATCTTCGACCGCGTGCTCCAGCAGAGCGCGCCCAGCTACGTGCGCTACGCGCAGGAGACGCTGCGAACGGCTCAAGGCGATCTCGCCCTCCAGTTCGGTGAGGCCCGCCTCGAGGAGACGGCGTACCCGGTCTACACGAACACGTTCGGGCCGGCCTCGTACCTGGGCTGGAGTCGCATCTCGCACGCCCAGCGGATGCTCGCCGGGCAACGCGGGGAGCGAGCGCTCGACTTCGGCGCCGGGCTCGGCACGATGCTGCCGTTCCTGTCGCAGCACTACCGGCTGGTGGACGCCGTCGATCTCGACCCCGAGCCCACCAAGGTCATGGTCGAGCGCATGAACCTGGCCAACGTCGCCGTGCGCTCCGACTTGCCGACGCAGCCGGAGTCGTTCGAGGTGATCACCGCCCTCGACGTGCTCGAGCACGTGGACGACCTCGCCGGCATCTACGAGCGCTTCGTCGAGGTCACCGCTCGGAACGGGATCTGGGTCCTCTCCGGGCCGACCGAGAACTGGCTCTACAAGCTCAGCCGGAAGGTGGCTCGCACCACGGGAGAGGGCCACGTGCGGACGATCTACGACGTGTTCGACGCCGTGCCGGCCAGGATGCGCCAGCTGCAGACCGTTCGGCTGCCGTTCGGCTGTCCCGTGCCCCTCTTCCTGGTCGGCCTGTTCCAGAGGCAGGGCTAGGGCTCGGCCGGCGCCGCCGTCGCCGCGGCCTTGGTCGGGGGGCTGGTCTGCCCAGCCAACCCGTGCTGTGTCTTCTCCCAGTACTGGGGGTTGACGATGAGCTGGGTACCCGCCTTCACCGCGGCCATCGACATGGCGACCCAGTAGAGCGGCGCGAGCAGCGCGGCCGTGAACACCTTCCGCTCGGGATGCTTGTAGGCCGCCAGCAGGAAGGTGTAGGCAAAGAAGAAGTTGCCGAACAGCCAGGTGCCGAGGCCCGTGTAGTACACCGGTGCCGGGAACAGGTCCTGGATGGTCGTCGGACGCAACGCGAACCAGGCGATGGTCAGACCCCAGAACACCGGATTGAGCATCGCCAACGCCGGCGTCCCGCCGACGAAGAGGTTGAAGCGGAGGAAGCCCCGCCACCCCACCTCGCGGGCGAGCCACACCGGCTCGCGCATGTGCACGAGCCACGTCTGCAGGTAGCCCTTGTACCAACGCGATCGCTGCTTCACCCAGTTCACGAAGTCCGAGTTCGCCTCCTCCAACGTCACCGAGTCCAGCATGCCGGTGCGGTAGCCGAGGCGGTGCAAGCGGACGCCGAGGTCGGCGTCCTCGGTCACGTTGAAGGGATCCCACCCGCCGGCAGCCACGAGCACGTCGCGCCGGAAGTGGTTCGACGTGCCGCCCAGCGGGATCGGGGCGCTCACGCGGGAAAGCCCGGGCAGGAACTGGCGGAACCAGAGCTCGTACTCGAGCGTGAACCACCGCGTGATGATGTTCTGGTCGGGATTGAAGTAGGCGAGTTCGGCCTGCAGGCATGCGATGTCGGCCGGAGCCCGGGCCAGCGAGATCGCCGCCTTGCGCAGCTGGAGCGAGTCGGGTCGGTCCTCGGCGTCGAAGATCGTGAGGAACGTACCCCGCGCCGTCTGCAGGCCGTAGTTCAACGCCTTGGGCTTCGTGCGCGGTGCGGCCGCCGGCACGATGATGACCTCGCAGACCTGGTCGGCACGATGAGCTTCGGCCGCAGCTATGGTCGCCTCGTCGTCGGCCTCGAGCAGCAGCTTGATGTCCATCTTGTGCTGCGGGTACTCCATGTCGATCATGCCCTGGAGCAGCTGACCGACGACTTCGGGCTCCTTGTAGCACGGGATCATCACCGTGTAGACGGGCAGTTCGTCATCGGGCACGGCGCGGGCGTCTTCGTCGCTCACCGTGGCGATCTCGGGATGGCGGGTCGCGTGGTACATGAGCGAGACCCGGAAGAGGATCGTCGACAGGTACGCCAACGTCGCCAGGCCGATCAACACGGGCAGGGCGATGCGCCACCACAGGGCCGTGGTGATCGCCACCGTGGCGACGGCGATGAGAATGCCGTTGCGTTGACGCGGGATGAACGTCCGTTCGGCAGACAGCAGCGGTGCAGCGTCTTTCAGCGCATAGATGCTCTTGACCAGCCGGTCGTCGGTGACGTCGGTCATCGCGCTCCCGGCTCGTCCATCACGCGTTTCGGGTTGCTCGAAGAGCGACCATCTGCTGCGCGAACGCGACCATGAACTCCCGGGTCTGCACCAGCCGCTGCGACAGCGCGGAGTCGGTGTCTCCCTCGAGCAGACCGGCCACGCGGAGCTGGAACTCCTTGGTCATCTTGGCGCTCGTCTGATCGGGGGAGGTCAGCCGCAGGTTCTTGTTGTCGACCATGAGCAGCGTCACCCGCTCCCAGCGGGTCTTGTCCCCGACCTTGATCGGCCAATGCCAATAGAGCGTGGTGGTGGTGCGGTCGTGGACCAGTGGGTCGCGCCAGCTCAAGAGGCCACCGACCACGCCACTCCCGAGGTCGACAGACTGTCGCTTCGTGATGACGAAGTTGTGAAACTTGTAGCATGCTTCGATGCCGTAGGTGGAGAACGCCGCCCGGTCATTCGCAGTGATGATATCGGCGATGATCGGCCCCGTGGAGGTCAGGTCGCGGACGACCGGGTTGTCGGACAGGGCGCCGGCGTCGTTGGCCTGCTTGTCGCTGTAGATGTAGCGCCGCCAGGTCGAGTCGGCGCCGAAGAATCGCTTCGACCAGTCGAACTGCGTCGAGAAGTAGGACTTCCATCCCTCAGGGTGCGGGCCGCCCGCGGTGAAGCCCGAGAGGCGGGGGGTACCGAGGCTCGATGCCACGAGGTCGTAGTCGCGCAGGCTGCCGTTCAGGACGCCCACACCGAGCGAGGCCGCCAGCACCACGGCAGCGCCGGCCTGGATCGTGGGGCGGTGCGGCATCGCTCGCGGTGCCTGCGGACGACCAGCCGCGCGGTCCTGGCCCGGGAACGACAGACCGAACCGCTTCATCAGCAACGCCATGACCACGATGCCGAGGTTGAACACGACGAGCCCGATGACCGGGTGGAAGCCGTCGAGGGCGACGCCCTTGCCCCACTGCTTGCCGGCACCGAAGATGATCAGGATCCGGACCACGTTGAGCAACCACACGAGCATGGCACCGACGACCAGCCATGCCGCCTTCGTCCACCGTCGGCCGCGCACGACCATGAGCAGGGCGATGCCCACCAGCACGAAGCCCAGCAGACCGTTGGCGCCCGAGCACTCGCTGGCGACCGACAGGTCGAACCGAGAGCCCTGGTGGGACACCGTGAACAGGGCGTTGGCGGCGCCGTCCGGGTTCGGCGACGCAACCGGCAGGTAGCGCACCGCCCTGGTCACCGCGTGCACCGTGACCGAGGTGAACGGCACCAACCAGCGGTTCAGCAGCGTCTGGTACGGCATGGGCCAGGCCAGGAACAGGAACAGGATGCCGACGCGCATCCGCCACAGGGCGCGCGCTCCGAGCAGGAGGGCGACCAGTCCGGCGACGAAGAGCGGCAAGGAGAGCAGGTCGATGCGGTACACCCAGAACTCGGTCGACATCCGTCCCGGCAGAACCAGGTTGGCGGTCAGCGACACGGCCACGAGGGGCAGACCGATGATCCAGTCGAGCTGGCGGTCGTGGATCGGCGGGCCGGAGGGCCGACGGGACATGGCGACCATGAGACCGAGCGAGATGGCCGGCACGACGGCGAGGTGGGCGAGCGGGGTGTCCAGGCTGAGGCTGTCCAGCAGGGTGGCGAACGACACCCGGTACGCGAGCAGCACCAGCGCCACCACGAGCACCGGCCGCAGCATCGCGCGGCGCTCCTTCCACCGGAGCCACGAGCCGTGCCGGTTGGCCAGGCGAGACGAGGGGATCGGCGGGGGGAGCGGGCCCCCCGGTGCGCGCTCCATGGTCAGGACCGGTCCAGGTTGCGTCGAGCTCATCGTGTTCCCTCGTCGATCGCCGCGATCAGCTGCATTGTCGCCGCCCCCTCCCCGGCACGGGCCGCGAGGCGGCGGTGTCCATCAAGACTTCGCCTCGTCGACACCTCGCGGCCCCGTCCGCGGTGCGCGTCGGTACCCCCCATGGCTCCGTGCGCCTCAGACCGTACGGGGCAGCAGGAGCAGGAGCTCGCGTGCCAGCGGGACCGACAGCGCGGCGAGGAAGGGCAGCACGAGCACCCAAGAAGTCCGCCTGGTGTAGAGGGCCGGCAACCACCGGACCGCCGCCACGACGAGCAGCGCGGCGACGCCGGCGATCAGCAGGAAGAGGGCAGGGGCGAAGGAACGCTGCACGACCTTGGCCCGCACCGGCTCGCGCACCGAACGGTCGAAGCTGCCGGCGTAGGCCACGGCTTTGACGACCCGGACCCGGGTCGGGCTGATCAGACCGCCGTTGGTGACCAGCGTGAGCTGGCGGTCACTCGAGGCCTCGTAGATCCGACCGTCCTTGTGGTCGAGCTCGTCGTTGCTCGTCACTCGGAAGGCCAGGTTGCCAGCGGGCGTGCTGAGCAGCAGCTGGTCGCCGGCGATCAGCTCGCCAACGCGTGAGAAGGGCGCGCCGTACGTGGTGCGTCGCCCGATGATCACGCTGTTGCCGAGCTCGCCGGGGAAGGTTGTGGACGGGTCGTACGCCGGACCCCGCTCGAGGTCGGAACGGCTGCCGCCGGGGAAGACGGCCAGGTTCCGATCGAACTTCGGGAAGCGGATCTTGGCGACGGGCACACCCGCCGGCCAGGGCTGCTCGGCGATCGTGTTGTCGGCGATGAGGGGCACGGTTCGGTCGTAGGCCGAGAACGCCCGCTCCTGCTCGGCGGCGAAACGGGCGCCGCCGAACCACGCGGCGAACGCGACCACGAGCGAGACGACGAGGAGGACCACGGCGATCGATCGGGCCACGGTCCCGCGGACGGACCAGTCGCGCCGGTCGCCGGTGGTCGGAGGGGCGGGTGGCACCGTCGGCGGCGGCGCCGGCGGTGACACGATGGACGACACCGTGGCGCCCGATCCGATGAGGACCGGCGACGGCCCGGCGGGGTCGACGAGCAATGGGATGGTGTCGACGAGCTCTTCCTCGGCCGTGCGCACCGCCTGTCGGGTATCGGCGTCGGTCATGGCGCGACCGCCCAGCGCTCACGACGACGAGCCAGCCACGTGCCGAGCCAGAAGGCCAGCGCCCCCAGGATCG
>JANMAT010000113.1:0-10788 GCA_031359995.1 Actinomycetes bacterium
GCCCGACGGCTACGTGGCGCTGCGGTCCGACCGCGTCGACCTGCGCACGGCGACCGATGCCGTCGCGGTCTCGACCGCCCTCGGGTGCCGGTACGCGCTCGACGGTACGGGCTGCATGGTGCGGGCCGACGTCAGCGCCACCGCTCTGTGGTGGTCCGAGACCACGGCGCACCGTTCTACCCTGCGCCGCAAGGCCTTCGACGGCAGTGCGCCATCCACGACGCTCACGGTAGACGGCGACATCGTCGACATCGCGGTCACGCCCGACGAGCGCACCGTGTGGTTCGCGGTGAGCGATCCGACCACGTCGTCGCTGAAGCTGCAGCGGCTGCGCGGCGGCGCGGTGTCGACGCTGGCCGACCGCGGGGCCGATGCCGATGTCAGTGCCGACGGCCGGTGGCTGGCCTACTCGGTCTACGCCGATCCGGTCGTCGCCGACGGGAGCTCGTCGATCTTGGTGGTCGATCTGCGCACCGGTGCCACGCGCGCCATTCCGTTCCGCATCGCACCGTTCACCCTCGACCATCTCCAGTGGTCGCCCGACGATCGTCACCTCCTGTTCGAGAAGTCCTGGGAGGGCTCGCAGGTGGGTGTGCTCGACCCGGCGACGGCGACCACGGGCGACGACACCCGGTGGATCGAGTCCGGGCAGGTGGAGGGCATGGGGTGCTGGATCGATGCCGGCGCGGTCGCCGTGAACGGGTGGGGCATCCCCTACGCGGAGGGCGCATCGACGATGGCCCCGATGGTGAGGGTCGATGTGGCGACCGGTGGCCGCACCGAGTTCGGTGGTCCCGCGCTCGGCAACTCGCTCGCCTGCCGGGCCGGCGCCGTCGCCTACACCGGGCTCCTGTCGAGCGAGATGGCCCTTCGGGTGCAGCCCGCATCGGGCCCTGAGGTCGCCCGGCCCGAGTACGGCTACCTGGGGGTTCTGGAGATCTGACGCGCTGCTTGACCGTCGGGTCAGCGGTGACGAGACTCTCACCCATGCCCACGATCCAACCGACCCCGAAGATCTGGATGAACGGCGAGCTGGTGGACTGGGACAAGGCCCAGATCCACGTGCTCACCCACACCCTGCACTACGGCATGGGGGTGTTCGAGGGCATCCGCGCTTACGAGACCGCCGACGGTCCGGCCATCTTCCGCCTCACCGATCACATCGTGCGGCTGCACAACTCGGCCCGCATCCTGATGATGGACCTGCCCTACTCGGTCGACGAGCTCATCCAGGCGTGCAAGGACACGGTCGCCTCCACCGGTCTGAACGCCTGCTACGTGCGGCCCATCGCCTACCTGGGCTACGGCGAGATGGGCCTGAACCCCATGCCGTGCAAGGTCGACGTGGCCATCGCCTGCTGGCCGTGGGGTGCGTACCTGGGCGACGACGCCCTGACCACGGGCGTTCGCATGAAGATCTCGTCGTGGCAGCGCCACGACCACAACACCATGCCGCCGGCGTCGAAGACCACCGGCAACTACGTGAACTCGTCGCTGGCCAAGGTCGAGGCGCTGAAGGCCGGCTACGACGAGGCCATCATGCTCAACCCGGCCGGCCTCATCGCCGAGTGCACGGGCGAGAACCTGTTCGTCAGCCGCAACGGCAAGCTGATCACCCCGCCGCTGTCGGCCGGTGCGCTGGAAGGCATCACCCAGCACTCGGTCATGACCATCGCCAAGGATCTCGGCATCGAGTGCGTGGTGGGCGATCTGGCTCGCAGTGACCTGTACATCGCGGACGAGATCTTCTGCTGCGGCACCGCCGCCGAGGTGTCGGCCGTGAACTCGGTGGACGACCGCAAGGTCACCTGCCCCGGGCCGTTCACCAAGGCCATCGCCGAGGTCTACAGCCGGGCCGTGCGCGGCCAGGAAGACCGCTACAAGAACTGGGTCGAGCACTGCCGCTGACGCCGGCGTCGGCATGTCGGCCGCCCGCATTTTCCGCAGTTCCCTTCCGCATTTTCCGCAGTTTCGTTCCGCTCTCGCTCTGAGCTTCAGCTGACGCGTACTGCGATGCCGGCCAGCCCGGGGTCGGCGGCGGGGTGGCGTTCGAACACCATGGGGTCGTGGCCGGGCACGACCACGCCGCCAGGCCCGGCCAGGCGCCGCAGCGTGTCGAAGCCGTCGAGCATGGCGCCCACGTCGTACACGATGGGGAACGGCCGGCCGGTCTCGATGTTCTCGTAGTAGTGGGTGGCATCGGACGCCACCACCACCGTGCGGTCGCCCGTGTCCACGCGCACGACCTGCAGCCCGTCGGTGTGGCCGCCCAGGTGGTGCAGTGACAGGCCGGGCGCGAGCACGGCGTCGCCGTCGTGGAACACGACGCGCCCGTCGAAGTTGGCCAGCACCACGTCGGCCACGTGCGCGCCGGTGAAGCCGTGGCCCAGGGCCGGGCGGCCCATGTGGCGCCCGGTGGCGAAGGCCATCTCGCGGTCCTGCACGTGCAGGCGGGCGTTGGCGAACTGACGCACGCCACCGACGTGGTCGTAGTGCAGGTGCGTGAGCACCACGTCGGGCGCAGTGGTGGCGTCGATGCCGATCAGGGCCAGCGCGTCGGTGGCCGTGCGCACGAGGCGGCGCTGGCGTCGTTCGGCGTCGGCCGCGTCGAAGCCGGTGTCGATCACCCACGTGCGAGTGGCACCCACCACGGCCCACACGAAGTAGTCCATGGGCATGGGCGCATCGTGCGGGTCGCCGCCCAGGAAGTGCTCGGTGCGTCGCGCGTCGCGCTCGGCGTACTTGACCGCGTAGACCTGGTAACCGTCCCCCATGGAGTCGTTATGGTACGGCTCGGCCAACGGGTGGTCGTCATGAGGGGGATGCACATGTCGCAGGAGCTGTTCGATGTCGGGCTCGAGGCGCGCACGCGCGTGCTCGGCGAGGAGTACGTGGCGCGAGCCATGGCCAACGCCGACAGCTTCAACGCCGACTTCCAGAAGATCGTCACCGAGTACTGCTGGGGTGGCGTGTGGGGCCGCCGCGCGCTCAGCGACCAGCAGCGCAGCCTGAACAACCTGTGCATCCTTGCGGCGTTGAACCGGCCCGAGGAGTTCAAGGTCCACTTCCGCGGTGCGCTGAAGAACGGCTGCACGCTGGACGAGCTGCGTGACACGCTCATCCAGGTCGCGGTGTACTGCGGCATCCCCGCCGGGGTCGAGGCGTTCCGACTCGCCCGCCAGGTGCTCCAGGCCGAGGGGATCGAGCCGGAGCCGGCCACGTGACCAACGCACCCACCGTGGTGGGCTTCATCGGCCTCGGCAACATGGGCCGCCCGATGGCCACCAACGTCGCTGCCGCCGGCTTCGCACTGGTGGTCTACGACGCCGCCGGTACGGCTGAGCGCCTGCCGGCGGGTGCGACCGTGGCGGCCGACGTGGCCGGCTTGGTGGGCGCGGTCGACACGGTGCTGCTGAGCCTGCCCGACGGCGCCGTCGTGAACGACGTGGTCGACGAGCTCGTCGCGGCACCGTCGCGCCGCGTCACCACGGTGATCGACCTGTCGACGGTGGGTCCCGCCGTGGCCGAGGAGGTGGCGGCGCGGCTCGCGCCGATGGGCGTCGCCTACGTGGACGGGCCGGTGTCGGGCGGGGCCGCCGGCGCCCGGGCCCGCACCATCTCGCTCATGTTCGGCGGCGCCGCCGTCGTGCTCGCCGCTCACCGCCCGCTGCTCGAGTCGTTCGCCGGCACGGTGTTCCACGTGGGTGAGCGGCCGGGCCAGGGCCAGTCGATGAAGCTGCTGAACAACGTGCTGTCGGCCACCGCGCTGGCGGCCACGTCCGAAGCCATCGCCTTCGGGCTGGCCCAGGGCCTCGACATGGCGACCATGGTCGAGGTGCTCAACGTGTCGACCGGGCGCAACTCGGCCACCGTCGACAAGTTCCCCAACCGCGTCATGACGGGCACCTACGACGCCGGCTTCCACACCGCGCTCATGGCCAAGGACGTGCGCCTGTTCCTGGCGTCGGCCACCCGCGCCGGCACGTCACGGTCGGTGTCGGCCGCGGTGGGCGAGGTGTGGGACGAAGCCGACGGCGCCCTGCCCGGCAGCGACTTCAGCGAGATCTGGAACCACGTCTCCCGGCAGGGGTGACCGGCCCACGTTGACCGATCGGGGCGCAGGCGTCATACTCGTCGGGTGACTCTGTGCCCGGCGCTGCGCCCTCTCGCCCAGATCATCGTCATTCGCTAGCGCACACGGCTCCCCGTGTGCGCGTTCGAGCCGCCCTCCGGGGCGGCTCTTGGTTTTTCCCGACCGGTCCCCCGACAGGAGTGCGCCATGACAATCGAACAGGTCGAGGTGTTCGACACGACGCTGCGCGACGGCTGCCAGCTCGAAGGCATCTCGGTGACGGTGGAGGACAAGCTCCGCATCGCCGAGCAGCTGGACCGGCTCGGCCTCATGTGGATCGAGGGGGGCTGGCCCGGTGCCAACCCGAAGGACGAGGAGTTCTTCCGCCGGGCCCGCACCGAGCTGAAGCTGGCCAGCTCGAAGCTGGTGGCCTTCGGCTCCACCCGACGGGCCGCCGGAAAGGTCGATTCCGACCCCACGCTGGCCAACCTCGTGGCCGCCGGCACCGGCACGGTCTGCATCGTGGCCAAGTGCTGGGACTACCACGTCACCGAGGCGCTCGGCACCACCCTGGAGGAAGGCGTGGCCATGGTGGCCGACTCGGTCGCCTACCTGCGCTCGCACGGCCTCGGGGTCATGGTCGACGCCGAGCACTTCTTCGACGGGTACAGGCGCAACCCCGAGTTCAGCCTGCACGTGCTGGAGGCGGCGGTCACCAACGGCGCCAGCCACCTCGTGCTGTGCGACACCAACGGCGGCTCGCTGCCGTTCGAGGTGGAGCAGGCGGTGCGCGACGTCGTCACCCACTTCCACGGCGACGTCGTCGTCGGCATCCACTGCCACGACGACACCGGCTGCGCGGTGGCCAACTCGCTCGCCGCCGTGCGCGGCGGCGCCCGCCACGTGCAGGGCACCATCAACGGGCTCGGCGAGCGCACCGGCAACTGCAACCTGTCGACGATCATCCCGAACCTGGAGCTGAAGATGGGCTTCAAGGTGCTGCCCGAGGGCCGCCTGGAGCAGCTCACCGCGGTCAGCCACCACATCGCCGAGCTCGTGAACCGGCCGCTGAACCCGCAGGCGCCCTACGTGGGCACCGGCGCCTTCGCCCACAAGGCCGGCCTGCACGTGTCGGCCATCGTCAAGGCGCCCGACGCCTACGAGCACGTGCCGCCAGCGTCGGTCGGCAACGGCACCCGGTTCGTCGTGTCCGAGATGGCGGGCAAGGCCACCATCAAGATCAAGGCCGCGGAGCTCGGCCTGCAGATGGACGGCGCCGTCATCAACACCGTGATCGACGAGCTGAAGCGCCTGGAGTACGAGGGCTTCCACTTCGAGGCGGCCGACGCCTCGCTCGAGCTGCTCATGCGGCGCGCCACCGGCTGGACCCAGCCGTTCTTCGAGGTCGAGTCCATGCGGGTGACCACCGACGAGTTGCCCAACGGCACGTTCACCACCGAGGCCACGGTGAAGGTGCACGTCGACGGGGAGCGCTACGTCGAGATCGCCGAGGGCAACGGTCCGGTGAACGCCATCGACACCGCGCTGCGCAAGGCGCTGCAGGTGGCCCACCCGCAGCTCGCTCGCATCCACCTCGTCGACTACAAGGTGCGCATCCTCGACAGCCAGGCCGCCACCGGCGCCACGACGCGCGTGCTGCTCGACGCCACCGACGGCCAGCGCACGTGGACCACCATCGGCGTGTCGGCCAACATCATCGAGGCGTCGTGGCAGGCCCTGAGCGAATCGCTCGTGTACGGCCTGCTGCATTCGTCGGCGACCGGCTGACCGTTCACGGGCTGACGCCACCGGCCCCGATCAGCGGTAGAAGCCGGTCACGTCGACCACCACGTTGGCCGAGCCGTTGCCGCCGGCATGGAGGGCGATCGAGCCGTTCACGCTGGTGGCGCACACGGCGAAGTTCGCCGTGATCTGTCCGGGACCGCTCCAGTTCACGTTCGACGTACCCGGGTAGGCGAGCCCGGCCGCGTACACCGCCAAGAAGCCACTGCCGGTGGTGTCGACCACGGTCACGTTCATGGCCGCCGCGGTGGCCGACGCCGGCACCGCGTCGATCAGGTCGGTGCTGTCGCCGATGAAGCCGACCGTGATGTCGAGCGTGCGTTGGCCGCCGCCGCCCATGGGGCCCTCACCGCTCGCGGCCGGGCCACTGCCGGTGCGTGAGTCGTACACCCGCAGGGGCACGGGCAGCGGGTGGAACGACCCTGCGGTGTCGCGCCCGGCCAGCTTCACCCAACCGAGCTGGCCGGCGGTCACCGGCACCGAGAACCACAGGTTGAACGCGTCGTCCACCAGCAGTTCGCCCGGGTGGTGCACGGCGTCGGGTGGGCCGATCTGGTCGGCGGCGCCGGGGCCGGCCAGCGCGGCGGGGGGCAGGAAGCGGATGTGGGCCCCCAGCGCGGCGAGAGCCAGGGCGACGGGCGCCGGCTGGCTGGCCGACGGCACCGCGGCGTTGGCGGCCACCACGCCGTAGCCGGCGGCGGACCGGGTAGACCCGTGCACACCGTTGGCCACCCGGTCGACGGCATACCCGCCGACGGCGGCGGGGAACAGGTTCACCCCGTCGGTGGGGTTCGGACCGGGCGCCGCCTCGGCCCCGCTCAGCACGCTGGCGCCCGTCGCGCCCAGCGCGGCGCCGGTGTAGGTGAGCAGCGTGGGGGCGGTGGCGGTGTTCGTCGCCGCGGCCATGACCGGCGAGTTGTCGAGGGCAGCCGCCGGGCGGCCGGCGGCCAGCACCGCCCCGGCCGCACCGGCGGCGGCGCCCGCCCCGGCCACGGCCAGGTGGGTCAGCAGCGCCCGGCGCGAGGGTCCGGGTGTCGGGTCGTTCTGCGGGTCCGGCGGCACCGGGTTCTCGGTCATCGGGTCGGCCTCTCGGGTCGGCGGCGGTCCAGCGGTCTAGCAAACGGACCGGGTGAGGGTGGGTCGCGCCCGCCCCTCACTACACGAACGACCGCCCCGGGACGTAGGCTGACCAGGCCATGGCTGCTCCCCAGTTCGTGCCCTCGCCCGCCACCGACATCGCCCGGTCCTACCGCTCGCCGGACCACGTGCCCGACTCCTGGTCGCCCGACCGGCCCGGTGAGCTGGTCGCCGGTCGCCAGCCCAGCGGTGGTCGCTTCGGCTATCAAGGCCCCGACCAGGGCTTCGGGCTCACGCTGGCCGAGCGCTTCCGCGACCGCCTGCAGCTCACCAAGGGCGAGCTGGCCGACGATGCCGTGCGCGGGTGCCTGAACATCGCCCTGCGGCGGGCGTCCGTGTACGGGCGGGCGCCGTCGGTGCACGACCTGACCATGGCCTTCACCATGTGGGGCTTCCTCGATGCCGCCCCGCCGGCCGATCTGGTCGCCGTGCGCAGGGCCGTGTTCGAGGGTCTCGGCAACGCCCACCACTACGCCGAGGGTCGGGCCGTCGCCGCCCACGTACCCGAGGCCACGCTGCGGATGACCCCGCAAGCACTGCAGGCGGCGTACCCGGCAAGCTGGCGTTCCCTGCTCGGCGTCTGACCGGCCGGCTCGGCGTCAGCCGGGCAGGGCGAAGCCGTTCAGCAGCTCGCCGTTGCCGGGATCGGCCGGTGTCAGGACGCAGAGCGCCTGTCGGTCCCCGCCGTCGAATGTGGCGCGAGCCGGCAGCTGCACGCGCAGGCCGAAGGTCCCGCCGGCCGTAGGCTGGTAGCCGGTCGCGGTGATCCACTGCACCACCGCGGCCCGGCAGGCGAGCACCAGGCGCCGGAAGGGGTGGTCGTCGAGCGTGGCCGTGGTGATGGTCTCGTAGATCTTCGGGTCGTCGCCGGTGGGCACGGCGATGACCGCGTGCACGGCGTGCGGGTCGGAGCAGGCCACCCCGCCGGTGTCCTGGGCCGGGGGCACGAAGTCGGGGCCGGGCGGCAGGAAGACGGCGCACTCGGCCGGCTGCAGGGGGCGCACCGCACTCGCCGGTGTGGGCCCGTTGGCGCCCTTGCACGGGTCGCCGCAGGTGGCCAGGCGCGCGTCGATGGCGGCGACGACGGCCGTGACGGTCGCGTCGGCCGCCGCCAGCGTGGCCGGTTCGAGCACCGGGTCGAGCTTCACCTCGCGCACGTCGACGCTGATGTCGACCGGGCCTCGAGCGAGCCGCACGTTGACGTACAGCGGACCGTCGGCGGTGGGCCGGTAGAGGTGGCCGACGGCGCCGCTCACCGTGGAGCTCGCCGCGGTGGCGTTCTGCTCGGGCGGGAACAGCGCCGCCCGCGCCGTCACGAAGGCGGCGGCGCGGCTCGGGTCGGCGTGCAGGCCGAGCACGACCCGTCGGGCCACGAGCTTGTCGGCCAGCGCTTCGAACGTGACCGCCTGGAACGTGGCGGTCTGCCCGGCCAGCCCGGGCAGGTCGACCCCGCCCGGGGTTCCGGTGGGCAGGCCGGCGCGCACCGCCGGCCGCAGGGGCGCCACGCCGTTCCAAGGTTCGAGCAGGCCGGCCGACGTGATGAAGCTCCACAGCTCCCGGGGTGCCACCGGTAGGGGGGGCACGATGGTCGTGGTCGGCGCCGGCGCCGAGGTGGTCGTGAGGGCGACGGCCTTGTCGACCGACACGCCCGACTCCTTCGGGTTCACCGCGCAGGCCGCCAGGGTCAGCACGGCGACGGCGCACGCGGCCCGGCCACCGGTCGCCGCGCGGAATCGTGCCATGGGGATGCAGCATGCCCGACGGGGACGCATCCCGTCAGCCTGTGCGCGGGCGACCGCGCCGGTCATGATGGCCCCATGACCCCGAGCGAGAGCTGGGCGGCCGCACTGGGCGAGTGGGCCATCCCCGACGAGATCCTGCAGCAGGCGCCGGCCGACCCGTGGATCCACCCGCCGCGGTTCTTCCGGGTCGACCCGGCCACCGATCCCACCGACACGCCGTCGCACCGCACCGCTCGCCGGGCGCTCGGTGGTGGTGGCACCGTGCTCGACGTGGGCGTCGGCGGCGGCCGGTCGTGCCTGCCGCTGGTGCCGCGGGCCACCGCCTTGGTCGGGGTCGACGAGCAGCAGGCCATGCTCGACCAGTTCGCCGAGGCGTGCGCCGCCGCCGGCGTGCCCAGCCAGGGGTTCCAGGGTCGTTGGCCCGACGTGGCCGACGCCGTGCCCATGGCCGACGTGGCCGTGAGCCATCACGTCGTGTACAACGTCGCCGCCATCGAGCCGTTCCTGGTGGCGCTCACCGCCCACGCCCGCCGGCTGGTGGTGGTGGAGTTGCCCGGGCGCCACCCGACGTCGTGGTTCAACCCGCTGTGGCAGCGGTTCTGGGTCCTCGCCCGGCCGTCGGAACCATCGGCCGAGCTGTTCACCGAGGTGGTGCGCTCGCTCGGCTGGTTGCCCGACGTGGCCTGGGTGGAGCGGGCGCCCCGCTCGACCAGCGAGGGCCGGTCGCCCGAGTTCGTGGCCTTCGTGCGTCAGCGCCTCTGCCTGCCGGCGTCGCGTGACGCCGAAGTGGCGGCGGCCCTGGCCGACCTTCCCGACACGGCGTCCCACCGCGTGGCCACCGTGTCGTGGGCGCCGCGCTGAGGGTCCGTGCCGACGGCCGCCGTCGCCCGGGGGCAGAATGGTGCTCATGCAAGCGATGACCCTGAGCACCGAGCAGCACGAGTTCCGACGCGTCGTCCGCCAGTTCGCCGAGGACAAGATCGCGCCACTGGCGGCGGAGACCGACGCCAAGGCCGAGTACTCGTGGGAGGCGTTCGCGGCCCTGAAGGCGATGGAGCTGACCGCGCTGTCCTACCCCGAGGAGTACGGCGGATCGGGCGCCAGCGCCGTCGACCAGGCCATCGTGTGCGAGGAGCTGGCGCGGGTGTGCGCCTCCACCGCGCTCATGTTCATGATCTCGAAGTTGGGCATGCTGCCCGTCATCAACTTCGGCAGCCACGAGCTGAAGGCGAAGTACCTGCCGAGGATCTGCACCGGCGAGAGTCAGGCCAGCTACTGCCTGAGCGAGCCCGACGCCGGCAGCGACGTGGCCGCCATGACCACCAAGGCCGTCAAGGACGGCGACACGTACGTGATCAACGGCACCAAGTGCTGGATCACCAACGGCGGCATCTCCGATCTGTACACCGTGTTCGCCAAGACCGACCCGGCGGCCGGCCACCGCGGCATCAGCGCTTTCGTGGTCGAGAAGGACTGGGGTGTCCAGATCGAGAAGCTCGAGCACAAGCTCGGCATCAAGGGTTCGCCCACCGCCATCATCCGCCTCGACGACGTGCGGGTGCCGGCCGAGAACCTCATCGGTGCAGAGGGCAAGGGCTTCTTCTACGCCATGCACACCCTCGACCGCAGCCGGCCCACCGTCGGGGCCCAGGCCGTCGGCATCGCCCAGGGCGCGCTCGACTACGCCGCCGGCTACATGAAGGAGCGCCGCACGTTCGGCCGGCCGATCTCCGAGAACCAGGGTCTGCAGTGGATCGTCGCCGATGCCGCCATGCACGTGGAGGCGGCCCGCGGCCTGGTGTACCAGGCGTGCGCACTGGTCGACGAGGACGACCCCTACGGCACGCTCGCCCAGATCGGCGCCATGGCCAAGTGCTTCGCCAGCGACGTGGCCATGAAGGTCACCACCGATGCCGTGCAGTTGCTGGGCGGCTACGGCTACACCACCGAGTTCCCGGTCGAGCGCATGATGCGCGACGCCAAGATCACCCAGATCTACGAGGGCACCAACCAGATCCAACGCATCGTGATCGC
>JANMAT010000146.1:0-32726 GCA_031359995.1 Actinomycetes bacterium
CGCCGCACAAGTGTTGACCGAGGACCCAATGGTCACCGGTGGCGAACACGCCGCCGCCGGCATCCATCCACGTCGCGAGGACCGCTACCTCGTTGGCGCTGAGCGGCACCCGGCCGGCCGGTACGACATCGTTCACGTTGCCCGGCCACTTCCCGAAGAACCACACCTGGTCGTAGTCCGTCAGCGCAAAGCCAGGACCATCGAACCGCAAGTTGGTGTAGTCGGTCCACGTGCGCGTCTTGTTCACCACCGGGTCGACAGCCGTCCGGGTCGACCTCGCCATCTGCCCGGTGCCATGGCTCGCGTGGTCGACCATGAACCGTGTGTACGGATACAGCGACGTCGGAGCGTCCCACAGGGCCCGGGCCATGTTCCGAAGGGTGAATCCGGGGTCGACCGTCGCGTCGTCCCACAAACTGATCGCGCCGTCGGTCACGACCAGGATGCGAACCGTGAGGCGCAGATCGAGCCAGATGCGGTCATCGACGAGACTGAAGTCGGTCATGGTGAGGTCCCCCCGGTTCGACATCGACGACGAGCGGAGATCGGTGTCACCGGCCAGATACCGCAGCCGACGAATCAGCGCGTCGCCGACATCGGACCCTACCGCCACCACGACCACGAGCCCGACGGCGCCCGAACCAGCACCCTCACTCGCCATCTGGCAGGAACTGGTCGCCGTGACTCCTCAGCCGACGAGCTGTGCGAGCGTGTCTTGCCGGTCGGATGGGCGACGGCAGGTTCGAGCTCGACCCCGTTGGGGCGTCGTGCCACTGATAGGTCGTTCGCCCCGGCGGTCACAGACCGCACGGCCACGCCACCTGTCGAACCCGGGAGTTCGGGTTGGCGAGCTCCCGGGTTCGACCGTCGATGTCAGCGTTGGTCGAAGCGGTCGTTGGACATGACCTTGGCCCACGCGTTCGCAAAGTCGTTGACGAGCTTCGCCTCTGCGCCCTTCTGTGCGTAGACCTCGGCGATGGCGCGGAGCTCGGAGTTGGAACCGAACACGAGGTCGACCCGGGTACCGGTCCACTTCACGCTGCCGCTGGAGCGCTCCGTTGCCGTGAACACCTCCTCGGTCTCGTCGCTCGCTTGCCACGTGACGCCCATGTCGAGCAGGTTGACGAAGAAGTCGTTGGTGAGTTGGCCGGGTCGGCTGGTGAGCACGCCGTGCGTGCTGCCGCCGGCGTTGCCACCGATGACTCGCAGGCCGCCGACCAGCGCTGTCATCTCAGGCGCCGACAGGTTCAGCAGGAACGCCTTGTCGACGAGCATGTGCTCGGCGGCCATGAGCGCGCCCTTCTGGAGGTAGTTGCGGAACCCGTCGGCCTTCGGCTCCAGGTAGGAGATGGAGTCCACTTCGGTCATGTCCTGGGTGGCGTCGGTTCGGCCGGGGCTGAACGGCACGGTGACGTCCTGACCGGCCGCCTTTGCGGCGGCTTCGACCGCTACGGCGCCGCCCAGCACGATGAGATCGGCGAGCGACACCCGCTTGCCGCCTGACTGGCTCTTGTTGAAGTCCTGCTGGATGCCCTCGAGCTTGGCGATCACCTGGCGGACACCGGATTGGATGTTCACGTCCCACTCGGCCATCGGCGAGAGACGGATCCTGGCGCCGTTGGCGCCTCCGCGCTTGTCGGTGTCGCGGTAGGTCGACGCCGAGGCCCAGGCTGTCGACACGAGCTCGCTCACCGACAGGCCGGCGGCCAGGATCGTCGCCTTGAGGGCGGCGATGTCGGCGCTGTCGATCAGATCGTGGTCGACCTTCGGCACCGGATCCTGCCAGACGAGGACCTCGGAAGGCACGGCCGGGCCGAGGTAGCGGGCGCGCGGGCCCATGTCGCGGTGGAGCAGCTTGAACCAGGCTCGGGCGAACGCGTCGGCGAACTGGTCGGGGTTGGCGTGGAACCGCTCCGAGATCTCGCGGTACACCGGGTCGACCTTCATCGACATGTCGGCCGTGGTCATCATCGGCCTGACCTTCCTCGACGGATCGTGCGCCATCGGCACCATGTCCGCGTCCGCGCAGTCGATCGGATGCCACTGCCACGCACCGCCCGGGCCCGTGACGCACTCCCACTCGTACTTGAGGAGGAGATCGAAGTAGCCGTTGTCCCATTGCGTCGGGTTGGTGGTCCACGGGCCTTCGATGCCGGAGGTGATCGTGTCGTCCCTCACGCCGGAGCCGAAGTCGCTGGTCCAACCGAAGCCCTGCTCGGCGAGGCCGGCCCCCTCGGGCTCCGGGCCGGCGTGTTCGTCGCCGGAGGCGGCGCCATGGGCCTTGCCGAACGTGTGACCGCCGGCGGTGAGCGCGACCGTCTCTTCGTCGTTCATCGCCATGCGGGCGAACGTCTCACGAACGTCGCGACCCGACGCCATGGGATCAGGGTTGCCGTTCGGGCCCTGTGGGTTGACGTAGATCAGGCCCATCTGAACGGCACCGAGCGGGTTGGCGAGCTCACGGTCGCCCGAGTAGCGCTGGTCGTCGAGCCACACCGTCTCGGGGCCCCAGTACACGTCCTCCTCTGGCGCCCAGATGTCGGGACGGCCGAACCCGAAGCCGAACGTCGTGAAGCCCATCGTCTCGAGGGCGCGGTTGCCGGCCAGCACGAGCAGATCGGCCCAGGAGATCTGGTTGCCGTACTTCTGCTTGACCGGCCACAGCAAGCGCCGTGCCTTGTCGAGGTTGGCGTTGTCGGGCCAGCTGCCGAGGGGGGCGAAGCGTTGCGCACCGCTGCCTCCACCGCCACGGCCGTCGTACACGCGATACGTGCCGGCCGCGTGCCACGACAACCGGATGAAGAACGGCCCGTAGTGGCCGTAGTCGGCGGGCCACCAGTCCTGCGACTCGGTCATCAGTGCGTCGACATCGGCGACGAGCGCCTTGACGTCGAGTCCCTTGAACGTCTCGGCGTAGTCGAATGCGGCGCCGAGCGGGTTCGCAGCCGGATGGTGGTGGCGCAGGATGCGCAGGTTGAGCTGGTTCGGCCACCAGTGCTGGTTGGCGGTGATACCGGTGGCCTGGTGGCCGGCGTGCATCACCGGGCACGTCGCCGCGTTGGGAGCGTCGCTCGTGACGATCGTGCCGTGGTCTTCGTTGCTCATCTTTCACTCCTCAGTTGTTCGAATGGCAGGTGGGTGGGTCACGAACCCAACCGTGCAGCGCGCTACTGGCAGGACGGACAGCTCCCCAGGAGATGACCTCCGCTTCGGTGATCGTGAAGCTGCGGGCGTCCGGCGCGGTCTAGCACGGCGTCTCGCCGACGGCGCAGTCGACGTCGCGCATCGGACCACAGGTCCGGCAGATCACGTGGTGGTGATCGTCGCCGAGGCGGTCTTCGTACCGGGCGAGCGGGTCGTACACGGCCTGACGCGAGAGGACACTGAGCTCCTCGCGTACTGCGAGACGTCGCGCGGTGACCTGGATTCTACGCTCGAGGAGCACGTCTCCCGGGCCGTTCAACACCTGCCTTGCCTACTGCACTTTCGAGACAACTTCAAGATGAAGGTGGGGACACCACGGACCGGGCGCTGCCAGCCACCAGGGCTCGGACTCGGACACGACACAACCCTTGACGGGATCCGGATCCAGGAGTTGCATGAGTCACGATGGGGGGAACCGAGCACCCGGCAGTCGCCGTGCACGATCACGGGCTGCGTGATCCGTGGCGCATGGTCGAGCGGTTCCACCAGACGGGCCGCAAGGTCACCCCGCAACGCGTCGCCGTGGTCGAGATCATGTGCTCCTCCACGACCCATCCAACAGCCGACATGGTGTACGCAGAAGCACAGCAACGCCTCCGGGCGATCTCTCAGCGGACCGTGTACCAGGTGCTCACCGACCTCTGCGACCTCGGCGAGATCAAGTGTCTCAACATCGGATCAGGCGCGGCGCGGTTCGACCCCAACAACGAGCGGCACCAGCACCTCCTCTGCGATCGGTGCGGTCAGCTCGCCGACGTCTACCTCGACCTCGGCCTCGCCGCACTCCTCGACGAGTCATTCGAAGGCTTCCGGGCGAGCCACGCCGACGTGCTCCTCCATGGCACGTGCACCGACTGCACCGACTGGGAGTCTCAACCGGGGCTGGCCCCCGGGTGATGCAAGTCCCATCCCATCCACGTGCGGATCGAACACGTCTCGGCAGGGTTTCCGGCAGGTCAGGGTGTGATGAATCACGCCCACCGTGGGGTCCAGACGGCTCCACGGCCGACACGGATGGCCCGAAGGGCCCGATCACGCCAACCCCGATCGCGCCAACCCCGAGCTCGTAGCGAGACAGGCAGACGCGTAGGTCGCCATGCTGCTTCTGGTGTTGGTCAAGGTGCGGGATCGGGCCTTGACGACTGTCTGACGGGCTCGATGGATAGGGCATGCTCGTGCGTGACCGACCGGATGGCGCCGTTCGTCGGTTGCGGGCCGTCGCGACGGTCCTGGGCGTGCCGTTGATCCTGGGTGGGTTCCTGTTGACGATCACGCAGGCCAACGCCCGCCGGCGTGACGACCTGTACCGAGCGTTGTCGACGGAAGCGGCGCAGAAGTCGGCGAGGCTGGGCGACTACTTCTCGCGGGCGCACGATCTGATCCTGGTGGCGGCCGAGAACCCTTCCCTTCGGGACTTCTTCTCGTTGCCGGGTGACCGGGCCGCCCGGGTCGCGGCCGGTGGCAAGGTCGTCGACGACGTGCGGGCGACGCTGCGGGCGCTCCACGCGCTCTACCCTGACTCGATCGGGGAGATCTGCTACATCGACCGGGGCGGAGCCGAGATCGCCCGACTTGTCCACGCACTCGCGGCGGCGCCGGCCGACCTATCGCCCGACGAGCGCAGCAACCAGTTCTTCTCTAGCACGATCGGTCTACCACCGGGCCAGGTCTTCCAGGCCGCACCGTACCTGTCACCCGACACCCACACGTGGGTCATCTCGAACTCGACGTCGATCGCAGGTGTCGACGGCACCGTCCCGGCGGTCCTCCACTTCGAGGTCGACCTCGAGAGCTTCCGATCGTCGCTCGCTGCGGGCCGCAGCAACGCGGTCACCCGCGTGTTCGACGCCCGAACCGGGGCGGTGATCATCGACAGCCGGTTCCCGCAGCTCGCAGGCGCCCCGGTCGGTCAGCCGACCGATCGCACCTTCGTACCGCTCGTGGGCTCACTGTCAGAGACCGGAACCGTCCACGTCGCCGACACCCAGATCGCGTACGAGCAGGTGACGACCGCGCCGAACAACGAGAACCACTGGGTCGTCGCCGTCGCCGCGCCAGCGGCGGCGACCGGTTGGTGGAACGGGATCAGCGCCACGACCGCGGCCACTTTCCTGGCCGCCGGCGTGCTGATCGCCGGGTCGATGATCAGCACCCGCGCCTACCGGAACCGGCTCGAAGCCGCCGCCTTGACCGACGCGCTCACCGGTCTCGCCAACCGGACGCTGTTCCAGGAACGCGCCAGCCAGGCCCTCGCCATGAACGCCCGCGCCGGACTCCACGTCGGGGTGCTCCTCCTCGACCTCGACCGCTTCAAGGAGGTCAACGACACCCTCGGGCACCAGGCCGGCGACATCCTCCTCCAAGCCATCGGGCCCCGTCTCGGGAGCGTCCTGCGCCAGTCAGACACGCTCGCCCGCCTGGGCGGCGACGAGTTCGCCATCCTCCTCCCCGCGATCACCAGCCCGGCAGCCGCCGGCCTGATCGCCGACCGTGTCCTGGCCGCGCTCCAGGATCCCTTCACGCTGCAGGGACTCGAGATCGCCGTCGAGGCCTCCATCGGGATCGTTGTCAGTCCAGCCGATGGCGACGACATCGACCTCCTCATGCAACGCGCCGACGTGTCCATGTACGCCGCGAAACAGGGTCGACTCGGTGCGGTCGCCTTCGATGAGAGCCTCGACGTGTACAAACCCGAGCAGCTCTCCATGTTCGGGCGGTTGCGTCGCGCCATCGACGACGGCGGCCTCCTGTTGCACTACCAACCCAAGGTCGAACTCGGCAGCGGACAGATCTACGGTGTCGAAGCACTCGTGCGCTGGCGACTGCCCGACGGCACGATCATGCCGCCCGACGACTTCATCCCGCTCGCCGAACGCACGACGCTCATCAAGCCGCTCACGACATGGGTGCTCAACGAAGCGCTCGCCCAGTGCCGACGCTGGCTCGACGACGGCGACCACATCTCCGTCGCCGTCAACATCTGCAGTCGCAGCCTCCTCGACCGGACCTTCCCGACCTACATCGCCAACCTCCTCGAGGCCCACCATGTCCCCGCCGAGCTCCTCGAACTGGAGGTCACCGAAAGCACGATCATGGCCGATCCCGGCTGCGCACGCGACGTGCTCGACGAACTCCACCAGCAGGGTGTGAAGCTGTCCATCGACGACTTCGGGACCGGCTACTCCTCCCTCGCCTACCTCAAGACCCTGCCGATCGACACCCTCAAGATCGACCGTTCCTTCGTCACCCACCTCAGCACCGACGACAGCGACGCCGTCATCGTCCAATCCGTCATCGATCTCGGCAAGAACCTCGGCCTCCAGGTCATCGCCGAAGGCGTCGAAGACGCACAGACCGTCGCCATCCTCACCGCCAGCGGCTGCCACACCGGCCAGGGCTACTACTGGCGCCGACCCGTCACCGCCACCGAGATCACCGCCAGCCTCCACACCCCCACATCCCCACACTGACCGGCGGCGGGTGCGGACATGGAACAGGAGCTACGGCTCCCTGCGCCCGCTGGTGACGGCGATGCAATGAGCTCGCGTTCGACGTCGAGCTGATCCTCGAGGGACCGATTCGATGCGACCGGTCGAAACCTCGCAGTCCCACCACCGTCTCAGGGTGCGGCGATGGCGGCGAGGAGCTCGTCGATGGCCGCGAGCGAGTGACCGCTGACGAACGCGTCGACGTGGGGCAGCACCGCGGCCATGCCGCCGACGACGGGGCGGTAGCCGGGTGCGGCCTTGCGCGGATTGACCCAGATGATCCGGTACGCCAGGCGTGCGAGCCGTTCCATCTCGCGCCCGAGCAGGAGCGGGTCGTCACGCTCCCATCCGTCGGACACCACCACGATCACGGCATTGCGGGCCATGCCCCTCCTACCGAAGCGATCGTTGAACGCCTTCACGGCCTCACCGATGCGGGTGCCGCCGGCCCAGTCGGGCGCGGCGAGACCGGCCCGGATGAGCGCGACGGCGGGGTTCGTCTCCCGCAGCACGCGGGTGAGCCGAGTGAGCCGCGTGGCGAAGACGAACGCCTCCGCGTGAGCGCCACCGACGGCCGACTGGAGCAACTGCAGGTAGGCGCGACCGTAGGGCTCCATCGAGCCGGAGATGTCGCAGAGGAACACGAGCCGACGCGGGCGCGTCCGTCGCGTGCGCCGCACCAGGACCACCGGGTCCCCGCTCGTTCGCAGCGACCGTCGGAAGGACGCCCGCAAGTCGATGGCGGCCCCGTTGCCGTGACGCACCGTGCGACGGCTCCGCCTCCGAGGCGCCGCCAGCGACAGACGGGCCATGAGCGAGCGGAGCTCCGCCAGTTCGGCGGGCGTCATCGACGCGAACTCCTGGCGGCGCAGCCGCTCCTCGCTGCTCACCGCCGCGAGGATCGATTCGCGCGCGTCATCCGAGGATCCTCGGTCGGTGCCCGGCGACGAGGCCGTCGGCTCGGGTGCCGTCCCTCCCGCACGCGGCTCGCCGGGTCGATCGGGGTGCGATCGGCTTCGAGCGACGCCCGGCGGTGGTGACCCCGCGGCGTCGCCACGGAAGTCGGCCGGGTCCAGCAGCCCTCGGAACACCTGGCCAAAGACGCGCTCGAAGATCTCGATGTCGGCCCGGGTGGACACGAGCGTGACCCGGGCCAGCCAGTAGAGATCCTCCACCGTGGCCGGACGGGCGAGGTGAATCGCCGTCGCCAGCCGTCCACTGCGCTCGGGTGTGACCGGGGCGCCGGCCTGGTGCATCAGGTCGCCGAGCGCCCCGACACAGCCAGCCAGGTCAACCTTCTCCAGCAACCCACGCAAGCCCGCGCTCCTTCGCCGCCTCGGCATCCTCCTGGTACTTGAGCACCGACCCGATGGTCATTCTCACTGCCGCGTCGTCGAGGGCGGCGACGCCGAGCAGGTTCAGCGCCAGCGTCCAGTTGATGGCCTCCGCGATGCCGGGCGGCTTCTGCACGTCGAGCGTGCGCAGACGGCCGACGGCCTCCGCCACCTGCGCCGCCAGGGTCGTCGTGCTCGAGGGCACGCGGCGACGGATGATGGCTGTGGCGCGCTCGCGGTCCGGATGGTCGATCCAGTGGTAGAGGCATCGACGCTTCAGGGCGTCGTGGAGGTCGCGGGTGCGGTTGGAGGTCAGCACCACGATCGGAGCGTGGACGGCGTGCTGGGTCCCGAGCTCGGGGATCGTCACCGACGACTCGGCCAGCAGCTCGAAGAGGAACGCTTCGAACTCGTCATCGGCCCGGTCGATCTCATCGATCAGCAGCACCGCCGGTCGCGGCCCCGGATGCTCGAGCACCTGCAGCAATGGTCGCCTGATGAGGTAGTCAGGCCCGAACAGATCCGCCTCGTGCAGAGGGCGGCCCGATGCCTCGGCGACCCGGATGGCCAACAGTTGGCGCGGATAGTTCCACTCGTACAGTGCTTCGGAGGCGGTGATGCCCTCGTAGCACTGGAGCCGGACGAGCGGCGTGTCGAGCACGCGGGCGATGGCCTTGGCGGCCTCCGTCTTGCCCACGCCCGCCTCTCCTTCAAGGAGCAGCGGCTGCGGCAACCGCACCGCACAGAACAGCGCACTGGCCATCCCGTCGTCGGCCAGGTAGTCGGTGCGATCGAGCGCGGCGCGCAGCACGTCGATCGTCGGGACCATCTCCGCCAGGCTGCTGCTGTGGTCGTGGATCATCGATGCACGACCCGGATCACGCCACGTAGGCCGCTGGGTCGGCAGCGAACGCCCGAAGGCAGCCGCTGCCACAGAACCACACGGCGCTTCCCTCGTGATCGAGGTGAAGGGACGTGCCGACCGCTGCCACCGACATGCCGCAGACCGGATCGATGACCACTGCGCCGACGACGTCTTCGGTCGACGGCTGTGCGTCGTCACCGGTGACCCGACCCGACGGTCTCGGCCGACTGGCGACGATCTCGGCCAGGATCGAGAGCGCGATCTCCTCGGGGGTGCGCGCTCCGATGTCGAGTCCCGCGGGCGCACGGACCCTGGACCGCAGTTCGGCGTCGACGTTCAGTGAGGCCACCACGGCCGCGCCGCGCATGCGGCTGGCGACGAGGCCCACATACGTCACCCCGGCGCGTAGCGCAGCCTCGAGAGCCTCGTGCTCGTCGCGACCGTGCGACGCAACGACCACGGCGGCGGCTCCCTCGGCCGAACTCGAGGCAATCACGTCGTAGCCGAGCCGCGCACCGAGCCGCACCAGGGCCCGGGCGATCGGGGAGTCGCCGGTCACCGCGACGCGGGGGGCGGGGACGATCGGCTCCAGGAAGATCTCGAGCGTGCCACCAGAGAGACACGGGTTGTGCACGGTGAGGCGCCCCGGAGCGTGCTCCTCGGGCTGGGGTGTGATGCGCAGCAGCAGCGACCGGTGGGAGTCGAGAAGGACCAGGGACTGCGCCTTCACGGTCGACTCGGCGCACGTTCCGCCGACGAAGCCAATGATGGTGCCGTCGGCGAGTACGAGTGCCTCGTCGCCCGGACGGGCCGACGTGGGGCGTTCGGCCAGCACCACCCGCGCATGCACGTACGGCACCCGAGCCGCCGTCAGTTCGGCCGCGCGGGCCGCGACCTCGTTGGCCACATCGGTCCTGCTCACGCTACTGGACCGCCAGATCGGGTCGGGTCATCGGATTGCCCTGGATCGCCCGCCACACGACGGCCGGCGTCAACGGCATCTCGGCGTGACGGATCTGCAGCGCGTCGAGCACGGCGTTCACCACCGCGGCGGGCGAACCGACCGTGGCCGACTCCCCGACACCTTTGGCACCGATCGGATGATGCGGCGAAGGCGTCACGGTCATGCCGAGCTCCCAACTCGGGCACTCCATCGACGTGGGCAGCAGGTAGTCCATGAACGAACCGCCCAGGTGGTTGCCGTTCTCGTCGAACGCCATCAGCTGCATGAGGGCCATGCCGACACCGTCGGCCAGACCACCGTGCACCTGGCCTTCGACGATCATCGGGTTGATCCGCGGACCGCAGTCGTCGACGGCGATGAAGCGGCGGACCTTCACCTGGCCTGTGCCGGGGTCGACGTCGACCACGCAGATGTAGGCGCCGAAGGGGTACGTCAGGTTCGGTGGGTCGTACACGACGGACGCATCGAGGTGACCCTCGACGCCCTCGGGAAGCTCGAGCGACCCGTGCGCGGCGAAGGCCAGCTCTTGGATCGTCTTTCCCTTGTCGTGATCGCCCTTCACGAACCATCGGCCGTGCTCCCATTCGAGATCGTCGACGGAGCACTCCAGCGCCACGGAGGCGATGATCTTGGCCTTGTCCTTGACTCGTCGGGCCACCACGGCGGCGGCAGCGCCGGAGACCGGCGTCGAACGCGAGCCGTAGGTACCGAGCCCGAACGGGGTGTTGTCGGTGTCGCCGTGGATGACCTCGATGTCCTCGGGTGGGATGCCCAGCTCGTGGGCGACGATCTGGGCGAACGTGGTCTCATGGCCCTGACCCTGCGACTGCACGCTGATGCGCAGCTGGGCCTTGCCTGTGGGATGGAGGCGCAGCTCGCAGCCATCGGCCATGCCGAGGCCGAGGATGTCCATGTGCTTGCGCGGCCCGGCGCCGACGCCTTCGGTGAAGAACGACAAGCCGATGCCCATCATCTCTCCCCTGGCGCGCTTGTCGGCTTGCTCGGCGCGTAGTTCGTCGTAGCCGGCGATGCGCATGGCTTCTCGCAGCGCGCGGGGGTAGTCACCCGAGTCGTACTCCCACCCGGTGGGGGTGGTGTACGGGAACTGCTCGGGTTGGATCAGGTTCTTCATGCGCAGCTCGGCCGGGTCCATCTTCAGCTCGTGGGCGAGGCAGTCGACCATGCGCTCGACGAGGTAGACGGCCTCGGTGATCCGGAACGAGCAGGCGTAGGCGACGCCGCCCGGCGCCTTGTTCGTGTACACCGCGGTGACCTTGCAGTGGGCCGCCGGGTAGTCGTAGGACCCGGTGAAGATGTGGAAGAAACCGGCCGGGTACTTCGTGGGCTGGGCCACGCCGTTGAACGCTCCGTGGTCGGCGAGCACGTTGACACGCAGGCCGAGGATCTTGCCGTCCTTGGTCGCAGCGATCTCGCCGTCCATGTGGTAGTCGCGGGCGAACCCGGTGGACATCAGGTTCTCCGACCGGTCCTCCATCCACTTGACCGGCTTCCCGGTCAGGATCGAGCCGACGACGGCGCAGACGTAGCCGGGGTAGATCGGCACTTTGTTGCCGAACCCGCCGCCGATATCGGGGGAGATCACGCGGATCTTGTGCTCGGGCAGGCCGGCCACGAGCGCGTACAACGTGCGGTGGGCGTGCGGCGCCTGCGTCGTGCTCCACAACGTGAGCTGGCCGGTGATCTTGTCCATGTGGGCCACCGCGCCGCACGTCTCGAGCGGCGCGGGATGCACGCGTGGGTAGATCATCGACTGCTTGACGACGACCTCGGCCGCGGCGAACGCGGCGTCGCAGATCGCCTTGTCGCCTGCCTCCCAGTCGTAGATGCGGTTGTCGGTGCGGCCGGCGAGATCATCGCGGATGATCGGCGCATCCGCGTCGAGCGCCTTGCGGGCGTCGGCCACCGGGGGCAGAGCCTCGTACTCGACCTCGATCAGCTCGAGGGCATCGCGGGCTGCGTACTTGTCGTCGGCGACGACGAACGCAACCTCTTGGCCCTGGAACCGGACCTTGTCGGTGCACAGCACCGACTGGACGTCGCTCGACAGCGTCGGCATCCAGGCCAGGTTGAGCGTTTCCAACAGCTTGCCCGTGATGACGGCGCGGACCTTGGGGTGGGCCTCGGCGGCCGAGGTGTCGATCGACACGATGCGGGCATGCGCGTACGAGCTGCGGAGCACGGCGCCGTGCAGCATCCCCGGTAGGTTCACGTCGTCGACGTAGTTGCCGTGGCCGCGCACGAATCGGACGTCTTCCTTGCGTGGCATCCTTCCGAAGCCCATCGGATTGCCGGCCGGTGAGAGCGCCTGGTCCTCGGTGACGGTCATGCGGATGCTCCTTGTGCGAGGTCGGCTTCGGCCGGATGGGCGGCGGCCCACTGCACCGCCTTGACGATGTTCTCGTAGCCCGTGCACCGGCACAGGTTGCCGCTGATGAACTCGCGGATGGTCGCCTCGTCCGGGTTGGGGTTGCGGTCGAGCAGGGCCCGCGCCGCCATCATCATTCCTGGCGTGCAGAAGCCGCACTGCAGGCCGTGCTCCTCGATGAAGCCCTGTTGCACGGGATCGAGGCGGCCGTCGCGCTCGAGGTCTTCGACGGTTCGCACGGCGTGACCCGAGGTCATGACCGCCAACGTGGTGCAGCTCTTCACGGTGGTGCCGTCGACCCACACGGTGCAGGCGCCGCAGTTCGAGGTGTCGCACCCCCAGTGCGTGCCGGTGAGACCGAGCTCGTCTCGGAGCAGGTGCACGAGCAGCAGTCGCGGTTCGACGTCGCGCTCCACGTCGTCACCGTTCACGACCAGGTTGATCTTCATGAGGCGTTGTCTCCCCGTGCACGAGCTGCGGATCTGGTGAGCGCTCGTCGGGTCAGCTCGCCCGCGAGATGTCGCTTGTAGTCGACGGGGCCGCGCTGATCCGACGTCGGGTCGACCGAGTCATGGCAAATCTGCGCGGCAGCCGCGAAGTTCTCGGCTGTCGCCGGGCGACCACGGAGGTGGTCTTCGGCCGCCGGGCAGGTGAAGTGGTCGGCCCCTGCCGCGGTGATGCCGATACCGCAATCGGCAACCGTGTCGCCGTCGAGCTGCACGAACGTTCCCGCGGCGGCGATCGCCCAATCGCCGGCGCGGCGCTCAACCTTCTCGTAGGCGCTGCCCGCGCCCGGCCGGATGGGCACCCGGACCTCGACGAGAATCTCGGCCGGGCCGACCTTGGTCGAGTAGGGGCCGTCGTGGAAGGCGTTCGCCGCCACCGTGCGCGTCCCACCCGACGACCTGATGACCAGCGTGGCGCGGAGCGCAGCACCGACGGCGGCGAGATCCTCGCTCGGGTCGGCCTGGCAGAACGATCCGCCGATCGTGCCCCGGTTGCGCACGGTCGGGTCGGCGATGACCCGCTCGGCCTCGGCGAAGATCTGGTAGTGCTCGGCCAGGAGCACCGACTCCAGCAGCGTTGCATGGCGGGTCATGGCGCCGATGGCCAACTCGGTGCCGTCGACCCTGATGTAGTCGAGATCGGCGAGGTCGTTGATGTCGATCAACGTCTCGGGCCGTGCCAACCGCAGCTTCATCATCGGCAGCAAGCTGTGCCCACCGGCGATCAGGCGGGCCTCCGAACCGTGGCGCTCGAGCAGCGCGATCGCATGGTCGACACTCGTGGCGCGCTCATACTCGAACGGTGCCGGTACTTGCATCGGTTCCCCCTCTTGCTCGGTTGCGCGGCGACCCCCGGACGCCCAGCGAGGACATCATCGACCCGTCGAGGTCGGTGTGATAGGGCCGGATAAGGAATTGCTTAGCTCCATTGCGCGGCGGCCACGGCCCACGTGCCACGCTGCCCGGGTGACGCTCACGCAGCTGGAGGCCTTCGTTCTGGTTGCTCGGCTCGGCTCCGTCAAGGCGGCTGCCCACGCGCTCGGCGTCAGCGAGCCGGCGGTATCGGGGGCGCTGGCCACCTTGCGGCAGCACCTCGGCGATCCGCTCATCAGCAAGACGACCACGGGTATGACCTTGAGCCCGGGCGGGCAGCGGCTCATCGGCATCGCGTCGCGGATGATCAACCTGGCCGCTGAGGCCGAAGCGGTCGTTCGCCAGGAAGCCGGGGCGCCCGACCGGCTGCGGGTGGTGGCCACGAGCACGGTCGCCGAGTTCGTGGCCCCACCGCTGTTCGAGGCCATGGCCCAGCGGGGAGGCGCGGTCAACTCGACGGTCGGTGTCGTGACGACGTCGGAGATGGCGGCGCTGCTGCTCGAGCGGCTGGCCGACGTCGCCATCGGCCCTCAGCTCATCGGGGAGTCCGCCGAGGGGTTGGTCAGCGAGCCGATGTTCCGCTACCGGTTGCAGGTCGTCGCGTCGCCCGCTCATCGCCTCGCCCGCGCCACGAAGCTGACGTTTCGTCAGCTTGCTGACGAGCACTGGATGGTCGATCCGGGAGGCATCGACGCATCGACCGGACCCGGACGCGTGATAGCCCGCCTGGGGGTGCCGGACCGCCGAGTGAGCGTGTTTCCGAGCGATGTGGCGGCCCGCGCCGCGGTCGCCGAGGGGCAGGGCATCGGCCTCGCGGTCATGCATCTGGTGCAGCACGAGGTCGATCGTGGTCGCCTGGTGCCGCTGCCGGTTGAGGGCACCCCGATCGAGATGCTCTGGTACGTGTCGATGCTCGCCGGCGCGCGGCGCGTACCGGCCGCCGTGGCGTTCGGGCGGTTCCTCACGACACCCGAGGCGTTGCAGGCCATGCACCGCAGCGACGGCGGCGTTCCTCCCAGCCGCTTCCGTCCACCGGTGTACGTGACGATCTGGAACTGACCGGGCGAGCCGCTACCGTCGGCCGCCGTGACCGCGACCGACTGCCTCCCGACCGACAAGGCGGGCCGGCGGGCCTGGAGGGCCGCGGGGCCGAGCCGCCCACCGTCGACGAAGCCGCGGTCGTCGGGCAGTTGGAGCTGCTGGGCGGGGTCGAGGGCTGGATGCTCGCCTCTCGGCCGATGCCGCGTGAGGTCGACCCCGACCCGCGGCAGGCCGACCATCGTGCCCTCACCCAGACCACCCGGGTGAGCAGCTTACGATCCACCCGGCCGACGCGCCGGGCCGTGCGCCACCGATTCGGCGACCGTGGCGCGCCGCGCTCGACACCGGTTGAGGTGGCACCAGCGATCCGGCCCGTCATGTCGCACGCGACCGCTATCGGGCGGCCGGCGAACTTGCGGGTTGCTCGCACCACACGGTCGAGCATCGGGTCACGATGCGCGATCGGGGTTTGTTGCCTTTCGGGGTCACCCCGCCGGGGCGTCAACAGCGCTCGGAACTCGCGGCGGCGACCGCGCGTTCCCCGCCTCGCAACGGATCTACGGGGCACACTGGGCGCCAGCCCGCGGTCGCCGCCGACGAGGTGGACAGACCCACGTTAGGGCACCCGCTTGGGACGTAACGCGGCCGCATCACCGAGCACCGGCCCCCGGCTGCGGTCGAAACCTGAGGTCTGGCCTTCGGTGCTCGGACGATGTGCGACACGCACCTTGCCGTCACGATGGAACTAACCCCAGGCTAGGGCAGTCCCCATGAGACGACGAACCAGGCGAAGTCAGCGGCGGCGGCGGTGTTGGTGCGGGTGAGTGTGAGTTGGGTGGTAGTGGTCAGCTTGGCGGTGGCGCAGGCCACGCCAATGATGTCGTCGGTGACGTACGCCGTACGTCCTCCGTTCTGGCCGCCATTCGTCTGAGTCGACAGAAACGATGTGGTTTTCGCAAGGTCCACTGCAGTGATCGTTGCAGTCGTCGATGCGGTACCCGAACCTAGACTCGCGCTGCCGGACTGGACGGCTGAGCCGTCTTTGAGTTCGACCGCCTGCCACGAGATCTCCGTCACGTCGTAGTTGGCGACGCTGCGGTCGAAGGTGACCGTCGTAGCGTTCGTGAGTCTGGCGCGGACCATGCCCGACCCGATATCCACACCGTCGCCCGAGCTCCGAGCGCCGACCAGCACGAAGGTGCGTGCGGTGGTCACCGCAGTCCCGAGTGTGGCCGTCGTCGACGTCGCTCCCCCCGTAAGCGACGTGCTGCCTTTCTGCACGTTGATCGTGGTGGGGTCGGTGAACTCGACCACCTGCCAGTAGATCGTCGCGGAGGGGGCACTGATGTCCTGTCGAAGCTGCAAGTTGGTAGTGCTGGTGAGTTCGCCGACCAGCGGGTCGTTGCCGCCCCAAGTGGTATCGGGGGGGTTCGGCAGCTTCGACCAGGTGACGAACGCGGCTGCCACCGAGTTCACTGCGGCGATCGTCACGTTCACTGTTGCTGCGCTCGGGGCTACCGATCCGCGCTGGACGTTGACACCGCAGCCGTACTCGACCACGCTCCACTCGATGATGATGGTGATCGGGCTCGCCTCGTCGGTGCCGCGGGCGAACTCGAGTGTCGTCGAGGTCGCGATCCGGCCGGACACCTCGGAGCCGACCGGGCGGTCTAGGTCGTGGCGCGTGCTGAACAGCAGAAACGCCTTGGTCGTGTTGACTGATGTGATCGTCACGGTCTTGATTCCGTTGGCGGTACTGGTGGTCGATCCGCTCTGCACGGTGGCCCGGTAGAAGCACGCGGCGCTGGTGAAATCGTTGGCGACGTTCTGCGTTGTTCCGGTGAAGACCGCACCCGCACGCTCGATCAGCACTCCCATCGCGAGGATGGCGGTCACCGTCGTCACAAAGGCAATGGCGCCTACGTGTCGGCTGCCACGGAGGCGTGTCCGCCGCCGCACGCGCGGTGACTCATCGAGCGCCATGGGTCTCTGTCGGCCGGCCCGCATCCGATTTGAGCGCTCCAGACGCAACGTGCCCCGGAGGTGAGCTGGCATGGCACTGTCGCATCCCGCATCCCGGCATGCCGGCATCCCGGCATCGCCGACGGCCTGGGGCCTGGACTCAAGGTCACCATGCGTGGCGCTGGTCTTGGGCCGACAAGTCCTTCGGGGCTCATTTGGTGCCATTGGTGCCCCTGGCGTCTGGGCAACGCTTGCGATGTTCCAGACGCGGCTGCGTGGGGATGCTGTACGCGCGAGGCCCCCTCGTTCTTCTTGGCCGATGCTCGAGGGGGCCCTTGCTGGGTGATGCCGGAGGCATCGCTGCTCATGGTAAGTGGCGATGTGGAGCGGGTCGAGAGCGAGTTGAGCGCGGGTCGGTTCCGGTGCTCGTGCTGCGATGACCGGCTGGCGCCGTTGGGTCGGGCGCGGAACCGGCGTGTGCGGTCGGCTGGCGGGGTCGTGCGACGGGTGCAGCCGCGGCGAGCGCGTTGTGTCGGGTGTGAGCACACGCACGTGGTGCTGCCCGATGGCCTGCTGGTGCGGCGTCGTGATGAGGTCGTGTTGCTCGCGCTCAGCGAAGTTCCCCAGGTGTGCTCACCGAAGTTCCCCACCTGTGAGGTGTGGTCAACGCAGCGGGTTGCGGGTGCCGGTGGTGGTGCGGCGGAGGAGCCGGTCGAGGGGTGATCGTGCGGCGCCGGCTCGGTTGCTGGTTCATCGCCCTGTCCCGCTCGGTTCGCATCACCCCGAGGAGCCCGTCGACATCTGCCGGTGCCAGCACCCTCGGGAGGGTCGTCACGTTGCGGACCAACGGCACACCCTGACGAGGACGGGACCGTTCCCGCCGGGTAGCGAGCCCGCGCGGGACCGGGTTACGAGCCACCGACGTGTCACCACGCGCCAACAAGTACGCACTCCACCTCGACACCGACGACACACGCCGCCGGACCGTGCGCGACGACACCCCACTCGATCCATCGATCCGGACCACCGTCCGGTCCCCGCCCGGGCTCTGCACCCGGATGAACGCCAACACATCCGCGCTGGTCGCCCTCGTCGGGGTCTTGTCCACGAACGCAAAGAACGTCCTCACTCAGGTCCCACGCCAACGCCACCAGCGTGACCACCGGACACGGCCCAAGCATCGCAGAAAGGGCTACAGATCACCCAGGTATCACGCGAACTCCAGCGCGGTTGGGGCGGGGGATCGCCGCTTGTATCGCGCCCGCCGGCGGTGGTCGCGGGGCCGAGCCCGTGGGTGGACTTTGGGCGCGCCTGCTCCGGCGGGGGGTGCAGTGGTCGGGCGAGGTGCGCGGGGTTCTTCGGAGCGACAGCGTGTCGAGTGTCAGCTCGAGAAGGTCAGGGTGATTGACCGGTGGCACCGGTGGCGTTCTCTCATCGTCTTCTCAGCCGCTGTTTCGTAGGTTTGGGCGCATGGGACGCGAACGACACTTTCATTCTCAATCAGCCGGGGTCGGCGGTATCCGTCGCCGGGCAGTGGTGTGTCTTGCTGTGATCGGTGTGGCCGCGCTGGGCGCGTGCGGGTCGGGTTCTGGTGTGTCTGTTCAGGCGGCGCGGACTTCGGTGGGGAGTGGGTCTCCATCGGAGTTGGCGTTCGGTCTCGACCAGAAGAGCTTGCTGGGCCGCCAGTTGAAGGTCGAGGCCCTCGTTGCTGTGTGCATGAAGACGCAGGGGTTCGACTACGTTCCGATGGACCCTACGACCGTGGTCGTCGGTCAGGGCAAGTTCGTGGTCACTGGGTTGACCGCGGATGAGTTCCGCAGGCTGTACGGCTACGGCATCACCACGACCTACGACAGCGTGGCGCCGGGTGGCAAGGTCGGTAGCCCCAACCCGAACGCCACGATCCGTGACGGGCTGAGCGCAACTGATCGGAAGGCTTACGACAGAGCGTTGAACGGGGGCAGCGTTGCAGGTACCTTCGCTGACGCCGTGGTGCAGGGCGACTTTTCGAAGCTTGCGGGGTGCAACAGGTCGGCCGCAGCGGAGGTGTTCGGTGGTTCCGAGGCGCTCAATGTGGTTCAGTCGGTGCTCGACGAGCTTGACAAGCGGGTGACGGCCGATCCGCAGATGGCCCAGGCCGAACGGGCGTGGGCCAACTGCCTTGGCGCGGCCGGTTTCAAGTACGCGACGAGCGATCAGATCGACGAGTCCCTTCGCCGAAGGCTGGACGCGATCGTCGGCACGAGCGGCGGCACGGGCTACGACCACCCCGCGCTGAGCGCGCTCCAGCAGGAGGAGTTGCGCATCGCTGACAGCGACTGGGCGTGTGAGATGAAGTTCAAGCAGCCGGTTGAACCGAAGGTGATCGCGGCGGTCGAAAGAGCCTACTTCGATGCGCACCCCGATCTCGCGGCGAAGGTGAAAGGGTGAGCGTCGATGGACACGAGACGGTTCGCGGCCTGCGCGGTCACCGGTGTCGTTCTCGTAGGTGCGTTCGGCTGGTTGGGTGGGAGTCGGCTCAAGTCGCCGGCGCAGGTGGCGGCGGAGACGGCCGCACCGGCGGCGTCGCTCATCACCGTGCGGGTGCAGAAGGTGACGCTCTCGGCCGATGTGATCACCCGGGGAACGGTCGGTCATCGCGCCGCGGTCAAGGTGAACCTGGCCGCGTCGGCCGTCAAGTTGCCCGCCGGCGGCGTCGTGACGCTGGCACCGGCGAAGGGAGCGCAGCTCGACGAGGGATCGCTCGCGCTTGCGGTGGGTGGTCGTCCGGTACTCGTGCTCTCCGGCACCGTTCCTGGCTTTCGCGATCTGTCGCTCGGCGCTGCGGGTGACGACGTTCGCCAGTTGGAGACCGCTCTCGTGCGGTTGGGATTCGATCCCGGGCTGGTGGACGGCGTGTATGACGCGGCCACCGGCGCGGCGGTCGCGGCGTGGTACACCAAGTCAGGCTGGGAGCCCTTCGGCCCGACGGAGCAGCAGCGCCTGGCGTTGAGCACGACGGCAGAGACGGCGGCCAAGGCGTCGGCGGCGCGACTGCAGGCCGATCTGGCCGTCGCCCAAGCCCAGCGCCAACTCGACATCGACGAACGCGACGCCAGGACCGCGCTCGCCACCGCCTTGGCCAAGGCCCGCTCGGCCACCGCGACCGCAGTGTCGAGCCGGCCGGCTATCGACGTGGCACTGGCAGTGAGCGACCGCGATCGGGCTCTCGCCGACGCCGACGTGGCCGCCAAGGCCGCGGCTCTCCGAGCGGCGCAGGCCGCCGGTCAGGCCGACGCCGTCGCCGTCGCCAGCGCCGAGTTGACCGCGGGCAAGGCCGCCCAAGTCGCCTCGGCCGCCACGGCAACGGCGGCGGTGCAACGGGCCCGCGACGACCTGGCCGCCGCCGAGCGCGAGGTTGCCGCCGCCGCGGCGGACGCGACCGTGGCGCAGGCTGCGGTGGACCGTGCTGCAGCGAGGACGGCGTCGCCGCCAGCGGACGTGACGTTGCTCCTGGAAGCCGCCGATCTCGCGGCGCACGACGAGGCTGCTGCCACGCAGGCGCTGGCGGCACTGCAGGCGCACACGGGGGTGCAGGTGCCCGCGGACGAGGTGATCTTCCTCGACGGTCTGCCTCGCCGTATCGACGATGTGCAGGTCAAACGGGGTGACCAGGTAGGCGCAGCGCTGATGACGGTCAGCGGGCTGGCGCTGTCGATCGACGCATCATTGTCGGTCAACGACGCCAAGTTGGTGCCGATCGGCGCCCGCGTCTCGATCGAAGAACCCGACCTCGGCATCACCGCCACCGGCGTCGTGAGCGTCAGGGCCGATCAGGCCGGCACCAACGGCGTCGATCCGCAACGGTTCTACGTCGAAGTGACACCCGACAACGCACCGGCCAGCCTCGTGGGAGCGTCGGTGAAGTTGACGATCCCGGTGCGCTCGACCGCCGGTTTGGTTCTCGCGGTCCCGCTGAGTGCGCTCACCGTCGGGGCCTCAGGCTCGTCACGACTCGAGGTCGTCACCGCGACCGCGACCCGCTTCGTCGACGTCACACCCGGTCTCGTGGCGCAGGGCCTCGTCGAGGTCACCGCCCGAGCCGGCGAGCTCACCGAGGGCGACAACGTGGTCGTCGGGCGCGGCTCGGAGCAACTGGTGCTGCCGAACGCGGCCCGCACGACAAACCCGCCCGCGTCCTCAACGCCGGCGCCCGGGGCGACCAACACGACCACGACCGCTCCCGGAACCACCGGGAAGGCCTGACCGTGGCACTCATCGATGCGGACGACGTGGGCCGCCGTTACGGTGCTGATCCGGGCGTGGTCGCTCTCCAGCACGCCACCTTACGCGTGGACCACGGCGACTCGGTGGCTGTCGTCGGCCCGTCCGGGTCGGGGAAGTCGACGTTGCTGCACATCCTCGGCTGCCTCGATCGACCGACGTCGGGAACCTACCGGCTCGACGGGGTCGACACGGCCGGGCTCGACGACCACGAGCTGGCCCGGTTGCGAGGAGAGCGCATCGGCTTCGTGTTCCAGTCGTTCCACCTCCTCGCCTACCGCAGCGCGCTCGACAACGTGATGATGGCCGAGGTGTACCAGCGCCGGTCCCGCTCGGGGCGGCGCGCCCGGGCTCTCGCGGCACTTGAACGCGTGGGGCTCGCCCACCGCGCCGACCACCTGCCCGCGAGCATGTCCGGCGGGGAACGCCAGCGCGTCGCCATCGCCCGCGCGGTCGTGACCGCGCCTCCGTTGCTGCTCTGCGACGAACCGACCGGCAACCTCGACTCCGCAACCACCGCCCGCATCCTCGCCTTGCTCGACGACCTCCGGCGCGACGGCCTCACCCTCGTGCTCATCACCCACGACCCGGTCGTTGCCGCCCACGCCACACGCTGCGTGCACATCGTCGACGGCATCCTCACCGAGCCGTCGCCCAACCCTGCCAGGACGGCACGGTGAGGATCCTCGATCTGTGGCACGAGTCGCTCGCCGCCTGCCTGGCTCGGCCGGCACGGGCGATCCTGACCGTGCTCGGCACCGTGCTCGGCATCGCTGCACTCGTCGCCACGCTCGGGATCTCCAAGACGACTGGGGGTCAGATCACGGCCCGATTCGACGCGCTCGCCGCCACCGACGTGACGGTGACCCCCCGCGTGTCGGGCGGTCCCGTCGTGTCCCGGGTGATTCCGTGGGACGCCGCCGCGCGCCTCGAACGCCTCGCCGGCGTGGCTGCCGCCGGCACCGCGGCCGACGTCGACACCAAGGGCGCACTCACGCGGGCGGTGCCCCTCAACGACCCCACCGGCCAGTCGACGTTCCAGCTCCCGGTGAAAGCAGCGTCCCCAGGACTGTTCGCGGCCATCCGTGCCCGCTTGCGCAGCGGACGCGTCTTCGATGCCGGTCACTCGCAACGCGCGGATCGCGTGGTGGTACTCGGTCCCGCCGCCGCCGAACGGCTCGGTCTCGTCGACGCCCACCAACAGCCGGCGATCTTCGTCGGCGAGCACCTGTACCTGGTCGTTGGCATCCTGAGCGACGTCTCCCGGCAAGCCGAACTGCTCGGCGCCGTCATCATGCCCGAAGGAACCGCCCGACACGACTTCGCTCTCGCCGCGCCCGGCACCGTCCAGATCGACACCACCGTCGGCGCCGCCCGGCTCGTCGCGCACCAGGCGCCCATCGCGCTGAACCCCGACGACCCCACGGTGTTCCGGGTCGCCCAACCCCCCGACGCATCCTCGACGAGGAACGCCGTACGCAACGACCTCAACGCCCTGTTCGTCACGCTCGGCTCAGTCTCGCTACTCGTCGGTGCCCTAGGCATCGCCAACGTCACGCTCGTGTCTGTGCTCGAGCGCGTCGGTGAGATCGGCCTGCGCCGTGCCCTCGGCGCCGGGCGCCGTCACATCGCCGCACAGTTCCTGACCGAGAGCGCCGTAACCGGCCTCGTCGGCGGCATCATCGGCACCAGCCTCGGGGTCATCACCATCGTGCTCGTGGCGTGGCAGCAGCGCTGGACCCCGGTGCTGGACCCTCGATTGCCGCTCGTGGCTCCCGCGGTCGGAACCCTGATCGGGTTGATCGCCGGTCTGTACCCGGCGTGGCGCGCCGCGCGACTCCAGCCCGTCGAAGCACTCCGCAGCGGCACCTGAGAACCTCAGCAGGCTCTCAGCACCGATGTCCTACCCTCACACTGTTGACCCAACGAGAGGAACCACAACCATGATCACACCACGTAGGAAGCTACTGCTCGCCGCCGTCGGCATCGTCGCCGCACTCGGCGTCGCCGGCGCCGCGAACGCCACCGCCACCACCGATCCGCCCGCCGAAGCCAACCGGGAAGTGGCCTACACCAAAGCGCACCTCGCCGAGGCCAGCGTCAGCCAAGCCGCCGCTGAGACGACCGCGACACAACTGCACCCCGGCACCGTCATCGATGCTCATCTCGAATCCGAGGACCACGGTCTCGTCTGGGAGATCAAGCCCGACGACGGTACGACCATCTGGGAAGTGCAGCTCGATGCCCACACCGGTGCAGTCGTGAGCGACCAGGCCAGCGACTGAACCAGCCAGGTCCGCGTAGGCTCACCGGTGACATCACGTGACGGCGCGCGCCTGTCCGGGTCGAAGGGGACCGTCGTGAAGGTGCTGGTGGTCGAAGACGACGAACCGCTCGCCGCCGCGCTGCAGCGCGGACTGCGTGACGAGGGCTTCAACGTCACCGTGGCCCACGATGGCAACGTCGCCCTCGATCACACCATCGACACCACCTTCGACGTGATCGTGCTCGATCTCATGGTGCCCGGGTTGAACGGCTATCGAATCCTGTCCGAGCTCCGTGCCCGCAACGACTGGACACCGGTCCTCGTACTCACCGCCAAGCAAGGCGAGTACGACCAGACCGACGTGCTCGACGGCGGCGCCGACGACTTCCTCTCCAAACCGTTCTCATTTCCCGTGCTCATCGCCCATCTGCGGGCGCTAGTACGGCGCTCCAAGAACATCGCGTCGACGCTGCAGGCCGGCGATCTGATGCTCGACAGTCGCCAACGTCGCTGCTGGCGCGCCGACACCGAGATCTCGCTCACCCGACGAGAGTTCGCCCTGCTCGAGGTGCTCATGCGGCGAGCCGGCGAAGCCATACCCAAGCAGGAACTCCTCCACGAGGTGTGGGACGTCGCGTTCGACGCGGACCCCAACATCGTCGAGGTCTACGCCCGCTACCTGCGGACCAAGATCGACCTCCCGTTCCGACGAACCTCACTCGAGACGGTTCGCGGTGTCGGCTACCGCCTCCGAGCCGACGGTGCGTGATCGCCCGACGGGTCGCGGCTCGATCCGTGTCCGCACCACGCTCGCGGCCACCGCCGTCGTCGCCGCCGCGCTCGCCATCGGCGGGTTCGGCGCCCTGCACCTCATGGACCGCCAGCTCGCCAAGCGCCTGGACATCGCCCTGCGGACGCGACTCGACGAGCTGCAAGCGACCGCCCCCGACCTCGTGCTCCCGCCCCTGCTCCCAGACACCGGCGACGAGGGCAGCATCATTCAGGTGCTCGGCGCCGACGGCAACGTCATCTCCCAGAGCGCAACGATCACCGTGCGGGCACCGCTCGACCCGCCGCCGTCCACCGGCGGGATCACCGTGCTCCACACCATCGAGCTCGCACCCATCGGCGATGGCGGACCGTACCGGATCGCCAGCCGACGGATGCACGGTTCCGACGGCGATCTCACCGCCGTGGTCGGTGCCGCCCTCGACCCCAACCGGGAGACCCAAGCCATGATGCGATGGGTGCTCATCGCGTCATTCCCGGCGCTGCTCACGGCGGTCGCGGCGACCACCTGGCGGTCGACCAGCCGTGTCCTCGCTCCGGTCGAAGCGATCCGTTCCACCGTCGCCGCCATCTCGGCCGTCGACCTCGACCAGCGAGTGCCCGAACCCACCGGCCGCAACGAAATGGCCAGCCTCGCCCGAACCATGAACGACATGCTCGAACGCCTCGAGGACACCCACCGACGCCAACGCGCCTTCGTCGCCGACGCATCCCACGAGCTCCGCACCCCGCTCGCCTCGCTCCAAGCCCAACTCGACGTGGCGTTGAACCACCCGGAAAGCACCGACTGGACCACGCTGGCACGACATCTGCAGCACGACACCCGACGCATCCAACACCTCGCCGACAACCTCCTCTTCCTCGCCGCCACCGACGAACATCCGGCCCCTCCTCTCGTGGAACCCGTCGACCTCGACGAGATCGTCCTGCACGCCATCGAGCCACTCCGATCCCGAGGTCGCGTGCTCGTCGACATCACCAACGTCAGCGCAGCCCGAGTCACCGGCGACGCGTCGCAGCTCGGGCGCCTCATCAACAACCTGCTCGACAACGCCGAACGCCACGCCAACCAGAAGGTGTGCATCGAGCTCCGCGAGTGCGGGAACCACACCGAACTCGTCGTGGCCGACGACGGGCCCGGCATACCCCGGGAACACCGCCAACTGGTCTTCGAACGCTTCACCCGACTCGACCAACCCCGCCGTCGTCACGTCGGAGGCGCCGGCCTCGGCCTCGCCATCGTGAAAGCCATCGCCGACACACATCACGCCACCGTCGCGATCGCCGACACCCACGACGGGACACGCATCGTCGTCACCCTCCCCGCATGGCCGAGCACCCACGAAGAACCTGACCGTGAACCCTGACCACCAAGCAGAGGCACCACGACTGCTTCCCTCCATCGAGGTCGGGCCACAGCACCCCGGAGCACCCGACAACACCGCGACCAGCGACGATAGGCCCCCGCTCCCGTAGATCTGCGCACCCCGGGGTCGGCGCCAGGGTCCGCCGGTTCTGGTGCGTGGCGGGCCGTCTACGCGCCGTACATGGCCTTGTCGTAGACCATGGCTGCTAGTTCGTTGCCTTCGGTGTCGAGGAACTGGGTGAGTGTGCCGACGGTTGGGATCTGGATTTCCACGTAGGTGATGGTTCCACCGTTGCCGGTCACCCGTTCTCGGATGGCTGTGAGATCGTCGACCGCGATGGTGCACGTGAACCCTCGGGTGCCGCCGCCGGTGAGTGGTTCGTCGCGTTGGTGGAGGGCGCCTTGGATGCCGGGTCGATCGGGGTCTCCGGTGACGATGTCGTAGAAGCCGGGTGGGCCCCATGCTTCGAAGTGCCAACCGAACACGGCTTGGTAGAAGCGGCGTGCCCGCTCGACGTCGTCGGCATGGATGGCGAAGTGCACGATGTTGTGAGCCATAGCCCCGGGATCGTAACGACCAGCCGCGTGGCAGACTTCCACCATCACGACAGTTGACGTTGAAAACCCGACACCGGCCCCGCGGGTGGTCGTACGTTCCCACGCCGTCGGGTACGCCGACGGCACACAGCTGCGGTGGCATACCCACGACTGGCATCAACTCGTGTACGCCGCTTCGGGGGCGCTCCTGGTCGAAACTCACGCAGGCGGGTGGATCGTTCCCCCGGCCCGCGCCGTATGGATCCCCGCCAACGTGATCCACCGCCTCACCGCCCGGGGCAGGGTGCAACTCCGTACCCTGTACGTGGCCAGGCGCCTACGGGCGGCATCCCGCCCTCTCGGGGTCATCCAGGTCAGTCCGCTCCTGCGGGAACTGATCCTGTGCGTCGTGCAACGGGGCACGCTCGATGCCCGTTCCGCACCCGATGATCGGCTCGCTCGCGTGCTCCTCGACCAGCTTCACACCATCGCGGTGGTGCCCCTCGAGTTGCGCGTTCCCACCGATCATGTCGCCGGCATGCTCGCCGGTCTGCTCCGCCACGACCCGGGCGCCAACCTGGACGATCTCGCACTCCGGGTCGGCGCCAGCCGACGGACACTGGAGCGACGATTCCATGACCAGACGGGCTTGAGCCTCGGTCGATGGCGGCAACGACTCCGGCTGGTCCACGCCATCGAGTTGATGGCCGAAGGGCGTCCGGTGAGCGAAGTGGGATGGGCCGTCGGTTACGCGTCGACCAGTGCGTTCGTCACCGCGTTCCGCCGACAGCTCGGCACGACACCCGGTCGCTACTTCGCGCCGCCCTGACCAACAGCGATGGCATGCTGAACACGAAGGACCCGACAACCCGTCGTTCCCCGTGGCCCCCGACTGGACTCGCGCGGTCCCGGCTGGCCGCTCGACGGTCGGTCGGCCAGCGGACCGGCATCGCCGTCCACGCCCGCCGATCCCGTGCGTTCGCCGCGCCAGTGTTCGCATGATCTGTGCGGCGCGCCCTGTCGGGCGGCCGAGCGAACTGGTGGGTGTTCACGGTCGCCGTAATGCGCTGCACGCTCGGGTGTCACCACGACGGCGTCATCGTGCACGAGCCATGCGAAGGGCCCGCCGATGTCCCACCCGTCGGCGAAGCGGCCCACGTTGGCGCAGCAGAGGAGGCCGGCCAGCCCGAGCGGTCCGCTTGCGGGCACCGGAGTGTCTCGCATCTCCCTCCCGACTCAGCGATCATCGAAGGCACCCCCGTCGCCCGCGTCCGGGTAGCGGTCATGTTTCGAGGAGTCGTTTGAGGGCAGCGAGATCTCTCCGGTTGGCGCGTTTCACGGCCTGGGTCATGAACGGTGCGACGAGTGTCGAGAAGCCGGACGGTTGGCCGTGGTTGCGCAAGGTCATTCTGGTCGTCTGGTCATCGAGCGCGGTCCAGGTGTAGGTGGTGGTCATGGGGAACGGCCCTTGGGCGGTGGTCATGGTGAGCCGCTCGCCCGGGGCGAGGTCGACGATCTGGTAGGTGTACTCGAGCTGTTTGCCCATGAACTGGGCGACGAACGCCACGAGCGAGCCGACGTGCAGGGGTGGGGGTGTCTTCCATTCGACCGAGGTGATGTTGACGTACCACGCTGGCGTGTTCGAGGGGTCGGCCGCGTACTCGGCCACGGTGGCGACGGGCCGGGCGATCACGATCTCGGTGGTGACATCGACGTTCACGACGCGTCCTCGTCGACGTCGGTCCTCGACCGGAGCGCGTGGCGAGCGGCGGCGGTCGGGAGGCGCTCACCGACGAAGAGCGCCCAGCCTTTGGCGTGCTCGTCCGCATGGACGGCGGGCACCTCGCGATGAACGAGGACGAGGTCGGTGTCGCCGTCTACCGGGGTGAGGGTCACTTCCACGTGCGTGCTGCGGGGTGCGAGGGCGTCGCCCATCGGGTTGCCTTCCCACCCGAACGTGAACACCACACGAGTGAAGGGCTCCAGGGTGAGGTAGGTGCCGGACATGACCGGTCCATCGGTGGCCATCACGACGCGGAAGATGCCACCGGGCTGCGGGTCGATCTCGGCGCCGATGCCCCACCATTCGCACAGTCGCGCCGGGTCGGTCCAGAACGTCCACACCGTTTCCGGTGACGCGGCGATACGCACCCGCTGTTCGATGGTACGCAACGTCGGGGGGTTCTCAGTCACGGCTGCTCCTTGTCGAGGGTGGCGGGCTTCGCCCGGCTCGGCGCGGCGCGGGTGGCCCGGGATCGGTCCGTGCTGGGCGTGTCGAGCTGACGGCGTTGACGTTCGGGCCACTCGGCCCGTTCGGCGGCGGCTCTCAGGCGCCCGAGCCGATCGGTCCACATCTCGTCGAGGTACCGCCACATGGCCGCCAGCCCTTCGGTCCGCGCCCGGTACAAACGCCGGTTCCCGTCCGATCGCACCGTGACCAGCCCCGCTCGGTGGAGCACCCGCAGATGCTGCGATACGGCCGGTCGGCTCATCGTCGGGAACCGGGCGGCGAGATCACCGGCCGAACGCTCGTCGTCGCGGACCAGACGCAAGATCGACCGTCGCGTCCCGTCGGACAACGCCTGCGCCACCCCATCCATGGACGCCCCTTGCACCTCCCCGCTCATGTAAGTATCTTCTTACATACATCGGTGCCATTGCAACTCGCCGGTGCGACCGGAGAAACCACCATGGATCTGCTGACCGCTCTCGCTGAAACGTTCGATCACACCCACGGGGTGATCGCTGGGGTTCGGGCCGATCAGATGGCCGACCCCACCCCGTGCACCCAGTGGGACGTGAGTGCGTTGCTCGGCCACGCGTTCGGTGTCGTCGCCGGGATCGGAGGCGCCGTGCGCGGCGATGCACCCCCGCCCGATGGCGCGGGGTTCGTGCTGGCCGATGACCCAGCGGCCCAGTTCCGTGCCCTGGCCGACCGCACGCTGGCGGCGTGGACCAACGCCGACCTCGCCGGGGAAATGAACATCGGTGCCGGCCCGATGCCCGGCAGCGCCGCGCTGAGCATCAACCTGCTCGACACGGCCACCCACTCGTGGGACATCGCCCGCGCCACAGGACAACCCGAGGACCTGCCCGACGATCTCGCTTCGCTCGTGCTCGAGATCTGCCAAGGGTTCGTGACCGACGAGATCCGCACCTTTGCCGGTTTCGACCCCGCCGTCACAGTCCCGGCCGATGCGAGCGCCACCACCAAACTGGTGGCCTTCCTGGGCCGCACGCCATGACCACGGTCGACGAGCCTCGCATCGCGTCCCGCGACGAATGGCTCCACGAACGTGTCCAGCTGCTCGCGAGGGAGAAAGACCTGAGCCGCCGCCGGGACGAACTGGCCCGGGCCCGGCGCGCCCTGCCGTGGGTCCGGGTCGAGCAGGACTACCGGTTCGACACCGTCGACGGTGAGCGGTCCTTGAGCGAACTGTTCGACAGGTGTTCGCAACTCGTCGTCTACCACTTCATGTTCGGTCCCGACTGGGACCAAGGCTGTCCGAGCTGTTCGTTCTGGGCTGACAACTACAACGGGACCACCGTCCACCTCGCCCATCGCGACGCGACACTCATCGCCGTGTCCCGAGCCCCGCTCGACACCCTTCAGACCTACCGGAACCGGATGGGATGGACATTCAACTGGGTGTCCTCACTCGGATCGACGTTCAACCAGGACTACGGCGTCACCCAAGCCGCAACCTACAACTACACCCCCGTCGACCACCCCGCCGAGGAAGCACCCGGCCTGAGCGCATTCGTGCGCCACCACGGTGAGGTGTTCCACACGTACAGCTGCTACGCGCGAGGGCTCGACGTGTTCAACACCGCCTACCAGATCCTCGACATCACCGCCAAAGGACGCGACGAAGACGCCCTGCCCTGGACGATGGCCTGGCTCCACCGCCACGACCAATACTGACCACACGCATCGAACCAGCCGGCTGAGCACCAACACCCCGACCGTCCGGCCCATGCCAGATCTACGAGCCACCAGGAGCAGGGCGACGCACCCATCGTCGACGACCGCGAAAGGCCCCAAGCAGCACACCACAGCCGTCATACCCGGGCACCCATGCCGCCCGGCACCGCCGTTTCCCGGACAACGATGTTGGCCATGGAGGCTGGTGATACCGTGCGCCTCGGCGCGGTTGGTGGGCAGACCCGGCGCGTGAGAGGGGTGCTCGCTTCGCTCGGTCATGCGGGACCGTGGTCCGGCCGCCGCAGCGGTCTGTTGCGGTTCGCTCCCAGTTGGGTCAGGGCCGTGCGTCGTCGACCGTGCGGCCGAGCCGACGGGATCAGCCCGTCCGTTCGAGCACCTCTGGTCGCCATCGCAGCCAACCGGTCAGCATCGCGGTGCCCGAGAGCACCGAGACGACGATGGCCGTCCGGGCGCCGACTTCCTCCGCCAGCTCGCCGAGCAGGATCATCCCAACGGGCAGCACGCCGATCGCCGTGGACAGCAGGCCGAGGGCCCGACCGCGCAGCTCCGGTGCGACCGATGTCATGACGAGGGTGCCCTGCAGCGATGAGAACAGTCCCATGCCGATGGCGGACACGAGCATGAACACCAGCGAGACGAGGTACCAGGGCGAGAGTGCGAACGGAACCAGCATCACCATGGCCAGTCCCGAGCCCGTCACGTAAACGACGCCGCGCCTTCTCGGTTGGGTACGGGCCACGATGCCCGATCCCGTCATCATGCCGATGCCGAGCATGGCGGCCAGTAGGCTGGTGAGGAACGCCCCGACTCCGAGATCCGACGCGACCAGTTGCACCAGTGGCGTGAAGCTGAAGAAGAAGAAGTTCACCGCTGCGGTCACGCCGAGGACGCTCAGCAGCGCCCGTTCCGTGCGGAGCAGGCGGAATCCGGACCGGAACGCCACCAGCGGTGACTCCGTGGAGGCAGTGAGCCGGTCCATCCGCGGCACGCGCCGGAACAGCACGAGTGCCCCGACGGCCAGCCCGCACACGCACAGGTACGCGGCGCCGATGCCGAGGGCCTGTATCGCCGTGCCACCCAACAACGTTCCGATGGCCAACCCGCTCGATGTGCTCACCGACTCCAACGCCATGGCGCTGGCCACCCGATCGGTACCCACCACGTCGTAGATCATGGCCCTCCGGCTGGTCATGTCGGCGACCCAGCCGATGCCGACTACGACGAGGAACGGGTACAGCATCCAGAGGCGGATGGAGCCGACGATGCCGGCGATACCCATCAGGGCGGACAGCGGGATCAGGGCAGCGAACTGGGCGATCACCGTCTTTCGGCGATCGAAGCGATCCGACACCACACCACCGAGCACCCCGCCGAACAGCAGCGGTGCCCATAGGGCCACACCGGTGAGCTGCACGAGCCGGGCCGAGCCGGTCGATAGATTGGCGACGAAGGCACCGAGGAAGCCGCTCGCCCAACGGCACATCGTCCACAACCAACCGGCAAAGAGCAACGACGGAAAACTCGGGACGCGCAGCACCTCGAGCACCGGTCGGCGCGAGCTGGTCGCCGCCGCCCGGCCGTCGACCAGAGAGTTGCGTGCCGCGCCGGACCTGATCACCACCTCGGCCCCCCGGCTCGATCGTTGCCCGAGAGTACCGCCCGAACCTGATGCGACGCCCGACCGCGCCGAACGAGCGGCATGCCGTCGCCCGCGTACCCGCTCGTCCTCAAAGGGCCGACGGCCACCCCGCCCACCCTCAGTCATCCCGGCAGGCGAACGCGATTGGAGACACGTGGCCGGCTACAGCCTCGTCCCTGATGGTCACGTCGCAGCGATCGCGAGGTGAGTGCTCTCGGTGTCGCTGCTTCGAGCGGGTTCGTTGCAACAAGGTACGCGCGTCTCGGCGGCACTGGCTCGCCCGATGCCGCGCAGACCGCCAGGCCTGCCGAAGCTCGAGGCGATAGCTACTTCCTAGATCGGTGACAGCTCAGCCCGAAACATCGGGGCGCCCGGACAGGCAGCCCGCTACGGATCCGAACTCGTGCGCTGGCCGCGCCAGGGTTCGCTAGTTCCCGGGTGCTGGCTTCGTGTTTGCGGGTGAGCGAAGTGGTGTGCCTGTGGCGGGTGGGCAGGCGGCCGGCCCGGCGCGTGGGTTGCGGCATGTGCGAGGCGCGTGTCGACTCCGATGGTGTGCCAGTCCGGGTGTGCGACTCGGGTGACGCCGTCGGGCTGGTGCGGGTGGGCACGGCGGAGTGCATCGCGTGGATAGCGAGTGGTTCGTTCGTCTGTGCAGAACCTGCGCGGGGGCCGGGCTCGCCATGGTCTGCAGTGATGGTTCTTGACGGCGGCGAGCGCCTACCGAACGAGCCGGGGTCTGGGTGGTTCAGGTGGGGGTGGGGGTGGGCGCGAGACGGGAGATGGCGGCGGTCAGGTTGGCGGCGGTTTGCTCGTAGGTCCGGGCGGAGATGAACGACACGGTGTAGGTCCCGGTTGGTGTGGCGTCAGCGTCGGGGAACGACGTCGAAGCGTTGTCGTCCAAGGAGTCGGTAGATGTGGAAGTCAGAGTCGAGGGTGAAGACCCTGCGATGGCCTTGTTCCTCAGCGAATGCCACAAGGGTGGCGTCGGCGAGATCCATCGGTCGGTCCGCGTACTTGTCCATCAGCTGAGCTGATCGCTCGACCGTCTTGGTCGACAGGTCGGCAAGGTTGAGCCGACCGGTGTGAACCAGCTTCCAGAGCGCGCGTTGAGCGGTGATGCCTCCGGCTTGGCCGAGCAGGTACATCGCCTCGGTGAACGCCGGCCAGGTCGTCACCAAGGGCAGGGTGAGTTCGTCAAGCGCGGCGAGACATGCGTCGTGATCGGGCTCGTCGGCGTCGATGATGGCGATCAGCGGACCCGCGTCGCACAGCGTCATGGCATGGCGCGGTCTCGGGC
>JANMAT010000163.1:0-2333 GCA_031359995.1 Actinomycetes bacterium
TAGGTGAGCTCGATGGTCATGACACCGCCGTGCAACAGCACCAGCGGCGTCCCCTCGTTGCTGTGGATCTCGTAGTAGAGGTGCAGGCCGTTGATGTCGGCGTATCCGTTGTCCGTGCCCATTCGACGCTACCTGGGCGTCGAACTCATCGGTCACTGCGCACCGCCCCGATGCTCGCGGACCGCTTACTGGGCCCGTCATGTCGTTGGCTGCTCGCCGTCGAACGCGCTCACCGGCCAGCGCCGCACCGGGGGCGAGCGCACGCAGCTTCGCCCACATGATTGTGTGAACGCGGCGTGCGAAGGGACCCTGCCCGAACCCGAAGTCGGTCGACGCGACCACGCCGGTCGGACCCGACGAGGGCTCCTGCCTAGCAGCACTCGTCCTTCGAAGCGGCGGCGTCGGCCCCGACCGAGCCTGGCCAACCCGAATTGGGTGCGGCTCTCGTAGAGGGACGTCAGGCGGCCATCGTTAGCGTGTTGTTGGCGTAGCGGGTGTGGTGGACTCGGTGGCGTTCGTTGTCGAGGTGGAACTTCCAGTACTCGTCGAAGTCGTCGTTGGCGCGGAGGGCCCGTAGTTTGAGGACGGCTTCTGCGCCGTTGATGCTCCAGCGGGCGCCGGTGGTGTCCATGCGGTCTGCGACGAGGTATCGGCAGGTGCCTTCGATGACGCCGCTCGCGATGGGCCAGCCTTGGGCGAGGGCCTTGGGGTAGTTGAGGTAGTCGGCCTTGTTCGTGAGGTACTTGGCGCAGGCGTCGGCCTTGATGCGTTTGTGTTTCGCGAGTCCTGCTGCGGTGGCTCGGCGTCTGATGCCGGTGGCGACTTCGCGGGCGTGCCCCTCGAGCACGGCGAGGGCCCTGTCGCGCACCCAGGCTTCGGCGGCGGTGTCGCCCTCGGCGAAGAAGCACCACACCGCTCCCCACAGGTACTCAAGGACGTGGATGAGGTCGACCACGATGGTGATGTCGGTTCCACGGGCTTCGGCTTCTGTTTCGATGCGGTCTATCTGGTGGTTGTTGCCGTCGACGAGGGCCACCCAGGCGCGGCGATGCAGCGGGTCGCGCCGTTCGGCTTCGTCGAAGACCTTTGCGATCACGGTGGCGGCGTCGTCGACGACGCTGGCGGTCACCCACTTGGCTTTGGCCTGTGGCGCCGGCGGTGGGGCGGCGCCGGCTTTGGAGACCAGGATGTCGGTGGCGTTGCGGGCGACGGGGGTGAGGTCGTAGACGGCGCCGACCTCGGCGAGGCGTTTGCGGTTGCGTTTCTCGCCCTTCGACAACCGGCACTCGAGTTTGTTGGTCGCGGCTGCGGCCGCCTTGGCGGTGGCGGGGCGCAGAGCGTCGGGTCGCATGACGATGCCCTTGCCGTCAGCGGAGATGACCAGCACGTCGCTGGCCGCGGCCTCCGAGTGGACCCGGGCGGCGTAGAACCCCTCGACGTCGGCGGCGGCCCGGCCGGCGAGGGCCTCGATCTGGCGTTTGGCGACGTGTTGACCGGTGGCGCGTTCGACGGCTGCGCTCGCTTCCTCGAAGGATCCTCGCGATGCCTCGACCGCGGCCAGGCGACGCAGCCCGTGGCTGTGGCGCTCGGCGGGCAGGTTGAGCACCGCGTCGGCGGGATACAGGTTCGGGTGGCCACGATGGCGGTAGGCGAGACGCTCCACACCGACCTCACCGAAGATGGTCCCCAAGGGCCGACGATGACCGGCCTCGACGGCGCCATGGGCGACCCCCGCGGCGTCACGCACTGCGTCGAGGCGGTCCTCGGTCGCGGCGCGAACGCTGAGGTGGTCCTGGCACATCCGCCGCAACAGCTCGCGGCCACGGCAGTCGAGCTCATCTTCGAGCTCGGCATGGGTGAGACCCGAAGCGTCGAGTCCGGCGAGCCACCCCAGCGCCTCTTCGAAGCACTCCCGCGACGCACCGAACGCGCCGGCGCGTTCGGTGGCTCCCATCATTGACGCTCACCCTTGGCGGCCCTGGCCGCCCGGCGCGACTGCAACACGGCGACACCCGCGTGCGCCGCGGCCTCGAGCTCGGCTCTCGCCGCCTCGTAGCGGGCCACCGCCGCCGCCACCTCGGCCACCTCGGCGTCGCGCAGCGTGAGGGTCTTGGTCCGGCCGGCCTCGGTGTAGACGAACGCCGGGCTTTCATGCGGGTCGCCAGTCGCGCACCGACACGACGCCTTGCCGCAGCGGCGTCGGAACGTGCTCAGGGTGCCGTGCAGCACCAATGGTCGGGCCTGGGTTGCGATACAAGGCATCGTAACTCCTGTCTGTCGCGGTCGCTCGCTACAGACAGGACACCCCAACACCAGGTCGAAGTGGTGGATCC
>JANMAT010000083.1:0-1633 GCA_031359995.1 Actinomycetes bacterium
GACAGAACAGGGTGTCGACGTGCATCGGCCCAGCCTGCCAGCTGCGACCGGCATGATCGGGCAGCACGCTCGAGCGTCACACGAGGCAACGCCCGAGCGTGGTGCGGAACCGATGACACCAGGGGCTGAGGCCCGGTGCCCCCGAACCCGCAGACTCGCTGGTTCCGAAGAACCGGAGATCCTGCCCGCGCCCGCCCGACAACCCTTGCCTCGCCGGCACGCGCGATGCAAGTGGGTCGATGGCGCGGCAGCCCGAGCTACCCGGCGTCGACCTCGGCGACCAGGTCGAGCAGTTGGCCGAGCGTGTCGAGCTTCTCGCTCACGGTGCCCGACAGCTTGGCCTGCAGGGTCGTCACCCCGGCGGCGCGGTACCGCCGCAGGCGCTCCTTGATGACCACGGGCGGGCCCAGCAGGTTCGTCTTGGCGCCGATGCCGATCGGCACGAGCGCCGCCGCCTCCTCCCGCCTCCCGGCGAGCCACAGGTCCTGCACGGCCCGCACCTCGTCGCCGTATCCCTGCCGCGTGAAGGCGGCGTTGTAGAAGTTCTGGTGGCGCGAGCCCATGGCCCCGATGGTGAAGGCGTAGCCGCGCGCGTGGCGCGCCGCGGCCTCGTCGGCGTCGTCGGTGATCTCGACCGCCACCGGGATCACCAGGTCGAGGTCGACCAGCGAACGACCGGCGCGCGCCGCGCCGGCGGCGAGGTGGTCGGTGAACGCCGACGCGTGCTCGGGCATGAACGCGTTGCCCAGCCACCCGTCGGCCAACTCGCCGGTGAGCTCCAGGTTCTTCGGTCCGAGCGCGGCGATGTAGATCGGCACCGCCACCGGGGGGGCCATTGAACGCAACGCCCGCCCGGGGCCACCGCGCAGGGGAAGCTGGAACACGGCGCCGTCGTGGGCCAGCCGCTCACCCGCGGCGACCTGGCGGACGATCTCGATCGTCTCGCGCGTGGCCGCGAGCGGCGACGGGAACCGCACGCCGTGCCAACCCTCCATCACCTGCGGTCCGCTCGTGCCCAGACCGAGCACGAACCGCCCACCCGACAGCGCCTGCAGCGACATGGCGGTCATGGCCAGCATGGCCGGCGTGCGCGCCCCCATCTGCACGATGCCCGACGCCAGCGTGATCGTCGACGTGCGCGCCGCCAGGTACGCCAACGGGGTGAGCGCGTCGTACCCCCACGCCTCGGGCGCCCACACCTGGGCCGCCCCCAGCCGCTCGGCCTCCACCACGAACGTGGCGTCCTCCGGCGAGGCCACCACGGCTCCGATCGCCACTCGCATCGCGTCCCCTCGCCCCTCGGGCCGGCTCGGCGAACAGGCTCGCGCCCGACCGGTAGTGTCGCAACCCACGGGCGCGAGAACGGGGTCACCTCATGGACGAGCACGCACCAATGCGCTACGCCGACGGACCGTCCACCGAGATCAGCGTGCTCGTGCACGCACCGTCCGCCGCGGTGTGGGACCTCGTGACCGACATCACCGTGCCGGCTCGCTTCAGCGAGGAACTGCAGGAGGCCACCTGGCTCGACGGTGCCGCGCCCGCCGTGGGGGCCCGCTTCACCGGCCGCAACCGTCACGCGGCCATCGGCGAGTGGGAGACCACCTCCACCGTCGTGGCCTGCGACGAGAAC
>JANMAT010000093.1:0-29478 GCA_031359995.1 Actinomycetes bacterium
GATCCGTGTGACTCCTTAGAAAGGAGGTGATCCAGCCGCACCTTCCGGTACGGCTACCTTGTTACGACTTCACCCCAATCACTGACCCCACCTTCGACGGCTCCTTCCATTGCTGGTTAGGCCACCGGCTTCGGGTGTTGCCAACTTTCGTGGTGTGACGGGCGGTGTGTACAAGGACCGGGAACGTATTCACCCCGGCAGTGCTGATCCGGGATTACTAGCGACTCCAACTTCACGAAGTCGAGTTGCAGACTTCGATCCGAACTGAGAACGGCTTTAAGGGATTGGCTTGACCTCGCGGTTTTGCGACCCGTTGTACCGGCCATTGTAGCATGTTTGCAGCCCTGGACATAAGGGGCATGATGACTTGACCTCATCCCCGCCTTCCTCCGAGTTGACCCCGGCAGTCTCCTACGAGTTCCCGCCATTACGCGCTGGCAACATAGGACAAGGGTTGCGCTCGTTGCGGGACTTAACCCAACATCTCACGACACGAGCTGACGACAGCCATGCACCACCTGTGTACGGCCCCGAAGGACACCACATCTCTGTAGCTTTTCCGTACATGTCAAACCTAGGTAAGGTTCTTCGCGTTGCATCGAATTAAGCAACATGCTCCGCCGCTTGTGCGGTCCCCCGTCAATTCCTTTGAGTTTTAGTCTTGCGACCGTACTCCCCAGGCGGGGCACTTACTGCGTTAGCTGCGGCACGGATCGTGTTGATAACGACCCACACCTAGTGCCCAACGTTTACGGCGTGGACTACCAGGGTATCTAATCCTGTTTGCTACCCACGCTTTCGCTCCTCAGCGTCAGTACCGGCCCAGAGTGGCGCCTTCGCCACCGGTGTTCCTCCTGATATCTGCGCATTTCACCGCTACACCAGGAATTCCCCACTCCCCTACCGGACTCAAGTCACAGCAGTATCGGATGCATGCTTCGAGTTAAGCCCGAAGTTTTCACACCCGACTGACTGAACCGCCTACGAGCTCTTTACGCCCAATAAATCCGGACAACGCTTGGTCCCTACGTGTTACCGCGGCTGCTGGCACGTAGTTGGCCGGACCTTCTTCTGCAGGTACCGTCAGATTCGTTCCTGCTGAAAGCGGTTTACAACCCGAGGGCCTTCATCCCGCACGCGGCGTTGCTGCTTCAGGCTTTCGCCCATTGAGCAAGATTCCCCACTGCTGCCTTCCGTAGAAGTCTGGGCCGTGTCTCAGTCCCAGTGTGGCTGATCATCCTCTCAGACCAGCTACCCGTCGATGCCTTGGTGGGCCGTTACCCCGCCAACAAGCTGATAGGCCGCGAAGCCGTCCCAAACCGGTAAACCTTTCTTCCCATGGCCATGCGACCTCGGGAAGGTATCCGGTATTAGCACTCCTTTCGGAGAGTTATTCCAGAGTCTGGGGTAGGTTCTTCACGTGTTACTCACCCGTTCGCCACTAGATCTTCCGTAGTGTTGCCACTACTTGGATCCCGTTCGACTTGCATGTGTTAAGCACGCCGCCAGCGTTCGTCCTGAGCCAGGATCAAACTCTCCATCAAGAATCACCTGAACGATTGCTCGTTCAAGCAGATTTGCAGAGAGCCCAGTCGAGAGCGGCTCGCTCTCATTAACCGGACTTACTTGGCACCCGATGGTTGGTCGGGCGCCGAAATTGACTGACGTTCTCCAGATCTTGCGACCTGTGAACGCCCGCACTGGCGTTCTTCGTCCTGTCTTCTGTTTTCAAGGAGCCATTGGCTCGCGCACTTTCACCGTGGTGAAGCGGTGCGCATCGTCTCTAGGCTCTGCCTTTCGGCGTTGCCCCGAGGCGAAGGGATACTCTATCGGGCACTTCTTGCCGTGTCAACTCGACTCGGCGACTCCGTCTCGCAGCGCCACCACATGGTACGTGGAGCGCCCCTTTCGGAGCAGTACGAAGCGCTCGTGGAGCACCTCGTCGACCGACAATGTAGCGCCGGTCGCGAGCTTTCGTCCATTTCCCGACACGCCTTGTTGGTCCAGCGTTCTCCGAGCGTCCGAGAGGGACGAGCAGAGACCCGTCTTCACGAGCAGTGCCGGCAGGGGTGCGAGGTCCTGGATGCTATCGACGATCGTGCACGGAACCTCACGGGCGACGACCTCGAGCGTGGCGAGCGATGCCTTCGTCGGATCGCCCCCGAAGAGCACGTCGGCCGCCGCAGAAGCCTCGGCCGCAGCGACCTCGCCGTGCACGATGGTGGTGATGTCGTCGGCGAGCATGCGTTGCGCGAGCCGCCTCTCGGGCGCCGTTCGATGCTGCGCCACAAGGGCCTTGACGTCGTCGACGGGTCGCAGCGTCAGCTGCAGCAAGAAGCGCTCCACGTCGTCGTCGGGTAGCTGCATCCAGTACTGGCGGAACTGGTATGGCGACGTCTTGGCCGGATCGAGCCACAGCGCGCCGCTGACCGACTTGCCCATCTTCTGGCCGTCGGTGCGGGTGAGCAGCGGCCACGTGAGGCCGAAGGCCGAGCGCCCGGTGCGCCGCCGGATGAGGTCGATCCCGGCGGTGATGTTGCCCCACTGGTCGGAGCCACCCATCTGCATCTCGACACCGTCGGCCTCGATCAGGTGCCGGAAGTCGTTGGCCTGCAGCAGCATGTAGCTGAACTCGGTGTAGGAGATGCCGTGCTCACTCTCGATGCGCGCCTTCACCGACTCCTTGGCCAGCATCTGGTTCACCGTGATGTGCTTGCCCACGTCGCGCAGGAACTCGAGCGCACTCATCGGTTCGGTCCAGTCGGCGTTGTCGACGAGCACGGCCTGGTTCGGTCCGGGCGCGAAGTCGAGGATGCGCTCGAGCTGTCGCTTGATGCAGGCGACGTTGTGCCGCAGCGTGTCGCGGTCGAGCAGGTTGCGTTCTTCGCTACGCCCTCCGGGGTCGCCAACCATGCCCGTCGCACCACCGGCGAGCGGGAACGGCGTGTGCCCGGCCAGTTGGAACCGACGCAGCATCACCTGCCCCACCAGGTTGCCGGCGTGCAGGCTGTCGGCGGTGGGGTCGAACCCCACGTAGACGCGGACCGGCCCCTCGGCGAGACGGGCCGCCAGCGCGGCCCGATCGGTGGAGTCGTGGATCAGGCCACGGGCGTCGAGATCGGCGAGGAGGTCCATGTCGGAGATGTTCGCACGACCTCTAGGGTGGTCGCATGGCCGTTCCCGACCGTGCCGTGGCCGATGCGATCAGGGCCCAGGCCCGGGCGTGCGGTCAGCTCGGTTCCCCCCTGTGGGCCCGGGTTCTGCAGGCCATGGGTGACGACCACGCCCGCGGCGGGGTGAGCGCAGAGCTGCTCGACGGGCACAGCGCGAAACCGGTGCACGACGCCATCGTGCTCCGCCTGCTCGGTGGGCTCCACCGGCTGGCGCTGCAGGGCCGCGCGCCCGCGCTCGCCGCGTGCCTGCCGTCCTGCGGTGGCGACGGCGCGCTGGACCCGGCGCCCGCGTTCCACACCGCATTGGTCGAGCACGTCGGGACGTTGCGCGACGCGATGCGGTGCAACGTGCAGACGAACGAGGTGGCGCGCGCCGCCGCGCTGGTGGGGGGCTTCGTCGAGGTGGCCAGGCGCGCGGCCGGCCTTCCCCTCCACACCCTCGAGGTCGGGTCGTCGGCCGGTCTGTTGATGAACTGGGACCGGTACCGCTACGAGACCGGGCCCGAGCGGTTCGGGCCGGTCGACAGCCCCCTCGTGCTCACGGGCAACTGGCGGAGGGCGCCCCGGCTCGGCACGGCCGTGTTCGTCGCCGGACGCGAAGGCTGCGACATCTCCCCCGTCGACGCCACCACCGACGAGGGCGCGCTGACGCTCGCCTCGTTCGTGTGGCCTGACCAGCTGGCCCGCCTGCACCGGTTGCGCGCGGCCATCACGGTGGCGCGGGCCCATCCGCCCGTCGTCGCCGCCGCCGACGCCGGCGCGTGGCTCGAGGAGCGACTCGGTCAGCGCCGCGACGGCCGGGCGACGGTGGTGCATCACTCGATCGTGTTGCAGTACCTGCCCCACGAGAGCATCGAGCGGTTGCGCGTCGCGCTCGCGCACGCCGGCACCAGGGCCACGACCGACGCGCCGCTGGCGTGGTTGCGCATGGAGCCGGCCGGCCGCCTCGCCGACGTGCGGCTCACCTGGTGGCCCGGCGGCCACGAGACGGTGCTCGGCACCGCCGGCTTCCATGGCCAGGACATCACCTGGCGGTGAGGCGCCCCTCAGACGGCCCGGGAGGGCCGCCCCTTGCTCACGTGGGGGTCGCCGGCCACGAACCACCGCCACGGCTGCACCACGCCCACGCTGATCCCCACACGGGTCGACACACCGGGCTCACCGGGCGGCGCCACCCCATCGTCGACGATGCGGATGGCGCCGCCGAGCACGGTGCCGTCGGCGGCGCGGTCGAGAGCGAGGGCCTGACACAGCTTGCCCGGGCCGTTGGCCAGGTCGACCGGGCGGAGGTGGGCGCCGCGCCGCTCCTGCATCAGCTCGACGCCGGCCATCGGTGCCAGCGCCCGCAGCAGCACCGCCTGAGCGTCGCCCTCGGCCCCCGTGACCACGTTGGCGCAGTGGTGCATCCCGTAGGTGAAGTACACGTACAACCGCCCGGGTGGCCCGAACATCACCTGGTTCCGGGCCGTCGGACCGCGGAACGAGTGGCTCGCCGGGTCGTCGCGCCGGTACGCCTCGACCTCCACGATGCGGCCCCGGCACGGGCCGACCACGAGCACCTTGTTGAGCAGCTCGGGCGCGACCACCGGCGAGTCGCGGCGGAACCACCGCTCGACGAGCACGCGCTCGCGCCGCGCCGCGGGCATCGCCGTCACGACTCCTGGACGAGCACCCGCACGCCGTCGGCCATCATCTGCACGGCGATGGCGGCCACCAGCATGCCGGCCACGCGCGTCACCAGCAGGATGCCGGCCTGGCGGATGACGCGGGCGATCAGGCCCGACCACCGCAACGCGATCCACAGCACGATGTGCACCGCCGCGAGCGCCAGGAACAACTGCGTGTACTCGCTCACACCGGAGGCCCGCTGGGTGAGCACGATCGTGGTCACGATGGCGCCGGGGCCGGCCAGGATCGGGGTCCCCAACGGCACCATGGCGATCGACGTGCGCTGCTCGGGCGACGCCTGCTCCAGCTCGTCACCCTTGCCGGTCAGCAGCTGCAGCGCGACCATCAGCAACAGCAGACCACCGGCCACCTGCAACGCCGGGATCGACACCTTCAGGTACGACAGGATCTGCCGGCCGGCCAGGGCGAACGTGCTGATGACGAGGGCCGACGTGGCCACGGCCATGAGCGCGGCACGGTGCCGATCGGGACGGTTCAGCCCGCCGGTGACGGCCAGGAAGACCGGCACGGCACCGGGCGGGTCCATGATCACCAGGAAGGTGATGAAGGCCTCACCGAAGAGGCGAAGGTTCACGCGTCGCCGGCTTCGCCCAGCGCGAGCACGCCGAGGTCGGCACCGCCGGCACCGAGCACGCCCGAGTCGCGGTACACGCCGAGCTTCTGGCGCGAGTCGGCGATGTCGAGGTTGCGCATGATGAGCTGACCGATGCGGTCGAGCGGCCCGAAGGCCGAGTCGCTGCGCTCCATCGACAGGCGCTCGGGCTGGTACGTCAGGTGCGGTCCGGTGGTGTCGATGATCGTGTAGTCGTCGCCCCGGCGCAGCCGGATGGTGACCTCACCGGTGACGGCCGAACCGACCCAGCGCTGCAACGGCTCGCGCAGCATCAACGACTGCGGATCGAACCAGCGGCCCTCGTACATGAGCCGGCCGAGACGGCGACCCATCGTGCGGTAGTTGTCGAGCGTGCCCTCGTTGTGGATGCCGGTGACGAGGCGCTCGTAGGCGATGAACAGCAGCGCCATGCCGGGCGCCTCGTAGATGCCGCGGCTCTTGGCCTCGATGATGCGGTTCTCGATCTGGTCGCTCATGCCGAGACCGTGGCGACCACCGATGGTGTTCGCCTCCATGACCAGCTCGACCTGATCAGAGAACTCGACGCCGTTCAGGGCCACGGGCCAGCCCTCCACGAAGCGGATGGACACGACCTCGGCCTCGATCACCACGGCCGGGTCCCAGTGGCGCACACCCATGATGGGCTGCACGATCTCCATCGACGTCTCCAGCTGCTCGAGCAGCTTGGCCTCGTGGGTGGCCCCCCAGATGTTGGCGTCGGTGGAGTACGCCTTCTCGACCGACGCGCGGTACGGGAGCTCACGTGCGAGCATCCACTCGCTCATCTCCTTGCGACCGCCGAGCTCGTCGACGAAGGCATCGTCGAGCCACGGCTTGTAGATGCGCAGGGCCGGGTTCACGAGCAGCCCGTAGCGGTAGAAGCGCTCGATGTCGTTGCCCTTGTAGGTGGAGCCGTCACCCCACACGTCGACCCCGTCGGCGTGCATGGCTTTCACCAGCAGCGTGCCGGTGACGGCCCGTCCGAGCGGCGTCGTGTTGAAGTACGTCTTGCCGCCCGTGGCGATGTGGAACGCCCCGCACTGCAGCGCGATGAGACCTTCGTGCACGAGCTCGGCCCGGCAGTCGACCAGGCGGCCCGCTTCGGCCCCGTACTCGACGGCACGGTCGGGGATGCCGGCGATGTCGTCCTCGTCGTACTGGCCGAGGTCGGCGGTGTAGCAGTACGGGATGGCCCCCTTCTCGCGCATCCAGGCCACCGCACACGACGTGTCGAGGCCTCCGGAGAAGGCGATGCCCACGCGATCGCCGACCGGCAGGGAGGTGAGGACGTTACCCACGAACAGGCTCCTGGGGGGATAGACGGGCCGCGTCTGCGGCCACTCGGGAACGGAAGCGATCGAGCTGGGCGGCGACCGGCACGGGGCCGGCACCGCCGTAGGTGATGCGGCGTTGCACGCTCACGCCCGGCGCCACCAGCGCGGCGGCGGCGGGCCCGAGGTCGGGGTGCTCGGCCACGAGCTGGGCCAGGGGCGCCGCCCCCGGCTCGAGGCAGGCCCGCACCAACGCGCCCACCACGGCGTGCGACTGGCGGAACGGCATGCCCCGCACCACGAGCCACTCGGCCAGGTCGGTGGCGGCGATGGTGGGCGAATCGGCGGCGGCCTGCATGCGCTCGGGCACGAAGGTGGCCGTGGCGATCATGCCGCCGATGGCGGCGAGAGCCAGCGACACCTGCTCGACCGCGTCGAACAGAGGCTCCTTGTCCTCCTGGAGGTCGCGGTTGTACGCCAGGGGCAGGCCCTTCAGCGTGACCAGCAGACCGGTGAGGTCGCCGATGACCCGGCCGGCCTTGCCTCGCGCCAGTTCGGCGATGTCGGGGTTCTTCTTCTGCGGCAGCATCGACGAGCCCGTGGCGTAGCCGTCGTCGAGCTTGGCGAAGCCGAACTCCTCGGACGTCCACAGCACCCACTCCTCGCCGAGGCGGGACAGGTGGATGCCGATGAGGGCCAGGTCGAACAGCGCCTCGGCCACGAAGTCACGGTCGCTGGTGACGTCGAGCGAGTTGTCGAACGTGCGGGCGAAGCCGAGCAGCTGGGCCGTGCGCAGCGGGTCGAGCGGCAGCGACGAACCGGCCAAGGCGCCGGCGCCGAGCGGCGACACGTCGAGTCGCTCGATGGTGGCGAGCAGGCGGTCGACATCGCGCGCCAGCGACCAGCCGTGGGCCAGCAGATGGTGGGCCAGCAGCACCGGCTGGGCCCGCTGCAGGTGGGTGTAGCCGGGCAGGTAGATCTGGCCGGCACCCTCGGCCCGGGCCAGCAGCACCTGCTGCAGGGTCAGCACCCGCCGGGCCACGCGGCGCAGCTCACGCTTGCACCACAGGCGGAACGCGGTGGCGACCTGATCGTTGCGGCTGCGACCGGTGTGCAGCTTGGCGCCGGCCGGGCCGGCCAGCTCGGTGACGCGACGCTCGATGGCGGTGTGGATGTCCTCGTCGCTGGGCAGGAAGGAGAACGTGCCGGCGTCCAGCTCGGCCTCGGTCGTGCCCAGCGCCGCCAGCACCGAGTCGGCCTCGGCCACCGTCAGCAGACCGACCTCGGCCAGCATGCGCACGTGGCCGCGACTGCCGACGATGTCGTCACGCCACAGGATGCGATCGAAGGGCAGGCTCACGGTGTAGGCCATGAGCTCGTCGGCCGGGCCGGACGCGAAGCGGCCGTGCCACAGCGTCCTGCCGGTGGTGATGTCGTCGGGCGTGTCGTTGCTCATCGTCCGGCCAGCTCGCGCAGTTGCCGGGCCAGCTTGGCCCCGCCGACCTTCTCGGTGGCCACGCACAGGATCGTGTCGTCGCCGGCGACCGTGCCCAGGACACCCGGGTAGCCCGAGCGGTCGAGGGCCGACGCCACGACGTGGGCGCAGCCGGGCGGCGTGCGCAGGATGACCAGGTTGGCCGAGTGGTTCACGTCGGCGACCCACTCGACCATCACTCGTCGCAGGTGGTCGCTCGGGGCCTTGCGCTCCGGTTCGAACTCGGGGATGGCGTAGGCCGTCTCGCCGTCGGCCGTACGCACCTTGATGGCACCGAGATCGTCGAGGTCGCGCGACACCGTGGCCTGGGTGGCGTGGATGCCCGCCTTGGCCAGCAGCTCCACCAGCTGGGGCTGGCTGGTCACGGTGTGCTTGGCGATGGCCTTGGCGATCTCCAGCTGGCGCTGCGCCTTCGTGCTCACGGTCGGACGCTGTTCATGGTCGGACCCCGAGCAGGAAGGCCAGCACGGCGCGAGCGGTGTGGAGGCGGTTGTGGGCCTCGGGGAAGATGCGGCTACGGGGCCCGTCGAGCACGTCGTCGGTGGCCTCCTCGCCCCGGTGGGCGGGCAGGCAGTGCATCACGATCGCCGACGGGCGGGCCCGCTCGAGCAGCGCGGCGTTCAGCTGGTACGGGCGGAACACCGGGCGGCGCTCGTCGGCCTCGGCCTCCTGTCCCATCGAGTACCAGGCGTCGGTGACCACGCAGTCGGCGCCCTCGACGGCGCCGTGGGGATCGTCGGTGCCGCTCAGCCACGGCATGGCGGCCAGATCGGCCGGCGTGGGCCCGTAGCCGGTGGGGCAGGCCGCCATCATGGTCATGCCCGTCTTGCCGGCCGCCTTGGCCAGCGAGCGGGCGACGTTCGAGAAGTCGCCCGACCACACGATGTGCCGGCCGGCGAGCGAGCCGAACTCCTGCTGCATGGTGAGCACGTCGGCCAGCGCCTGCAGCGGATGGGCGTCGTCGCTCAGCATGTTCACGACCGGCACCTGCGACACGGCCGCGATGCGGGCGACCTTGTCGTGGGCGAACACGCGGGCGGCGATCACGCCGTGGTAGCCGTGCAGCACGCGGGCCAGGTCCTCCACCGACTCGCGCGTGCCGAGCTCGCCCGTGTCGGTGACCGGATGGCCACCCAGCTCCATGACCGCCACCTCCATCGAGTGGCGGGTGCGGGCCGAGGGCTTCTCGAACAGCAGCGCCGCGCCCCTGCCGGCGAGAACGCGCGGCAGGTCGGGTCGGCCCGCCAACGTGAGCACCTGATCGACCTCGTCGGCCGTGAGGTCGTCGATGTCGAGGAAGTGGCGAACCGTCACGCCGGTGCCCCCACGCTCGACGACAGAACGCCGCCGATGATGGCGACGGCCTCGTCGATCTCCGCGGACGACACGGTGATCGGTGGCGCCAGGCGCAGCGCGGTGGCCGTGACCGCGTTCACCACCAGGCCGCGGGCCAGCAGCTCGTCGGCCACCGGCTTGGCCTGGCGGCCGTCGGCCAGCTCGACCGCGAGCAGCAGGCCGAGCCCGCGCACGACGTCGACCCCGGGCAGCGACTGCAGCTTGGCGGTGAGCTCGGCGCCACGCTCGCGGGCGAGGCGTGGCGCATCGAGGCGCTGCATCTCGGCCAGCACGGCCTTGGCCGCCGCGGTGGCCAAGGGCGTGCCGCCGTAGGTGGTGGCGTGATCGCCGGGCTTGAAGGCGGCGGCCACCTCCTTGCGGGCCCAGCAGGCACCGATCGGCATGCCGTTGCCCAGCGCCTTGGCCAAGGTGACCACGTCGGGCTGCACGCCGAAGTGTTGGAAGCCGAACCACTCACCCGTGCGGGCGAAGCCGGTCTGCACCTCGTCGACCATGAACAGCAGGCCGCGCTCGTCGCACAGGCGGCGCACGCCCTGGAAGTACTCGGTCGTGGACGGGTTCACGCCGCCCTCACCCTGCACGGGCTCGAGCAGCACTGCGCTCACGTCGGGGGTGATCGACGCGGCCAGCGCGTCGAGGTCCTCCCACGCCACGTGCTTGAAGCCCTCGGGCAGCGGCTGGAACGTCTCGTGCTTGGCCGGCTGACCGGTGGCGTGCAGCGTGGCCAGCGTGCGACCGTGGAAGCTGCCGTAGGCGCTGACCACCACGTGCCGGCCCCGGCCGCCCCACTTGCGGGCCAGCTTGATCGCACACTCGTTGGCCTCGGCCCCCGAGTTGCAGAAGAACACCTGCCCGGTACGACCCGGGCCACCCACCAGCGCGTCGATGCCCAGCGCGACCTGCCACGCGTTGTCGTTGGCGAACAGGTTCGACACGTGCAACAGCGTGCGGGCCTGCTCGGCGATGGCGTCGGCGATCACCGGGTTGGCGTGCCCGAGCGACGTGACGGCCAGGCCGCAGAGGAAGTCGAGGTAGCGCTGGCCCGTGTCGTCCCACAGCTCGGTGCCCAGACCGCGTGTGAACATCACCGGCGGCGGCCCGTACGTGGGCATGATGGGGCAGCTGTCGAGGCCCCGCTCGTCGAAACCGTGCGAGCTCATCACGAACCCGTCCCTGTGACCATGGTGCCGATCCCTTCGTCGGTGAAGATCTCCAAGAGCAACACGTGCGGCACCCGTCCGTCGAGGATGTGGGCCCGGCGTACGCCGTGGCGCACCGCCTGCACACAGCTCTCGATCTTCGGGATCATGCCGCCCGTGAGCGTGCCGTCGGCCATGAGGGCGTCGAGCTCGTCGGCGTCGGTGACGCGGATGAGGCTCGACGGATCGCTCACGTCGCGACGCAGTCCTTCGATGTCGGTGAGGTACACCAGCTTCTCGGCGCCCAACGCCTGGGCGATGGCACCGGCCACCGTGTCGGCGTTGATGTTGTAGGCCTGCCCCAGCTCGTCGGCACCGATGGTGGCGACGACCGGGATCAGGTCCTGGGCCAGCAAGCGCTGGAGGATGGTGGGGTTCACGTTGGTCACGTCGCCCACGAAGCCGAGCTCGGGGTCGCGGGCCACCGCCCGCAGCAGCCCGGCGTCCTCGCCCGACACACCCACGGCCAGCGGACCGTGGACGTTGACGGCCGCCACCAGTTGCGGGTTCACCTGACCCTTGAGCACCATGCGGGCGATGTCGACCGTCTCGCGATCGGTGACGCGCAGGCCGTCACGGAACTCGGGCACCTTGCCGAGCCGGACCATCATCTCGCTGATCTGCGGGCCGCCGCCGTGCACCACCACCGGCTTCATGCCGACGGCGTGCATGAGCACGATGTCCTGGGCGAACAGGGCGAGGGCCTCGTCGTCGGACGCGGCGCCGGCCAGGGCGTTCCCGCCGTACTTCACGACCACGACCGAATCGACGAAGCGGCGGATGTAGGGCAGGGCCTCGACGAGCACCTGCGCCTTGTCGTTGGCGCTCTCGTTGCTCACGGGAACAGACCCACCTTGGCCAGACCGGCGTCCTCGGCCAGGCCCAGCGCGACGTTCATCGACTGCAGCGCGCCGCCCGACGCGCCCTTGGCCAGGTTGTCGATGGCGGCGATGGCCATGACCCAGCCGGTGCGCTCGTCGACCCGGGCCGTGAGGTGCACGGCGTTGGTGGCCAGCGTGGCCTTGGTGGACGGCGACTCCTTGCGGACGACCACGAACGGCTCGTCGGCGTAGAAGTCGCGCATGGCGGCCAGCGCGGTGTCGGTGGTGAGCGCGCCGCCGGCTGCGGGGCGGGCGTAGCAGGTGGCGAGGATGCCGCGGTTCATCGGCACGAGATGGGGCGTGAACAGCACCTGGGCGCCGCCGAGGTTCTGCTCGATCTCGGGTGTGTGCCGGTGGTCGAGCAGGCCGTACGCGGTGACGTCCTCGTCGACCGTGCAGAACAGGCTGGCGTTCTTCAGCGCCCGCCCGGCGCCCGACACGCCCGACGCGGCGTCGACGATGATGCCGGCGGGCTCGACCAACCCGCCCTTCACGAACGGGGCCAGCGCCAACGAGGCCGCCGTGACGTAGCAGCCGGGCGTGGCCACCAGCCGGGCGCCCTTCAGATCGCTGCGGTGCAGCTCGGGCAGGCCGTACACGGCCTCGGCCAGCAGCTCGGGCTGGTCGTGCTCGAACCCGTACCACCGTGGGTACAGCGACGCGTCCTTCAGCCGGTAGGCGGCCGACAGGTCGATGACGACCCCGACCTTGCCCACGAGCTGCGGGGCCAGCGCCATGGACGCCTCGTGGGGCAGGCCCAGGAAGACGGCGTCGAGACCCTCGGCTCGGGCGGCGACGAACGACTCGAACACGAGGTCGGGATACGCCGCGGCCAGCGACGGGTACAGCGCCGTCGCCGGCTGCCCGGCCTGGGTGTCGCCGGTGGCGTAGACCACCTCGACCTGGGGGTGCTGGGCGCACAGGCGCAGGAGCTCTGCACCCGTGTAGCCGGAAGCGCCGATGATGCCGACGCGGATCCTGTCACTGGCCATAGACGCATGACTATACAGCGCGCTGCATGGTCATGCGAAAGATCCGCCAGATCAGGCGGCCGGATCAAGCGGCCGGATCAGGCGGCCGGATCAGGCGGCCGGATCGACCGGAAGGCGCGTGGGGTCGAACCGGACCACGACGTTCGGGTAGCCGAGCGAACCCAGCAGGGTGCGCAGCATCGTCGTCGTGTTCGCTTCGGCCCGGGTCTGCAGCTCGGTGTCGGTGGCCGCCGCCTGCATCTTGGCCGCCGCCGCCAGGTAGAGCGGCTGCTCGCTGGTGGGGCTGTCGGAGAACGCACCCGACACCCGCTCGAGCAGGCCCCGGTTGCGGGCAGCGACGTGGCTGCGGGCCGGGTCGACCACCGCCGGCGTGAGGCGGGCCGACGGCAGGACGATGGTGACCGTGCTGCGGTCGTCGGCGATCTGCACGTCGCGCACATCGACGGCGCTGAAGTCGACCACCGCGTCGACCGAGCCGACACCCACGAAGAACGTGCGCTCACCGGCCACGGCGGCCGGCAGCCACTTCACGTCCTTCTCGATGTCGATCAGCACCTCGAAGTCGCCCGACGCGGCCTTGTACTCGGCCAGGTCGCGCAGCTGCTTCAGGCTCACGGCCGGCGTGCGGTCGATGATGGTCGTCTTGAACGGCTGGTGCACCTGCAGCAGCCGGTCACCCAGGATCCCGGCGCCCACGATGACGCCGACCACCACCGCCGTCACGGCCAGGAACGACCCCACCGGCCGGGACCGACGGAGTTCCGTCTTCAACATGTGCACAGCAACCTCCTCGACGCCCGTCGCCCAACGCTACGGCGATGTCATGGAGACGGGGCTTCGCCCCTGTCATGATGCAGAAGTGGACGAAGATCCGCGCCCGTCGCTCAAGGGCCAGCTGCTGGTGGCCGTACCCGAGCTGGGTGACCCGAACTTCTCGCGGACCGTCGTGTACCTGCTGGCCCACGATCCGCACGGCGGGGCCATCGGGTTGGTGCTCAACCGGCCCGGGCCGCTCCCGGCGGCCGCCGCCCTGCCCCATTGGGCCGAGCGGGCCGCCGAGCCGGCCATGCTCTTCAAAGGGGGACCCGTCGACCAGGGCAGCGTGATCGGGCTCGGGCGCGGCCACGACGGCTGGCCCCTCCCGGTCGACCTCTCCGAGCAGCCGAACCTCGTGGAAGAGGGCGCCGACCTCGTGCGACTCTTCTCCGGCTACGCCGGATGGTCGCCCGGCCAGCTGGAAGGAGAGCTCGACATGCGGGGATGGATCGTGGTCGCCGCCGAACCGGTGGACGTGTTCACCGCCGAACCCCGCGAGCTGTGGCACACGGTGCTCGGCCGCCAACCGGGCACCCTGGGCTGGCTCGGGCACTTCCCCGACGACCTGTCGGCGAACTGACCGTGTTCGCCCGCACGCCCGAACCGCCCTACACCGCGGTGATCTTCACCTCGCAGCGCACCCACGGTGACCAGGGATACGCCGCCACGGCCGAGCGCATGGACGAGCTCGGCGCCCGGCAGCCCGGCTACCTGGGCATCGAATCGGTCCGTGACGCCGATACCGGCCTCGGCATCACCGTGTCCTACTGGGCCACCGAGGCCGACGCCCTGGCGTGGAAGCAGGTCGCCGAGCACGCCGCCGCCCAGGCCCGGGGCCGCCGCACCTGGTACGCCGGGTACGAGGTGCGGGTGGCCACCGTGCACCGCGCCTACGGCACACCGGCATCCTGAGCGGCCGTCGCCATCGCGTTCTGGGTCGTTCAGGCGTCATCCGTGACGCTGATCGGTCCCAGAACCGTTCGGGGTCCAGTGGTACGTGGTCCAACCGGTGTGGGGGTGAGCCCCGAGGGAGCGGTAGAACCGGTCGGCACGGTCGTTGCCGTCGACCACGCTCCACTCGACGCGTCCGCTCGTGCGGGCGGCCAGCGCACCCATGAGGGCGTGGCCGTGCCCGTCACGCCGGTGGACGGGGCGCACGTACAGGTCCTGCAGGTAGATGCCGGCGCGGGCCAGGTAGGTGGAGAACGTCGGGAACCACACCGTCGCGCCCACAAGTGCACCGGTCGCATCGTCGACGGCCACGTCGGCGTGCGCCGCCGTCGGCGCCGACCCGAACAGCGCGCCGTGCAGCGACGCTTCGTCGATCGCCGTGTCGTCGCCCTGCTCGGCGGCCTGTGCCCGCAGCAGCTCGACGATCACCCCGACGTCGGCCGGTTCGGCGGCCCGCACGCTCATGGCACCCGACCCTAGCGTTGGGAGGCCGCCGGCCGGCGGCCGGCGGCCGGCGGCCGGCGTGGCAGGCTGACGCCATGTCCGACACCACCACCCTCGCGGTCGAGCACCTCTTCACGCTCACCGCCAAGACCAACGTCGCTGCCGTCATCGCCAACGGGCCGGCCGGCACGCGCGCCATCGTCGACGCCTCGACCGGCTCTTTCGACGGCGCCAAGCTGAAGGGCACCGTGCAGGGCCCCGGCGGCGACTGGGTGACGGTGCGAGCGAACGGCACCATGAAGCTCGACGTGCGCCTCGTGCTCACCACCGAGGACGGCGCGGCGATCTACATGACCTACCTCGGCATCGGCACCGACGGCGCCAAGCACCTGCGCACCGCCCCCCTGTTCGAGACCGGCGACGAGCGCTACGCGTGGCTCAACGACGTGCAGGCCGTCGCCCTGGGCGCCAGCGACGGCCAGCAGGTCACCTACGAGGTGTACCGGGTCCTCTGAGCCCGGGCAGATCAGGCCCGCAGGGTGGCATCCAGCGCCGCGGCGGCGGCGATGCAGGCGTCGCGGACCGTCGCCCCGTCGGCGTCGACGAGCGTGCGGTCGGCCGCCTGCAGCCGCAGGCGCCACGCCAGGCTGCGGTGACCGTCGGGCACGCCCTCACCCCGGTACGTGTCGAACAGCGCCAGGTCGACCAGCAACGACCCCGCCGCCGCGGCCAGCGCCGATCGCAGCCCTGCGCCGGTCACGGCGTCGGGCGTGATGAAGGCGAGGTCGATGTCGCTGGAGGGGAACCGGCTCACCCGGCGGTAGCGGGCCAGGCCGTGGGGTAGGGCCAGCAGCGCCTCGAGGTCGAGCTCGAGCCATGCCACGCGCTCGTCGATGCCGAACGCGGCGGCCACGTCGGGGTCGACCTCGCCCACGACCCCCACCAGACCGGCGGGACCCATCAGCTCGACCGAGCGCGTGGGGTGCAGGCCGGCGGGCTCGGCGGCGCGCAGCTCGATGGCGGCGTCCAGGATGAGCGCGGCCTCGATCTCCTGCCACACGGCCACCGCGGCCCGGGCGTCGGCCCCGGCCAGGGCCACGCCGACGAACTCGCGCTCGTCGGGCAGCGGCTGGGGCGATGCGGGCACGCGGTACACGTGGCCCATCTCGAACAGCGCCGCGCCGGTGCGACGGTGCGACGCGTTGAACCCGACGGCGGTGAGCAGGCCAGGGCGCAGCGACGTGCGCAGGATGCTCTCCTCGGTCACCAACGGGTTGGCGATGGTGAGCGCCCCGGCCGGCAGGCCGGCCCGCGTCAGGTCGCCGGGAGCCAGGAACGCGTTCGGCATCGCCTCGGTGACACCGCATCCGAGCAGCACCTCGCGCAACAGGCGCCGGTCGGACTGGCGCGGCGACAGCGCACCCGGCTCGGTGGAGGTGGGCACGACGCGGCCGAGCTTCGGGAAGCCGTACTGGCGGGCGACCTCCTCGATGACGTCGACCTCGTCGGTGCAGTCAGGACGCCACGTGGGCACCCGGATCGTCTGGACGAACAGGTTCGCCGAGCCCTCGCGCTCGAACCCGATGGGCGACAGCAGCGCGGCGATCTCGTCGGTGGTGAGCGACGTTCCGAGCAGGCCGTTGACCCGGTCGGTGCGCAACGACACGTGCACGGCCTCGGGCAGGGAGCCGACCACGTCGACGGTGCCGGCCACGGCCAGGTCGGGGCACGTCTCGCGCAGCAGCTCGACGAAGCGGGCGATGGCCCGCGCCATGCCCTGCGGATCGCGACCGCGCTCGAAGCGCACCGAGGCCTCGGAGCGCAGGCCGGTGCGGTTCACCGTGCCGTTGATGCCGTCGGGGTCGAACCAGGCCACCTCGAGCGCCACCGTGGTGGTGGCCGCGCTGATCTCGGAGCTGGCGCCGCCCATGATGCCGCCGAGCCCGATGGGCACGTCGGCGGCGTCACAGATGAGCAGGTCGTCGGTCGACAGCGTGCGGGTCACGCCGTCGAGGGTCACGAGCTGCTCCCCCTCGCGCGCCAGGCGCACGTTGAACCCGCCCCCGCGCAGCGTCGCCAGGTCGTACGCGTGGTTGGGTGCGTTCAGCTCCAGCATCACGTAGTTCGACACGTCGACCACGTTGTTGATGGGCCGCATGCCGGCGCGCGTGAGGCGGTCGGCCACCCACGGTGCCGACGAACCGACGCGCACGCCGGTGACGACCGTGGAGGTGAAGCGGGCGCAGCGCGTGCCGTCGATGGCGACCGGCGTGGACCCGGCCGGCATGGGCCCGGTCGTCGGGGTGGCGCGGGCGGCATCGGGGTCGCCCGGCGCGCGGAACGGGAGCCCGAGGTGAGCGGCCAGGTCGCGGGCGACGCCCTCGTGACCCCAGCACTCGGGCCGGTTGCGCGTGAGGTCGAGCTCGTACACGACGTCGCTGGTGATGCCGAGCGCGTCGAACACCGGCGCGCCGAGGGGCAGGTCGGGCGGCAGCAGGTAGATGCCGCGGCCACGGTCGCGCTCGGTGTCGTCGGCCAGGCCGAGCTCGTCGGGTGAGCAGAGCATGCCGTTCGACCACTCGCCCCGCATCTTCGAACGCTGGATGTCGCGCCCGTCGGGCATCACGGTGCCGATGGTGGCCAGCGGCACGAGATCACCGGGCTGCATGTTGAAGGCGCCACAGCAGATCTGCAGGGATTGGCCGTCGCCCACGTCGACGAACACGATGCCGATGCGGTCGGCGTTGGGGTGCTTGGCCCGCTCGAGCACGCGTGCCACGATCACGCCGGGGATCGGCGTGCCGACGCGCTCCATCGACTCGACGGCCATGCCGAGCCGGCTCAGGGTGGCGCCGATCGCCTCGGCGTCGTCACCGAAGGGTGCGAAGTCGTTCAACCACGACAGCAACACGTTCATCAGAACTGCTCCAGGATGCGAAGGTCGTTGGCGAACAGCTCGCGCATGTCGTCGACCCCGTTGAACTCCTTGGCCATGCGGTCGATGCCGAAGCCGAACGCGAAGCCGCTGTACTCCTCGGGATCGATGCCGCCGGCCCGCAGGACGTTGGGGTGCACCATGCCGCAGCCACCGAGCTCGAGCCACGAGCTGTCGGGGCGCTGGATGTCGAACTCGGCCGAGGGCTCGGTGAAGGGGAAGTACGAGGGCCGCAGGCGGGAGTTGAAGCCCGGCCCGAAGAACGCCTCGGTGAAGGCCTGGATGGTGCCGGCCAGGTGGGCGAAGGTGATGCCCTTGTCGACCACGAGCCCCTCGATCTGGTGGAACACGGGCATGTGGGTCGCGTCGGGCGTGTCGCGTCGGAACACCCGCCCGGGCGCCACGACGTACAGCGGCGGGGTCATCGTCTGCATGGCGCGGATCTGCACCGGCGACGTGTGGGTGCGCAGCACCGTGGAGCCGGGTTCGCCGTAGTCGACGAAGAGCGTGTCGAACATGCTGCGGGCCGGGTGGCCGGGGCCCATGTTGAGCGCCTCGAAGTTGTAGTAGTCACTCTCGACCTCGGGGCCCTCGACGATGCGGAAGCCGAGCCCGATGAACACGTCCTCTAGCCGCTGCCACGCCTGGGTGACCGGGTGCAGGTGGCCGCGCCGGGGCCGCCCGGTGATCTCGGTCAGATCGAGCCGCTCGGTCTCGAGCTGCTGGCGGCGGGCCTCGGCCGCGAGCAACCTGCGCCGCTCGTCATGGGCGGCCTGGGCCACGGCGAGGGCCTCGTTCACCGCCTGGCCCACGGTGCGGCGCTCGTCGGGTGCCAGCGAGCCGAGCTGGCGCTTCACGCCGGCCAGCTCGCCCTGCTTGCCCAGGAGCTCGGCGGCCAGCTCACGGAGCTGGTCGAGGGTGAAGGCGGCCCGCAGGCGCCCGGCGGCGTCCTCGCCGGCCCGCCGCACGGCATCGATGGTGGGTTCGATCACAAGCGGAGAAGTAGAGCAGGTGGCCACAGGGCCTGGCCAGGTCGACACGGAGTTCCTTTCGGACGGGGCGGGGTCACGAGCTCCCCCGGGCCGTGTCGGCAGACGCGCGGTCGTTCAGCGGACGCGCACCCCGAGCACCGCCCGGGGGTGACGAAATCGACGCCGAACCATCAGTTCACCCTACCCGGACCGCTCGCGCCACGCCCGGGGGTTCCCGCCGACGGGCCCGACTGCGACGCCAGCGCCGTGGGCGCCGGGAGCGGTCGGGCACCCGGCGGCGGCGGATCGAGGCGAGCGCGGACCACCATGGCCCGCACCACCTGCAGGGCCCGGGCCGTGCCCGTACGTCGGGCCGGTCCCCGCAGGTCGATCGGGGACGCGTCGGCCAGCACGTAGCCCAGCAGGCCCTCGAGCACGGGCTCCCCCGCCACCAGCACGGGCACGACGGGGGTGCGGGTGTCGTCGGCCACCGCCACGTGGCGGGCCACCTCGACCGAGCGGGTCGCCGCGGGCGACACCACCACCAGCACCGCGGTGGCGTGCTCGATGGCCCGGCCCAGGGCACCGCGCGCCCCATGGGAGTCGGGGTGGTCGGTGTCGAGATCGTGGGTGACGGCGAACCCGTTGGCCTCGAACGCCGCCGCCAGCTCCGCGACGGCGTCGCGGTCGTCGGCGCAGGCGCTCAGGAACACGCTGAGCCCGTCGGCGCCCCGAAGGCCGGCCAACGCGGTGGCCGGCACCGATGGCAGCACCCACGCGGCACGGCGGCGACGACGACGGCCACCGATCAGCAACAGGGCAACCACGCCGGCCAGCGCGGCCAGCGCCAGCAGCCACGACCAGCCGGCGCGCGAGGGCGGCGATGGCGACGCCACCGCGACCGTGGCCGCCGTGGGCGCGCCCGAGGTGGTCGTCGGCGCCGTGGTGGTGGCCGTCACCGGGGGCCGGACCGACGCGGCCGTGGCGGCGAGCGTGGAGGGTGCGGTGCCGACGGACACCGCCACGGTGGTGACCGTGAGGCCGGCGATCACCGTGGTCGTCGCCTCCGTCCCCGCCGTGGCGGCCGCCGCGGTCGACGACGTGGTCGCCTCGGTCACGACGTCGGCGGCCGTGGTGGGCGCCACCGAGTCGCGCGACGAGGTGGCGGCGATGGTGCCCGGCACCGTGATCGCCGCCGGCGTCGTGACCCCGGGGCCGGCCGCCGGTGCGTCACAGCCGGGCGGCCGGGAGATGCCCCGCACGATCGGCACGGCGTCGGCGGCACCGCTGACGGTGACGGCGACCGACACGTCGGCCAACGACAACGCCAACCCGCTGACCGTGCCCCGCACCGTGGCCCCCGGGCCGATGGTCGTGCCCGTGCCCAGCGGGGCGAAGGCGTCGTCGGGCACGCCGCTGGCGGTGAACGACGCCACCGTCACCACGCCGGCCTCGGCGTTGGTCAGCGACAGCTCCACCGACCACGCGGTCGTGTCGCACGTGGCCACCATGGCCGCCCCGATGCCGGTGGCCGCACCCGCCGCGCGCGGGAGACCGAACAGCCCGGCCAGCACCACCACGGGCGCGAGGGCGCGCCGCCGCGCACGGCGGCGGCCGGCGGTCAGCACCCCGGTGCTCCTGGAGTCGAGGTCGTCGCGATGAACCGCAGCGTAGGCGCAGCGTCGGCACACCGCCACGGGCGGTGACGCAGCCCGGGCCTGGGCGGCGCCGGTAGATTCCGGCGATGACCGGGGTGATGATCGTGACGGGCGCCAGTCGGGGCATCGGGGCGGCCACGGCGCGGCGGGCCGCCCGGGCCGGCTATGCGGTGTGCGTGAACTACCAGGCCGCCGCCGACCGGGCCGCGACCGTGGTCCAGGCCATCCGGGCCGACGGCGGCACCGCCATCGCCGTGGCGGCCGACGTGAGCGACGAGGGCGCCGTGCAGGCCATGTTCGCCACCGTCGAGCGCGACCTCGGGCCGGTGCGCGTGCTGGTGAACAACGCCGGCACCGTGGGCGACTTCGGTCCGCTTTCGGCCATGACCGCCGCCGGCCTGCGCCGACTGCTCGATGTGAACGTGGTCGGCCCGTTCCTGTGCGCCCGCGAGGCCGCCGCCCGCATGGGCACCACGCGTGGCGGGGCCGGCGGCTCCATCGTGAACGTGTCGTCGCGCGCCTCGCTGCTGGGCGGGCCGAACGAGTGGGTCACCTACGCGGCGTCGAAGGGTGCCATCGACTCCATGACGGTGGGCCTGTCGAAGGAGCTCGCCTCCGACGGCATACGCGTCAACGGCGTGCGCCCCGGCCTGATCGACACCGAGATCCACGACGTGTCGCCCGGGCGCCTCGACCGACTCGTGGGCGGGGTCCCGCTGGCCCGCACCGGCACGGCCGACGAGGTGGCCGAGGCCATCGTGTGGTTGGCCTCCGACGCCGCCAGCTACGTCACCGGCAGCTTCATCGAGGTCAGCGGCGGGCGCTGACCCGCGCCTTCGCTCAGGCGCGCTGACGGGCCGCTTCGAAGGCCAGCACGGTGGCGGCCATGGCCACGTTCAGGCTCTCGGCCCGCCCGGCGTGCGGGATCGACACCACCCGGTCGATGGGCACGTCGTCGGGCACCCCGTGGGCCTCGCTGCCCAGCACGAGCGCCAGCGGAGCGGCCAGCGCGCCGGGTTCGGTGTACACGCGCCCACCGGTGGCCGCGGTGCCCACGAGCGGCACCCCGAGGTGGCGCAGGGCGGCGGGGGCCACGTCGGGCACCACGCGCACGTGGAACAGCGCGCCGGCCGAGGCCCGCACGCACTTGGGGTTCCACGGGTCGACCGAGCCCGTGGTGGTGACGAGCGCGACCGCACCAGCCGCCTCGGCCGAACGGAGCATGGTGCCCAGGTTGCCGGGATCGGCCACCGCCGCGGCAACGAGCACGAAGGGGGCCCCGGCCACCTCGGCCAACGACGACGGCGCCATGGCCGCCACGGCCAGGACCGGGCGGGGCGACTCGGTGGAGCCCACCCTGGCCAGCACGCCGGCGCGCACCAGGATGATGAGACCGGCCGGCAGCCCGGCCACGTCCACGTCCTCGTCGACGAAGATCGCCTCGAGGGCGACACCCGCGGCGAGGGCCTCACGCACCAGCGTGGGGCCCTCGATCACATAGGCACCGTCGTCTCGACGCGCACTGCGGCGCCCCAGGAGGCGCCGCAGACGTTGAATGCGTGGATTGCTGGCACCGATCGGATCGGCACCGGGCACGGTCAGCCGGCAGCCTTGGCCTCGAGCGCGGCCTTGGCCGCCTCGACCAGCTTGCCGAAGGCCGCGTCGTCGGTGACGGCCAGATCGGCCAGCACCTTGCGGTCGACCTCGATGCCGGCAGCATCGAGCCCGGCGATCATGCGGCTGTAGCTCATCCCGTGCAGGCGGGCACCGGCGTTGATGCGCTGGATCCACAGGCGACGGAACTCGCCCTTGCGGGCCCGGCGGTCCCGGAATGCGTACTGCCCGGACCGCATGACCTGCTCATTGGCGGCGCGGACCGAACGGCTCTTGTTGCCGTAGTAGCCCTTCGCCCGCTCGAGGATCTGGCGGCGCTTCTTCTTGCCGTGAACGGCGCGCTTCACCCTGGCCATGAGCGTCTCCTCTCAGAATTCGTTGTTCGTGTGGTACGTGGGGTCGGAGTCAGCGCTCAGCCAGCAGGCGCTTGATCTTGCGGGCGTCGCCCGGGTGCACGTCGGCCATGCCGGCGAGACGCCGGGTCTGGGTGGACGGCTTCTTCTCGAACAGGTGCTGGCGGTTCTGCTTCAAGCGCCGCAGCTTGCCGGTCCCGGTCTTCCGGAACCGCTTCGCTGCGGTCTTCGACGTCTTCATCTTGGGCATGGGTGGGTTTCTCCGACTCGGGGGATCACTGCGGTGCTTCGGCGACAGCCGGTGCGGCAGGAGCGTTCGTGGGACCGGCGGCTTCGGGGGCCGGGGCAGGCTTGGTCGCCTTCGGCGGGGCAGCCTTCCGATCGGGGGCCAGGACCATGATCATGTTCCTGCCATCGACCTTCGGGGCCGCTTCCACCTTGCCAACGCTGACGACCTCGTCAGCCACGTGATCGAGGATCTTCTTGCCGAGCTCGGGATGTTGCATCTCCCGACCACGGAACATGATCGTGATCTTCACCTTGTGGCCTTCGCCGAGGAACTCGGCAACCTTGCGTGTCTTGGTGTCGAAGTCCCCCTGACCGATCTTCGGTCGGTACTTCATCTCCTTGATGGAGATGGCCGACGACTTACGGCGGGATTCCTTCGCCTTCTGGGCTTCCTCGTACTTGTACTTGCCGTAATCCATGATTCGGCAGACAGGTGGATTCGCCAGTGGGGCCACCTCGACCAGGTCGAGCTCCAGCTCGCGGGCGAGCTGGAGGGCGTCGGGCAACGTCTTGATCCCTACCTGTGAACCGTCCGCTGCGACGACTCGCACCTCGCGGGAACGGATCCGATCATTGATCCGAGGCTCGTTCGTGTTGTTGGCCGGCGGTGCTATGGCCGATCACTCCTGCGCAATGGGCTATCTCCTCCCAGGATCCGGTACGTGTGCCGACGAAGGCGGGCGCCCGGACCGGGGAGACAGCCTCGGAAAGGCTGGTCCGCGGACCGCTCGTGGAGTGGACCCGGAGCGCATCTCCCGATGGCCGGGTGGGGGTTCCAGCGTCCGTGCACGCACGGTAGAGCCCCGCTTTGTCGGTTGTGGGGCACTACGTTACCCCACATGAGCCCTGACGCACACTCTCGCTCCGAGGACGCCTGGTCGGAGGCCGTGGGTGACGAGCGGATCGACGAGCACGACGGCGACCAGGATCTCGACGGCATCGACGACGAGGAGCGCGAAGCGCGGGCCCGCGAGGTCATGGACGAGCTGGCCGAGACCCGGCGCCGCATCGCCGAGGTGCCCGCCGGGCAGGTCATCACCAACCACGCCATGGGCCTGTTCGAACTGGCCGCCATCCACCTGGGCGCCGGCCCCGACCACCTGGCCGAGGCCGCGCTGGCCATCGACGCCATGGGCGCCGTGGTCGAGGGCCTGCAGGGCCGCCTGGGGGCCCACGAGCCGGTGCTCGCCGACGCGCTGAGCCAGATCCGCCTCGCCTTCGTGCAGGTGAAGGCCACGGTCGCCCGCACCTGACCGCCCCGCCGGGTCACCCCGCTCACGCCGGGCGCACCTGGCTGGCCTCGTAGCGACCGAGCTTGGGCAGCAGCTCGAAGGTGACGGCAGCACCGACCGAGATGATGCGGGAGCCATCGGCGATCTCGGCGCAGTGGAACAGGTGCTCGACGCCCTCGGCCGTGGTGACGGCGCCCAGGCCCACGTGCTCGTCGAAGGACGTGACGGTGCCGATCACGATCGGGCCTCAGTGGACGATCTTGGCGATGGGCAGCTCGAGGATGCCCGAGGCGCCCGCTTCCTTGAGCGCCGGGATGAGCACGTTGATGCTGCGTTTCTCGACCACCGTCTCGACCGCGTAGCCGCCGTCGGCCAGCTTCGAGACCGTCGGCGATCGCAGCGACGGAAGCTTGGCCAGCACGCCCTCGTAGTCATCCTGGCCCACGTTGAGCTTCAGCAGCACCTTGCCGCGGGCCTCGAGCGTGCCGTTCAGCAGTGTCATCAGCTGGTTCATGGCGTGGCGCTTGGCCGGATCGGCGCACGCCGCCTTGTTGGCCACGACCTCGGTGTAGCTGGTCATGATCTCGTCGATGATGCGCAGTCCGGCGGCCCGCAGCGCCCGGCCCGTCTCGGTGATGTCCACGATGCAGTCGGCGATGTCGGGGATCTTGGCCTCGCTGGCGCCGTAGCTCAGCTTGATGCGGGCCTCGATGCCCCGCTCGGCGAAGAAGCGCTTGGTGAGCTCGGGGTACTCGGTCGACACCCGCAAGCCCTGGGGCAGATCGGACACCTGCTGGACGGGCGAGTCGCCGGCCACGGCCACGACCACCTTGATGGGCAGCGACGTCGCCTTCGAGTACTTCAGCTCGCCCAGGCTCACCACGTCGCTGCTGGTCTCCTCCACCCAGTCGCGCCCGGTGATGCCCACGTCGAACAGCCCCTCCTCCACGTACGAGGGGATCTCCTGGGGGCGCAGGATCCGCACGTCGATGACCCGGGGGTCGTCGATGGTGGCCTTGTAGTCGACCGAGGACGAACGGCGCACCGGCAGATCAGCGGCCTCGAACAGCTCGAGGGTCGCCTTCTCCAGCGATCCCTTGGGGAGCACGAGCTTCAGCACGGGGCCGGAGTCTAGGAAGCGACGGGGCCCACCTCCCAGGCGGCCGGCGCGGCGCACCCGGCTCAGTGCTCGGTGGGGCCGCCCCCGAGCAGGCGCAGGGCGTGGGGCAGGATGTCGAGGACGGCGTCGAGCTGCTCGACGCAACCCTTGGGCGACCCCGGCGTGTTCAGGATGATGGCGCCGCCCCGGATGCCGGCGAGACCGCGCGACAACCGGCCGAGCGGGCTCACCAGACGCATGGCCTCGGCCAGGCCGGGCGCCTCACGCTCGAGCACCACCTTCGTGCCCTCAGGCGTGAGGTCGCGGGGCGTGAACCCCGTACCGCCGGTGGACACGACGATGCCCGTGAAGCCCTCGCTCAACTCGCGCAGGGCGTCGGCCACCGTGTCGATACCGTCGGCCACCACCCGGCGGTCGATGACGTCGTAGCCCGCCGCGGCGAGCCGCTCGGCCAGCGCGTGGCCAGAGCGATCCTCGCGGGTGCCGTGCACCACGCCGTCGGACACCGTGAGCACCTTGGCCCGCAGGGGCACCTCGTCGTCGGCCATGGGGCCGATTCAACCATCCGTGGCGTCGGTGCGCACCCAGCCGAGCACGGTCATGCCGTCGGTGTCGGCGTCCTGGGGCAGCAGGCGGGCCGCCCGCCCGACGGTCCGCCACGGTGCCCCCGGCCGCGACGCCGCCACCCAACGTGGGTCGTCCAGATCGGTCGACTCGGCCGCGGTCATGGTGCACACGCTGTAGGTGAGGGTGCCGCCGGGGCGCACCAGGGTCCACGCCGCGGCCAGCATCCGGCGCTGCAGCGCGGCCAGCTCGGTGATGTCGCCGGCGGTGATGCGCCAGCGGGCATCGGGGCGTCGCCGCAGCGCCCCCAGGCCCGAGCACGGGGCGTCGAGGAGCACGTGGTCGGCACTGCCCGGCCGGAACGGTGGCCGGGTGGCGTCGGCCACCAGCGGGGCGACCGCGTCGAGACCGAGGCGGCGCACGTTGTGGCCCACCAGCACGGCGCGGTGGCGTTGACGGTCGGCCGCCACCACGAACGCGCCGGTGCCGTCGGCGATGGCGGTGGCTTTGCCGCCGGGCGCGGCGCACAGGTCGATCACCCGCTGGCCCGAGCGGGCCTCGACCAGCTCGGCCACCCAGGTCGAGGAGCGATCCTGCACGTAGCCGTCGGCGCGGACGGTGACCGGTGGCGGCTCGTTCATGCGGGCCAACGCGGCCAGGGCGTCGTCGTGGCCGAGCTCGGCCACGAAGCGCTGCACGAGCCAGTCGGGGTAGCTGAGGCGCGTCGCGTCGTCGGGCCACACGGGCTCGCCGCCCGTGACCACCCGGCGCAGCACCGCGTTGGTGACGCCGCGCAACCGCGGCGGCGCCAGCGCCACGGTCTCCGACACGGCGGCGTGCGGAGGGATGGCCGTGAACAGCACCTGGTAGGCGCCCAGGCGCAGCAGGGTGCGCAGCTCGGGCGGCGGCGGGCGCATCAGGAAGCGGTCGACCGCGTAGTCGAGGGCGCGGCGCATGCGGGTGGTGCCGTAGGCCAGCTCGGTGGCCAGCGGGCGCTCGCGCTCGGGCAGCTCGCCCACGATCTGGGGCACGAGCAGGTTGGCGTAGGCGCCGTCGTGGTCGATGCGCAGCAATGCGTCGTACGCGCCGGAGCGCGCGGTGCGACCGGTGGAGCGGGCCGGTCGGGCCGCATCGTCGGCCGGTCGGGCCGCCGGGCGCGCCGGTCGGGAGGGGCCGCCCGTGCGACGGCGGCCGGCGTCAGCCACCGAGCGTCTCACCGGGTTGGGGGCGGGCCCCGTTGCGCCATGCCGTGGCCGGCTGGGGCGCCTTGCCCTCGGGTTGCACGGTGACCAGGGCGAGGCCGCCACTGGCCGCCGCCACGACGAGGCCTTCGAGCGTGCCCGGCGCGCCGATGGCCACGTCGACCGGCTCGGCCTCCAGCACCTTCAGACGCCTGCCGCGAAACGTCGTGTGGGCCCCGCCCAGGCGCACTCGACGGTCGAGGTCGATCGAGCTCCGTCCCCAGTCGAGGAGCAGCTCGGCCGGGTCGATCTTCGCCGCGTAGGTGGCCTCGCCCTGCTGAGGCGTCGGCGGGCCCAGCCCGGCCCGGAGCTGGTCGACCAGCAGGGCGCTGCCCTCGTCGATCAGGGTGCCCCGCAGGCTCGCCAGCGTGGCGCGCATCGGCACCGGCATCTCGACCCGGGCGAACACCGGGCCGGTGTCGAGACCCTCCTCCAGCAGCATGAGGCACACCCCGGTGCGGTCGTCGCCGGCGAGCAGGGCCCGCTCCACCGGGGCCGCACCCCGCCACCGTGGCAGCAGCGAGAAGTGCAGGTTCACGAACGCCAGCCGTTCCAGCACGGGCCGCGTGATGAGCTGCCCGTAGGCGACCACGACGCCGAGGTCGGCGCCCACGTCGACCACGTCATCGACCGCGTGGCTCACGGGGAGGCCCAACTCGAGCGCGGCCGCCTTCACCGGCGACGGTGCGAGGTCGCTCCCCCGGCCCCGGCGCTTGTCGACGCGGGTCACCACCAGGGCCACCTCGAAGCCGGCCGTCACCAGGGCGCGCAACGGCTCGACGGCCACGTCGGGGGTGCCCAGGTAGACGAGCCGTCGGCACGAACCGGGCGGCACGGGTGCCAGCGGCACGACGGCGTCGGTCATCAGGTGAGACGGATCTTGCGACGCTCCGGCTTGACGCGGGGAGCCTCGGCGGCGTCGTCCTGCATGGTGCGCCACTCGGCCATGGCCGCCCGGCGCTGCTCGGGCGTCATGCGCTGGAACATGAGGGTGCCGTGCAGATGATCGAGCTCGTGCTGGAAGAGGCGGGCGGTGAGCTCGTCGGCCTCGATCTCGACCTCGTTGCCGTCGAGGTCGCGCCCGGTCAGGAGCACGAGCTTGGGGCGCACGATCTCGACGTAGAGGCCCGGGATCGACAGGCAGCCCTCCTCGTAGACCCACTCGCCGCTCGACTCGCTGATGACGGGGTTGACGAGCGTGTGGGGGCCGTCGCCGACGTCGTAGACGAAGAGCTGCTTCTGGATGCCGACCTGCGGCGCTGCCAGCCCGAGACCGGGGGCGTCGTACATGACCTGCAGCATCTCGTCGGCGAGCTGCACGAGCTTGCCGTCGATGTCGGTGATGGGCGCGGCCTCGGTCTTGAGCACAGGGTCGCCGAAGATGCGGATCTGGTGGGCCACGTCTGTGAGGCTATCGGTCATGACCACCGACGCCGAAGGCAGCGAGGCGCACTACTTCGGTCGTTCGCCACTGGTCGCGTCGAAACGGTCGTCGGTGACGCTGGCTCTCGCCGATGTGCACCTCACCCTGGCCACCGACCGCGGCGTGTTCTCCCGCGGCGCCGTCGACGCCGGCACCCACTACCTGCTGCAGGAGGCGCCCTCGCCGCCGCTGACCGGTGACCTGCTCGACCTCGGGTGCGGCTACGGGCCCATAGCCTGCGTGTTGGGCCGACGCGCCCCCGACGCGACCGTGTGGGCGATCGACCCGAACGAGCGGGCCCGCGCCTTGTGCGCCGACAACGCCATCGCCAACGGTGCACCGAACGTGCGGGCGGTCGACGCGGACGACGTACCGGCCGATGTCCGGTTCGAGGCGATCTGGTCGAACCCGCCCGTCCGCATCGGCAAAGCGGCGTTGCACGACCTGCTGGCGCGCTGGCTGGGCCGGCTCGCGCCCACCGGCCACGCCGTGCTGGTGGTGCAGAAGCACCTGGGCGCCGACTCGTTGACCACGTGGCTGGCCGAGCGGGGGCACCCGGTGCGCCGCCTCGGATCACGCCAAGGCTACCGCCTGCTCGAGGTCGGAGCGGCGGCGTGACCGGGCACCGGCAGCTCGACGGCACCGGTCTGAAGCGGCTCCACCGTGCCTGGCGCCAGCGCACGACGGGCCGGGTGGCCCTCGTGCTCGACGGCCTCGGTACGCCCGCCAACGTCGGCTCCATCGTGCGCAGCGCGGCGGCGTATCGCGTCGACCACGTGTGGCTGGCCGGTCCCACGCCCGGCTTCGAGGGCAACGGCGTGCAGCGCACCGCGCTCGGCACCGACCGCTACCTCGACCACACCGTGGTGGAGACCACGCTCGCCGCCATCGACCAGGCCCGCGCCGCGGGCTACCGCGTGGTCGCGCTGGAGCTGGCCGACGGCGCAGTGCCCCTGCACGAACTGGCGGTCACCGGCGACGTGTGCCTCGTCATCGGCCACGAGGACCACGGCGTGGGCAAGGCCGCGCTGGAGGCCTGTGACGCGGTGGTGTTCCTCCCGCAGCTCGGCAAGGTCGGCAGCCTGAACGTGGCGGTCGCCACCGCCATCGCCCTGTACGAGGTGCGGCGCCGGGCCTGGTGACGTCCCGCTCCGGGAAGGATCGGCCCGGCCGAGATCAAAGTGGTCGACTTCGGTGGC
>JANMAT010000126.1:0-25781 GCA_031359995.1 Actinomycetes bacterium
CGACGTGACGCTGCAGTCGCTGATCGTCCAGCACTTCGTGTCGCCCAACGACCAGGTCGTCGTGAACGCCGACGCCGGCGACGGCTGGACGCTCGACCGCATGACCGTGCAGGACAACCACGGCGGCGCCGTGATGATGGGCGCGCGCAACACCATCATGAACTCCTGCCTCACCCGCAACGGCCAGTACGGCTTCAACACCTACCGCTGCCGCGGCTACGGCAACGATGGCTGCACCACCTCGACCACGGTGACCGACCTGGTCATCAGCCACAGTGAGATCTCCGCCAACGACACCGACCAGCTCGCCATCACCCAGCCCGGGTGCGGGTGCAGCGGCGGCGGCAAGTTCTGGGACGTGCGCGGCGCCCGCATCACCGACAACTGGGTGCACCACAACAACTCGGTCGGCCTGTGGGCCGACACCAACGACACGGACTTCCTCTTCCAGGGCAACGTGATCGAGGACAACGACGCCGCCGGCATCATGTACGAGATCTCCTACAACGCGCGCATCATCGGCAACACGTTCCGCCGCAACGCCATCGGTCAGGGCGTGCGCCGCCTGGCCGAGTCGCCGGGCGACCACTTCCCCGACGGCGCCATCTACATCTCCGAGTCCGGCGGCGACGCCGCCGCCGAGGCCGCGGCCCGTGCCCAGGGCGAGAACTGGACACAGGTGAACGAGGACCAGGACACCCTCGAGATCGCCGGCAACACCTTCGAGGACAACTGGAACGGCGTGATCCTGTGGGAGTCGTCGGACCGCTACTGCTCATCGGTGGCCAACACCTCCAGCGGCTACTGCACCCTCTACCACGGCTCGTTCGTGCCCGGCGGCGCCAACAAGGCCGCCTGCACCGACCCGGTCCTCACCGGTGTCGCCCTCGACCAGTGCCGCTGGAAGACCCAGAACGTCGACGTCCACAACAACCTGTTCTCGATCGACCGCGACGCGGTCGGGCGGGGTTGCTCGGAGATCGACAACCACTGCGGCCGCAACGCCGTCTTCAGCCAGTGGGGCGTGTTCCCCTCGTACCCGGCCGAGATGGTCCAGCGGAAGATCCTGTTCGAGCAGAACAACGAGTTCCATCGCAACATCTACCGCGGCACGTGGCGCTTCTCGGCCTTCGACCAGGCCGAGAGCTCGGTGCGCGACATCCGCACCTGGTCGGCCATGGCGCCCGAGGACGCCTCGGTGAACTACGCCCTGTGGAACGACCCGCCCGACGGCTTGGGCCAGGATGCCGGCTCGGTGCACGGATCGCTGGTCATCCTGCCCCCGACCACGACCACGACCACGACCACGACCAGCTCCACCGAACCGTCGGTGCCCGACGAGCCGCCGCTGCCCACCAGCACGACGTCGCCCGAAGCAACGACGACGCCAACGACCGGGCCGACGACGACCTCCGTCACCACCACCACGAGCCCGGTGACGACCGCGCCGCCGGCGACCACGACCGTGGCGACCGCGCCGCCGGCGACCACGACCGTGGCGACCGCGCCGCCGGCGACCACGACCACGACGACCGCGTCGACCGTCCTCTCGCCCCGGGCCTGAGCGCCACCGGATCGGGCGCCGCCCGGGCCCGCCCGTTCGTTAGGGTCGCGTCCACGCCGATGTCTCGGGGGGACCGACGATGACCGCAGTGCCGCACAGTCCGGACTGGATCGCGCACCACGCCCGCAGCCACGGCGACACCCTCGCCGTGGTCGACCTGGGCACCGGCCGGCGCTTCACCTACGCCGAGCTCCACGAGCGCGTCGACCGCCTCACCGCCGCGCTGGCCGACACGTACGGCGTGACCGCCGGCGACCGCGTGGCCATCTACACCCAGAACAACTCGAACGTGTTCGAGGTGCAGTTCGCCTGCTGGCGCCTCGGCGCCGCCTACGTGCCGCTGAACTTCCGCCTGGCCGTGCCCGAGCTCGAGTTCATCGCCGGCGACTGCCGACCCTCGATCCTGTTCCACGAGGCGGGCCTGGCCGACGCCGCCGCCCACGTGGCCACTTCGGCCGCGATCGCCCACCGTGTCAGCTGGGACGGCGCCGTGCCTGGTGCGGTCGAGTACGAGGAACTGCTCGCCGCGTCACCGTCGGGCACCGTGGCCCGACACCGCAACACCCACGACACGCTGGCGTGCGTGATGTACACGTCGGGCACCACCGGGCACCCGAAGGGGGCCATGATCACCCACGGCGGGATGATCTGGAACATCCTCAGTGCCACCGGTCCGTTCGCGTTCCGCACCGGCATGGTGAACCTGTCGGTGCTGCCCCTGTTCCACATCGGCGGCATCAACGCCTTCGCCAACCCGGCGTTCCACTATGGCGGCACCAGCTACATCATGCGGTCGTTCGACCCGGGCCAGACGCTCGAACTGCTCGGCCACCCCCACGTGGGCATCACCCACTTCCTTGCCGTGCCCACCAACTACCTGTTCATGAGCCAGCACCCGAGCTTCGCCACGGCCACGTTCCCCACGATCGTGACCGCCGGCATCGGCGGCAGCCCCACGCCCACCGCGCTGCTCGACACGTGGGCGGCCAAGGGGGTCACGTTGCAGCAGGGCTACGGCATGACCGAGAGCGCCGCCACCATCTCGGCCCAGTCGCGCGACGACGCGGCGCGCAAGGTCGGCTCGGCCGGCACGCCGCTGCTGCACCTGGAGCACCGCATCGTCGACGAGATGGGCGACGACGTGGCCGTCGGCGAGACGGGCGAGCTGTGGGTGCGGGCCCCCAACATCAGCCCCGGCTACTGGAACCGGCCCGACGCGGACGCCGCCAGCTTCACCGACGGCTGGTTCCACACGGGCGACGCCGTGCGCGAGGACGCCGACGGAGCCCTCTACATCCTCGACCGCTGGAAGGACATGTACATCTCCGGCGGCGAGAACGTGTACCCGGCCGAAGTCGAGAACGTGATCTACCGCTTGGACGGCATCGGTGAGGTCGCCGTGATCGGCGTGCCCGACGATCGCTGGGGCGAGGTCGGCCGCGCGGTCGTCGTGCCGACCGCGGGCGCCGCGGTGGAGGCCGAGACCATCCTGCGCCACTGCCGGGCCAACCTGGCCGCCTACAAGGTGCCGAAGTCGGTGGTGTTCGCCGACGAACTGCCCCACAACGCCACCGGCAAGCTGCTCAAGCGTGAGCTGCGCGCCGCTCACCTCGCCGGCGCGGCGGAACCGGTGACGCCTTCGCCGTAGGCCCAGAGCGCGCCCTCGCGGTGAGGGTCGTCCGACTCGGCACTCGGCGCCTTCACCGTGCCGATCACGACGTACCCGTTGCGCACTGCGGGGTGTTCCTCGCCGAGCGCGAGCAGGGCGAGATGTTCGGCGCTGGCTGCGGGGGTGGTGACACCGGGCAGCACGCGCAGCATCGGCATCACCCGGCGCCACGCCCACTGCTTGAACGGGGGAAGGTCGCGGGCCAGGCCCGTCCCCGGCATCAGCCCGGGGTCGTACACGTTGGCCCGACGCGGTGCCGGCCAGCGTCGATTCAGCTCGTGCACGAGGTGGTTCACCGCCAGCTTCGAGGTCGAGTAGGCACGCTGGCCGGCCCGGGCGCTGGCGTCACCGGGCCGGCCGGCCGAAGCCAAGCGTTGCGGTTCCTCCCACTTCGGCGTGGCCACGAGCAGGCGGGTGCCGAACGAGCCGAAGTGGGTGCCGCTGCCGACCAGCACGACGTGCGCATCAGGCGAGAGCACCCGGTCCAGGAGGGTCAACAAGAGCTGGTTGGCCACGACGTTCACGCCAAAGGTGACCTCGATCCCGTCCTCGGTGGTGTGGCAGCGATCGCTCATCTGGACACCGGCGTTGGCGACGACGGCGTCGATGGAACGCACACCGTCGACGATCTGGCTGATGCGGGCCGACGCTGTGCGTATCGACGCGAACGAGGCGAAGTCCACGACCACCGTCGCGACCCATGGCGCCCCGGCCGCCCGCGCCCCGGCCGCGACCTCCTCGAGCTTCTCGGGTGAACGCCCGGCCAGCAGCACGCCTGCCCGTCGACGGGCCAGCGCGAGCACGACGTCACGACCGAGGCCCCGCGTCGGCCCCGTCACCAGCACGATCGAAGTGATGTCAGTTTCTGCCATGACCACAGGCCAGTGATGTCAGCTACTGTCATCAAGTAGGGTGACCAACGTGGCACGTTGGGCTCCAGGCGCACCATCACGGTTGGCGGACTCGGCGATGGAGCTGTTCGCGAGCCGTGGCTTCCAGAACGTCACCGTCGGCGAGATCGCCGCGGCCGCCGGGGTGTCCGAGCGCACCTTCTTCCGCCACTTCCCGACCAAGGAGGACGTGCTCTTCCTCCCCGCAGAAGACATCGTGAGAGTCATCACCGACGGCCTGCACGGAGCCCGTTCCGACGCCACGCCCGCCGAGCTCCTCACCGCGGCGGTCGCGGCCCTGAGCACGGCCTGCGACAAGGACCGGGTTCTTCACCGCCGGCGGGCCGCCGTGATCTCCAGCGTGCCCGCACTGCGCGAGCGCGACCTCCTGAAGCAGCAGGCCATCGCCGAGGCGCTCGTCGACCACCTCGTCCAGCGACGAGTCCCGCGAACCCGCGCCGTCTGCCTCGCCGGCGTCGGCCTGGCGCTGTACCAGGCGGCCTACGCCCAGTGGGTCACCGACCGTTCGCGCACCTCACTCGCCGAGCGGTTCAGCCGAGCGCTCGAGGACCTCTCCGTCGATCTGGCCGGCGACCGCGGGGTGGTCGCCGCCCGGAGATCCCAGGGTTAGCCTGCGCGCCGTGGACACCGCAACGACGCTCGCGATCTCCGGAGGCGTGGCCCGCATCACGCTCAACCGGCCCGACAACCGCAACGCGCTCTCCCGTGAGCTCGTCTTCAGCCTCACCAGCCACTTCGACGAGGCGCTCAGCGACCCGTCGAGCCGCGTGGTCGTGCTCACCGGCACGGGCAACACGTTCTGCGCAGGTGCCGACCTGAAGGAGCAGCGCCGGCCGCTGCCGGCCGATGCGCCGCCCGCTCCGGGCCTGCCCGAGCTGATCACCCGCATCATGGAGTCGCCCAAGCCCGTGATCGGCCGCATCAACGGCCACGCCCTCGCCGGCGGTCTGGGCCTGGCCGCGTCGTGCGACATCTCCATCGCGGCGGCCTCGGCCACCATGGGCTTCACCGAGGTCCGCATCGGCGTAGCGCCGGCGATCATCTCGGTGGTGTGCCTGCCCAAGATGCGCCCGGCCGACTCGGCCGAGCTGTTCCTGACCGGCGAGCGCATCGGGTCGGCCCGCGCCGCCGAGGTCGGGCTCATCAACCGGTCGGTGCCCGACGACCAGCTCGACGCCGCGGTGGACGAACTGGTGGGCAAGGTGCTGCTCGGGGGCCCCATCGCCCTGGGCAAGTGCAAGGAGCTGCTGTGGCGCGTGCCGCTCATGGCGCGTGACGACGCGTTCGCCTGGGCAGGCGAGTTCTCCTCGGCCCTGTTCCGGTCGGAGGAGGGCCAGGAGGGCATGACGGCCTTCGGCGAGCGCCGCAAGCCCCGGTGGGTCGAAGCAGGCGACTGACGGTCCGCCGGACGGGAATGGCGGAGTCGGGGTTGGCGGTTACATGCTTGCGCGCGCAAGCATGCGCGCCGGCAGCGGAGGAACGGTCGATGGCGAGGCAACTGGAACTGGGTCTGGACACCTCCGGCGACGTCACGGTGGGCGCCGACGGTCGCCCCCTGCACGAAGCCCGGGTCATCCGCGACCTCGTCGACGAGGCCGTGCTGGCCGATCAGGTCGGCGTCGATTTCATCGGCGTCGGCGAGCACCACCGCGTCGACCTCACCGTGTCGTCGCCGGAGGTCGTGCTGGGGCGCGGGTCGTTCACGGAGTCGTTCCCGCGGTTCGGCTACGAGCTGAACCAGTACGCGGCGAGCGCCGCGGAGCTCATCATCATGAGCGGCCAGCAGTCGTAGTACTGACCGGGCGGCGAGGAGAACTCGCCCAGCTCGGGCGGGAACACCGAGAAGTCGGGCCGTGGCTCGTCCTCGCGGGCGAAGACGGCCCGCAGCTCGGTCATGGCGTGCCGCTTCGGTAGTGGTCGAGGTCGCTCGCCGGCCGGTGCAACCAGATGGTGACGGGACGACCGAACGCAGCCGACAGCGCCGCGTGCACGTCGGCGTCGTCGGTGGTGAGCGTCTCGCCGTGGGGCAGCATGATCCGCACCGCGCCGGGAGCGTTCCAGCCGTTCGGCACCGTAGTGCGGGCGGCCACACGCGCCGTGCGCTCAGTGGCCGCCGCCGTTCGCCGCACGGTGACGCATCCGAGCGGAGGCGGCCGTAGCATCGGCGGCCATGGCCCGAACGAGCGCCGGACCCGGCACGTGGCGGCGCATCGTGCCGCTGTTCGCACCGCATCGGCGCACCGTCGCCCTCACCATGGTGCTGGTGCTGGCCGGTGCCGCGGTGGGCGTCGTGAACCCGCTGCTCATCAAGCGCGTGTTCGACACCGGCCTGTTCGCGCCGGGCGGCCCACGGCTCGGCCGGGTGTGGTTCCTCGCCATGTTGATGGTGGGCTTCGCCGTGACCGGCGCGCTCCTGGGCCTGGCCCAGACGTGGCTCACCAACGTCGTCGGCCAGCAGGTGCTGCGCCAGCTGCGGGTGAAGCTGTTCGACCATCTGCAGCGGCTGCCCCTGGCCTTCTTCACCGGCACCCGCACCGGCGAGATCCAGAGCCGGCTCACCAACGACGTCGGCGGCGTGCAGGGCGTGCTGACCTCGACCCTCAGCTCCGTCCTGTACAACGTCGTCACCTTCCTCTCGGCGCTGGTCGCCATGGTGGCGCTGTCGTGGCAGCTCACCGCCATCGCCGTGGTGACGGTGCCGTTCTTCTTCGCGCTCAGCCGGTGGGTCGGTGAACGCCGGCGCAAGGTCACCGCCCGCACGCAGGAGCGCATGGCCGAGCTGACCGTGGTGACCGAAGAGGCGCTGTCGGTCTCGGGCGTGCTGCTGTCGAAGGTGTACCACCGTCACCGCGACCAGCGACTGCGCTTCGACGAGGACAACCGGCTGATGGCCGACCTGCAGGTGCGCCAGCAGGTCATCTCCAACGCGTTCTTCTACGGCATCCAGGTGTTCCTCGGCGCCTCGCCCGCCATGATCTACCTGGTCGCCGCCTACCTGATGCGCGACAGCGGCAACGTCACCGCCGGCACCATCGTGGCCTTCACCACGCTGCAGACGCGGCTCTACTTTCCCATCAGCCAACTGCTCCAGGTGGCCGTCGAGCTACGATCGTCGCTGGCGTACTTCGACCGCATCTTCGAGTACCTCGACATCGAGCCGAGCATCGTGGATGCGCCCGGCGCCCAGCACCCGACCAAGGCCGCCATCGCCGGACGCGTCGAGCTGCGCGACGTGCGCTTCCGCTACGAGCCCGAGGGCGGGCACTGGAACCTGGACGGCATCTCGCTCACGGTCGCCCCCGGCCAGCTCGCCGCCCTCGTGGGCCCCTCGGGCGCAGGCAAGACCACCATCGGGTACCTCGTGGCCCGGCTCTACGACCCTGAGTCCGGCGCGGTGCTGCTCGACGGCATCGACCTGCGCGACCTGGCCCACAGTGCGATCAGCGAGTCGGTGGGGTTCGTGACGCAGGAGAGCTACCTGTTCCACGCCACGATCGCCGAGAACCTGCGCTACGCCCGGCCCGACGCCACCGACGCCGAGCTCGAGGCGGCGTGCCGCATGGCCGCCATCCACGAGCGCATCAGCGAGTTCCCCGACGCCTACACCACCGTGGTCGGCGAGCGCGGCTACCGGCTGTCGGGCGGCGAGAAGCAGCGACTCGCCATCGCCCGCGCCATCCTGCACGACCCCCGGGTGCTCATCCTCGACGAAGCGACCTCGGCCCTCGACACCACCAGCGAACGGCTCGTGCAGGAAGCGCTCACACGGCTCATGGCCGGGCGCACGACCATCGCCATCGCCCACCGACTCTCCACCATCCAGGCCGCTGACGTCATCTACGGGATCGACGGCGGCAAGGTCGTGGAAGCCGGCACGCACGACGAGTTGCTCGCCGCCGGCGGCCTGTACGCGACCCTGTACCGCGAGCAGTTCGGTGGTGGCCTCGTCGAGTGCCGCACCGCCGAGGGCATCCGGCTCGTCAACGGCGCCGTGCTCCCACTGCACGAGCAGCCGGCCGCGGCGGCGGGCGTCAGCCCTCCGGCATCGAGAACGTGAACATGCGGTCGGCGTCGATGCGGGCGTAGGCGACGCCGGCATCGAGGAAGCTCTCCCACTCGGCGCCGTAGCGCGGGATGTAGTAGCCGAGCAGCGTCCGCCGGAAGTCGGCGAACTCGGCGGCGTGCACGTCGATCGGCACGGCGCGGCCGTGGACCGTCACCGCCAGGTGCTCACCGGGCAGGTGCGTGGCACTCACCGCCGGCCGCGCCGCGAGGTGGGTGAAGCGGGCCGAGGTGGGCGACGAGCCGAACCAGAACGCCCCGCGGTGGAAGAACCCGTCGACCGCACCGGTGACGGGTCGACCGGACGCGGTCGTGGTGGCCAGTACCAGCAGGCGCATGTCGGTCAGTTCGGCGGTCAGCGCCGCTGCCGTCAGCCTGCGCTCGGGCGTGTGGATGGCCAGCAGGTGCTCACCGGCGCCGGCGTAGCTCGCGTCGAGCAAAGCTTGGAGCCGCTCGAGGTCGGACTCGGTCTCGTGCATGGTGTCGACACTACGGGCCGTCCGCGGGTGGCCCCGGGCGTACCGTGGGCGGATGTCCCGCCACGTCACCCTCGTGCTCGTCGACGACGACGGCACGGTGCTGGGCACGGCGCCCCCGTTCACGACGACGCTGCCCTACTGGCAGGAGATGAGCGACCTCGTGCCGGCCGCACGTGCCCTTCTCGGCACGGACGTCGCCGTGCTGCGCCTGTTGCGAGCCGAGCGGCCCCGCCCACCCGGCGGCGCGGTCACCTACCTCGCCCAGGTCGATGCACCGGTCGCGGCGCGGCTCGGTCCGGTCGACGCCGGGTTGGCGGCGAGGGCGACGTCCGATGACCCCCACCGCGCCCCGTACGCCATGGTCGGCGGTCCGGCGGCGAGCATGGCGTGGTGCCGTGACGCGCTCGGCGGTGGCGCGGCGCTCACGGTCGCCGCGCAGCGCACGTGGAACCTCTCGGCCCTGTGGCGGGTGGACGACGGGACGAAGGCGTGGTGGCTGAAGCAGCTCCCGGTGTTCCTGCGCGGCGAGATCGGCACGCTGGCGTGGTTGGGTGAGGTCGCGCCCGACCTCGCGCCGGTCGTGGTCGCCACCGGCGACGACGGACGCCTGCTCATGACCGAGGCGCCCGGCACCGACCTCTACGGCACCGACCTGGCGACCCGGGCGCGGATCCTCGCGGCCGCCCACCGCATCCAGCGCGCCGGCGTCGAGGCGGCCGATCAGCTCGTGGCCCGGGGCGTGCCCGACCGCCGCGGTGCCCATCTGGCTGCGTGGATCCGTACCAGCCTGGACGGCTGGGTCGGCACCGTCGAGCAGCAGGCGCGGCTCGACGGGCTCGACGACGCCCTCGCCGCGGTCGACGCGTGCGGCATGCCGGCCACGCTCGTGCACGGCGACGCCCATCCCGGCAACGCCCGCGGGGACGACGAGCACCTGACGTTGCTCGACTGGGGCGAGGCCACCGTGAGCCACCCGGCACGCGACGTGCTCGGCCTGGTGGACGACCTGTCCGCCGACGAGGCCGACGCCCTCGTCGACGTCTGGGCCGGGTTGTGGCGCGCCGACGTGCCCGGCTGCGATCCGCAGGGTGCCGTCGAGCGACTACGACCGATCGTCGCCCTGTGCGACGCCGCGCTCTTCGCCTCGTTCGTGGCCCACATCGAAGCGACCGAACGGCCCTACCACGAGCTCGATCCACCCGAGCGGCTGGCCCGGGCGATGGATCTCGGCGCCCGGCCCTGAGCAACCGGCTTACCATCGGGCGATGAGCACGCCCGCGCCGCACGAGCTGTCCCTCACCGAGCTGCGTGGTCTCATCCGCCGCCGGGAGCTGTCGTCGCGCGAGCTGCTCGACCACTACGTCGCCCGCATCGAGGCGCGGAACCCGCCGGTGAACGCCGTGGTCACGATCGACCTGGAGCGGGCCCACGCCGCCGCCGCAGCAGCCGACGAGGCGACCGCCGCCGGCCGGTCGCACGGTGTGCTCCACGGCATCCCGGTGACCATCAAAGACGCGCTGGCCGTGGCCGGCATGCGATCCACCGGTGGCGCCACCGAGCTCCGCGACCACGTGGCCTCCGAGGACGCCGACGTGGTGGCCGCGGTGCGGGCCGAGGGAGCGATCCCGTTCGCCAAGACGAACGTGCCCCGCTGGTCGGGCGACGTGCAGACCTACAACGACATCTTCGGCACCACCAACAACCCGTGGGACACGAGCCGAGCTCCGGGCGGCTCGTCCGGTGGTGCCGCGGCGGCGGTGGCCCTCGGCTTCACCGCGTTCGAGATCGGCACCGACATCGGTGGGTCGGTGCGCATCCCCTCGGCGTGGTGCGGGGTGGCCGGCCACAAGCCGAGCTTCGGCCTCGTGCCCTCCGGCGGCTACATCGACCGCATCCGCTACGGCACCACCGAGCCCGACATCAACGTGCACGGGCCCATCGCCCGGTCGGTGGCCGACCTCGAGCTGCTCATGGGCATCCTGGCCCGGCCCCGACCCGACCGCGCCGTGGCCGTGCACCACGCGCTGCCCCGGCCGCGTCACGAGCGCATCGACGGCCACCGCGTGGCGCTGTGGTCACACAGCGACGCCTGCCCGCCCTCGCTCGACACGATCGCCGCCGTAGAGCGGGCCGGCGACGTGTTGGCCTCGCTGGGGGCCCGTGTCGACCGGGCCGCCCGCCCCGCCATCGATGCCGACGCTGCGGTGCAGCTCGGTGTGCTGCTGGTGTCGAGCGCGACCACGCCGGCGCTGAGCGACGCCGACGTGGCCCGTTTCCGCGCCACGGTCACCGACCCGGCCACGTCCGACGATGCCCGTCGGGCCCTCGCGTCGTACACCCTGGCCCATCACGACTGGCTGGCCGCCGACGTGGAGCGCACCCGCATGCGCGCCGAGTGGCACCGCTTCTTCGGCGACGTCGACGTGCTGGTGTGCCCGGTGATCGCCACGCCGCCCATCCCCCACGATCAGCAGGGCGGGCTCCGCAACCGCACGATCACCATCGACGGAGCGGGTCGCCCCTACCTGGACCTGCTGTGGTGGACCGTCCTCATCGGCATGGCGTACCTGCCGGCCACCGTGGTGCCGGTGGGCACTACGGCCGACGGTCTCCCCCTCGCGGTTCAGGTGGTGGGGCCGTTCATGGAGGACCGCACCTGCCTGGCCGTGGCCCGCGCCCTGCGCGACGCCCTCGGCCCGATGACGTTCCCGGACACGGCGAGGAACCCGGCGAACTGATGTCGAGAACCGTCGCCCGGCTCCGACAACCGGGTACCCGGCGCACGACGGCGCCGCACCGACCAGCGGCTCGGCGACCACCACCGCCTGCACTCGGTGCGGGCCCACCTGCTCGAGCGAACCGGGCGCACCGACGAGGCCATCGCCCACTTCGTCGCCGCCGCCTCGCGCACGGCCAACCGGCGCGAACAGCAGTTCCTCACCAGCCAGGCCGCCCGCCTCACCGCGTCGCAAGGATCGGCGGACCGACCTGCCGGTCCCGGCCCGGGCCCGCCCCACGAATACAAGACGGACTAATACAAAGTCGGCTTAGTATTCAATCGTGCGCCGTCCTGAGGACCTGTTCGATCGTGATCGCGAATGGACGGACCTGACCGAGTTCAGCGCCCGCGCCGGCGCCGGGGTCCATCTTGCACTTGTCCGCGGCCGGCGACGCCAGGGAAAGTCATTCCTGCTTCGCCGCCTCGCGCGTGCTTCAGACGGGTTCTACTACCAGGCGGTCGAGGAGGAACGGGCTCAGGCACTGGATGGTCTCGGCCGGGCGCTCGGCGCTCACCTCCGGGTACCCGGAGGACGGCTGGCCTTCGCCGATTGGCAGGAGGCCATCGATGCGGTTGTGAGCCTGTCCCCGAGCACCGGTCCATCCCTCGTCGTGCTCGACGAGTTTCCCTACCTGCTCAGCCACTCACCAGAGCTTCCATCCGTCCTCCAACGCGCCATCGACCGCTCGCGAGACAGCGGCCCATCGGTCCGCATCGTGCTCTGTGGCTCTGCATTGTCGCTCATGGCCGACCTCCTCACAGGTGCCCAGGCCCTTCGGGGCCGAGCAACGCTCGACCTCATGCTGAAGCCGTTCGACTACCGCCGGGCGGCCGAGTACTGGAAGATCGGCGATCCTCGAGCCGCCTTCACGGTGCACGCCATCCTCGGCGGCACCCCCGGCTACCGGGACCTCCTGCCTGCTGAGCCGCCAGCGCGGGCGGCGGACGTTGCTCGGTGGCTGGCGGCCGGACCCCTCAACCCGGCGAGTGCCCTCTTCCGGGAGGACGACTACCTCCTGACCGAGGAGCGAACGTTCACCGACCGCGCCCTGTACCACTCGGTCGTCACCGCCGTGGCCGACGGCCACTCCAGCCAAGGAGCGATCGCTGCTGCGCTCGGCCGCGAGCAACGAGCCGTGCAGCACCCGCTTCGCGCCCTCGAGGAGGCCGGTTTCATCGTCCGCACCGACGACGCCCTTCGCGCTCGCCGCCCCATCTACGCACTCGCGGACCCGATCGTCCGCTTTCATCACGTCGTCACGCGTCGGGACCTTGCCCGCTTCGAGGATCGCCGCACCGCTGAGGCATGGGTCGATGCGCAGCCACGCTTCTCGACCCACGTACTCGGCCCCCACTTCGAGGAGTTGGCCCGGACCTTCACCTTCGCGGTGGCGGACGAGCACACCGTCGGTGGCCGACCCGCACGGGTCGCTCCCGCGGTCGTGAACGATGCCACCCATCGGTCCCAGCACGAGATCGACGTGGTCGCCCTCGGCCGAGATGCAAGGACGGGGACGCAGCGCGTGCTGGCCTTGGGCGAGGCGAAGCACACGAATGCCAAGCGGACCCTCGAAGACCTCGACCGACTCGACCACATCCGAGCGCTCGTCTCGGTGCGACACCCCGACGGCGCGACAGCCCGCCTCCTGCTGTTCGCCGCCAACGGTTTCGATCGTGGCCTGGTCAATGCCGCGGCGCGGCGCGGTGACGTGGAACTGATCGACCTGGCGCGCATGTATGAAGGGTCCTGACCGCGTCGCCAGGAATCCTGTAACGCCACGGCGGTTCGGGAGACGACGCACCATGGACGATCGCGGTGACGACCCGCCCTGCAACGCGGTCGTCGAGCTCCTCACCGCCTACCTGGAAGGGGTGCTCAAAGCGCGCGACCGGCAGCTGATCGAGCACCACCTGGACGAGTGCCCGTACTGCGCCGACTACCTCGAGCAGATGCGCTTCACCATCCGCGCCGCCGGCCGGCTGCGCCGCGACGACGTGCCCCCAGAGCTCCTGGCGGCGCTGGTGGGCGCGTTCCGGGCCGAGGGCCGGGCGTGGTGACCCCGCTCGTGGCGCCGGTCAAGGGTGAACACCCGCAAAACTGCCGCCGACTCCGATAGTCGTCTGACAAGCCGACGGTCTACCGTCGTCGCCGTCCACGCGACGCCGAGACCGGAGGGGGTGACGACGACACCGATGTTGGAGCAAGCTCACCCCGACGGGGCCCTCGTGGCGGCGTTGCACGACGGCGACGAGCGTGCGTTCCGCACGGTCGTCGGGCGCCACCACGCCGCCATGGTCCGGGTCGCGCTGGGCTTCGTACCCTCGCGCGCCGTGGCCGAAGAGGTCGCCCAGGACACCTGGCTCGCCGTCATCAAGGGCCTACCCTCCTTCGAGGGTCGCTCATCTCTGAAGACGTGGATCTTCACGATCCTGGTGAACCAGGCCCGCACACGGGGCCGGCGTGAGCACCGCAGCGTGCCGTTCTCGTCGGTCGGCGGCGACGACGGTGACGCCGGCCCCACCGTCGACCCCGACCGGTTCCTGAGCGACGGCCAGTGGGTCGGTCACTGGTCGCACCCGCCGACCCCCTTCGACACGACCGGCGGCCGGCTGGAAGACGCCGAGACCCGCGCCGTGGTGGAGCAGGCCGTCGCCGCCCTGCCGGCGAACCAGCAGCGCGTCGTGTGGTTGCGCGACGTCGAGGGCTGGACGGCGGCCGAGGTGTGCGACGCGCTCGAGCTGACCGAAGCCAACCAGCGCGTGCTGCTGCACCGCGGGCGGGCCAAAGTTCGGGCCGCGCTGGAACGCCACCTCGCCTGACACCGGCGGCGCCCGCAGTGATGGTCAGCGAGCCGTGGCCGCCGCGAACCGGTTGGCCACGTCGTTCCAGTTGAGGACGTTCCAGATCGCGCTCATGTAGTCGACCCGCTTGTTCTCGTACTGCAGGTAGTACGCATGCTCCCAGGCGTCGATGGCCAGCAGCGGGACGCCACCGAGCACGGTCGACTCGTGGTGCACCTCGAGCTGCTCCACGATGAGCCGGCGGCCGAGCGGCTCCCAGGTGAGCAGACCCCACCCGCTGCCCTGCACCGTGATGGTCACCTGTGAGAAGTGGGCCTTGAACGCGGCGAACGAGCCGAACGACTCGCCGATGGCCTCGGCCAGTGCGCCCGCGGGCACGCCGCCGCCGTCAGGCGAGAGGTTCGTCCAGTACATCGTGTGCAGCACGTGACCGCCGAGGTTGAACGCCAGCGACTTCTCCAGGCCGACGACGGTGTCGAAGTTCTCGCTGGCGCGCGCCGCGGCCAGCTTGTCGAGCGCCGTGTTGGCCCCGGCCACGTAGGCGGCGTGGTGCTTGCTGTGGTGCAGCTCCACGATGTGGCCGCGCAGGTGGGGTTCCAGCGCACCCGGGTCGTAGGCGAGGTCGGGCAGCTCGTAGGTCACGATGGCTCCTTCGGTCAGGGCGGCGCAGTCGCGCGGCCTGACGCTAGGCCCGGGGGGTACCCCGATCGCCAGCGGGGCACACCGGTCGTGCGTCACTCGACCGACGAGGCCACCTTGGCCGCGGTCAGCAGCTCGAACAGGGCGAGGGGCGAGCAGTCGGTGGAGCCCACGGCCCGACCGAGCGGCGCCAGCGCGTCGTTCACCGCGCTCACGAGCACGGCCGGCGCCGCGATGATCGGCCCCTCGGCGGCGCCGCGGAACCCACCGGCCAGGCCCGACGGCGTGCACCCGTGCACGACGCGCAACGTCGGCGCCTCGACCGCGGTCGGGACGAGGTAGTCCTGCAGGCCCGCGGTGCGGGGCTGGCCGTGCTCGTCGTAGACGATGCGCTCGTGGAGCACGGCGGCCACACCCTGGGTGAAGCCGCCCTGGAGCTGACCATCGAGCACGGTGGGGTTGATGACGGTGCCGCAGTCGTGGGCCATCACCGCGTCGAGCAGGCGCACCACGGCCGTCTCGCGGTCGATCTCGACGACGACCGCGGTGGCACACGTGGAGTACGTCTCGTTGAAGTTCATGCGGCCGTCGGCGTCGGGTACCGCCGAGGAGTTGCCCGGCGCGTACACCTCGTGGGCCGCCAGGCCCGGTGCAGTGCCCGGCGGGAGCCGGTGCGGCTCGTGCCAGGCGACCCGCGCCACCTCGGCCACGCTCACGCCGGCCTCGCCGACCGCGCACCAGCCGTCGGCGATCACGACCGGCGCGTCGGCCACGGCGCCGACCAGGTGCCGGGCGATCGTCGCAAGGCGCGCCGCCACACCCTCGGCCGCCCGCAGCACGGCGCCGCCGCCCATCACGGCCGAGCGGCTCCCCCACGTGCCCATGCCGTAGGGCAGCGCGTCGGTGTCGCCGTCGCTGACGTCAACATCGGTCACGGCGACACCGAGCACCGACGCCGCGACCTGTGCGAACACCGTCTCGTGGCCCTGGCCGTTGCACTTGGTGCCGACCTGGACGCGCACCCGACCATCGGGCGCCATCTGCACCATGGCCGACTCGAACGAGCCGAAGCGGCCGGCCACGCCGAGCTGGGTCGGCGCCGCCGCCTCCACCACGCACGACAGACCGATGCCCACCAAACGACCCTCGGCCCGGGCGTCGGCCTGCACCCGACGCCAGTGGTCGAGACCGAACGCGTCGAGCAGCTGGTCGAGCTGAGCCTGCTGGGGCCCGATGTCGAGCCGGGCACCGGGCGCGGCGATGATCGGGCGGGGCGCGCCGTCGGGCCACAGGTTGCGCCGGCGCACGGCCACCCGGTCGAGCCCGAGCGTGGCGGCGATGGTGTCCATCACCCGCTCCATCGTGGCGTGGGCCTGCGGCTGCCCGAAGCCGCGGTACGCCCCCACCGGGCACGTGGTGGTAGCCACGCCCACGAGCTCGTAGGCGTAGTGGGGCACGGCGTAGGCCAGCGGCATCGAGCCCGCCGTCACCAGCGAGGGGCCCAACCCGCTGAAGTAGAGCAGGGGGGCGCCGAGGTCGGCGGTGATGCGGGCCTTCAGCGCCAGCAGGCGACCGTCGTCGGTGAAGCCGACCTCGATCTCGTGGTGCTGGGGGCGCGAGTGGATGCTGGCCGTGAGCTGCTCGCCCTTGGTGGCGACCCACCGCACCGGGCGCCGCAGCAGGCACGCGGTCAAGGCCACCGCGGCCTCTTCCCGCGTGAAGTGCTGCTTGTTGCCGAAGCCCCCGCCCATGTCGGGAGCGATGACCCGTACCGTGCTCTCGGGCCGACGGCACACCTCGGCGATGACTGTGCGCAGCTGGTGGGGCTGCTGGTTCGACGCCCACACGGTGAGCCGGTCGGTGGCCGGATCGATGGTGGCCGCCACGGCGTGACCCTCCATGGGCGCGCCGCAGATGCGGTGGTGCTCGAAGCACACCGTGGCCCGGTGCGGAGCCCACGCCAGCTCCTCGTCGGGTCGGCCGAACGACGCGCTGACGCGGGCGAACGCATTGTCGTCCCAACCGTCGAACAGCACCGGGGCATCGGGATCGAGGGCACGATGCACGCCGACCACGGCGGGCAGCTCGTCGATGTCGAGGTCCACCAGCGCAGCGGCGTCGATGGCTCGGGCCTCGTCGCGCGCCACCACCACGGCCACGGGGTCACCCACGTAGCGCACGCGATCCACCGCCAGCACCGGCCACCGCAACGGTCGCACCCCGGGAATGGCCAGGCGGTGGTCGAAGGGCTCGCTGCGCGCCGCCAGCTCGGCCCCGGTGAGCACGGCGATCACGCCGGGCGCCCCGCGGGCCGCGTCGACGTGCACCGCTCGGAGGTGCCCGTGGGCCACGGCGCTGCGCACGAACACCAGCGCGGCGGCGCCGGGCACCACCACATCGGCCACGAAGCGGGCCCGCCCGGTGAGCAGCCGCGCGTCCTCCCGCCGGGGTGGCGAGGCACCGATCACGGCCGGTGGGCGTCGAGCCGGGCGGCCGCCTGCACCCGGGCGTGCACCGCGGCGGGATCGTGGGCCGCGTCGGCCAGCTCGCGCAGCCACCGCCGGTACTCGATCGACACGCGGTCGGTGCGCACCGACAGCTCGGCACCCCCGTCGAGCGGCATCTCCGGCGGCACCTGGTTGCACACCACCGGCTCGTCCTCGGCCAGCACCTGGCGCTGGAACGCGAGGTGGGGTTCGTCGTCGCCGGCCAGGTCGTCGTCGCGGGCGATGAACCAGAACGAGCGGCACGAGGCGTCGTCGAGCGGCGACGCCGTCATCCACAGCACGCGGCGCGCGCCGGTGGCCAACGAGAACGAGATGTTCACCGTGCACGGCATGGGCATGCGATAGGCCGACGCGCCGTACATGGCCGAGGAGTCGGGCTCGAACTCGTCGGGCGGGTCGTAGTGGAAGCGCAGCTCGCCGTGGGCCCGTGTGATGGTGGGCAGCGGCGGCACCGTGTCGGTGCGGCGGGCCAACGAGCCGTCGTGGACCCACGCGAAGTGCGACAGGTCGACGAAGTTCTCCACACGACGGGGCGCGGCCACCGGCCACGTGTACGGCGCGCCGGCCACGACGCGGAAACCGGGGTCGTCCCACCCCGGACAGGCCGGCACGCGGGTATCGGCCCGGTCGTCGATGCGCACCCACACCAGCCCGTAGGCCAGCCGGGTCGAGTAGGCGCCGACGCGCGCCCGCCGTGGGATGGGCCCGTCGGGCATGGCGGGGATCTCGCGGCAGTGACCCTGGCCGTCCCACAGCCAGCCGTGGTAGGCACAGCGCAGACCGGGCCCGTCGACCGTGCCGACCGACAGGCGGGTCGAGCGGTGCACGCAGCGGTCGTCGAGGGCGACGACCTCGCCCCCGTCGAGCTCGGCGACCGCCAGGGCGCGCCCGAGCAGCGCCACGGCCATCGGCCCGCGCCCGCCGGGCTTGGCGGCGCGCAGCTCCTCGAGCGTGCAGACCGGATGCCAGAAGAACGCCAGCAGGTCGCCCATCGCGCTCATGAGCGCACGGGCACCCTGGCGTCGTGCCACGCACCGGCCCGCAGGCAGCCCACCGGTACGAACCGGCGCTCCACGGTGACGGTCTCGAAGCCGTCGCTCACGTCGTGGGGGCCGTCCTCCACGGCGAGCACGCTGACCTCGGCGGTGCGGCCCACGGCCAGGGCCCCGAGCTCGTGGCCGTACCTGATCGACGCCGCGGTGTTCATGGTGACCATGGCGATCACGTCAGCGAGGTCCACACCCAGCGCCCACACCTTCGTCATGGTCTCGGCCAGCGAGTACACGGGCCCACCGATGTTGAAGACGTTCAGGTCGGTCGAGATGGTGTGGGGCACGTAGCCGGCGTCGAACAGACGCCGGGCCTCACGGAAGCGGAAGTCGGTGCCCGAGTGGCCGATGTCGAGGCGCACCCCGCGCTCCACCGCGTCGGCGAACTCGGGGATCACCGCGCCGGTCACCGGGTGCAGCAGACCACCGGCACCGCGGAACGCGTGGGTGATGATGTCGCCGCCACGCAGCTCGGTGAGCAGCTTGGGCGTGGAGATGGTGGGCGTGTGCGGGAACCGGCCCAGGTGCACCATCACCGGCTTGTCGGGGAAGGCGGCCTGGGCGGCGCGCAGGAACGGCGAGACCTCGGGGTCGGTGGTCCAGCACGCCCGCACCTTGGCGCCCACGACGATGTCGGCGTTGCGCTCGATCGACGCGTGGAGCAGGTCGACGTCGAGGTTGCGGTCGTCGTTGGCGATCTCCAGCTTGTGGCAGATGAAGTCCTTCGTGGCCAGGTACAGCTGGTTCGGGTCCAGGAAGGCAAGGACGCGCGTCTTCGTGGCCGGGTGGTCGATCACGGCCCGGCGGGCCAGATCGAACGTGGCTACGCCGCTGGTGCCCCCGTCGATGAGCACCGGGACGCCCATGTCGACGCCGACCTCGTCGGCCTCGACGCAGAAGTCACCCAGACCGGGCATGACGTGCACGTGCAGGTCGATGAGGCCGGGCGTGACCAGCTGACCCGTGCAGTCGATGACCACCTCGTCGGACATCGGGGGCAACGGGCCTGGTGGCGCCACGGCGACGATGACCCCGTCCTCCACCACGACATCGCCCACCCGATCCAGACCTGATGCCGGATCGATGATCCGACCCCCTCGCAGCACCGTTCGCATGGCCGCAACCTACTGCCACCCGTGTTACCCACTGTTTCGCCGCCGTGAGCAGTCGATGACACGCGCCGGTCGCACCGCGTTCGGCCGCCATCGGTCGAGACGAGTGCGCCAGGATCGGTGGGTGCACGCGCCGACACCGACCTCGTTCCTGCTCACCGGGGGCACCGTGCTCCCCATGGAAGGGCGCCGCGTCGCCTTCGATCCCGGTGCCGTGCTCGTGCTCGACGGGAAGATCGCCGCCGTCGACACCCCCGAGGCGCTCTCCCACCACCCGGCCGTGACCGGGGGCGTCACCGTCGTCGACACCACCGGGCACGCGGTGATCCCCGGTCTGCACAACGCCCACCTCCACTCCGGCCTCCTGCGGGGCACGGCCGAGAACCTGGAGGTGTGGGAGTGGCTGCAGGTCCACGTCGACCCGGCCCACCGCGCCCTCACCGCGCCGATCGCCGAGGCGGCGAGCTGGATGGCCTACACCGAGGGGCTGCGCTTCGGCACCACGTCGGTGCTCGACATGTGGCGCTTCATGGAGGGCTCGGCCCGCGCCGCCGACGTGCTCGGCATCCGCGCCACCATGGCGCCCTACATGGCCGACGCCTACGACTGGTTCGAATCGGTCGAGTCGAACCGTCGCCTGCTCGAGGCGCACCACTCGTCGGCCGAGGGTCGCGTGCGGGCGTGGATCGGCCTGGAACACCTCTTCTACTGCTCCGAGGACATGTTCCGTGCCGCCGCCGCCATGGCCGAGGAGTTCGACACGCGCATCCACGTGCACTGCTCAGAGTCGCTGTCGGAGGTCGGCGAGAGCGAGCGGCGCTACGGGCGGCGTCCCGTGGCCGAGATGGCCCATCGCGGCGTGCTCGACGAAGGCCGCGCCGTGATCGCCCACGGCGTGTGGTTGAACGACGACGAGGTCGAGCACCTGGCCCGCACGAACACGCCGGTGAGCCACTGCCCCTGCTCGAACATGAAGCTCTCGTCGGGCGCGGCGCGCATCGGCTACTACCGCGAGCACGGCCTCACCGTGGGGCTCGGCAGCGACGGCGAGAAGGAGAACAACACCCTCGACCTGTTCGAGGAGATGAAGGTGGCGGCGCTGCTGCAGAAGGTCACCACGATGGACCCGACCACCGGGAACCCGTGGGACATGCTCGACATGGCCACCCTGGCGGGGGCGCGCCTGCTCGGGCTCGACCACGAGACGGGCTCGCTCGAGGTGGGCAAGGACGCCGACATCGTCACCGTCGACCTGCGGGGCGTGCACTTCGTGCCGGTGATGCACGGCAAGCACTTCAACGTGCCGACCCATCTCGTGTTCACGGCGCGCGGTCACGACGTCGCCGATGTGTGGGTGCGCGGCCGCCACCTGGTGGCCGCAGGCACCGTGCTCACCGTCGATGCGGGCGAGGTCGCGCAACGGGCCCAGGCCGCGGCCGAGGAGCTGTTCGCGCGGCGCGACGCGCTGCCCGTCAGGCGCTGATCAGCGGTCGGAAAGTGGTGCGTCAGCCGCGAACCCCACGGTGGGGTCATGACCGCCACCATGACGCCCGTCACCCCGGATCACGAGCTGCTGCGTCGGCTGCGCGAAGGGGATCAGCACGCGCTGCGCGACGTCTACGACCGCTACGCCGTGCGGGTGCTCGCCGTGGCCCGACGGACCGTCGTCGACCCCCGGACCGCCGAGGACGTGGCCCAGGAGGTGTTCGTCTACCTGTGGGGTCACGCCGATCGGGTGGACCTCGGCCGCGGCAGCATCGAGACGTTCCTGGTGATGGTGGCCCGCCAGCGCGCCGTCGACCACGTTCGGCGGGAGTCCCGCTGGCGGGCCCGCCACGAGCGTCTGGCGGCGAGCGTGCCCGGGGCCGGCTCGCCCCGCGCCGCCGACGTCGCCGACGATGTCGTCGCCGCCGATGCCGTCGGGCGACGCATCACCGAGTTGCGCGATGCCGTCGACCGGCTGCCCGATGATCTGCGCCGCGCCGTCGTGCTCGCCTACTACCACGGGCGCACCTTCCGGGAGGTCGCTGGCGATCTGGGCCTCCCCGAGGGAACGGCCAAATCGCGGTTGCGTCTGGCGCTCCAGCGGCTCGGGCGGGACCTCGCCCTCGACGCCACCCCGACGGGCGACGTCAACGGCGTCCGACGAGCCAGCTGATCACGAGGTCGTCGGGGAACTCGGCGAGGTGCTCGCGCGCGAGGAGGCGGCCACGCTCGTGATCGTCGCCCTGCCACGCCTCGATCACCGCGAGGTGCTGGCGCTCGCGACGGGTCGCTGCGAGGGCTCGGGCCCGAGCCATCGTGCCGGCATCGCCCGCCCCCGTGGCGGCGAGGGCGGCGTGCACCGCGAACGATGTCGGATGATGACGGGCCGCCGCGTCGAGCAGCACCGCGGCGAGCGGGTCACCGCCCACGAGCCGGGCCAGGGCCGCGGGGACGAGCGGGTTCGTTGCGTCGGACATGCCGACCACCATGGTGGGGGCGACTGATCGGACCTTGACGGGGCACTGATCAGCTGCGACCCTCTGCCGGTGCTGGCCGTCCGCGTTCTCGGCCCGTTCGAGGTGGCGCGCAACGATCTCCCGGTGGTCGTGCCCGGCGTCCGCACGCGTGCCGTCGTCGCCCGGCTCGCGCTCTCGGCCGGCACGGTCGTCGGCGTCGACACGCTGCTCGACGACGTGTGGGGGGACGCGCTGCCGGCGAACCCGTTGAACGCCCTGCAGGCACGGATCTCGCAGATCCGCAATGTGCTGGGCGTCGACGCGGTCCGGGCCACGCGGCCCGGCTACGTGCTCAACACCTTGCCCGACGGGGTCGACGCACTCCTCGCCGACAGCCTCGTCGTGCAGGCGCGCCGCCAGTTCGGCGGCGACGACGCCGCCGCCGCCGCTCTCCTCGACCGGGCGCTCGGGCTCTGGCGTGGCCCCGCACTCGCCGATCTCGGTGACGCCCCCTTCGTGCACGGGGCCGTCGCCCGCTTCGACGAGCTCCACCTCGACGCCCTCGAAAGCCGCCTGCGGCTCGATGTCGATGGCGGCCGGGCGGCCGTGAGCCTCGCGCCGCTGGAGGCGCTCGCCGGCCGCCATCCGTTGCGGGAGTCCGTGCACGAGTTGCTCGTGCGGGCCTACGCGTCGGTCGGCCGCCAGGTCGACGCCTTGGCGGCCTACCGTCGCATCCGGGATCGGCTCGTCACCGACCTCGGCATCGACCCCGGTCCTCGACTGCAGGCGCTCGAGATCGCCGTGCTCCAGCAGGATCGCGACCTCATCGAGCCCGCCTACCGGGCGCGCCCGGCCGGGCCGGATCAGCTCGACCCGGCCCGGGACGGGGTCGCCATCGGCAACGTGCCCCGGCCGTTGTCGCCCCTGCTGCACCGGTCCGGCGAGCTGGACGCCATCGAGACGTTGCTCGCCGAACGGCGACTCGTCACCATCACCGGCCCAGCCGGGGTCGGCAAGACCCGGTTGGCCATCGAGCTGGCATCACGGGCCGCCGCCCGGCGACGCGACGGCGTGTGGTTCGTGGGACTCGACGGCACCGATCGCGCCGAGCGGGTGGCCGATGCCATCGCGACCGTGCTCGCGTCGCCGCTCGACGAACCGTTGACCGGGTTGTGCACCCGGCTCCGCCGCGCCGATGTGCTGATCGTCGTGGACAACTGCGAGCACCTCGGGGACGGACCGGCGGTCGTCGTGCGCGAGCTGCTGCAGCGCTGCCCCGGCCTGTCGATCCTGGCCACGAGCCAGCGCGCGCTCGGCGTGGCGGGCGAGGTCGTGTGGCCGTTGGAGCCGATGGCGAACCCCGACGCGGTCGAGCTCTTCTTCAGCAAGCTGCTCGAGCTCAACGCCCGGACGACGATCGACGACGCCACCCGGCGGGCGGCCGCAGTGGTGTGCACCGTGCTCGACGGGTTGCCGTTGGCGATCGAGCTGGCGGCACGGCGGTGCGGTGTGCTCACGGTCGACGAGCTGGCGCGGCGCCTGGGCGACCGGCTCGAGACGCTGTCGGACCGCCGGACCGATCGCGTCGAGCGTCACCGGACCCTCGCCGCCGCCATCGGCTGGAGCTACGAGCTGCTGTTCCCCGACGCACAGCAGATGCTGCAGGTGCTGGCCGCGTTCCCCGACGGCGCCGAGATCAGCGCCATCGAGGACGCGGCGGGCGCCGCCGGACTTCCGGGCGACGAGATCGTGGACCTCGTCGGGCAACTCGTCGACCGCTCGCTGGTCGTCGCCGAGCAGCGCGACGGCCGGTCGCGCTACCGCCTGCTCAACAGCATCCGGGCGTTCGCGCTCGAGCGGGCAAGCGTCGACGGCCGGATCGACGCGGTCCACGGAGCCCACGCCCACGCCGCCACCCGGTTCGCCCGGGCGTGCTTCCGTGGCCTGCGCACGGGTGACCAGGCACGGTGGATCGCCGCGCTGCGGCGCGAGCGGAGCAACCTCGACGCCGCGTTCGAGTGGCTCGTCGTCCACGACGCCGATGCCGCGCTGGCCTTGGCCAACAACCTCTTCCTGGGCTGGCTGATCGTGGGCGACGGCCTCGCCGGCGCGGCGCGGCTCGCCCGCGCCGGCGCCATGGCCGTCGATGCCCCACCCGTGCGGCGCGCCGTCTCGCGCGCGTGCCAGGCGGTGCTGCTGGCCCGCTCGGGCCGGGCCGACGACGCGGTGCCGATCGTCACCGAGGCGCTCGCCACCGTGGAAGCGAACGCCAGCTCGCTGGTGGTGGCCCACACCCGCTCGATGGCCGGCCAGGTCTACACCTACGCCCAGCGGGTCGAGGAAGGCATCGCGCTGATGCGAGCGGCCAAGGCCGAGCTGGCGGCGAACGGCGACCAATGGGCCGAGGCGATCTGCACGCTCAACCTCGCGCTGGCCGCCGGACGCGTCGGGGACGACGTCGAGCAGGAGCGCCTCACCCAGGAGTCGCTCGTGCTGCTCGGGACGCGCAGCGACCCCTTCACCGATCACCTGGCCCACCGCAACCTGGGCCTCGTGCAGTTCCGACGTGGGGCGCATCGCGACGCGTCGGCGAGCCTGCAGCGCGCCCTCGCCGCCGAACGCAACATCGGTTTCGCCGCCGAGGAGGCGCTGACGCTGCGCGCCCTGGCCCGCGTCCACCTGGCCGAAGACGACGGCGCCTCCGCGGTCGCCGCGCTCACCGCCAGCATCGCGATCAGCCGCCGAGTCGGCGACGCCGCCGCGGCCGACGAGGCGCAAGCCGAGCTCGACGCCACCCGGGCGGCCGGGCCCGCTTCCTCAAGCTGACGGCCGGAGTCTCAGCCCTCTGGCAACGCCCGTCCCGAACCGGGTGCGCTTGATCACCACCTGAGCGAGTCAACACGGCCGCAAGATGAAGCGGGGCCGTCGGGGAGCCGAAACTAGGAGCACGGGCACAGCGAGTAGCGCGGTGCCCACTCCAAGTCACGACAGCGGGTCCGCCACCGGCCAGTCGTGCCGTGAAGGAAGCGGTGGCTCACATGGTGCATCAACGGTTGTTCAAGGTGGCGGTCGTCCTGACCGGGGCGGCCATGGCCGCCGGCTCGTTCGGCCTGCTCCGTTCCGGGGCCGACGCGGTCCCCGGCCCCACGATCACGCCCCCGGCGTCGGGCCCCGACCTCGCCGGTGTGTGCGGGAACACGGCCGAGCTCGCCGGCCCGTCGAGCGCCCCGGCCGGTTCGGTCACGGTGCCCGCCGGCGCCTCCATCCAGAACGCGGTGAACGCCAACCCGACGGGCACGACCTTCTACCTGCCGGGCGCCCGTTACGACCTCACCGGCCCGGTGACGCCCAAGACCGGCGACACCTTCATCGGCGGCCCCGCCACGGTCATCGACGGCGGCATGGTGGCCACCTCGGCGTTCAAGGCCGGCGTCAACTTCTCCACGACGCCGTGGGGCATGGCCGACGACGTCACGCTGAGGTCGCTCACCGTGCAGCACGTGAACGCCCCCGACGACCAGGTGGTCGTGAACGCCGACGCCGGCGACGGCTGGACGCTCGACCGCATGACCGTGCAGGACAACCACGGCGGCGCCGTGATGATGGGCGCGCGCAACACCATCATCAACTCCTGCCTCACCCGCAACGGCCAGTACGGCTTCAACACCTACCGCTGCCGCGGCTACCGCAACGGCGGCTGCGCCACGGCCACGGTGGTGACCGATCTCGTGATCGACCACACCGAGATCTCCTACAACGACACCGAG
>JANMAT010000127.1:0-74821 GCA_031359995.1 Actinomycetes bacterium
TTGACCCGGGCGCGGCGGCCGTCCAGCGTGTAGCGTCTTTCGGTGATTTCTTGCTGGGAACGTACGACCGTCGATGGGCAGTGGATCTTCGTGGAAGGTGACCCGCGCCGGGTCGCCATCGGCCCGGAAGTGGCCGTCGAGGTGGAGCGGGCGTTGCGCCTGGCTGTGCCGGGTCGCTTCCCCGTGGAGCGGGGCGTCGAGAAGAGCGCGGCATGGGGTCCGGCGCGCGCCGACGCCGCGGCGGCCGCCGTGCCCGACCCGGCCCTGGCCGGGGTCAGCCCGGCCACCATCGCCGCGGCGCGCGCCGCTCGCGAGGCCGACTTCGACGAGGCCCGCAAGGCGGTGCGGCGCGTCATCCGCGCCCAGAACTCCACGAAGTCCGAGGGCTGGCGCGAAGTCAAAGGCTGAGGCCGGCAGGGCGGCACCCGTACGGGTGGTCGTTCTCCTCACTCGATGGGAGAACCGGCCGGATTCGTCTCGGTCGCGCCTTCCTAGCGGCGGCGGCGCAGTGGTTGACTGCGCCCAAGAGCAACGAAGAGCACGGCACGGTCACCACCAGCGACGCTCCCTCAACGGCCACCTGCCCGGTGATGAGCGCCGCGCACCAGGCGGTCGGCATCACCGCGAACCAGCACTGGTGGCCGGCGAGTGTGAACCTGCGGGTGCTGCGCCAGCACCACCCGCACACCAACCCGCTGGGTGAGGGCTTCGACTAACGCCGCCGCCTTCGGGTCGCTCGACTTCGACGCGCTGGCCCGCGAGGTGGACGCGCTCATGACGCAGTCGCAGGACTGGTGGCCGGCCGACTACGGACACTAGATCTCGTGAGCCGACCTGCTGATCTTCACCGGCAACCGCGCCCTGGAGACGATGGGCCTGCGCACGTTCGGCTACGGCGGTGGCCGCGAGGACATCTGGCAGGCCGAGGAGGACGTCTACTGGGCTCCCGAGCGGGTGTGGCTCGACGACCAGCGCTACTCCGGCGACCGCGAGCTGGCCAACCCGCTCGGCGCCGTGCAGATGGGCCTGATCTACGTGAGCGCCGAAGCCCAGGGCACGGTGCCCGACGCCCACGACCCCGCCCAGCGTCACGCGCCGATGATGGCCACCACCGACATCGCCCTGATCGTCGACCCGGCCTACAAGGAGATCGCCCAGCGCTTCCACCAGAACCCGGCCGAGTTCGCCGACGCGTTCGCCCGGGCCTGGTACAAGCTGCTGCACCGCGACATGGGGCCGGTGGCCCGTTACCTGGGCCCGTGGGTGCCGGCCGAGGAGCTCCTGTGGCAGGACCCGGTCCCGGCTGCCACCCACCCCCTGATCGATGCGGCCGACATCGCCGCGTTGACGAGCACGATCCTGGCCAGTGGGCTCTCGATCGCCCAGCTGGTGTCGACGGCGTGGGCGTCGGCGTCGACCTACCGCGACACCGACAAGCGCGGTGGGGCCAACGGCGCTCGCATCCGCCTGTCACCGCAGGCCGAGTGGGACGTGAACGTGGTCTCGGGCGTGGCCCGCGTGGTCGCTGCGCTGGAAGACGTGCAGCGCACCTTCAACGCAGCCCAGACCGGCGGCAAGGCCGTGTCGCTCGCCGACCTCATCGTGTTGGGCGGCTGCGTCGCCTTGCAGGAGGCGGCGCGGCGGGCCGGCCACGACGTGACGGTGCCGTTCACGCCGGGCCGGGCCGACACCACCCAGGACCGCACCGACGTCGCGTCGTTCGCCGTGCTCGAACCCACGGCCGACGGCTTCCGCAACTACCGGCAGAAGGGCCACGACCTGGCCGCCGAGCACCTGCTCATCGACAAGGCGTTCCTGCTGCGCCTGTCGGCCCCCGAGATGACCGCGCTGGTCGGCGGCTTGCGCGTGCTGGACGCCAACGCCGCGTCGTCGCCGCACGGGGTGCTCACCGACCGCCTCGAGACGCTCACGAACGACTTCTTTCGCGAACCTGCTCGACATCGGCAAGGTGTGGACGCCGACGTCGGACGCGGGCGACGTGTTCGAGGGGCGCGACCGCCACACGGGCGCCGTGCGCTGGACCGGCACCCGGGTCGATCTCGTCTTCGGGTCGAGCTCGGAACTGCGGGCCCTGGCCGAGGTCTTCGCCAGCGGCGACGGCGAGGCCCGGTTCGTGCGTCAGTTCGTGGCGGCCTGGGACAAGGTCATGAACCTGGACCGCTTCGACCTGGCGTGAGCGCCGGCGACCCGCCGGCACCGGGCGTCAGGGCGCCTGGCGGTCGGCGGTGCGCAGTTGGCGGCGCCGCACGATCTCGATGAGTCCCAGGAACACGAGCAGCGCGGCCGCTTCGATCACGTCCCGACCGTAGCGCCGGCTTGTGGCGGCAACGTTGCGAGCAGATGGCTGGTTGACGCCGATCGGGTGAAGGACGGCGAGCGTGACCGTGCCGTCAGCCCGGGGGCAGCGCCGGGTCAGCGGGCCGCGGGATCGTCGACCCATGTCCCGCCGTGAACGACAACTCGACGAGATCCACGATCTGTGCACAGGCGGTTCGGTGCGGCGCGCCATCGATCTGGCGTTCGAGCACCTGGCCTGCTTCGGGCGCGACGACGTGCTCCTCGGTCTGCTCACCGAGATCGTCGGCCGCCCCGGCACCGACGAGCGGGTTCGCCGGCGCCTCGTCGAACTGCTCGCGGCGCAGGCCTGAGCGGTCGTCGCCCGACCGCGGCCGGTCGGCGACCGGAGTACCGTCGCCGCATGGACGTGGCGCTCCTCGGTGAGCTCGAGGTCCGAGACGGTGGGCAGCACCCCGTCGTCATCACCGGGGCCAAGTTGCGGGCGTTGCTGGCCGTGCTGGCCCTGCACGCGGGCCGGGCGGTTCCCGCCGAGCAGCTGGTGGACGCGCTCTGGGGTGCGGATCCGCCCGCCGCCGTCCGCAACGGGCTGCAGGGTCTGGTGTCGAAGCTGCGCCGGGCGCTGGGTTCAGCCGAGCTGGTGGGCATGCGGGGCGGTGGGTACGCGCTCGAGGTCGCGCCCGACGCCGTCGACGTGCACCGCTTCGAACGCCGCGTGGCCGACGGCCGCGCCGCGGCCGCGGCCGGGAGCCCCGAGCGCGCCGTCGAGCTGCTGACCGCGGCCGAGGCGCTGTGGCGGGGTGATGCCCTCGCCGAGTTCGCCTACGAGACGTTCGCCTCGGTCGAGGTGGCTCGCCTGGGCGAGCTGCGCGTCGCCGCCGCCGAGGAGCGCCTCGATCTCCAGCTCCGCCTCGGCCGCCACCCGGCGGTGGTCGGCGACCTCGAAGCACTCGTGGTCGCCCATCCGCTGCGCGAGCGGTTGCGCGGCCTGTTGATGGTCGCGCTGTACCGGGCCGGGCGGCAGGCCGACGCGCTGGCCGTCTACCAGGACGCCCGCCGCACACTGGGCGAGGAGCTCGGGCTCGATCCGGGGCCCGAGCTGCGCCAGCTGGAGGCGGCGGTGCTGGCCCATGACCCGGTGCTGGACGGACCGGCCCCGCCATCGGCCCGGGGCGAACGGTCGGGGCGCCGGGCCACGTTGCCGACCTCGTTGACGCCGCTGGTCGGGCGCGATGGCGAGCTGGGCGACCTGGGCCGGCTCCTCGACGACCACCGTTTCGTCACCCTCGTCGGCCCCGGCGGAGTTGGCAAGACGCGCCTGGCCCTCGAGCTGGCTCGAGCCCGCGAGGCGTCGCTCGGCGCCGGTGCCTGCCTGGTGGAGCTGGCGCCGGTCGGCGACCCCGCGGGCGTGCGCGCCGCCATCGCCACGGCGCTGGACCTGCCCGACCCGGGCCGCCTGGCCGAGATGATCGGCGAACGCCAGCTGCTGCTCGTGCTCGACAACTGCGAGCACGTCATCACCACCGCCGCCGAGGTCGCCGAGGACTTGTTGCGGCGTTGCCCGGCGCTGCGCCTGATGGCGACCAGCCGCGAGGGTCTGCGGGTCGGCGGCGAGACCATCTGGCCCGTGCCGCCGCTGGCGAACGACGACGCCGTCGAGTTGTTCGTGGCGCGGGCCGGGGCGGCGGGCGCCGCCGTGGCGCCGTCGGACGAGCTGCGGGCCACCGTGGCCGACATCTGCCGCCGTCTCGACGGACTCCCGCTGGCCATCGAGCTGGCCGCCGCCCGCACCCGGGCGTTCCCGGTGGCGCAGATCGCGTCCCGCCTGAACGACCGGTTCCGCCTGTTGACCGGTGGCTCGCGCACTGCGCTGCCCCGGCAGCAGACGCTGCGTGCCGTGGTCGACTGGAGCTACGAGCTGCTCTTCCACGACGAGCAGCGCGTGTTCGAGCGGCTGTCGGTCTTCCCCGGCGGGTGCGATCTGGCCACCGCCGAAGCCGTCTGTGCCGACGAGACGCTGGGCGCATCGGAGCTGGCCGACATCATCGTGGCGCTCGTCGACAAGTCGCTGGTGATCGCCGTGGCGTCGGGCGACGACCTCCGCTACACGCTGCTACAGACGCTGGCCCAGTACGGCCGGGAGAAGTTGGCCGAGCGCGGTGACTCGGAGCGGGTCCGCGACGCCATGGCCGCGCACTACGCCCACCTGTGCGCCCGCTCGGCGGCCGCGTTCAGCGGTGACGAGCAGCGGGCCTGGCTCACCACCGTCATGCGTGAGCAGGACAACCTGCGGGGCGCGCTCGAGTGGGCCGTGGCCAACGGCGACGCCGAGACCGCGCTCACCATCGCCGGGGGTGCGAGCTGGACCCACTGGCTGGCCGGCACGGCGGTGGAGGGCAAGCGCTGGCTCGACGATGCCTTCCGGGGGCCGGGCGAGCCCAGCGAGCGGGCCCGGGCCCTGGCGTTGACGGGCCGGGGCCTCATCTCCTTCCAGCTCGGCGGCGCCGCCGACGCCGTCGACGCCGATCTGCGGGACGCGCTCGCCATCTCCCGCCGCCTCGACGACCTGGCGTCGCTGACGCTGACCTACTCGTTCTACGCCGAGGTCGCCGCGGCGCGCGGTGACGTGGAGGAGGGTCGGCGGCGCCGGCTGGAGGTGCTCGACTACTACGTTCGCCGGCCCGACGAGCCGATGGTGCTCGCGGCGCGCGCGTACTCGAGGGCGAAGCTCGCGGTCCTCGACGGCGACCTCGCCACGGGGGAGCGCTGCTACCGGGAGGCGGCCGAGGGCTTCTCGCGCATCGACCGCCCCATGATGCGCTCGATGTGCCTGGGCATGGTGGCCGACTTCGACGAGCGCGCCGGCGACTACGGCGCCGCCATCGCGAACCTGCGGGAGGCCGTCGCCACCAACGACGCCCTCGGCCTGCGTGGCTTCACCGGCGCCCTGTTGGCCCGGCTGGGCTGGGCCCTGCTGCAGGCGGGTGACGCGGGCGGCGCCGAGCGCAGGTACGACCGCGCCCTCGACCTCGCCCGCCGGCTCGACTACACGGCGGTCGTCTTTCTCGCCCTCACCGGCCATGCCGCCCTTCACCGGCTCCACGGCCGTGACGCCGAGGCGGTGAGCGCCGCGGTCGAGGCCCTCGAACTGCACCTGGCCGGCTCACCGCGGCGGTTGGCCAACCGCATCGACGCCCGGTCCGACGTGCTGGCCGGCGCGGCGGTGTGCTGCGCCGTGCTGGCCGGGGTGGCCGCCGACGAGGGCCGGGACGAGCGGGCGGCGTGGCTGCTGGGGCAGGCCACCCACCTGCGTGACGACGCGGGCACGCCGGTGCCCGTGTTCCAGCGCGACGACCTGGCCCGCTCCCGGGCGGCCGCGCTCGGCCGGCTCGGCGCCGACGCGTTCGCCGCCGCGTTTGCCGCCGGCGGGCGCGGCGTGCTCGGGCGCGACGTGTCGCTGCGCCCCTGACGGACGGCGCCGCGGCGCCAACTCAGCGGGACGGCAGCGCCGGGTCAGCGCCCCCCGGGATGGTGGTCCCGTCCCGCACTCGGCGGGGCCAACCCCAGGAGGTTCCCGTGAGCGCACTTCTGTTCCGCCTCGGCCGCTCCAGCGCCCGCCACCCGTTCCGGGTGATCGGCCTCTGGCTCGTGGCCGTGATCGCCCTCGTCGCCCTGAAGGGCGCTGCCGGTGGGCAGTTCGACGACAGCTTCCGCGTGCCCGGTGTCGAGTCGCAGCGGGCCGCCGACATCCTCACCGACCGGTTCCCGAGCCAGGCCGGCCAGGCTGCCCGCATCGTGCTGCACGCCGACACCGGACGCCTCGACGACGTCGGCCATCGCCCGGCGGTCGATCAGGTGCGTCAGGGCCTGGCCTCCAGCCGGGCCGCGGCCAGCGTGACCGACCCGTTCGCCGCCCAGTCGGCCGCGCTGAGCCCCGACGGCAGCACGGCCTACGTCGACGTGGCCTACGCCGTCGACAAGCTCACCGCCACCCAGTTGCACGATGCCACGGCGGTGGCCGACGCCGCCCGCCGCGGTGGCGTCGCCGTCGAGTTCACCGGTGCGCTGGCGCAGTTGGCCAAGAACGACCCCAGCAGCGAGCTCATCGGTGTCGCGGTCGCGGTGATCGTGCTGCTGGTGGCGTTCGGGTCCGTGGTCGCCATGGGGCTGCCCATCCTGACCGCACTGTTGGGCCTGTTCGCCGGCGCCACGGGCGTGGGCCTGCTGTCGGCCTTCATGGACGTGCCCGAGTTCTCGCTGATCCTGTGCATGATGATCGGCCTCGGCGTGGGCATCGACTACTCGCTGTTCATCGTGACCCGTCACCGCCAGCACCTGCACGCCGGCATGAGCGTGCACGACGCCGCCGGCACCTCGAACGCCACCGCCGGCCAGGCCGTGCTGTTCGCCGGCACGACGGTGGTGGTCGCCATCCTCGGCCTTTTCCTGGCCGGCCTGCCCGCCGTGACGTCGATGGGTGTGTCGGTGGCCCTGGTGGTCGTGGTGGCCATGCTGGCCGCCATCACCCTGTTGCCCGGCCTGCTCGGCCTGGTGGGCACCCGCATCGACAAGCTGTCGATCCACCGCAGGACCCACACCACCAAGGCGGCCCACGCCACCTTCGCCGGCCGCTGGGCGCACCACGTCGGGCGTCATCCGGTGCGCTACGCGATCGTCGGGTTCGTGGCTCTGTGCGCCATCGCCGCACCGGCGTTGAGCATGCGCATCGGCACGCCCGACGACGGCAACGCCAACGGGCACACGACGCAGCGCAAGGCCTACGACCTGTTGGCCGACGGTTTCGGTCGCGGCTTCAACGGCCCGATCCAGGTGGTCGTGCGAGTGCCCGCACCGGCCGACCGGCCCGTGGTGGCGCGTCTGCACGACGCGCTGGTGGCCGACCCCGGTGTGGCCGCGGTGACGGCGCCGGTCTTCAACGCCACCGGCGACACCGCACTGCTCACGGTCAACCCGACGACGGCACCCCAGGACGAGCGCACGAGCGCACTGGTGCGTCATCTGCGCCGCGACGTGCTGCCGATCGCAGTGGCCGGCACGCAGGCCGACGCGCTGCTCACCGGCCAGGCCATGGTCACCGACCTGACCGAGCGCATCACGAACCGGCTGCCCCTGTTCATCGCGGCGATCGTGGCCATGTCGTTCCTGCTGCTGATGATCGTGTTCCGCTCGGTCCTCGTGCCGCTCAAGGCGGCACTCATGAACCTGCTGTCGATCGCCGCGGCGTACGGCGTGATCGTGGCCGTGTTCCAGTGGGGCTGGGGGAACGGGCTCATCGGGCTCGAGGGCACCATGCCCATCAACCCGTTCGCCCCGCTCATGATGTTCGCCATCCTGTTCGGGTTGTCGATGGACTACGAGGTGTTCCTGCTGTCACGGATCCGTGAGGAGTACGTGGCGACGGGTGACGGCCACCAGTCGGTGGTGCGGGGGCTGTCGAGCACGGCCCGGGTCATCACGTCGGCGGCGCTGATCATGATGAGCGTGTTCGCCGCCTTCGTCCTGGGCGACGATCCCACCGGCAAGCTGTTCGGCATCGGCCTCGCCGTCGCCGTGTTCCTGGACGCCACGCTGGTGCGCATGGTGCTCGTGCCGGCGACCATGAGCCTGCTCGGTCGGGCGAACTGGTGGCTGCCGTCGTGGCTCGACCGGTTCCTGCCCCACCTCGACCTGGAAGGCACCCCGCACGCGGCGCCCCTGCTCGCCGCGATCGACGAGCGCGAACCCTCCATCGCCTGACCCTGGTGCGAGACTGCCCGCATGCGATGGCGGCGACGGGCGGCGGCGGTCGAGCCGGAGGCGATCGATGCGATCCTCGCCGCCAACGTGGCGTTGGCGGCGGGGCTCGGCGCCGACGAGCGGGCCGCCCTCGACGAACGCACGGCCGAGCTGCTCGACCTGGTGCGCTGGGAGGCGGTGGGCGGCCTCGAACTGACCGATGAGGTGCGGGTGACCATCGCCGCCAACGCCGCCCTGCCGGTGCTGGCCCTGGGCACGGGCGTGTACCGCCAGGTGCGCTCCGTCATCGTGCGTCCCACCGTGGTGCGGTCGACGGGGTGGCGGGCCGGGCCCGCCGCCGGCACGGTGGCCGACGATCCGATGCTCACCTCGGGCGTGGCGCTGTCGGAGACCGGGCCGCTGGCGATCTCGTGGGACGTGGCCCTCGCCGAGAGCCGCGAACCCCGGTACGGGCAGAACGTCGTCATCCACGAGTTCGCCCACAAGATCGACATGAGCGACGGCTATGCCGATGGGGTGCCGCCGCTGCCGCGGGCGTCGATCGAGACGTGGACCCGCATGATGCGCGACGAGCGCGGGCGCGACGAGGGCGACGGGCACGAGCCGGTGCTGCGCGACTACGCCTGGGAGAACGACGCCGAGTTCTTCGCCGTGGCGACCGAGGCGTTCTTCTGTCTGCCCGCACGCCTGGCCCACGGCCGCCCCGAGCTCTATGACGCGCTGCGCGCCTTCTACCGTCAGGACCCGGCGCGCCGCGGCTAGGGGATGGCGCCGGCGGCCTTGGCCGCCTCGATCCGGTCCCAGTCCCAGCCGAGCTCTATCAGAAGCAGTTCGGTGTGCTGACCGAGCTCGGGAATCGACTCGGTGGCGAAGTGCGACGTGCCGTCGAAGTCGACCGGTGTGGCCACCATGGTCGCGGTGGTGCCGTCGGCCAACGGCACCTCCACGAACCCGCCCGCGGCGTGGGCCTGGGGGTCGGTCAACAGATCGTGGGTGTGCTGCACGCGTGCCCACCACACGCCTTCGCGGTCGAGGGCCACCGCGGTCATGTGGTCGCCCATGCCGCCGCGCTGGTAGGGCAGGTCGGCGCCGGGCAGGGTGAGGGCGGCGGCCACCCCGGCGCGGGCCCAGTAGGCGCCCATGTCGTAGGAGGCGCGGTCGCGCTCGGGGCCGTCGAGGCCGTAACCGGTCACGCTGGCGTACACGAGCCGGGGGTTGTGGGCGTGCACCTGCTCCCAGCCCAGGCCGGGGCGGTCGAGCCCGCCGGGCCGGTAGTTGGTCACCAGCACGTCGGCACCGGCCAGCAGCTCCAGCACGACCTCGTGCCCGATGGGCGAGGCGAGGTCGACGGCGATCGATCGCTTGCCCCGGTTGTCGAGCTCGAACGGCGGGTTCATCGTGCCGCCGTAGTGCCACGCCAGCCCGCGGAACGGGTCGCCCGCGGGCGGCTCGATCTTGATGACCGCGGCGCCCCAGTCGGCCAGGATCGCCGCGCACGCCGGACCCGCCAGCCAGAGCCCGATCTCGACGACGCGCACACCTTGCAGCGGACCACCCATGGTCGGTTCCTACCGCGACGGTGACCGGGCCGCCGAATCGGCGCGTCGCGGCGGCGCCTCTGCCTGTAGTCAGGAGCTGATTGAAGAGAAATGATGTCGTGACTATCATGCGGCCATGACGCGATCCCGCCGGCTGCCCGTCGTCCCGCTCGTCCTGCTGGGCCTCGTCGCGGTGGCCTGCGGGAGCTCGAGCGCGTCGGGCTCGTCGCCGACCACGGCGGTGCCGACGTTGAAGGGTGACATCACGGTGTTCGCGGCGGCGTCGCTCACGGAGTCGTTCAAAGCGGTGGGCGACGCGTTCATGAGGGCGAACCCGGGCGTGAAGGTCACCTTCACCTTCGATGCATCGTCGGCGCTCGTGGGGCAGATCACCCAGGGCGCACCGGCCGACGTGTTCGCCTCGGCCGACACCGCGAACATGGACAAGCTCGCCGCCGCCGGTCTGATCGGCGCCGCACCGGTCACCTTCGCCACCAACCTGCTGTCGATCATCACCGGTCCGGGGAACCCGAAGGGCATCACCGGCCTGGCCGACCTGGCCGAGGCGGATCTGAAGCTCGTGCTGTGCGATCCGTCGGTGCCGTGCGGCAGGTACGCGGCGCAGAGCCTGGACAAGGCCAAGGTCACCGTCACGCCGGTGAGCCTGGAGCAGAACGTGAAGGGCGTGGTCACCAAGGTGACCGCCGGCGAGGCCGACGCCGGCATCGTGTACGCCACCGACGTCAAGGCGGCCGGGGCCAAGGGTGCCGGTGTCGCCATCCCCGCCGACCAGAACGTCATCGCGACCTACCCGATCGCCCGCACGACGTCGTCGAAGCGCGCCGACGTCGACATGGCGTTCATCGCCTTCCTCATCAGCGCCGACGGCCGGGCCGTCCTGGCCAGGTACGGCTTCGGCCATCCCTGACGGTCGAGGGTCTGACATCCTGGCCGGACCCCGCCACGAGAGGCCATCATGACCCATCCCGTTCGCATCGCCGTCCAGATCCATCCGCAGCACGCCGACTACCGCCAGATCCGGGCCGCCGTCGCCGCCGCCGAGGAGGCGGGCGTCGACGCCGTGTTCAACTGGGACCACTTCTTCCCGCTCTACGGCGAGCCCGACGGCAAGCACTTCGAGTGCTGGACGATGCTGGCGGCGTGGGCCGAGGCGACCTCGCGGGTGGAGATCGGCGCGCTGGTCACGTGCAACTCGTACCGCAACCCCGAGCTCTTGGCCGACATGGCCCGCACCGTCGACCACATCAGCCAGGGTCGGCTGATCCTCGGTATCGGCGCCGGCTGGTTCGAGCGTGACTACACCGAGTACGGCTACGACTTCGGCACCGCTGGCGGCCGCCTCGCGGCGTTGGGCGAAGCACTGCCCCGCATACGCGCCCGGTGGGCGAAGATGAACCCGGCGCCTACGCGACCCATCCCGATCCTGATCGGCGGGGGTGGCGAGAAGAGGACGCTGCGCCTCACCGCTGAGCACGCCGACATCTGGCACGGCTTCGGCGACGTCGACACGCTCGCCCACAAGCGCGGCGTGCTCGACGGCTGGTGCGGCCAGGTCGGTCGCGAGCCCGAGGCCATCGAGCGCTCGGCCGGGGTGGATGCCAGCCCTGACGCGGTCGCCGCCGGCTTCCTGGCCGCGGGGGTCACCCTCTTCACGGTCGGCGTGAACGGCCCCGACTACGACCTGGGCCTCGTGAAGGAGTGGATCGCCTTCCGCGATCAGCACAACGCGTAGCCGCTACCACTCGATCTCGGGCTGGTACACCGCGTTGTGGTTGCCCATGGCGTGGCCACCGTCGAACGTGAGCAGCTGGCCGGTGATCGAGCGGGCCGCCGGCGAGCACAGGAACATCACGTGCGACGCGATCTCGTCGGGGTGCTGCACGCGTCCGATCGGCGTGTCGCGCAGGATCACCTCGAGGTACGCCGCGGTGTCGTCGGGTGCGATGGTGGCGATCTCCTCCTCGCGGAAGCCCTCGGTGTCGACCGAACCCGGCGCCAGCGCGTTCACGGTGATCCCCCGGCGGGCCAGGTACAGCGCCATGGTGTGGGTCATGTTCACCACACCGGCGCGGGCCGCACCCGAGTGGATGAACAGGGGAGCGCCCCGCCCGAACACCTGGTTGTGCACGACGTTCACGATCGAACCCTCAGCGCCGGCGGCGAGCATGCGGGGCACCACCCGGCTGCACACGTTCCACGTGCCGTGCAGGTTCAGGTCGACCACGGCGCGAAAGCCGCGGTCGGAGATCTGCGACGGCCGCGCCGGGAACTGGCCGCCGGCGTTGTTGATGAGGTGGTCGATGCGGCCCATGCCGTCGTAGGCGGCGGCCACCATCGCCTCCACCGAGACGGTGTCACGGATGTCGGTGACGGTGGCGACGCACCGCCGGCCGAGGGCGCGGACCTCGTCCGCGGTGCGCAGCAGGTTCGCTTCGTTGCGCCCGGCGATGGCCACGTCGGCGCCCAGGCGGGCGAAGGCCAGCGCGGTGCGCCGACCGATGCCCCGACCGCCGCCGGTCACCAGCGCGGTCGTGCCGGCGAAGAGGTCGGGAGCGTAGGTGTCGAGGGCGGCGGGCATGGCGGGCGACGGTAGCGGGGCCGACCGCTGGGTGGCCCAGTCGGACCGGTCCGCGTGGAGGGAAGGACGACACCTTCGTATTCAGTGGGCTCATAGGTTCTCCCCAGCACGTGACATCGAAGAGGCGAGGGCAGAGCACCATGACCACCATCACCCGAACGTTCGCGACCCGACGGCTCCTGATGGTCGCCCTGGCGGGCACCGTGAGCCTGGCGGCGTGTGGCAGCAGCTCGGCCGGCGGCGCCGGCGACACGGCGACCTCGGCGAAGGCCGTGGCCACCAGCGTCGGGAGCACCGCAGGGTCGAGCGCCGAGGGTTCGACCTCGGCGGCCAGCGCGTCCGGGACCACGGCGGCGAGCGCGGCGACCACCAGCCAGACCACGGCCAAGAGCTCGGGCTCCAGCGGGTCCGCCGATGCGGGGGCCCTGGCCGACGGCATGGTCGGCGCCTTCAACGCCGTGGCCAAGGGCGACTGCGGCAAGGCCAGGAGCATCAGCGACGACATGGACGTGAACCCGAGCGTCGGCAACGCCACGGCCCAGCTCGACGGCCTCGGCAAGGCCCTCGCCAAGCTCGCCTCCTCCGGTCCGTCCGACCTGCGGGCCGACTTCGCCATCATGTCCACGGCGTTCTCCGGGCTGGCCAGGGCCTATGACGAGCTCGGGCTCGGTGGCGATCCGTCGAAGCTCTCGTCGGTCATGACCGATCCGGCCAAGGCCGCCGAGCTGGCCAAGCTGGGCGAGCAGATGAACTCGGCCGACGTCAAGGCCGCGAGCGACCACATCAGCAAGTGGATCGAGGACAAGTGCCCCGGTCTGGGGAGCTCGTGACCGAGCCGCGGTCGGTCGTGCCGTAGCCCCGGGCTACGGCACGATGACGGCGCGACCCTGCACGCGGCCGGCGTGGAGGTCGCGGTAGGCCTGCACGGCGTCGTCGAGGGCGTAGGTGGTGTACTCGGCCCGCACCAGGCCGCGCGCCGCCAGGTCGAACAGCTCGACGAGCTCGGGGCGCGTGCCCCAGTAGGTCGTCTGCAGGCTGACCTCGTAGGGCTGCGTCGAGAAGCCGAACGGGACCATGCCGCCGGCGATGCCCACGAGGGTGACGTCTCCCAACGGGCGGGATACGGCGCGGGCCAGGTTCAGCGTGCCCTCGGAGCCGACGAAGTCGAGCACGACCTCGGCGCCGCGGCCACCGGTGAGGGCGCGAATGGCCTCGACAGCGTGCTCGTCGGAGGCGACCACGTCGTCGGCGCCGAAGCGCTTGCCGAGATCGAGGGCGGCCGCCTTCAGGTCCACGGCGATCACGCGTGCTCCGGTGGTGGCCTTCACGATCTGCACGGCCATGTGGCCGAGGCCGCCGACGCCGATGACCACCACGGTGGCCGACGGGGTCATCTTCGACCACGACCGGGCCACGGCGTGGTACGGCGTGAGCCCGGCGTCGGTGAGCGGCGCGGCCGTCGCCGGATCGAGCCCGGTGGGCAGCGGCACCAGCAGGCGCGCCGCGGGGACGAGCATGTAGTCGGCCATGCCGCCGTCGAGGCCCAGACCACCGCCCCCGCCGGGCACGGGTGCGGCCATGGGGTTCTCGCAGTAGGTCTCCACGCCGGCCAGGCAGCGCGGGCACGCGCCGCAACCCCACGCACCGTAGACGGCGACGGCGTCGCCCTCCTTCACGGTGGTGACCCCGGTCCCGACGGCATCGACCCAGCCCGCGTTCTCGTGGCCGAGCGTGAACGGCGGGCCCCACGGCAGACCTTCGCCGGCGAAGTCGTGCATGAGATGCAGGTCGGAATGACAGGCACCGGCGCCACCGACCTTGATGACGACCTGGCCGGGGCCGGGTGTCGGCTTGGCCACCTCGACCAGTTCGGGCTCGCTCTTCCAGTTCGTCAGTCGCAGTGCACGCATGCGGGCAGCATAGGCACGGGGGCTCATGGGCCCGTTCGCCGCGGACACAACCGTCGACTCCATCGATAGGGTTCATCCATTCGTTGCGATGGTTCGAAGAGACCTCTGCGGACGCGGCGAAGTGTGCTGGTGGCGACCCTGCTCGTGGCCAGCGCGCTCGTCGTCGGTCCGCGTGCCGGTGCGGCCGAGCCGGCCTCCACGGCCGGTCTCATCGCCGCGGGCGGCGTGCTGCGCCTGCCCGTGCCCGAGGCGTTCGGTGGCAAGACCGTGATCGGCCAGCTCACCGTGGACGGCGCGGTGGGCGCCGGGTACGTGACGGCCTACGGGTGTGCCGACGGGATGCCCGTCGATGCGATGGGCGAGGTGTCACGATCCGATCTGAACTACGACGGCGCCCTGTCACCCGTGGCCTCGAACCGGTTGATCGTGCAGGCCGACGCGAACGGCGACGTGTGCCTGTTCACGCTGCGTCCGGCGGCACTGATCGTCGACGTGAACGCGGTCACCTTCGACACCGGCGTCAACGCGTTCCCGAACCGGCGCACCGACACGCGCTCGGGGCCGCTTCTGAACGGCGCGGCGATCCAACGCATCAACGTGCCCGAGGCCCAGGGGGCCAAGACGGTGGTGGGCCAGCTGACCGTCGATCGAGCCACGCAGCCCGGCTTCGTGACGGTGTTCGGGTGCGCCGACGGGCTGCCGACCGATCCGTCGGGTCGTGTGTCGCGCTCGGACCTGAACTACAAGGGTGGCGCCGCACCCGTGGCGTCGAACCGTCTGGTGGCCCAGGCCGACGCCGCCGGTGACGTGTGCCTCTACAGCTCCCGACCGGTGGCGATGATCATCGACGTGAACGGTGTGAGCGATGTGGGCATCGGCTCGTTCCCGAACCGGCGCACCGACACCCGCAGCGGGTCGACGCCACGGGTGGAGGTCGGCAGCGTCACCCGCGTGTCCGTGCCCGACGCCGCCGGTGGGCGTACGGTGCTCGGTCAGCTCACCGTCGACCTGGCCCGTGGCGGCGGGTTCGTCACCGCCTACGGATGTGCCGACGGCCTACCGGTCGACGACACGGGCACGATCGCCCGCTCCGACCTGAACGTCGACGGCACGGTGTCGCCGGTGGCGTCGAACCGGTTGATCGTGAAGGCCGACGACGCCGGCGACGTGTGCTTCTACACGTCGCAGGCGCTGGCGCTGGTGGTCGACGTCAACGGCGTGGCCGGCGCCGGCATCAGCTCGTTCCCGAACCGTCGCTTCGAGTCGCGCACCGGTCGGTTCACCGACACCGCGCACGGCATCCACCTCGACGGCAGCCGCTCGTGGCCGGCCTTCGCACCGGCGCCCGCGCTCACCGACGTGGCGGCCCTGACCGGTCGAGCGGTCGACGTCGCCACTGCGGCCCAGCCGATCCTCGCGGTGAAGATCGACAACTACACCACCGCTCGCCCCCAGTGGGGGCTCGAGCGTGCCGATGCCGTGATCGAGGTGAACGTCGAGGGCATCAGCCGCTTCATCGCGCTCTTCCAGTCGCGCCTGCCGGCGGCCATCGGTCCGGTGCGCTCGGCCCGCACCGAGGACTTCGACCTGCTGTCGCTCATGAACCGGCCGATCTTCGCCTACTCGGGCGCCAACGACGGGGTGTTGCAGTGGGCCGCCGGCGCCGACAGCGCCGGGCTCACGTTCGACTTCGGGGCCCAGCACGCGCCCTGCTTCAGCCGCAGCCCCGACAAGTCCGGGCCCCACAACCTGGTCCTCGACACCGCGTGCACCTACAACGCCGCACCGACGGCGGGCCCGGCCCGTCCGCTGTGGAAGATCGATGCAGGGTGGATGCCCGCCGCGGGAGCGACCGTGGCCCTCGACTCGACCTTCGCCGTGCCCATGGACGGGGTGGCCGTGCAGTGGCAGTGGGACGTCGCCGCCGGTGTGTACCGCCGGTTCCAGGACGGCATCGCCCACGACACCGTCAGCGGCGACGAGCTGTCGGCCGGCACGGTCGCCGTGCTGTCGGTGCTCTACGTGCCGTCGGTGGCCGACGCCCGCTCACCCGACGCCACCACCGTGGGCACCGGTGCGGCCGTGGTGCACCGGAACGGCCGGGCCGTCTCGGCCCTCTGGTCCCGGGCCACGCCCTACGCACCGTTCCGCTTCTTCGACGCGGCGACCGGCGGCGAGATCGCCATGGACGCCGGTGTCACCTGGCTCGAGCTCACCCGCGCCTGACATCGGTGGACAGGTGCGACCACAGCTGCGTGTGCCGGCGGGCACCACGGGTGGGATCAGCTTCGGCATGGGCCAAGGATGGCACGGCGTCGTCGCCCACAGGCCGCCGGTTTGGGGCGGTCGCCGGCGCCGTGAGTACGGTCGCTGCCATGGATGACGTTCGGGGGAAGGTCGCCGTCGTCACGGGCGGCGCGTCGGGGATCGGTCGGGGCATGGCGACCCGCTTCAAGGCCGAGGGCATGCACGTGGTGATCGCCGACATCGAGGAGGGTCCGCTGGCGGCTACGGCGGCCGAGCTCGGCGGGTTCGGCGTGCGCACCGACGTGACCGATGCCGACAGCGTGGCCGCGCTGGCCGCGGCCACGATCGAGCGCTTCGGCGCCGTGCACGTGGTCTGCAACAACGCCGGTGTGGGTGGCGGCGGGCTCATCAAGGACCTGACGTTGAAGGACTGGCGCTGGGTGATCGACGTGAGCCTGTGGGGCGTGATCCACGGCATCCACTCGTTCCTGCCGCACCTGCTGCAGAACGCCGATGGCGGCCACATCGTGAACACCGCGTCGGTCGCCGGCCTCATGGCCGGGCCCGGCATCGGGCCCTACAACGCGGCCAAGTACGGCGTGGTGGCGATCAGTGAGACGCTGGCCGCCGAGCTGGCGGCCGAGCAGTCGCAGGTCGGCGTCAGCGTGCTGTGCCCCGGCTACGTGAAGACCAACATCTTCACGAGCCAGCGCAACCGTCCGGCGGCGCTGCGCAACGAGCGGCCCAAGACGACGGCCCGCGGTGCGAACCAGCAGATCGCCGACGAGCTGCAGGCCCAGGGCCTCGACCCCTCGGTGGTGGCCGGTCTGGTGTTCGACGCCATCCGGTCGGGCCAGCTGTTCATCCTGACCCACCCCGAGTTCGTGCCGGCCATCGTGGAGCGCACCGCCCGCATCGAGGCCTCCGCCACGCCGCACTGAAGGCGCGATCAAAGTCTGAGCCAGAGGAGCACACCATGCCCACCGCCGTCATGAACGATGGTGCCACGCTGCACTACGAGGTCGAGGGGAGCGGTGAGCCCGCGCTCGCGTTCCTGCACGGCTGGTGCTCGAACCTGCGCCACTGGCAGCCCCAGGCCGAGCACTTCCGTGGGTCGCACCGGGTCGTGCGCGTCGACCGCCGAGGCATGGGGCGGTCGGTCGTCGAGGAGCCGGCCGGGTCGGCCCGGCGTCACGCCGACGATCTGGCCGCGGTGCTCGATGTCGCGGGCGTCCCCTCGGCGGTGGTGGTCGGTCACGCCGGCGGGGCCACCTCGGCCCTCACGTTCGCGGTCGCCTACCCCGAGCGCACGCTGGGCGTGGTGGTGGTCGACAGCCCGATGGTGGCGCGCCCCCGGTTCGACGACCCGACCGACGGGTTCGGCAGCCTGCTCGCCTCGATGATCGCCGCGCTCGACGGGCCCGACGGCGCTGCGGCACTGCGCGGGTTCTACAACGGCTACTTCGGGCCGACGTGCGACCCGGCGATCTCGGCCGCGGCCATCGCCGACGCCCTCGAGACGCCCCTGGCGGTGGCCAGTGCCGAGCTCCGCTGGGCGATCGGCGACGCCGACGCCGCCGCGCTGGCCGAGCAGATCACGGCGCCGGTGCTGTGGCTCACCGCCACGCCGCCCGATGCCGCGCTCCTGCATTCGAAGCTGCGCGACGTGACGATCGGCGTCGTCGCCGGCTCCGGTCACTTCCCCCAACTCGAGGTGCCGGCCCAGACCAACGCCATGATCGAGACGTTCCTGGCCCAGTTGGTCCGGACCTGACCTCAGGCGGCGATGGGTTCGCGGTCGGCGGCGTGCTTCTTGCGCAGGCCGGTGAGGCGCAGGCCGAGCGGGTACATCGTGATGCCGGCGGCGAGCACCGAGAAGGCCAGGTACCACGGCTTGCGGGCGTCGGAACCGAGTTGGTAGGCGTGGGCGATGGCGGCCACGGCGGCGGGGGTCGACAGCAGGTGCACCGGGTGCCACAGCTTGCGACCCAGGCGCTTCCTCGGCCACGAGGTGAGCACGGTCACGGCAATGGCGTAGAAGGCGAGCACGCCGAGCGTGTAGGCGTTCGTGGAGACCTTGGCCGCGCCGGGGATGAAGACCTGGGCCAGCCCGGCGCCTGTGTCGGCGCCGAAGGCGGTGACCAGGTGCAGGCCGGTGAAGATGAGGGCGTGACCGCCCAGCCCGCGGTGGAGGTCCATCCACCATGGCGGGCCGGAGGCGGCTGCCGCCCTTGCGGCGGGAATCCCAAGGTTCGCCTGCGGACCCTCCAACCGAGGGGGCGTGTGCTGTGGCCATCACCACCGCCGACGGCGCCGCTAGGGTCGTCCCGCATGGATGCCGTGTCGCTCTACGCCACGAGCCGCTACCCGGTGCGTGCCGACCTGGCAAGGGCCCATGCCGCGTGGCTCGATCACGTGGCCGGTCCGGGCACGTGGTGGACCGGAGCGCAGCGGGTGGCTTTCGTGGCCGCCCTGTGGCACGCGCTCGACGACGCCGAGCCGCTCCTTGCCTGGGTGCCGCCGTCCACCGTCGCCGGTCGGGTCCCGACCGACTGGCCGTTGCCGGTCGCCGCGTTCGATCTGGCGTACCGCCTGGCCCGCCACGCCGCCACCACCACCGAGGTGTGGCACCGGCGCATGGTCGACGACCTGGGCGGTGAACCGGCTGCCTACGTCGAGCTCGCTGCACTGGCCGCCACCGGGGCCGCGGTGGGCACGTTCGGACCCGCCGTCGGCCTGCCCCGACCGACCCTGTCCGCCGCCCGCCCCGGTCTCCCCGACGGACCGAAGCCGCCCCTGTCGCCGGCAGAGCTGAACTGGGTGCCGGTGGCCGGCGAACCCGACGCCACCGCTGCGGTGGTGCAGGCGTTCAGCGCCGTGCCCGACGAGTTCGACGCCCTCTGGCGCCTGGCCGAGGTGCAGTACATGTCCGACGTCGAGATGGCCCACCTCGACTGGCAGCGCGTGGGTTCGCCCCTGCACCGGCGCCAGCTCGAACTGGTAGCGGCGCGCCTGTCGTTGCATCGCCAGTGCTTCTTCTGAACGACCGCACATGTGGGCATGCTCCGTGCGAGCGCCAACGCAGTGGGTCAGCCGGTCGATGTCGTCGCCGCCGTGAACGGCGATGACGTGGAGCAGGCCGTGCCCCACGGTCCCCTCCTGGTCGCCTTCGTCGACGCGGCCAACGGCGGTGACGCCCACGCGCAGGAGCGGGCGCGAGCGGCGCTGGCCACCGCGGCCACGACGGCCGCGGTGAGCGAGGCCGCCGCGGTGTTGGCCAACTTCGAGATGATGACCCGCGTGGCCGACTCGACCGGGGCCCGTCTGCCCGCCGATCGTCTCATCTCCACCCAGCACGAGCGCGAGCGCCTGGGCGTGGACGGCTTCGCGTCAGCGCGCTGAACGGCGCCGCGGCTCGAGTTCCGCCGCGGCGAAGCGGGCCAGGACCGCGTCGATGGTAGCAACACTTAGGTATTGACCTAGGTGTTGGGCTGCCGTACGGTCACCGTCATGACCTCGCCGGTGCGGACGCCAGGGCGCCTGGATGGCGTCTTCCACGCGCTGGCCGACCCCACGCGGCGCGCCGTCGTGGAGCGGCTGGGCATCGGTCCGGCACCCACCATGGAGCTGGCCCGCCCGTTCTCGATGGCGCTGCCGTCGTTCCTGCAGCACCTCGACTTGCTCGAGCGCTGCGGTCTCGTCACCTCGCACAAGAGCGGCCGCGTCCGCACCTACCAACTCACCGCCGAGCCGTTGCGCGCCGCCAGCACCTGGCTGGACGGTCAGCGCCAGCACTGGGAGCGGCGGCTCGACCAGCTCGATTCGTTCCTCATCGACCAGAAGGACCCTTCATGACCACCTTCAGCCCCGACCCCGCCCTCGACCTCGTCCTCGAACGGGTCATCGACGTGCCCGTGGCGCGCGTGTGGGCGGCCTGGACGCAGCCCGAACTGATCGTGCAGTGGTTCACGCCGGCGCCGTGGAAGACCGTCGATTGCTCGATCGACCTGTACCCGGGCGGCGCCTTCCGCACCACCATGGAATCGCCCGAGGGCGAGCGGTTCCCCAACGCCGGTTGCATCCTGGAGGTCGTCGACCAGCGGCGCCTCACGTGGACCAGCGTGCTCGGCGCCGGCTTCCGCCCGGTGGTGCCGGCCAACGGCGCCGACGACCTGCCCTTCACCGCCGTCATCGCCATGGAACCGGCCGGCGCCGGCACCCGCTACATCGCCACCGCCATCCACCCCGACGCCGAGCGCGCCGACCGCCACCGCGAGATGGGCTTCTTCGACGGTTGGGGTGCCGCCCTCGACCAGCTCGTCGCACTGGTCAGGGGCACCTGAGTCCTCCACCCCTGCTGTGTAGTGTTCTCCGTGCCCGGCCCGCGCTCCGGGTCCACCGGGAGCGGGGGCTGCCGCGAGAGTCGCTGGGGGAACGTTGCCCGAACGAGAGTCGATACCGGTCGATCCGACCACGGTCGACGCTACCTGGATGCACGACGCGCTCACCGACGCCGGCGTGGCCGACGGCGGCAACGTCCTCGACGTCACCTTCGGCGGCTTCATCGGCACGGGTCAGATGGCGCGCAACGCCCGCTTCGCCCTCACGTGGGACGACCCCGAGGGCCGGCCGGCGTCGGTCGTGGGCAAGTTCCCCTCCGACGACCTGACCGGGCGCACGAGTGGCTTCGACGGCGGCACGTACCTCAACGAGTGGACCTTCTACCGCGAGCTGGCCGCCACCGTCGACGTGCGGGCGCCCCGTTGCCACGTGGCCCGCTACGACGGCGACGGGCAGAACTTCGTGCTGCTCATGGAGGACCTGAGCGACTCGGTGCAGGGCGACCAGATGCTGGGCCTCGACGTCGACCGGGCCGCCCTGGCCGTGGAGCAGGCGGTGGCGCTGCACGCGCCGCGCTGGGGCGACCCGACGCTGCTGGGGTTGGTGAAGCGCACGCCCGAAGAGACCGAGACGCACCTGCACGAGGTGTACGCCCTCACCATGGAGGGCACGCTGGCGCGCCTGGGCCCGAACCTCGACACCGAGGTGATCGAGCTCGTGCGCCGGCTGGCGCCCAAGGTCGGTCGTTGGGTCGCCAGCTTCCGCGACACGCCGCTCACGGTGGTGCACATGGACTTCCGGCCCGACAACTTCCTGTTCGGCGCCACGCCCGCCGCCCCGCCCCTCGTCGTGGTCGACTGGCAGACCTACACCGCCGGCCCGGGCACCCATGACGTTGCCTACATGCTGGGCGGCAGCTTCGAACCCGACGAGCGGGCCGATGTCGAACGCGACCTGGTGGCGAGCTACGGCCAGCAGCTGGCCGCCCGGGGCATCGATCGCTCGTTCGACGTGTGCTGGCGCGACTACCGCGTGAGCAGCATCTGGGGCGTGATCATGAGCGTGGTCGCCACCATGCTCGCCGCCCAGACCGAACGCGGCGACGTGATGCTCACCACCATGCTGCGCCGCCATGCCCACCACGCCATCGACCTCGACGCGCTGGACCTCGTGAACTGAGTGGAGAACGCATGACCGTCATGAACGCCCCACCGCGCACGACCGAGCCGCCGCTACTGCTGCCGCCGCGGCCGCCGCGCATCGGTCCCAAGAGCCGCCTGCTGCTGCTTCGGCTCGTGGCCGCCCTCGCCGTGATGCAGGCGGTGGGGGCGTGGCTCACCTTCGGCGTCGCCTCCGACCGGGCCCGTGCCGGCGGCCTGTCGCTGGTGTTCCCCGGTGGTGGCTTTCTGTACGCCGGGCTGCCGGGGCTGTTCCTCGTGACGCTGGCCCTGGCGTTGATCGCCCTGGTGGTGTGGTGGGGCGCCAGCGCCCACTTCGCCATCCCGCTCGTGTGGCTGGCCAGCGCGGCAGGCAGCGCGGCGCTGGCCCACGGGCCCAAGCTGTTCGTGGCCGACGACACCGCGTGGACGTGGGCCATCGCCGTCGTCTACGCCCTGGCCGTGGCTGCGGTGGCGGCGGCCGTCGTGAAGTTCGAGCGACGCTACCGGCACAAGCGCTCGCTCATCCCCGAGCTGAACGACTACCTGCGCACCGCCAGCGCGCCGGCACCGCTCGCCGTGGTGCGTTCGGCCGACGCCATGGACGTGGAGCTGCTTCGGTGGGCCTACGCCATCGCCCACCAGCCCGCCGACGGTCTGGTGGGGCTCGACTGGGGCGAGCAGATGCACAGCGGTACGCAACTGCGCTACCAGCTGAACGCGCTGTGCTGGGCGCTCAGCGTGTACGCGGTGAACTTCGTGCCCAACGCGCCCGGCCAGGTGGAAGCGGCGCTCGTGCGGCTCGTCGAGAAGCACACCGACCTGCGGGTGTGGGGCTACTGGCGGGCGCTGAACCTGCTCGGCAACTTCGACCCGAACCCCGACCCGATCCGGCGTGACAACATCATGTTCTCGGCGTTCTTCGGCGACGTGCTCAACATCTTCGAAGCGGCCACCGGCTCGACGCGCTTCGACGAGCCGGGCTCGCTGACCTTCGTGTGGAAGGACGGGCGCACGTTCGCCTACGACCACCACTCGATCGCCGCCGCAGTGGAGCGCAACTTCCAGCGCAGCAAGTTCGGGTTCTTCCCGTGCGAGCCGGGCTGGTCGTTCACGGTGTGCAACGTGATGGGTGCCCAGAGCCTGCGCGGTCACGACACGCTGCACGGGACCGATGCGTGGGACCGCATCCGGCCGACGTTCGTGCAGACCCTGGAGAACGAGTACCTGACGCCCGACGGCTCGTACGCCCACATCCGCTCCAACCACGTCGGCCTGTCGTGGGACACCGGCGAGGTGCCGGGCGGCCACTACTTCGCCGCCGGCAGCAACCGGCTGGCCGACGTCCTGCCCGCCCACGCCGCGCGCGGCGCCGCCCTCGACCGGCGCGACGCGGCCAAGCTGGCCGGGCTGTCGGCCAAGGTCGGCGACGGGCGGCTCGACCTGGAGCTTCCGCTCGTGATGGAGCGCCACCGGGCCGGTCGCAGCGCGGTGGCGGGCTGGAACGGCGTGATCGGCGGCGCCCGCCTGCTGGGCGACCGCACCCTCTACGAGGCGGCGCTCGACGCATCGGCCCGCCAGTGCGCCACGGGGGAGCGGTGGCCGGGCAAGCCTCTGGCCGGCGGCGTGCCGGCCCTGGGCGGCAACATGATCCTGCGGTGGTCCACGCCGCTCACCACCGCCCAGCTGAACGTGCGTGGCTACGTGGCGCCACGCGGACCCGTGCTGGCCGGCGCGCCGTGGGACGACGTGCTCGTGGTGGAGGCCCGCTCCAGCGATGGGATCGGCCTCGACCTGCGCATCGAACCGACCGGGGGGCCGCTGCCCGCCGCCGTGCTGCAGTTCCGCCAGCTCGAACCGAACCGGGCCTACGCGGTCGACGACGGCAGCACCACGGTCACCATGACCGCGTCGGCCGACGGCACGGCCGCCGCCATCGTGCGGATCGACGGCCTCACCTCGTTCGCGGTGCGGCCGTCGTGATCGTCAACTGCAACGACCTGTGGACCCGCCTGGTCCACGTGGTGTTCAAGGTGCGGCGGCGCCCGGTGCTCACCAACACGCCGCCCGAGGTCGCCCCGGTCCGTCGCCGTCAGGAGGCGTCATGAAGCTCGCACTGGCCATCGGCTACTCGGGGGCCACGCTCGACGTGCCCATCGAGCTCATCCAGCACGCCGAGCGGCTCGGCTTCGACTCGGTGTGGACGGCCGAGGCCTACGGGTCCGACGCCATCACGCCGCTGGCGTTCATCGCGGCCAAGACCGAGCGCATCCGCCTCGGCACCGGCATCATGCAGCTGGCCGGGCGCACGCCGGCCATGTGTGCCATGCAGTGCATGACGGTCGACGCGCTGGCCGGCGGCGGGCGCATGATCGCCGGGCTCGGCGTGTCGGGCCCGCAGATCGTGGAGGGCTGGTACGGCCAGCCGTGGGGCAAGCCGTACTACCGCCTGCGTGACTACATCGAGATCATGCGCAAGATCTTCGAGCGCGAGGCGCCGGTGGCCCATGACGGCCGCGAGATCTCGCTGCCGTACACGGGCGAGGGCGCCACCGGGCTGGGCAAGCCGCTGCGCTCGATCCTGCACGGCGACCCGAAGCTGCCCATCTGGATGGGCTCGGGCAAGGAGGCCACCGTGCGCCTGACCGCCGAGCTGTGCGACGGCTGGCTGCCCATGCACTTCGTGCCCGGTCGCATGGCCGAGTACCGCCCGTGGTTGGAGGAGGGCTTCACCCGGGCCCGCGCCGCCGGGCGCGACAAGGGCTTCCACAACTTCGAGATCCAGGCCCAGATCGGTGTGCGCATCACCGATGACGTGGCCGGCGCGCTGGCCGCCCAGAAGCCGGGCATCGCCCTGTACGTGGGCGGCATGGGGGCGCGCGAGGTGAACTTCCACAACGAGCACATGCGGCGCATGGGCTACGCCGATGCCGCCGAGCGCATCCAGGAGCTGTTCCTCGCCGGCCGCAAGGACGAGGCCATCGCCACCGTGCCCGACGAGTACGTGGACGAGCGCTGTCTCGTGGGCCCGGAGGCCCGCATCCGCGAGCGCTACGGCGCCTGGGCCGAGTCGGGCATCACCAGCCTGGGCCTCACCACCCGCCAGCCCCGCGCCTTGGAGCTGCTGGCCGAGTGTGCGCGGGAGCATCCCGCCCGCGGCGTGTCGGCCGACTCGGCGCGCTGAGCGTCACCCCAGCGCGGCGATCAGCTGCTGCGCGAGGTCGTCGTGGAACTGTCGCGCTGCGGCGTGATCGCCGTGACCGAAGCCGTGCACCTGACCGGGGTACTCGGTGAGCTCCAGCGTGCCACCGGCGGCGGCGTAGTCGGCCACCAGCGCGTCGAGCATGGCCGCCGGCACGTTCAGGTCGGCGCCGGCCCGCACCAGCCACACCGGCGGCAGCCAGCGGGCCCGACCGGTGTGCAGCAGCGTGGAGATGGAGGCCGCCTCCATGGTGGCCTCGTCACCGAAGTAGGCCTGCGAGGAGCGCACGAGTGCGGTGGGGTGGAAGGTCTGCCCGTCGGGCACCGGGTGGCCGATGCGACCCTGCGCGTAGCGGTAGCGGGCCAATGGGTCGACGGGCGGCCACAGCGCGGCGACGAACGGCACCTCGACCTCGGTGAGGGAGGCGTGCAGGGCCAGGTGGCCGCCGCTGGAGCTGCCCATCAGGGCGACGCGTGCCGGGTCGACCCGCAGCCGCTCGGCCTCGGCTCGCACCCAGCGCACGCCGTGGGCCACGTCGTCGACGGCGGCCGGGTGGTGGGCGACGCGACCGTCGCGGAACTCGATGGCGACCACCACGAACCCGGCGGCGGCCACCGCCCGGCAGTAGGTGTCGCTGTGGGTGCGGTCGCCCATGGCCCACGCGCCGCCGTGCACGTTCACCACGGCGGCACCCGACCGTGCGGCGCTGGTCGCGTCGGGCGGCTGGTAGATGCGGGCCAGCATCCCGTCGTGCCACACCTCGTCACGCCATTCGACGGTGTCGCTCACAGCAGGCTCCGATCGTGCTCGAGGCCGAGCAGGTAGCGGCCGACGTTCTCGAAGTGCGAGGGCCGGGCGAACAGCTGCTGGCTCATCACGTGCAGGTCCTGGAAGGTGCGGTGCAGCGGCGACGGCTGGAAGATGCCGCTGGTGCCGGCGGCGCGGTAGAGGGCGTCGACCACGCCCAGCGCGGTCTCCATGGCCGACGTGACGGCCAGGCGCGCCTCGGCCCGCTCGTCGAGGGTGACACCGGCGTCCGATGCCGCCGCGTCGAGCAGCAGGTCGATGATCCACCGCTGGTAGGCGTGGGCGGCGCGCAGCGCGCTGTGGGCCCGGGCGATGGCCTGGTGCGTGGTGGCCATCTCCCGCATCGGCGTGCGCGTCTGGGCCGCCGTCTTGCCGCCGGCCAGTTCGGTGAAGGCGGCCAGCGCGCCCGCGGCGCCGCCGAGGGCCAGGCTGGCGAACTGCACGTGGGCGTAGGTGAGGGCCGGCACGCGGAACGACGGTGCTGCGCTCCGCGGTGCCTTCTCCCACATGGGCAGCGTCCGCTCGGCGGGCACGAACGTCTCGGCCAGCGTGTAGGTCTGCGAGCCGGTGCCCCGCATGCCCGTCACGTCCCACGTGTCGGTGAGCGTCACTGCGTCGCGGGGCACCAGGCACGACATCATGGCGAACAGCCCGGCCCGGGTGGTGACCCGCTCGCCGTGGTCGAACACCATGGCCCGGGCGTCGAACCACGACGCGTGCAGGCAGCCACTGGCGAAGCCCCACTGCCCGCTCACGAGGAAGCCACCGTCGACCGCGTCGGCGCGCGGCGTGCCCACCGGGAAGCCGGCGGCCACCACCGATGCCGGGGTGGCGAAGACCTCGGAGGCCGTCGCGGCGGGCAGGCGCGGCCCGAAGTTGAACGCCGACGAACCGGCCTGCACGAACAGCCAGCCGGTGCTCACGTCGGCACCGCCGAGGATGCCGGCGATGGCAGCGCCGTCGCGCAGGTCGCAGGCGGCGCCGCCCACCTCGCTCGGTCCGCAGGCGCGGAACAGGTCGGCGTCCACGAGGGCTCGATGGGCGATCGGGGTCAGCCGGCCGCCGCGGTGGATCGCCTCGCTCTCGTCGGCGATCGTGGGCGCGATGGTGCGCGCTCGTCCGACGGGACCATCCCCATTGGTCGTCATGGCCGCAGCGTACGCGGCGCGTCGAGGCGTCGCCCGGTTCTAGCAGGGCGGACCCGATGGCACGCCCGTCGCGGCTGGTCAGGCGTCGCGGCGGCGGAGCACGGCGCCGGTCACCAGCACGACCACGCCGAACACGGCCACCTTGGCGGCGAGCACCAGCAGTCGTTGCGACGTGGTGCAGCGGGAAGCGCCGGCGCCGTTCGGGCCGAGGAAGCGACGGTGACAGGAGCAGACGCGATCTTGCCGATCGCCCGGCGGTGCGCCGTCAGCTCAGGTCGAAGCCGCGCCGGCGCAGGAAGCGGGCCAGCTGGTCGCGCTCGCGGTGGGCGACCATGCGCGACTTCTCCACCGACCAACCCCAGCGGTCGGCCACGCCGAACCGGTCGGCGCCCGCCTGCTGGGCGGCGGGCGGCACGTAGTCGCCGAACCGCCGTCGGTCGTAGTCGGCGATCTGCTCGGCCGCCTCGCTGTCGTCGTAGCGGTCGTGGTGCACCGTGACCGTCATCGGCAACCGGGGTGACAGGCGCTGCTCGGCCGCCGGCCACCCCACGCACATGCCGGCCAGCGGGAACACGTGGTCGGGCAGCGCCACGATGTCGGCGACGGCGTCGATGTGGTTGCGCAACACGCTGATGGCGCACGTGCCGAGGCCCACCGCTTCGGCGGTCCAGACGAAGCTCGACAGGTGCATCGCGGCATCCGACGCGGCGTTGAGGAACGCGTCGAGGTGGTCGTTGGCGAAGCCCGTGCCGGCCCGCTCGGCCACGACGCGGATGCGATGGCTGTCGCCGCAGAACACGAGGAAGCGCGCCGCGGAGGAGATCCACGGCATCGACGGGATGAGCGTGGCCAGCGCGGCGCGTCGGTCGGGGTCGTCGACCACGATGACCGAGCACTGCTGCAGGTCCGACTTCGACGGCGTCGAGAACGTGGCCGCCAGCACCAGTTCGAGCAAGGAGTCATCGACGGGGTCGGCGGTGAAGCTGCGACACACGCGGTGGTCCAGCATGCGGGCGACCTGCTCGGCGCCGGAGGCGACCGCGGGCGTGGGCGGCATCGCGGCAGGGTCGAACGCGAACCGGCGGGCGATCAGCTCATGCATGGCGCGTTTGTACTCGCTGGCCGCGACGCCGTCCCCATCGGCGTAGCGTGGGCCGATGGACCTCCCTGACGGTGTGAAGGATCTGCAGCTCAAGGGCATGAACCTGGTGCACCGGTCCCTGCTGCTGGTGTCGGGTGGACGCATCGGGCGCCGGCTCGGGTCGATGCCGGTGGTCGAGCTCCACACCACCGGCCGCACCAGCGGCAAGCGGCGCTCGGTCATGTTGACCACGCCGGTGCACGACGACGACCGGTGGGTGCTCATCGCGTCGAAGGGTGGCGACGACCGCGACCCCGACTGGTACCGCAACCTGGTGGCCCGGCCCGAGGCCGAGCTCACCATCGCCGGCACGACGGTGGCGGTGAAGACCCGCACCGCCACGGCCGCTGAGAAGGCGGAGCTGTGGCCGCAGGTCGTGGCCGCCTACCGCGGCTACGCCGGCTACCAGGCCAAGACCGACCGTGACATCCCCGTGGTCATCTGCTCGCGACGTTGACCGGCCGTGCATCGATCGTGACCGGCACCGGCATCGGGACCGGTCGGCGGTCGGGCACGGTCGGCGCGGTGAGCCCGGCGGCCACGCGTTGGGTGTAGTCGTACATCGCCTTGTGCATCACGATGAACGAGAGCGCCTCGGGGATGGCGCTCGGCCGGCGCCGACCGACGCGCCACAGCAGGCGCCAGCTGAACCGGGCCCGGCGCAGGCCGTGGCGGCCGACGAACAGGCCGAGCACGCCGGGCAGCGTGCGCAGGTCGCGGCGCGACACCGAGGATGCCGCCGACACGTGCTCGCCCCGGTCGAGCAGGAAGGCAACGGTGCGGTCCTCGTAGGCCCTCCAGTCGTAGAGCTGCAGCAGCAGGTCCCGGTAGCCGTCGTGCAACTCCGCCGCCGTCATCTGCAGGGGCACGATGTTCGACGGGGCGAACTGGTCGCCGGTCGACAGCTCCAGCAGCCGACCTTCGGCCCGCACGCGTTCGTGCAGCCGCGTCCCGGGGATGGCCTGGAGCAGACCGGCCATCACGATCGGGATGCGGGCCTGCTGGGCGAAGGCGGCCTGGCGTTCGAAGATGTCGTGGCCGTCGGCGTCGAAGCCGACGATCATGCCCGCCTGCACCTGGATCCCGTGGTCGTGGAACCGGCGCACGCTCTCGATCAGGTCGCGTCGCGTGTTCTGGGTCTTGCCGGTCTCGGCCAGCGCGTCCAGGTTGGGGCTCTCGATGCCGACGAACACGGTGCTGAAGTTGGCGTCCCGCATGAGCCTCAGGAGCTCCAGGTCCTCGGCTACGTCGAGGGAGATCTCGGTGTTGAACTCGAGCGGGTAGCCGTGGAAGCGCCCCCACGCGGCCATGGCGCTGAGCAGCTCCCTGGCCAGCCGCTTGTTGCCGGCGAAGTTGTCGTCCACGATGAACACCTGCCGGGCGCCCAGGGCGTGGCACTCGTCGATCTCGTCGATCATGTTGGCCACCGACTTCGTACGTGGCTTGCGGCCGTACATGGTCGTGATGTCGCAGAACTCGCAGCGGAACGGGCAGCCGCGCGAGAACTGGATCGCCATGGCGTGGTAGCGGTCGACCTCGATCAGGTCGAAGCGCGGCATCGGTGCGTGGGTCAGGTCGGGGCGTCGCGCCGCCGTGTAGCGCGGGAGGGGGTGCCCGGCCTCCAGGTCGGCCAGGAACACCGGCCACGTCTCCTCGGCCTCGCCCACGACGACCACATCGGCGATGGTGGCGGCCTCGTCGGGGAACAACGTGGCGTAGGGGCCACCGATGACCACCAGGTGACCGTGGGCCCGGAAGCCGCCGGCGAGCTCGTGGATGCGGTCGCGGTGGATCGGGTAGCCGGTGATGCCCACCAGGTCGACGTCGAGGTCGAGCGGCACCGGGTCGAGGTTCTCGTCGGAGAGGATCAGGTCGTGGCCGGCGGGCGTGAGCCCAGCCACCGTCGGCATCGACAGGTTCGGGAAGATGCAGTCGACGGCGAGCAGATCGAGGACCGAGTCGAACGTCCAGAAGCTCGGTGGGTTCCTCGGGGTGACCAGCTGGATCTTCACGAGGCTCCTCGGTGGGCGGGGGCACGTGCCCGTGGAGGAGCGCGCGTCGGTGCGGTACGACCATCACCGAGGATCAGAGCGACAGTGGGTCCAGTGTCGCGACCGGCGACCCCGGGGACCAGTGACGTTGGTCCCCGGGGTCGGGTGCTCAGGCCGGCGGTCGACATCCGCGACTTCCGCGAGCTGTACCTGAAGGGGAAGATCCCCGGGGCCTTCCACGCCGACCGGGGCATGTTGGAGTTCTGGGTCGACCCCCAGAGCCAGTACTACCGCGACGTCTTCCGGCCCGACCGGCGCTACATCATCTACTGCGCCGGTGGGGGGCGGTCGGCGCTGGCGGCCAAGGCCATGAAGGACATGGGCTACCCCGACGTGGCCCATCTGGAGAGCGGCTTCGGTGGGTGGGCCGCCGCCGGCCTACCGGTCGAGGACTGCCAGGCCGGGTCGAAGTGGGTGCTGCGGGCCGACGTCGAAGGGTGACGCGGCCCGCCCACCTCCTTCAGCGGAGCTGGTCGCCCCACTCGGTCTCCTTGCGGAGCACCGGCTTGAGCACCTTGCCGCCGGGGTTGCGGGGCAGCGGCTCGGCGCGCAGCGAGATGAACTGCGGCACCTTGAAATCGGCGATCTGCTCCTTGGCCCACTGGCGGATGGCGGCGGGATCGGGGTTCGTGCCCGGGCGGGGCACGATCACCGCGCCGACCTTCTCGCCCATCATGCTGTCGGGCACGCCGAGCACGGCCACCTCGAACACGTCGGGGTGCTGCACGAGGGCGTTCTCGACCTCGACGCAGTACACGTTCTCGCCGCCGCGGTTCACCATGTCCTTCATGCGGTCGACGATCTGCACGAAGCCGTCGTCGTCCACCCGGGCCAGGTCGCCGGTGTGCAGCCAGCCGTCCACGAAGGTGTCGGCCGACTGCTCGGGCTTGTTCCAGTAGCCGGCCACGATGTTCTGACCGCGGATGAGCAGTTCGCCCACGTTCGACGTGGGGTCGACGTCGGCGAGGTCGACCTCCACCACGGGGGCGGTGAAGCCCACGGTCTCGGGCCGGGCCTCGCAGTACTCGTGGGGCAGGAAGGTGGACACCGACGAGGTCTCGGTGAGGCCGAAGCCGTTGCCGAGCCGGGCGGCGGGGAAGCTGGCGCGCAGCTTGGCGATCACGTCGGGCGCTGTGGGCGCGCCACCGTAGGTGACCCAGCGCACGGCGCCCATGTCGAAGTCGGCGAAGTTCGGCTGGTTCATGGCCAGGTAGTAGATGGCCGGTACCGAGGTGAGCATGTTGATCTGCTCGTCGACGATGACCTTCAGGAACAGCTGCACGTCGAACGCCGGCATGATCACGGTGGTGCCGCCGAGCATCACCGTGATGAGCAGCTGGCTGTTGCACCCCGTCACGTGGAACATGGGCACCGAGATCAGGTTGCGCAGGCGTACGTCGTCGGTGATCTTGATGACGCGACGGCACGTCTCGCAGTTCGACAGGAAGTTCTCGTGGGTGGTCATCGCCCCCTTGGGGAAGCCGGTGGTGCCGCTCGTGTAGAAGATGGCGGCCAGGTCCTGCCGGGCGAGGCCCTCGACCACGGTCGGGTCGCCGTCGGGCAGGGGAGCTCCGGGCTCGAACACCACGCGGGCGCCGGAATCGGTGAGGACGTACTCGACCTCGCTCTCACTGAAGCGGGTGTTCACCGGCACCGCCACGGCGCCGAGCATCTGGATCCCGAAGAAGGCGTAGGCCCAGTCGTTGCCGTTGCCGAGCCGGATGGCCACACGATCGCCACGCTGCACGCCCTCGGCCGCCAGGCCGCCGGCCACACGGGTCGACCGGTCCCACAGCTCCTGGTACGTCGCCCGGGGGCCGCCGATCTCGACGAGGGCCTCCTCGCCGGCGTGGCCGTCGACCGAGGCGCGCAGCATGGCCACGAGCGACTCGGGCAGGTCGGCGTAGCGGAGCACACCGGTGCTGTCGCGTTCCACCCCGGTCATGTCGAACGGCATGAGTCGCGGTGTGCGACCTTCTTTGACGATCATGATGGCCCCCAGCTCGGCGGCGCTCGTGGAGCGCCTGTCCCGGGTCCCATTGTGGGTCGCCGCCGGTGGCGCGGGCCAGCCGCCCTGTGATGGCGGTGGCGCGCGCCGCCGCCAGGATGATGTCGGCCACGGCGTCGACGTCGGCGCTCGTGGTCTTCCACGACGACACGCTGATGCGCACGGCGGTACCGCCCTGCCACTGGGTCGGGCCGTCGGGCACCATCAGCTCCACCAGGGCGGCACACCGCCGTGTCGAGGGCGTCAGGGTCGGTCACGACCCCAGTCTGCGCTGCCGGGCTCGTCAGTCGGCCACGCTGGCCGGCACCCAGCTGCCATGGAAGCCGTGCGGCACCCGGGGCAGGTGCACGGTGGCGACCGGCTCGTCGCTCATGGTCGAGGCGTCCATGATCACGAGCTCGCTGGTGTCGGTGGACGCGTCGTGCACGAACGTCATGAGGTAGCCGTCGTCCTCGCTCTGGCCGCCCTCGGCGGGCACGAACACCGGCTCGCCGGGCATGCGGCCGCGGCCGAGGTCGATCTCGGTGCGCAGGCCCTTTTCGCGGTCGTACTTCAGGATGGCCCCGTTGGTGGACATCGGGTCGACGTACGAGAAGTCCTGGGGCACGGCCATGAGGTAGCCGTAGCGGTGCTTCAAGCCCACCACGCTGTCGGCGACACGGGGGAACTCGCCGGAGCGGTCGTCGACCTGCTCCTCGGTGACCTTGCCGGTGACCGTGTCGATCGTCCAGCGCCAGAACTGCGGCATCGGGAAGTCCATCATCCCGTCGCGCCAGATGTGGCTCAGGCGGGCCACGTCGAGGACGATCTTGTCGCCGTCCTCGTAGGAGTTCATGGGGTGGAAGACGTAGCAGGGGTCCAGCTCGAACCAGCGCACGTCGGCGTCGGTGCCGTTGCGGGGCATCACCCCGAGGCGGGCGGGGTAGTCGTCGTCCCAGCGGATCGGCATCTCGCCCCGCAGCGCCATGTCCAGATCGAACACGGCGGGCAGGTCCATGAAGATCACGTGGTTCCGCGTCACGTTGAAGTCGTGCATCATCGTGGGGCCGCCCACGGTGATGGTCTCGGTCTGCACGAGCTGTCCATCGGCCGACACCCGCAGGTAGCGGAGGTACGGCTCGAGGGCCGAGTAGCCGAAGGCGAGCATCTCGCCGGTGACCGGGCAGATCTTCGGATGGGCGGTGAACGAACCGGTCAACACTCCACCGAAGTCGGTGGCGCCCACGGTATCGAGCTCGCCGTCGAGCACGTACGGGAAGTGGCCCTCTTCCAACGCCAGGATCTTGCCGGCATGGCCGACCACGTGGGTGTTGGCCTTCGACGACCGCATGTCCATCGCCACTTCGAGGTCGAGGATGTTGATCGTCGGGTCGGCGATGAAGGGCGTCTGCACGTAGCGGTTGCGGTACCACTCGGCCCCGCCGTCGCGCAGGCGTACGCCGTGGATCATGCCGTCGCCGAAGAACGGGTGGTTGCTGATGCCGGTGAACGGGTTGGCCCCGTTGCGCAGGTAGCGGCCGTCGAGCTCGCGCGGGATGGTGCCCGTGATGCGCAGCTCGGTGAGCGTGCGCTCCTCCTGCACTGGCGCCCCGTTGCCCCGCAGGTGTGACGGCACGTTGTTGTCGATGGTGGTCATCTCGAGCTCCCCCTGATTCGCGATTCGGCGCCATGGTACTCCGGCTGGTGCCGGGTATCTACCCCGGGTAACTTCTCCGTCATGGGTCGGACCACGGGGGCCAGGGGACGTGGCGCACTGCGCCGTGGGCCGGGCCGGCCCGCGGGGCGCTCGTCGCACGACGGTGTGCTCGCCGACCGCGACGCCCTGCTCGACGCGGCCGAGCGCCTGATCCGGGCGCAGGGGCCCACGGTCACGCTCGACGCCATCGCCGCCGAGGCCGGCGTCACCAAGCCCATCCTGTACCGCGGCGTCGGCGACAAGGACGCCCTGGTGCAGGCCCTGGCCGAGCGGCTCGTGACCCGGATGACCACCGAGGTCACCGCCCTGGTCGCAGCGGCGTCAGGACCTCGACGTCGCCTGCACGAGCTCGTGGCCGGCTACCTGCGATGTGCCGGGCTCGACCGCCACCTCTACCTGTACGTCACCGCCGGCGGGCACGGCGACGACCGTGTGCGCCAGGCGCTGCTGCTGGCCGACCGCTCGGCCGTCGGCTTCGCCGAGGGCATCGCCGCGTTCCGCATCGAGCAGGGCACCGACCCGGCCGTGGCTCGCACGTGGGCCTACGGCATGATCGGTGCGTTGCACTTCGTGACGCTGTCGTGGCTGCGCGACGGTACGACCGACACCGACCAGATCGCCGAGCACGTCACGACCCTGCTGTGGTCGGGCCTCGGCGGGGGAGCGACCACGCCATGACGACCTATCCGAACCAGCGCATCGTGCTGACGAGCCGACCGGTAGGTGCCTTCAAGCCCACCGATCTGTCGCTCGAGACCGACGAGCTCGCCGCACCCGGGCCCGGCCACGCGATGATCGCGGTCGACACGCTCTCGATCGACGCCTTCATCCGCACGATCCTCGACGATGGCAGCTACCACATGTCGGTGCCGCTCGGCGGGCTCGTCACCGCCCTCGGCGTGGGCACGGTGGTGGACTCCACGGTCGAGGAGCTGCAGCCCGGCGATCGCGTGTTCGGTCCGCTCGGTGCCCAGACCCACGCCCTGCTGCCCGCGGCGGCGCTGCGCAAGCTCGACGTGGGCGTCGTGCCCGCCCGCGCCTACCTGGGCGCCATCGGGCTCACCACGGGGGTGACCGCGTACTTCGGCATGTGCGTGGTCGGCGCCGTCACCCAGGGCGACGTGGTCGTGGTGTCGGGCGCCGCCGGCGCCGTCGGGTCGGTGGCCGGGCAGCTCGCCCGCATCGCCGGAGCCGGCAAGGTCATCGGCGTCGCCGGTGGGCCTCACAAGACCGCGTTCCTCGTCGACGAGCTCGGCTACGACGCCGCCATCGACTACAAGAACGACGACGTGCCTACCCGCTTGCGCGAGCTGGCACCCGACGGCGTCGACGTGTTCTACGACAACGTCGGCGGTGCCATCCTGGACGCGGTCCTCTTCCAGATCCGCGAGCGTGGCCGCATCGTGATCTGTGGCGGCATCTCCCAGTACGAGCACATGGACCGCGTGGCTGGCCCCAGCAACTACCTGAAGCTGGCCGAGCGCCACGCCCGCATGGAGGGCTTCGCCGTGACCCACTTCGCCGACCGCTTCGGCGAGGCCGAGACCGCGCTGGCCGGATGGCTGGCCGAAGGCCGACTGAAGATGCCCGAGCACGTGGTGCACGGCATCGACCAGTTCCCGGCCGCGCTCGACACGCTGCTCACCGGTGGCCACACCGGCAAGATGCTGCTGCAGGTGTCGTAGGCCGACGGCAGGGCCACGGCTCCTTCGATCAACCGGGCAGGTTCGTGGCCGCGAGCGTCGCCGTGGCGCGGAGGTGCGACTCGATCAGCGCGGCCGCCGCGGCGACGTCCCGGCAGAGCACCGCGTCGAGCAGGGACCGGTGCTCGGTGCCGATGTCGCGAGAGCGGCCGGTGCGCTCCGCCGAACGGTGGCGGTACAGCTCGGCCTCGTCGAACAGCCGCTGTCGGAGCTCGAGGAGGATGACGTTCGGGCACCCTCCCACGAGGACGGCGTGGAACCGCCGGTGGGCGTTCATCCAGTCGGGGTTGACGGCGTCATCGGTCGTGACCGGAGACGTGATCCGCAGCACGTGGTGGGCGGCGACGAGCTCGCCCTCCCAGAGCGCGTCGCCGTGCTCGATGGCTGCGGTGATCGCCGCCTTCTCGATGTGGCAGCGCGTGTCGGTGAGGTCGGCGAGATGCTGCGCCGACAGCGGCCGTACGCGAAAGCCCGTCTGCGGCGTCGCCTCGAGCAGGCGTTCCGAGGCCAGCCGCGTGACCGCTTCGCGCACGACACCGAGGCTGACGCCGGCGGGGGGCCGGCGGCACCGGCCCCCGACGACGCGTCGTGATCAGACGGTGGCCGCGCCGAAGTGGCGCTCGGTGGCGGCGGCCACGGCCCGCTCCACGCGGTCGCCCAGCGACTCCCACTCGTCGATGGCGCGCTGCTCGGCCTGCACCGGCCCGGCGGCCAGGCCCTGGAAGCGCGGCTTGACGTAGCGGGCGAACAGTTCGTAGTGCTTCAGCGTGGCGGCATGGTTGGCCCACTCGTGGGCCATGAGCAGGTAGGCGCCGAAGCCGCCGTTCGACTGCTTCTCGAGCCGCTCGATCTGGGCGATGGCGTCGTCGGGCGTGCCGATGACGCCCAGACCCGACTCGTTCACCCACGCGATGCGCTCCTCGAGCGTCTCGCCGGCGGCGCGGAAGTGGGGCACGGCGAGGATCTTCTGGGTGTAGTGGGCCCAGTCGTTCAGGCCGTACTTCACGTCCTCGATGGCCTGCTCGCGCGTCTCGGCCAGATGCATGGGGCCGACGAGGCGCCACTGGTTGCGATCGGCCTTCTGGCCGTACTCCTTGGCCCGGCTCTCGACGACGTCCCAGTGGTAAGCCAGGGCGTCGAAGCCACCCTGGGCGGTGGCGCCGATGGACAGCAGGCCGATGCCGTGCTTGCCGGCGATGCGGGGTCCCGTGGGTGACGCGATGGCGGCGACGGCGATGTCGAAGTCGCTGTACGGGCGGTACTGCGACGTGGCGTTGACCAGGTTGTAGCGCGAGGTCTGGGCCGTGACCGTCTCGCCCCGCAGGAGCGCCATGAGCGGCTCCATGTCCTCTTCCAGCGCGCCGCGCTGGTCCTCGATGGAGATGCCGAGCATGGTGGCGTCACCGGGCAGGGCACCGGGGCCGAGGCCCAGCATGAACCGGCCCCGCAGGAGCTGATCGCAGAAGATGGCGCGGTCGGCCGTGAGCAGCGGGTTGTGGTACGGCAGCGACAGCACACCGGTGCCGAGCTTGATGTGCTTCGTCTGCGGCGCGCAGTGGGCGATGAAGATCATCGGATCGGGGATGATCTCGGTGCCGGCCGAGTGGTGCTCGCCGATCCACGCCTCGTCGAAGCCGAGGCGGTCGAGCTGCTGGATGACCTCCAGGTCGCGTTGCAGCGCGTAGATCGGGTCCTGTCCTGCCGGCGAATGGAACGGTGCCATGAAGATGCCGAAGCGCATCGGTCCCCCTGATGATGAAGGCAGCCGACCCCCGGCCGCTCGATCCGTCGTGCAGTCTGCCCGGCCGAACGAGTGAGTTCCAGCCACGGGTAGTGTCGCCGCCATGGACATCGACACCGCCACCGTGCACGGTACCCTCGATCCGCGCTTCGCCGCGATGGCCGACATCCTCGTCGCCAACATCGATTCGGGCGAGGACTGCGGCGCCTCGGTGGCCGTGATGCTCGAAGGCGAGCTCGTGGTCGACATCTGGGGCGGCTTCGCCGACGAGGCCCGCACGACACCATGGGAGCGCGACACCATCACCAACGTGTGGTCCAGCACCAAGACGGTGATGGCGCTGTGCGCGCTGGTGCTGGTCGATCGCGGCCAGCTCGACCTCGATGCTCCGGTCGCCGCCTACTGGCCCGAGTTCGCCGCCCACGGCAAGCAGGGCGTGCTCGTGCGCCACCTGCTGTCGCACACCTCCGGCGTGTCGGGGTGGGACCAGCCCGTCGAGGTGGCCGACCTGTACGACTGGGAGAAGTCGACCTCGATGCTGGCGGCCCAGGCGCCCTGGTGGACGCCGGGCGAGGGCTCGGGCTACCACGCGCTGAACCAGGGCCATCTCGTCGGCGAGGTCGTGCGACGCATCACCGGTAAGAAGCTCGGCGAGTTCCTGGCCACCGAGATCGCCGGCCCCCTCGGTGCCGACTTCCACATCGGGCTGGCACCGTCCGAGTTCGGCCGCGTCGCCAAGGTGCTCCCGCCGCCGCCCCTGCCCTTCGACCTCGCCGCGCTCGACCCCGAGATGGTGGTGGTGAAGACCTTCACCGGTCCGGCGCCCAGCGCCGAGACGTCGTGGACGCCCGAGTGGCGCGCCGCGGACATCGGCGCCGCCAACGGCCACGGCAACGCCCGCTCGATCTCGCTGCTGCAGTCCATCGTCAGCAACGGCGGTGTCGCCAACGGCACGCGATTCCTGCGCCCCGAGACCATCGAGCAGATCTTCCGCGTGCAGGCCGATGGGGTGGATCAGGTGGTGGGCGTGCCGGTGCGGTTCGGCATCGGGTACGCGCTCCCGAACGAGTCGGTGCCCCACCTGCCCGAGGATCGCCGCATCTGCTACTGGGGCGGCTGGGGGGGCTCGTCGATCGTCAACGTCCTCGACCGGCGCATGACGGTGGCCTACATGATGAACCGCATGGCGCCCGGCCTGCTGGGCGACGAGCGCGGCGCCAGCCTGGTGAGCGCCGCCCTCGCCGCCGCCGGCTGAGCGCCGGCGCCTCTACGCGTCGACGTCGTCGAAGTAACGGATGGTCAAGCCGACCACCAGGCCGGCCATCTCGGTCACGGCGCCGTCGCCGGCGCGCCAGGCGCGGTAGGCCTCGTCGTCGGCCAGCGACGCCCACCGCTCGACCAGCAGGATGGCGTTCGGCTGGGCCGCGTCGCGGTGCACCGTGACGCCCTCACACCCGGGCCGGGCCCGGGTGTCGCCCAGGGTCTTCTTCAGCACCGCGATGGCCTCGTCGGCCTTGCCGTCGGCGGTCTGCAGCTCCAGCACCGTGAGAATGCTCATGTCGCCCCCCTCATTCGCCACGCGCGTCGGCGCGGCCCCCACCGGGGACTGTACCGCAGCGGCCTCGATCCGCCGCGACCCGGGTGTCCGACACGACGCGCGATGCGTGAGTCGAGCGGGGTCGCGATGGTGATGATCATCGCTCCGTGATGGCGCTGCTGGAACCGCCCTCGCCCGAGGTGCGAGCATGCCCGCCGTGCCTACCTCCGAGGCGGCGTTGGCGCCGTACCGCGTGCTCGATCTGACCGACGAGCGGGCCGAACTGGCCACGTTCGTGCTCGCCGGCCTCGGCGCCGACGTGATCAAGGTGGAGCCGCCGGGTGGCTCGCCGTCGCGCGCCGCCGCGCCGCTGGCCGCCAGCGAGCCGGACGGGCTGGCCAGCCTGCGCTTCCACGCCTTCAATCGGGGCAAGCGCAGCGTGATCCTCGATCTGGACGACGCCGTCGGTCGGGCCGACTTCCTGCGCCTGGTGGCGACCGCCGACTTCGTGGTCGAGAACGCGGGCGCCGGGGTGATGGACGGCCGCGGCCTCGGCTTCGACGCGCTGCGGGCGGCGCGGCCCGATCTCGTGTACGTGGCCATCTCGCCGTTCGGGCAGTCCGGCCCCTACGCGGCGCACCTGGCCACCGACCTGACGCTGGCCGCCATGGGCGGCTCGATGGCGCTGAACGGTGACCCCGACCGTCGGCCCCTGCGCATCACGGTGCCGCAGACGTGGCACCACGCGTCGGTCGAGAGCGCGCTGGGCGCGCTCGTGGCGCACCACCGTCGCGTCGCCACGGGCGAGGCGCAGTTCGTGGACGCCTCGGTGCAGACCGCGGTGTTCTGGACCGGGTTGCAGGCGATGATCGCCCACGTCATCCAGGGCAGGGACATCGAGCGCTTCGGCACCGTGCTGCAGCTGAGCACGCTGGTGACGCCGCTGGTGTACCCGTGCGCCGACGGTGAGGTGTGTCTCATCGCCACCGGTGCCACGCTCATGGGGATCATGCCGTGGATGGTCGCCAGCGGCGCGGTCACGCAGGCGTGGGCCGACACCGAGGACTGGTCCACCTACGAAGCGCGCATGCTCACGGCCGACGAGCTCGCGCTCTCCTACGACCAGGTGCGCTCCGCAGTCACTGCGTTCACGATGAAGCATCGAAAGATGGAGCTGTTCGAGGGAGGAATCGCCCGGGGCATCACGATCGCCCCGGTGAACACCGCCGCCGATGTCGTCGCCCTCGGTCAGCTGGCGGCGCGCGAGTACTGGGACCGGGTGGTGCTCCCGAGCGGCCGTGCCCTCCGGGCGGCCGGACCGTTCGTGAAGGCCGCAGGTACGCCGATCGGATGGACCCGTCCGGCACCGGCGGTGGGTGAGCACACCGACGAGGTCCTGCGCTCGCTGGCGGCGTCGCCCGCACAGGTCCGCGACCGGGTGCCGTCGGCCGAGCCCACCCGGCTGCCGCTCGAGGGCGTGAAGGTGGCCGACTTCTCGTGGATCGGTGTGGGGCCCATCACGGCCAAGGCCCTGGCCGACCACGGCGCCACCGTGGTGCACATCGAGCACGACCAGCCCGCCGACCGCTTGCGGCTCGTGGGCCCGTTCATGGACAACATCCCCGGCATCAACCGGTGCCAGTTCTTCGGTGCGTTCAACACCTCGAAGATGTCGGTGCAGCTCGACCTGAAGCACCCCGTGGGCAAGGAGGTCGCCCGGCGTCTGTTCGCGTGGGCCGACGTGGCGCTCGACTCGTTCACGGCCGGCACCATGAACAACCTCGGCCTCGGCTACGACGCGGCCAGCGCGATCAACCCGGGCATCATCATGGCCACCACGTGCCTGCTGGGGCAGACGGGCCCGGCGGCACGCCTCAGTGGCTACGGCTATCACGCCGCCGCGGTGAGCGGCTTCTACGAGATCACCGGTTGGGACGACCGGGCGCCGGCCGGCCCGTTCAACGCCTACACCGACACGATCGCCCCCCGGTTCCTGGCCACCACGCTGCTCGCCGCGCTCGACCACAAGCGCCGCACGGGCCGGGGCCAGTTCATCGACCAGGCCCAGATGGAGTCGTCGCTGCACTTCCTCGGCCCCGAACTGCTCGACGTGCAGCTCACCGGCGTGAGCCCGCGCCGCAACGGCAACGTCGACCCCGACCACGCGCCCCACGATTCGTTCCCGTGCGCCGGGGTCGACCAGTGGTGCGCCATCGCGGTGGAGACCGACGATCAGTGGAGGTGCCTGCGTGGGGTGCTCGGTGGGCCGGCATGGGCCATGGACCCCGCCCTCGACACCGCCGCCGGCCGTCGTGGGCACCTCGAACTGCTCGACCGCGAGCTGAGCGCGTTCACCGTGCAGCACACGCCACACGCGCTGATGACCCTGCTGCAGGACGCCGGCGTGCCTGCCGGTGCCATGCAGCGCTCCCGTGATCACCAGCGCGACCCACAGCTGGCTCACCGCTCGTTCTTCCGTCGGCTCCAGCACCCGGAGATGGGCGAGGTCCCCTACGAGGGGCACCAGTTCCGCATCGCCGGCTACGACAACGGGCCCCGCTTCCCGGCGCCGTGCCTGGGTGAGCACACCTACGAGGTGCTCACCGGCCTGCTCGGTCTGGACGATGATGAGGCGGCCGAGGTGCTGGCCAGCGGCGCCTGCGGCTGAGGGGGAACCATGCGTCTCGGTCTGCTTTTGGGGTTCGAGCCGACGCTCGCCGACGTCGTCGCTCTCGCCCGTCAGGGCGAGGCCGCCGGCTTCGACTCGATGTACACGGTGGAAGCGGGGCGCACGGCCTTCGTCGGCGCCGCCGCGGTCATCAACGCCACGTCGAGGGTGCGGGTCGGCACGTACATCGTGAACGCCTACGCCCACGACCCGTGGGTCACCGCGGTGGGGGCGCGCGACCTCGACGAACTGAGCGGCGGGCGCTTCACACTGGGCATCGGCACGGGCAACAAGCACATGAACGAGTGGTACATGGGAGTCGACTCGTCGAAGCCGTGGGCCAAGATGCGCGACTACCTGTCGATCGTGCGGGCCGTGGTGGCCGCCCGTGCCGGTGAGCCGGTGCGCTATCAGGGCGACGTGCACCGCATCCGCTGGCGGGCCACCTATGACCCGGTGCGCCCGTCACTGCCGGTGTACCTGTCGGCGTCGGGCCCGAAGATGGTGCGCCTGGCCGGCGAGGTGTCCGACGGTGTCGGTGTCGGCATCATGACCTCCACCCGCCTCCTGTCCGACATCGTGCGGCCCGCCGCACGCGCCGGCGCCGAGGCGGCCGGCCGTGACCCCGAGGCGTTGGCCTTCCCCATCGGCGCGCTGGTGAGCGTGAACGCCGACGAAGAGCTGGCCCGCCAGGCGACGCGGGCCAAGATCGTCGGGCTCTACCACCCGGTGCCGCACCCGTACTACGACTCCCATCTGCGCCAGCTCGGCTTCACCGAGTTCGCCGACGCCGCCACCGCACTCATGCCCGCCGGCCGCACGCGCGAGGCCATGGACCTGGTGCCCGACGAGGTCATCGACACCATGACCATCACCGGTACGCCGGCTCGGTGCGCGGCGCGCATCCTCGACTACGAGGGCCTGGCCGACGAGATCATCGTGCTGCGCGTCGAACAACGCGGCGAGCCCGCGGGCCTGGCCGCGTTCGACGACCTGTTCTCGCTGGCGTCGCGGGTGGGTTGAGCCTGGGTGGCGCGCGGTGCGTTCACCCTGGGGTCGTGGATCAGTAGCTGCCCGGGGTGAGCACGAGCTCGCCCGTCACGAGCGACACGCGCATGATCACCGCCTGACCGGTCACGTCCATCATGGTGTCGGGGATGCCGGTCAGGTACCACATGCGCGGCTCGGCGCCGACGATGCGGAACCCCACGCGCACCGCTGGATCGTCGTGGTCGGGCACGAGGCGCAGGAACAGGCTCTCGTCGATCCACTCGGCCCGGCTGAGCGCGACGCGCCGGTCGAGGTCGACGACCTGGGGGCACGCCGGCACGGCAGCCACACGGTCGCGCGCACCCGCGATGTCGTGGCCGCGGCCGGCGAGCGCGGCGAGCAGCGCCAGATGCCGCTCGTGCCAGGCCGGTGTGCGCGCCGCGAGGTCGGCGATGCGGTCGGCGGCCCGTACCGCCTCGTCGGTGGGGCACGCCGCCGGGTCGAAGGCGCGCAGCCAGGCGACCTCGTCGTCGGTCAGCCGGGCCACGGCGTGCCGAAGGTGTCGTCGAACGCCAGCTTCTCGGGGCCCTGGCGGGTGATCGGACCGTGGCCCTTGCTCGCCGGGTAGCCGATGGGCACGAGGGCGAGCGTGGCCCACTCGGGCGGGATGCCGAGGACCGCCTGCACCTCGGGCTCGCGGAGGCAGTGAAGCGTGGTGAGCGTGCAGCCGAGCCCCTCGGCCCGGCAGGCGAGCATGGCGTTCTGCACCGCGGTGTACACCGAGCCACCACCCACCATGGAGACGCGGTCCAGGTTCTTGTCGGTGATGGCCATCATGGCCGGGTTGGCGATGAACAGCAGCAGGGCGGGGGCATCGGCCATGTGGTCGGCGAGGAAGTCGCCGGCGGCCAGCGTGCGCTCCATGGCCGCCTGGGCGTCGCCGGTGACGCCGGCCTTGTCGGCCCGGCGCCGGCTGAAGTCGGTGTACTTGCGCCACTCGGGCGCGTACAGCTCGGCGATGGCCTGCTTGCGCTCGGGCGAGCGCACCACCACGACGCGCCACGGCTGGTTGTTGCCGCCGGTGGGCGCCCAGCACGCGGCCTGGAGCACGCGCTGGAGCACGTCGTCGGGGATCGGGTCGGGCTTCAGGCGGCGCACGGCCCGCAGGGTGCTCATCATCTCGTACAGGTCGGGCACGTCGTCTCCGTTGCGTTGGTCCGGGCGAGAGTGTGCCTCAGCGGCGACCGCGCCGCAGCACGCCGGGGCGGGCGCCGCCGCCCGTCCGACGGTTGACGGGTGCGCGGTTGTTCGCACTCCGAACTGTCATCAGTTGCCGGCGTCTGCCAGCATGCGTCACACGCACGACTGCTCGAGGAGCTCTTCATGGCCACTCCGTCCTTCGGCATCTTCGACCACATCGAGGGCATCCCCGGCACGCCGACGCCCAAGCTGCTGAAGGACCGGCTCGACCTGGTCCGCATGGCCGACCAGGCCGGGTTCGTCGGCTACTACCTGGCCGAGCACCACGGCACCGATCTGTGCATGGCCCCGGCCCAGGAGCTGTTCATCGCGGCGGCGTCGCAGATCACCGAGAACATCCGCATGGGCTCGATGGTGAAGCTGCTCCCGCTGCACCACCCGGTGCGCCTCATCGAGGACCTCTGCGTGGCCGACAACCTCACCAACGGGCGCATCGACTTCGGTGTCGGTCGGGGCGTGGCACCCATCGAGCACTACTGGTTCGGCAGCGACTGGCCGTCGTCGACCGACCGCTTCGAGGACGTGCTCGGCATCGTCGCCCGGGCGCTCAAGACCGGTGAGATCAGCGCCGAGGGCTCGAAGTACTACAAGTTCCGCACGATGCCCATGAGCACCCGGCCGGTGCAGGCCACCATCCCGTTCTGGTACCCGGGCAGCCCGGTCACCGCCGGCCGCTTCGGTCTGAACCTGATGTGGCCCGGGCCGGTGAGCCAGGAGGTGTACGACCTCTATGCCGAGACGTGGTACGCCCACAAGGGCGACGACGTCCGCCTCGACGGCCCCGACAGCGCGCCCCGCGTCGCCTGCACCATGGTCGTGGCCATCGACGAGAACGAGGACAAGGCACTCGAGATCTCGTCACGCGGCATGAAGGGGCTCATGCGCCGCACCCATGGCGTCCACAAGTGGGACGCCGACGTGCTGGGCGAGGAAGCGGCCGACGCCGCCCTCGGGCCGTTGCGCCGCATCACGGCCCACATCGACGACGCCATCAGGGCCGGTGCCGGCACCGCCTCACAGATCCGAGACCGCTTCGCCGGCATCCTCGACGCCGGGCTCACCGACTACATCGTGCTGCAGATCCCCACGGGCGACATGACCTTCGACGAGGCCAAGCGCACCATGGACGCCTTCTGCACCGACGTGAAGCCGGAGCTGATCAGCGCCTGACCGGGCGTCTGAGCTCCCATGGGCGGCTACCTGATCGCTGCCGCGCTCATCATCGCCACGCCGGGGGCCGACGTGCTGCTGGCGTTGGCCACCGCCCTGGCCAGCGGCAAGCGGGCGGGCATGGCCGCCGTGGCGGGCATGTCGACGGGCTACCTGGTGCACGCGGGTGTCGCCGCTGCCGGGCTCGCCGTGGTGCTGGCCCGCTCGCCCGACGCCATCGTGGTGATCGAGCTGGGTGGCGCGTCGTACCTCGCCGGCGCGGGCGTGATGCAGCTGCGTCGTCGCCACGACCCGGCCCCCACCATCGAGGCGCTGCGCGAGCCGTTCCGCCGGGGCCTGCTCACCAGCGTGCTCAACCCGAAGGGTGCGCTGTTCTTCGTGGCCTTCCTGCCCCAGTTCCTGCCCGACAGCGGCCGTCGCAACCTGGCCGCGCTGGGCCTCGGCCTCGCCTTCAGCGGGCTCACCATCGTCATCTACGGCGCCTACGCCATGGCCGCCAGCCGTTTGCGCGCTCGGCTGGCCGGCCCCCACACCTACGTGGTCCTGCGCACCATCGCCGGGGTCGTGTTCCTGGGCCTCGCGGTCAACACCTTGCGGACGGCGCTGAGCCACTGAGGCCCGGTCGGCCCGCTCACACCGATACGACCTCGAGCGGCCGGGGCTCCAGGGCCTGCAGCGCCGGCATGACCTCGTCGGCGAACAGCTTCATGCTCCGGTGCGCATCCTCGATCGGCATGCTGCCGTACTTGAACACGAACATGATCTCGTTCGTGCCGAAGGCGTGGGCCAACTCGGTGGCTCGGGCGATGGTCTGCTCGGGCGTTCCCCACGGGTGCGAGTCGAAGAACCCTCGCAGGAACGCGTCGGGGTTCTCCCGCATGGCCTCCGAGCTGGCGGCGTAGGCCTCGTAGCCCTTCAGGCCGGCGAAGTGGGTGCCGAGCATCTCGTAGTGGCGCAAGGCCGAGTCGCTGTACTCGCACATGTACCGCTCGGCTCCACGGCGGGCCTCGGCCTCGGTGCCAGCGACGTACGTCCACAGCGCCAGCTTGGTGTGCACCTCCGAGCCGTGGCCGGCCTCGTGACGCAGCTGGGCGTAGGTGCGCACGGTCTGCAGCGCGAGGTCGAGGCTCGTGGTCGGGATGCAGAGCGGCCGCACGTCGTTCTTGGCGATGATCTCCACCGACTGGGGGGTGCCGCCGGCGCACCACAGGTTGGCGCTGAGGTCTCGGACATCCCACGGTGCGTCCCCCGGCCGCGAGCAGGTAGCCTGCGAACGGGATGACTGGTCGAGGGGGACCACCGTGACCGCACCGTCGAAGTTCGCGCACGTGGTGTACGCCACGCACCGCTACGAGGAGATGATCGCCTGGTACGCGAAGGTGTTCGAGGCGCGAGTCCAGCACCGTGACGACCGCCTCGCCTTCCTCACCTACGACGACGAGCACCACCGCTTCGCCTTCGCCAACCTGGGTCCGGCGCCGGCCGACGAGCCACCGCCACCGGCCGGGCGCCGCGCCGGCGTGTCCCACGTGGCCTACACGTGGCGGAACCTGGACGAGCTGGTGGGGCTGTACGTCCGCCTGAAGTCGTACGGCGTCGTGCCGCTGCGCCCCATCCGGCACGGCATGACGTTGTCGATGTACTACGCCGACCCCGACGGCAACGTGCTCGAGTTCCAGATCGACCTGCTCGATGCCGACGCTGCCAACGACTTCATGGCCAGCCCCGCGTTCGACGCCAACCCCATCGGCGAGCGGTTCGACCCCGACCAGCTCGTGGCTCGCTACGAGGCGGGCCTGCCGCTCGACGACATCGTCTTCCGCACCGATCAGACGCCCGTGCAGGTAACCGGCGTGAACGCCTGAGGAGGCTGCCGTGTCGACCGATCACGAAGTGACCGACTGGGCCACCGACTTCGACCTCGGCGACGAGCGGTACATGAGCGCGCCGTACGGCATCTGGGATGACCTGCGCCAGCGCTGCCCCGTCGCCCACACCGACCGTCGGGGCGGCGCGTTCATGCCGACCCGCTACGACGACATCGTCGCCGTGGCCTACGACGTAGATCACTTCTCGTCGCGCGAGGTCGGCGTGCGACCCACCCCCGAGGGTTCACAGCCACTGGTGTCGCCGCCGATCACCAGCGACCCGCCGTTCCACGGCGAGGCCCGCCGGTTGCTGCTGCCCCACTTCAGCCCGCAGGCGGTGGCCAAGATGGAGCCGATCACGCAGTCGATCACCCGCGAGCTGCTCGACGCGCTCGACGGACGAAGCCAGGCGGACGCCGCCGTCGAGTACTCCCAGCGCATCCCGGTGCGCGTCATCGCCCACCTGCTGGGGGTGCCCGCCAGCGACGAGGACATCTTCACCGGCTGGGCCCTGCGCATCCTGCAGGACGTAGGTGACGATCCCGACACGGCCCGCCGCGACGCGACCAAGGAGGTGCTGGCCTACTTCGTGGACCAGGTGGCCCAACGGCGCATGGAGCCCACCAACGACCTCGTGAGCGAGCTCCTCGCCGCCCGCATGGGCGATGCGCCGCTCACCGAGAAGCACCTGCTGGGCTCGTGCTTCCTGCTGCTGCTCGCCGGTGTCGACACCACGTGGAGCGCCATCGGGTCGAGCCTGGAGCACCTCGGCCGCCATGCCCACGATCGCGACCGGCTGGTCGCCGACCCGTCGCTCGTGCCGGTCGCGGTGGAGGAGCTGCTGCGGGCCTACGCGCCGGTCACCATGGCGCGGGTGGCGTCGCAAGACACGGAGGTCGCGGGCTGCCCCGTGAAGGCCGGCGAGCGCGTGCTGCTGAACTTCCCGGCGGCCAACCGCGACCCGGCTCACTTCGACCGGCCCGAGGAGGTCATCATCGACCGCGAGCACAACCGCCACCTCGCCTTCGGTGTGGGCGTGCACCGGTGCCTCGGGTCGAACCTTGCCCGCATGGAGATGCGCGTGGCCCTCACCAACTGGCTGGCTCGCTTCCCGAACTACACCCTCGATCCCGACCGACCGCTCGAGTGGGGAGGCGAGCAGAGCCGCGGCCCCCGCAGCATCCCCGTGCTGTTGCATTGAGCACGAGCAGCGACCGCTACGGTGCGGGCATGGGTGGACGACTCGAGGGGAAGGTCGCCGTCATCACCGGCGGCGCATCAGGCATCGGCGCGGCCACGGGCCGGCGGTTCGTGGCCGAGGGTGCCAAGGTGGTGCTGGCCGACGTGCAGGACGGCCCTGGTGAGGACCTGGTGGCGTCGTTGGGTGACCACGCCCGCTACGTGCACGCCGACGTGTCCCGTGAGGCCGACGTGCGCCGCGCCGTGCACACCGCGGTCGACACGTTCGGCCGGCTCGACGTGCTGTTCAACAACGCCGGGTTCGTGGGGGCCACGGGCTCGTTCGAGGACACGCCCGAGGAGGAGTACGACCACACCATGGACGTGCTCCTCAAGAGCGTGTTCTTCGGCATCAAGCACGCCGCGCCGATCATGAAGGCGCAGCGGTCGGGCTCCATCGTGTCGACCGCGTCGGTGTGCGGGCTCACGCCCGGCATCGGCACCCACCTCTACAACGTGGCCAAGGCCGGCGTGGTCATGATGACGAAGTCGCTGGCACTGGAGCTGGCCGAGTGGGACGTGCGCGTCAACTGCGTGTGCCCCGGCTACGTGGCCACGGGCCTGGCCGCCGGCGGCAGCCTGAGCGACCTCGGCCCCGACGCCATCGAGCGCCGCTTGGCCAAGGCGCGCGAGCGCATGGGCCACTCGCAGCCCATCCAGCGCATGGGCGAGCCCGACGACGTGGCCTCGCTGGTCACGTTCCTCGCGTCCGACGAGTCGGCGTGGCTCACCGGCACCGCCCAGGTGATCGACGGCGGCCTCACCCTCGGCAAGCCGTGGCGGCGCCAGCCCCCGACCGTCACCGAGCGCACGCCGCTGCGGCTCCCCGGTCAGGGGTCGTGACGTGGCCCTGGCCCCCGACGAGCTCCTGCGGTCGCTGGCGGTCGCTCTCCGCCAGCGCATCGGGCCGTCGGTCGACGAACCCTTCGCCAAGACCCAGGCGTTCATGGCGGCGGTGATCCTCGAGAAGCTCGCCGGCCAGGTCGCCAACGCCGCGGCCGACGGCGCCATCGCCGCATCCGAACGAGCCGCACTGGTGGCCGAGCTGCGCGACGAGGTCGCCGGCAACGCCACCGTGCTGGCCGCCCTCGACGTGTTGGCGGCCGACGGCGGCGACGCGGCGTGGAACCGCGCGGTGACCGCCCTGTACGCCGAGCGCGACGCGCTGGGCGCGCCGGCGTTCGACCGCCTGCTCGGCCGGGTGCGCGTCGCGCTGCGGGCCCGCCTCGACCGGGCCCTGGTGTACGCGTCGTGAGCGCCCCGCCGGTCACCGAAGAACAGATCTGCGCCTACCTGGCCGAGCGCTTCGCCGCGCCCGATCTCGTGTTGCGCGGGGTCGAGCGCATCGCCGTCGGCTGGTCGCACGAGACGTGGCTGTTCGACGCCTCGTGGACCGACGGCACCATCGAGCGGGTGCGTCCGCTGTGCCTGCGCCGCGACCCCGGCAACGCCCTGCTGCGCGAGCTGTCGGACCTGGCGACCCAGTTCCGGGTGCTGCAGTGCCTCGACGACACCGCGGTGCCGTCGCCTCACCCGTACTTCTTCGAGGACGACCCCGCCATCCTGGGCGCGCCGTTTCTGGTGATGGAGAAGGTGCCGGGCGTGTGTCCGAGCCCGTGGGGCCGCGACGGCCGCCGCTTCTACGAGGACGCCGCCACGCGCGGTGTGCTGCCCGGGAGCTTCACCGACGCCCTCATCGCCATCCACACGCTCGACTGGCGGGCCGCCGGGCTCGAGTTCCTCGGTGTGCCCGAGGGCGGCAACGACTTCGCCCGTGGCGAGATCGCCAAGTGGCGCCGCCTCATGGAGGCCACCGGTGCCGAGCCTGACCCGGTGCTCGTGGACACGCTCTGCTGGCTCGACGCCAACGCGCCGGCCACCCCGCGCCTGAGCCTGGTGCACGGCGCCTACCGCACCGGCAACTTCCTGGTGCACGACGACCGCGTGTCGGCCGTGCTCGACTGGGAGACCCAGGTGATCGGCGACCCGCTCTACGACGTCGCCTACGTGCTGTCGGAGCTGAACCGCGACGGCACCGATCTGCTGTCGAACCTGGTGGAGCGCGACGCGTTCGTCGCCCGCTACGAGGCGGGCACCGGCCTCACCATCGACGAGGACGTGTGCCGCTACTACCAGGTGCTGTACGCGGCACGGTCGGCCGTGTTCTGGATGAGCGCCAGCCAGCTGCACGCGTCGGGCGAGAACACCGACCTGCGCCTGGCCCGCACCGCGTGGTCGATCCCCGTGGTGCTCGACCAGGCGGCCACGGCGTTGGGGTACTGACATGAGCGACGAGACGCCAGGGCGACAGGCCGTGTTCGGCCCCGATGACGACGAGCTCCACACCGCGGTCATGACCGACCGTTGGTGGGAGACGGAGACGTCGTGGTTCTCGTTCCACCACACCGAGCGCCGTCTGGGCGGTTGGTTCTACACGATGGTGCGACCCAACATCGGCACGGTGGCCGGCGGCGTCTGGGTGTGGGACGACACGGCGTGGCTGCCGTGGGACGTGCTCTACAGCGCCAACTACTCGGCCCTGCAGTTGCCGGCCGGCACCGACCTGCGCGACACCACGCTGCCCACCGGCGTCTCGATCAAGGTGCTGGAGGCGACGCGGTCGTACGCGCTCGGCTACGACGACGGCGATCGGTTGCACGTCGACCTGCGCTTCGACGGCGTGATGCCGCCCGAGCCGCTGGCCGCGGTGGGGTCGACGTTCGGTTCGGCCCACCACTTCGACCAGTTCGGCCGCGTGTCCGGCGAGATCGTGGTGCACGGCGAGCGTCTCACCATCGACTGCATCGGCATGCGCGACCGCACGTGGGGCCCGCGGCCGGAGCACCGCCCCCGTCAGGCCGCCTACGTGACCGGCGCCGCCGGCGCCGACCATGGGTTCCTGGCCGTCACCAACACCGCGGGCGGCACCGACGCGGTGGCCTACGGGTTCCTGCGGCGCGACGGCCGCACCGTGGGGCTGGCCGCGGGGGAGCGCACCGTGGTGCGGCATCCCGACGCGGGCTGGGTGGAGCACATCCGCATCGACGCCACCGACAACGAGGGCCGCACCCTGCGCGCCGTGGGCACCCCGGTGAGCCGCATGATCATCAACCGGCACACGTTCATCGACATCAACGGGCTCATCGCCTGGGACATCGACGGCGAGGCGGGGTGGGGCGAGGACCAGGACATGTGGCCCGTGCACACGTTCGCCGCGGCCAGGCGCGACCGCGCCTTCGACGCAAAGGGAGCATGACGATGGCGACCGATCTGCCCACCTACGACGAGCTGCCCGAGGTGCCGGGCCTCGACCTGCGCCACGCGTGGGACGTGTGGGGGCGCGACGACGTGCTCGGCTCCATCAACCTGGTCACGCCCGAGCGCGTGGCGCTGGCCGCCGCCGGCGTTCGCACCGGCGAGCTCATCTCGCTCGACCTTCCGCTCAACGTGCCGAACCCGCCGCTGTACGGCCGCGAGCCCTACGAGCACCACGTGAAGCAGCTGAACCGCAACGAGATGGACGACCGTCTCGACAACTTCCACCCGCAGGGCTCCACGCAGTGGGATGCGCTCAACCACGTGCGCTGCCGCGAGCACGGTTACTGGGGCGGGCGGCTGCAGGACCCGACCGAGGGCCCCAACGGCCTCGGCATCGACCACTGGGCCGCTCACGGCATCGCCGGCCGCGGTGTGCTCATCGACGTGGCCCGATGGTTCTCGGCCACGGACCCGGGCTACGACGCGCTGAACCCGCGTGCCGTCACCGTGGCCGACCTGCAGGCCACGCTCGAGGCCCAGGGTGTGTCGCTGCAGCCGGGCGACGTCTGGTGCGTGCGCACCGGTTGGGTCGCGGCCTACGCCCGCCTGGACGCCGACGCCCGTGCCGCCTACGCCACCGACCCGCGCTTCGTGGGTCTGCGGGCCGACGAGGCCATGGCCCGCTTCGTGTGGGACCACCACGCCGCCGCCCTGCTGTGCGACAACCCGGCGGTCGAGGTGCAGCCGGGCGACCCGGCCGTCGGCTCGCTGCACCGGCGTCTGCTGCCCACGTTGGGCACCGCGTTGGGCGAGATGTTCGACTTCGAGCGCCTGAGCGCGGCCTGCGCGGCCGACGGGTGCTCCACGTTCTTCTTCGTGGCCAACCCGATCCACGTGCCCGGCGGTCTCGGGTCGCCGGGCAACGCCACCGCCATCCGCTGAGCGCGGCGCACCATGACGATCGACCTACGCGAGCACATCCGTCCGGGCGACACCGTGCTCGTGGCCCAGAGCTGCGCCGAGCCCCGGGCGCTGGTCGAGGCGCTCATCGCCCAACGCCATGAGCTGGCGCCGCTGCGGGTCTTCGTCGGCGGCTCGTTCACGGGGTTGCTCACACCCGAGCACGCCGACGCGTTCGAGTTCATCGGCTTCGGTGTGATCGGTCGTACCGTCGCGCTGGCGCGGGCCGGGGTGCTGGCGGTGATGCCGATCCACATCGGCACGCTGCCATCGCTGCTGGCGTCGGGTCGTCTGGTGGTCGACGTCGTGCTGACCCAGCTGAGCGCCCCGTCGCCCGACGGTGTGCACTCCGTGGGCGTGGTGGCCGACTACGTGCTGCCCGCCATCGAGCGGGCCCGCGTCGTGCTCGGCGAGGTGAACCCGCGGGTGCCCTTCACGTACGGCGACACGCTCGTGCCGGCGGGCCGACTGGCGGCGACCGTCACGATCGACCGGCCGGTGCTCGAGGTGGAGCGCCGGGCGCCCCTGCCCGAGGACCAGGGCATCGCCGACCACGTGGCCGCACTTGTGCCCGACGGCGCCACCATCCAGTTCGGCGTGGGCGGCACCCCCGATGCCGTACTGGCCCGCCTCGGTGGTAAGCGCGACCTGGGCGTGCACTCGGGCCTCATCAGCGACGCCCTGCTCGACCTGATCGAGGCCGGCGTGGTCACCAACACCCGCAAGGAGATCGACCGCGGCGTCACCGTGACCGGCGCGCTGTTCGGCACCGAGCGCCTGTTCCGGTGGGCCGATCACAACGACGCGCTGTCGATGCGCACGGTGGGCTACACCCACGACCCGCTCGTGCTCGGTCGGCTCGGGTCGCTGTTCGCCATCAACTCCGCCATCGAGGTCGACCTGACCGGGCAGATCAACGGTGAGTCGCTCGGCGGCACCTACGTGGGCCTGGTCGGCGGGCAGGGGGCGTTCGCCCGGGCCGCCATGGCGTCGGCCACGGGTCGCTCGGTCGTGGCCCTGCCGTCCACGGCGCGAGGCGGAGCGAGCTCGCGCATCGTGGCCCGCCTGGCCGACGGCATCACGTCCACGCCACGGGCCGACGCCGATCTGGTCGTCACCGAGCACGGCGTGGCCGACCTGCGCGGCGCCACGCTGCGTCAGCGGGTGCAACGCCTGCTCGCCGTGTCCGATCCGGCCCACCGGGCCGATCTCCGCCGGGCCGTCGATGACGCCTAGCGCGCGCCGACCGACGGCTCGCGGGGCAGGCCCAGCACGCGCTCGCCGATGATCGAGCGTTGGATCTCGTCGGTGCCGCCGGCGATCGACATCGACAGCGTGAACAGCGCGTCCTTGGCCCACTGGGCGTCGGGGCCGTCGGGTGCGCCGTCCCACGCCGCCGAGTCGGGGCCCACGATGCGCCACACGAGGTCCTGGAACCGTCGGGCCACCAGCGCGTTGGTGAGCTTGCCCAGCGAGCCAACGGGGCCGGGGTCACGGCCGTCGGCGCGCGCCGTGACCGCCCGGGTCACCAGCAGGCTCTGGCAGACCTCGTCGATGTAGAGGCGCACGAGATCGGAGCGCACCACGGCGTCGACCGGGCCGCGGCGGGCCACCTCGGCCACGAGCCGGTCGGTGCGGTCGTGGCGCACGCCGCCGCGCTGGCCCTCGGCCCGGGCGACGCGCTGGTGGTGGAGCATGGCCGACGCGATCTTCCAGCCGGCGCCCTCGGGTGGCAGCAGATCGTCGGCCCGGACGAACACGTCGCTGAGGAAGACCTCGTCGAAGTGGAGGCCGCCGTCGAGCTGATGGATGGGACGGACCTCCACGCCCGGCGCCTGCAGGTCGACGATGAACATCGACAGACCGGCGTGCTTGGGGACGTCGGGGTCGGTGCGGGCCAGCAGGATGCCGTGGTCGGCGCGGTGGGCGAGCGTGGTCCAGACCTTCTGCCCGTTGAGCACCCAGCCACCCTCGACAGGTGTGGCCCGGGTCTGCACGCCGGCGGCATCGGAGCCGGCGCCCGGCTCGGAGAACAGCTGGCACCAGACCTCGAGCCCGGCCAGGATCCGCGGCGCATGTCGGCGCCGCTGGGCCTCGGTGCCGTGGGTCAGCAGCGTCGGCAGGCAGTTGCCCAGGGTGATGGCCAGCTCCTCGGTCATCAGCGGGTACCGACCCGCCTCCTCCCGCCACGCCCGCTCGTAGGTGTCGGGCAGGCCCTGGCCCCCGCAGCAGCAGGGCACGTTCAGGCCGGCCAGCCCGGCGGCGTGGAGCGCCCGCTGGAACGTGAGGGCCTGGTCGAGGGCCCGGTCACCGCGGGGGTCGTCGGCGGCCACGTCGGCCCGGCCGTCGGCGTGACACGCGAGGAACGCGCGGACCCGGGTCCGGAACTCCTGCAGTTCGGCCTCCATCCGACCCCCCATCGCTGACGGTTCCTCGACCCTCGCACGGAGGGTCCGTGGCCACCAGGGACGATGGTCCCGCACGTGCGGGGGGAGCCGACCAAGGGCGCCGGGCGCGTCACCGGCCGACGATGAGCACAGCCACGTCGTCGCGCACGTCGCGGTCGAGGGTGGCGGCGGCCACGAGGCGGTCGGCCACCTCGCCGGGCTCCTCGCGGTGGGCGGCCTCGCGTCGCAGCCAGTGGAGCAGGCCGTCCTCGTTCCAGCGGTCGGGGTCGCCGTCGAGCCGTGGGTTCTCGACCAGACCGTCGGTGTAGAAGAGCAACGGGCGGCCGTCCCAGGGTGAGCGCGTCACCGTCCAGTCGGCATCGCCGAGGCCGAGTGGTCGCCCCGCGGGCACCCTCACCAGGCGCGGCGGGCGTCCCATCGAGATCGGCGCCGGGTGGCCGGCGCTCACGAGGCACACCTCGCCGTTGGCCGGGTCGACGAAGCCCGTGCACAGCGTGATGAACAGCGAGAGCGACCGGTCGTCGAAGAACGCGGCGTTCAACCGGCGCACCCAATCGGCGGGGTCGTCGCCGCCCTCGTACACGATGGCTCGCCATCCGGCCCGTACGGCGGCACCGAGCGCGGCGGCGCGCGGCCCGTGCCCCGACACGTCGCCGATCACGAAGCCGAGCCGCCCGTCGCCGAGCGGCACCACGTCGAGGAAGTCGCCGCCGAGCTTCATGTTCTTGTCGGCCGGCAGGTAGCGCCCCGCGACGATGAACCCCTCCGGCGGCACCAGGTGGGGCACGAGCGCGCCCTCGAACGACTGCAGCGTGGTCGTCGTCTCGTCGAGCACGTCGATGGTGCGCTGCTGCCGCTCGCGCCGCGCGGCGCCCACCGCGCCGAGGGCGGAGACGAGCGTGATGATGACGAGCCGTGCGATCACCGCGGCGATGGCCAGCGGCCCGAGCGCGCCGACCACGGCCGCCACCGCGACGCTGAGGACTGCGATGATCGCTGTCGGCCGCCAGCCGCACATCACCGCGGTCAGCAGGGGCGGTACCGCGAAGATGGCCAGGGGACGGGCGGCGAGGTCGGCGTAGAGCGGGTACGACGCGGTGATGACGGCGAGCAGCACGAGGCTGGCCAGGAGGCCCTGCCGGTCATCGCGCGCGCCGCCGAGCACCATCACCGGATTGTGGCACGGCCCCGTCGGGTGATCCGACCGACGACGCCCGCAGGGTCACACCACGAAATGGGCGGCCAACCCCGTCCGGGTGCGGCGTAGCGTGCGCGTGATGCCCGTTCGCTGGATGACCGCGTTCCTCGACCGACCGACGGCGAGCTTCGACACCTCGGTGGCGTTCTGGCAGGCCGTCACGGCCAGCGGGCTGTCGGCCCCGCGCGGCGAGCAGGGCGAGTTCGCCACGCTCCTGCCCGCCCATGGCGACGCCTACCTGCGCGTGCAGCGCGTGCCCGAGGGTGCGGGCGGCAGCCATCTCGACGTGCACGTCGACGACGTGGCCGCCACCGCCGCCCGGTTCGCGGCGCTGGGCGCCCACGTGCAGCACGACGGCGGGTACGTGACGATGGTGTCGCCGGCCGGGATCGTGTTCTGCGTGGTGCCCCACCACGGTCAGGCGGTGCGCCCCGCGCCGGTGACCGACGGCGCGGCCCGCTCGCTGGTCGATCAGCTCAGCCTCGACGTGCCCGACGTCCACTTCGACGCCGAGGCCGGCTTCTGGGTGGCCGCCACCGGCTGGGAACGTCACCACGGTGCGATGGCCGAGTTCGTCGTGCTGGCCCGCCCGGCCGGCCAGCCGCTGCGCCTGCTGCTGCAGCGCCTCGGCGCCGACGACCGCGGCGGGGGTCGCGCCCACCTCGACCTCGCCTGTGGCGCCGACGTCGAGGTCGTCGCGGCTCGGCACGTCGCCCTCGGTGCCACCATCGTGCGCACCACGCCGTACTGGACGACGTTGGCCGATCCGGCCGGCCTGCCCTACTGCCTGACCCGACGCGATCCGGTCACCGGCACGCTGCCGCCCCCGTGAGCGTTTGAGACCCCGCCCGGGAGGCGCGTTACGGTGCGCTCGAACGGGGGAGGCGCCATGCTCGGAGACCTCGTCGGCATGGCCGGCGGTCCCATCATCCAGATGTGCTGGGCGGTGGACGACATCGGAGCAGCCGCGCACCGGTGGGCCACGACGGTGGGCGCCGGCCCGTTCTTCCTGGCGCCCCACATCGGCTTCCGTGACCTGACCTACCGCGGGCAGCCGGCGACCATGGACCAGTCATCGGCCGTGGGCCAGTGGGGCACGATGCAGGTGGAGCTCTTCCAGCAGCACTGCGACAGCCCGTCACCGGCGGCCGAGATGATCGCCGACGGCCACACCGGGCTGCAGCACGTCACCTGGTTCGCCGCCGACATCGACGCCGAAGGTCGGCGGCTGCGCGGCCTCGGCTTCGACGAGTTGATGACGGCGCGCCTCACGGCCATGGGCGACATGCGCGTGGCCTGGTACGACGCCCGCCCCCTGCTCGGCTGCGCGGTCGAGATCTACGAGGACACCCCGATGATGCGCAAGTTCTACGCCCGCATCGCCAAGGCCGCAGTCGACTGGCAGGGCGACGAGCCCCTGAGGCCGCTGTGAGCGCCGATGCGGTCGACACCTGGGCGGTCGTCACCGGCGGCGGCACCGGCATCGGTCGGGCCACCGCGCTGCTGCTGGCTCGGCGGGGCATCGGCGTGATCGTGAGCGGGCGCACCGCAGCCACGCTCGACGCGACGCTGGGTGCCATCGTCGGGGCGGGCGGCACGGGCACCACCGTGGTCGCCGACGTCGGCACCGCCGAAGGCGTCGACACCATCGCCCACGCGGTGGGCGGGTGCACCCTCGTGGCCCTGGTGCACGCCGCAGGGCGCGACATCGCCCAGGCCTTCACCGAGACGACTCGCGACGACCTGGCCGAGATGCTGGCCACCGACGTGTACGCGCCGTTCTTCGTCACCCAGCGCCTGCTGCCGCGGTTGGCCGACGGCGCCGGCGTGGTGTTCGTGGGGTCGATCTCGGCCCGTCACGGCCGTGATCGTCACGCCGGGTACGGCGCGGCCAAGGCCGCCCTCATCGGGCTCACCGCCAACCTGGCGGTGGAGCTGGGCCCTCGGGTGCGGGTGAACTGCGTGAGCCCCGGTGCGACCCGCACCGCCATGCTGCGCGACTACGTGCGCGCCTCCACCAGCCACCTGAGCGACGAGCAGAAGGCGATCGTCGGCGTGCAGGACGCCGCCCGTCTGGTGCTCGGCCGGGTGGCCGAACCGGCCGAGGTGGCCGCCACGATCGTGCACCTCGCCCTCGACGCCACCTCGATCACCGGGGTCGACCTCCCCGTCGACGTCGGCTACAGCGCCAGCTGACGCGCCGCCGGGCTCACGCCGCCGGGCCCGCGCCGCGCCGCGCGGAGCGGAGCCGACGCCCAGGCCGTGACCCAACGCCTGAAGCAGGAGGCCAAGCGCGAGGCCCTGCGGGCCCACGCCGACGCCCAACGCCGCCGCGACGCCGCCCGGCGCGCCAAAGGCCGCTGACGCCCACCCGATCGCCGACCGGTGCCGCTCTGGGTCGTCCCCGTGCCACCCGTGACTCGAATCCGACCCAGAGCGGGCTGAGGGCGGCCTGACCCGATTGCTGCGGCATCCGTGTCGATCGTCTGACGACTTCGCGCACCCGGCGCGCCACGCCGGCGCCGCGCCCAAGCTGAACTCGGCGGCAGGGCGGGGAGGACGCGATGCGGATCGCAACGGTGGTCGGTGGCGGACGAAGGCGGTTGGTCGTGCTCTGTGGCGCCGGTCTGTGCGTGGCTGGCGTGGCCAGCGCCGCCACCCGGCCGGCCGTCGACGACCGCCCGGTGTCGACGGTGCTGGCGACCACAGTCATCGCACCGTCGACTACGTCGTCCACCCTCGACGAGGCCACGACGACCGCGGCGGCGGCACCCGCGGCGACCGTTGCACCCGTGAGTGTCGATTCGACCCCCACCCCGGCACCCGAGGAAACCTCGACCGTACCCCCATCGACCGAGCCGCCGGTCACCGAGTTGCCGACCACTGTCGCGCCACCGCCCACGGCCCGCACCACCGTCGTCCTGCCGTCGACAGCGGGTGAGTGCGACCCGAACTACGCGGGTCGGTGCGTCCCGATCGACTCCGACGTCGACTGCGCCGGTGGCAAGGGCAACGGGCCGTCTTACGTTCGGGGGCCGGTGCGCGTCGTCGGCAGCGACATCTACGACCTCGATCGCGACGGCGACGGCACCGGCTGCGAGTGATCCCACCTGGCCCGACTGCACGCCGTCGAATCCGAGCCGTATCTGTCGTGCCTGGGCCGAATCAGGACCAGGTGATTGCGTCAGCCGGCTCGACGTTGTGCTTCTCGGCGATGTCCTCGGTGACCCGCTCGCGGTCCAGTTTCTCCTGCGCGTCACCCCACACCGTGAGCACATCGCCATCTTCGAGCACCGGACTGGGCGGGACGACCTCCGGCAACCCGTCCTCGACGGCCTGATCGTTCTCGACGTCGGTGATCGTCGCGGCGGCCGCGGCCACGAAGGTGCTGTTCTCCGATGGGTCCTCTTCCTCCTGCAGGTCCGCCGGAGGTGGTGTGAGGTCGATGCCAGCTGCTTCTGCCGCTGATTGGGCGCCCCGTGGCAGCTGAGGCGCACGCGAGACCCATGGCCGAAGGTTCTGTACGACCGTCGAGTACATGCCATCGATTGCTGCGAGCACGGAGTCGATGTACGAACCCCGACCTGTTCCCCGTTTCGTACCGATCGCAGACACGGCGGAGATGCGGAACGCGCGAGGGTCCTTCGTAGGGTCGTCGATGAGGACGCTGGGGTCCTCGCGGACGGCACGGAGTAGCTCGCTGGTGGAGGTACGAGAGTTCACCGACCACGCTTCGATACGGAGGCCGTCGGGGGCGTCCTTGAGCTGGCGTGTCAACCACGAGACCCTTGTAGTGGGTCGGCCCTCACGCGGGGCATCGGCATCTATCGACACGGTGACCGTCCCGGCCCGCACGTCCGCAACCACGGTCAAGGGTCCTATCGCGTCCGGTATGCGGAGGGAGCCGTGCAGCGCACCCTTCGTCACCAGCGAGGCTGTCTGCTCCTGGCACCGCAGTGACGGGTCAGCGACTTCTTTGCGGCTGAGAGCGACCTGCACGTCGGCACCGAGCTCCCGACCCATTCGCAGCGCGGCAAACCGGAGCAGTTGCTCCCAACGTGAGATGACCTCGCCGAGGCCCTTGTCGTTCTGTCGCAGGGTGCCTGCGAGCAACGACTCGCGCACCGTCACCCACGACGAGCCCATGTCGGTGAAGTCGAGCGCCCCGGACTTGGGGTGTTCGAGGTACCGGATGAGTTCAGCGAGGATCCAGGCCTGATCGGGGTCAGAGACTCCCCGATGTACTCGCTGCTGCACGGCGATGGTCAGGATCTCTGCCCACGAGAGGTGGTGCAGTGCCACACGCTTCAGCTTCCTGCGATCCACCTCGACCGGGTGAACCCCGGGGGCCGACTCAATCTGGTTGGAGATCGTGAGCACGGCATCGAAGCCGGCCTCGCGTGCGACGTCGAGGTAGGCCTCGATCTGCTCGCGTTGCAGCACGGCGTCGGACGTCTTCACCTCAACGAGCGCAGTCCACTGCCTGCCGGCTCGGGAGGTCTGGATGACACCATCCGGTTGAACGGTTCGGTCTCCGAGCGGGAACGGAACCTCGATGAACGTCGAGAGCTGTCCGGCCGGGGCGCCAAGGGGTCGCGCTATCGCTGCTCCGAACTCGCGAACGGCACTCACGACGGCGAGGAGTGCCGATGTCGCCCGGCGCTCGGCCTCGTCCTGACCGTTGATCCCGCTGGTGGGGATCAACCGCGCCTGATGCCAGTGTTCTTCCGCCATAGCTCCCGTCCCGGCACGACGCGCTGCCCTGCGCGACCGGCCACCATTGGTCACGGTAGAAGGGTGCTGGTCATCGGCGCGCTGGCTCCGCGCCGTCGCTCGCCGTACGACAGGCCCGCCCGTCGGTCAGGCGGTGCGGGCGTGCAGGATCTCGTCGGTGTGCTGGCCGAGGGTGGGCGCGCTGGCCCACGACCACCAGTCGCGGTTCACACGGAATGGCGCACCTGGTCCCTTCACGGGGCCGAGCGTGGGATGGTCCTCGATGCGCCAGAAGCCGGCGCTCTCCAGGTGCGGGTCGGCAGCGAGGTCGGCCACCGTGTTCACCGGTGTGGTCGGGATGCCACGGCGCTGGCCTTCCCGGAACAGTTCGAGCTTGGTGTGGGCGCGCGTGAGCTGCTCGGTCACCTCGTCGATGAAGTCCGCCACCTCCCAGCGAACGTGCATGTCGTTGAACGCCTCGTCGAGCACGGCGTCCATGCCCGTCTCCTCGGCGATCCACGTCGCCATCGCCTTCCAATGCGCAGGCTGGATCGTGATGATCGACACGAAGCCGTCGGAGGACGGGTACAGACCCCACGGTCGTGTCACCGCTCGGCGGTTGCCGGGCCGCGTGCGGTGCAGCCGGTCGTCGAGGTAGAGCGACATGCCGGTCTCCGGCGCGATCGACAGCAGGCACTCCTGCATCGACAGCTCCACCGTCTGGCCCCGCCCGGTGCGGCGCATGCCGCGCAGGGCCAGCAACGCGCCGTTCAGCGCGTACAGCGACGTGACGTGGGCGCCGAACTGCACCGGTGGGGCCAGCCCCAGCGGGGGTCGGTCGGGGAAGCCCATCGTGTAGGCGAGGCCGGCCGACGCCCAGCCGACGAGCTCCGATCCCTTCCAGTTGCGCCGCGGTCCGGTGATGCCGAACGGGCTGATGGCCACGACCACCTGACGGTCGTGGGCCGGTGTGAGCGGCCCCACCGACGGGTCGACGTCGCCGATCACCACATCGGCCCACGCCAACAGGCGCTGCAGTTCGTCGCGGCCGGGTTCGGCCACCACCGACCGCTTGCCCTGGCCGAAGAACGCCCACCACAACGACTCGTCGGAGCCCGGCGCGAACGGCGGCAGCGCACGGAGACGATGACCCTGCGGTGGTTCCACCACCACGACCTCGGCGCCGAGCGCGGCCCACAGCCGCGCCGCGTAGGCGCCCGTGAGCCCGGTGAGCTCGAGCACCCGCACGCCCGACCAGGGTCCGCTCATGGTGCCACCGTCCGCGTGATGCCGATGATCTCGGCGTAGTCGATGTAGGGCCGCCGCAGCGTGGTGCCCGGTTCGGCGTCGGTGAAGGCGGCGCCGCTGGCCAGCAGCGCGTCGATCGCCTCGCCGCTCAGTCCCGCCCGCTCGACCAGCTCGCTCACCGTGTCCTCGCCCATCGATGGTCCGGCCCGCCACCATCGCCCTGGCGTGTCCGACAGGTGAATGGCGTGGTTGCTGAACACGTCGCCATCGGGGAAGCGCTTCGAGGCGAGCAACTGGTACCAGTGCCGCTCGCGCACCTGGGGGTCGTGCAGCAGACCGCGGTTGTCGTGCACCTCGTAGGCGGCGATCTCGGCGGCCTGCAGCTCGGTGGCCGCGGCGGTGGCGCTGCGGGTGCTGGTGAACGCCGAGACCATGGCGTCGACGCGGTCGTGGTCGGCCCGGCGCGCCGTCAGCGTCGACAGGCGCGGGTCCAGTGCGTCGCCACCCAGCCGCGCGGCCAGAGCGGCCCACTCGGCGTCGTCGGCCACGGTGACGGCGACCCACGTGTCGGCCTCGCGGCACGGGTACACGCCCTGGGGCGCCAGCCACGGCACGCGGCTGCCGTCACGCTCGGGCACCGAGCCGGTGAGGGCGTGGTCGTACAGGTACGGCCCCAGGCACGAGATCGTGGTCTCGAACTGGGCCAGATCGACGTGGCTGCCCTCGCCCGTGCGGTCGCGGTGCTCCAGCCCGGTCAGCACGGCCGTGAGCGCGTGCAACCCGGCGAAGTAGTCGGGCGGCGCCACGGTGGCGATGCCGGCCGGCTCCTGGTCGGGGTAGCCGGTGAGCGCGTCGAGCCCGACGAGCGGGGCCTGGTTCGGGCCCCAGGCGAGGAACTCGTAGTACGGCTGGGCCGGATCGGAGCCGAAGCCGGGCAGGGCCACGTAGACGATGTCGGGGTTCACCTCGACCACGTCGTCGTAGGAGAGGCCCAGCCCGCGCACGGCCGGCGTCGAGTAGTTCGTGAGGAACACGTCGGCCCGGGCGATGAGCGCCAGCGCGGCGTCGCGCGCCGCCGGCTGCTTCAGGTCGAGGCCCAAGCTGCGCTTGTTGGCCGACATCTCCGGCAGGTACGGCGACGTGTCCATGTAGACCAGTGGGTCCACGTCGCGCGCCCACGTGGAGCCGAACAGGCGGGCCACGTCGGGGTTGCCGCGCGACTCCAGCTTCGTCACGTGCGCGCCGTGGAAGGCCAGTGACCGGCCGCAACTGGGCGCGGCGATGGCGATGGACAGTTCCACGACTGATACGTCGTCCAAGACGCCCACGATTGCCCCCCGGCTGGTGAGTCCGGCCCCCAGCTTGCCACGGTCTTCGGGGGTCGCGGGTCGTCGTGACACACTGGTCAGCAACAACGGGGAGAGGTCATGACCGACGTACGGGCGTTCGTGGTGGGCAAGGTCGACGGGAGCTGGAGCCAGCGGGTCGTCGACCTGCCGGCCGCCGACCTGGGTGAGGGCGAGCTGCTCGTGCAGGTCGAGTGCTCCGGCATCAACTACAAGGACGGCCTGGCCGGCACCGAAGCGGGCCGGGTCGCCCGCATCGACCCCCTGGTGCCCGGCATCGACCTGGCCGGCACCGTGGTCGAGTCGAGCGACGCGGCCTTCGCGGTGGGATCGAAGATCATCGCTCACGGCTACGACATCGGCGTGGCCCACCACGGCGGGTACGCCGCGCTGGCCCGGGTCCGCTCGGCCTGGGCGGTGGCCATGCCGGCCGGGCTCGACAGTCGCACGGCCATGCTCGTGGGCACCGCCGGCTACACCGCGGCCATGTCGGTCGTCGCGCTGGAGAACGCCGGGCTCACGCCCGGCTCGGGCCCGGTGCTCGTCACCGGGGCCACCGGCGGCGTGGGCTCCATGGCCATCGGCATGCTGGCGGCGCGCGGCCACGAGGTGGTGGCCAGCACCGGCAAGGCCGAGAGCGCCGACTGGTTGCGCGCGCTCGGGGCTTCCGACGTGATCGACCGCGGCGAGACCTCGGCGGCATCGGGTCGCCCACTCGACAAGGAGCGTTGGGCCGGTGCCGTCGACTGCGTGGGCGGGGCCACGTTGGCCTACGTGCTGCGGTCCCTGCACTATGGCGCCTCCGTTGCGGCCAGCGGCCTCACCGGCGGTGCCGACCTTCCCACCACGGTGCTCCCCTTCATCCTGCGGAGCGTGAACCTGTTCGGCATCGACAGCGTGAACATGGCCATCGATCCCCGCCGTGCCTTGTGGGGCCGCATCGCCACCGACCTGAAGCCCACGTGGCTCGACTCGCAGCCGGTGGAGACGATCGGGCTCGGCGACCTGCCGGCCCAGCTCGACAAGATCCTGGCCGGCGCCATGCAGGGCCGCGTGCTCGTCGACCCGCAGCGCTGAGGAAGCGTCCCATGACCACGACCGATCCGCCCTTCGACCCCGACGCGCTGCGCCAGAGGTACCGGGTCGAGCGCGACAAGCGCATCCGTGAGGACGGCAACGAGCAGTACCTCGAGATGGCGGGCGACTTCGCCCACTACCTCGACGACCCGTACGTGCAGCCGCTCGGGCGCGGGCCGCTGGCCGACGAGGTCGAGGTCGCGGTCATCGGCGGCGGCTTCGGCGGTCTGCTGGCCGGTGCCCGCCGGCGCGAGGCCGGCGTCGAGGACCTGCGCATCATCGAGAAGGGCGGCGACTTCGGCGGCACGTGGTACTGGAACCGATACCCGGGAGCGGCATGCGACATCGAGTCGTACATCTACCTGCCGCTGTTGGAGGAGATCGGCTTCATGCCGAAGGAGAAGTACACGCGGGCGCCCGAGATCCTCGACCACAGCCGCAAGGTCGCCGAGCACTACGACCTGTACCGCGACGTCACCACCAGCCTCGAGCTGGCCGACTTCGACAAGATGGAGCAGATCCGCGCCCGCGTCGACGAGATCGTGGCCGACCCGACCACGGCCGAGGCGCTGAAGCCGTACTACCGCCAGTTCTGCAAGCGTCCGTGCTTCCACGACGAGTACCTGGACGCCTTCAACCGCCCGAACGTCAGCCTGGTCGACACCGACGGCCGCGGCGTCGAGGAGATCACCGAGCGCGGCGTCGTGGCCAACGGCGTCGAGTACGAGCTCGACTGCATCATCTACGCCACCGGGTTCGAGGTGGGCACCGAGTACACCCGCCGAGCCGGCTACGAGGTCGTGGGCCGCGACGGCATCACGCTCACGGAGAAGTGGGCCGACGGCGCCCAGACGTTCCACGGCATGCACAGCCGCGGCTTCCCCAACTGCTTCATCTTCTCGCTGATCCAGTCGGGGTTCACGGCGAACTTCCCGCACATGCTCGACGAGCAGAGCAAGCACCTCGCCTACATCCTGAACCACGCCGACACCCACGGCATGACCCGGATCGAGGCGGGCCAGGAGGCCGAGGACGCGTGGGTGCAGACCATCGTCGGCCTGGCCCAGCTCAACGAGAAGTTCCTCGAGGCATGCACGCCGGGCTACTACAACAACGAGGGTCGACCCGCCGAGCGCAGCCTGCGCAACACCAGCTACGGCGCTGTCTCGGTGGCCTTCATCAAGGTCCTCGAAGCCTGGCGCGCCGACGGAACCCTGCCCGGACTCGAGCTGACCTGACGCTCAGGCCTCGCCCGCGCCGCGGCCTGCTCGCAGGTTGTGGACGCGTGCGCTGATCGCGTCGACGATCTCCTCGTCGACCCACACATCTGAGGATGCCGGCCCCAGGTGGGCGGCCATCAGGTCGAGTGTCTCGGTGATGGCGGCGCCGACGAGACGCGCCGTGCGGCGCCCCCACGTCGCGCCCTCGGCGACGAGATCGCTCACCGTGATGGCGTGGATGTCGTACTTCCCGTTGACCGAGGATGCTGTCGTGGTGCTGGCCGACGCGGACACCGTCGTGTTGGTCGCGTCGTAGAGGGGTGCGAGGTGGATGGCGCCGTCCTCTCCGTGCAGGAGGCTGTAGTTCTTGTCGTGGGCGTCGGCGTTCCCGATGGCGATGTTGAACGTGAGGAAGCTGGCGAAGCGAGCGATGTCGCCCGGCCGGGCCCGCTCGAGGATGAGGCGAGCGATGTCGCCATGGCGACGCTCGCCGGGCAGCTCGAGGCGATGTTCGGGGAGGCGCTGCAGGGCCTGGCAGAAGTCCTCCTGATGGATGCGCCGGGGCTGTCCGCCGGCATCGTGCGGTGTGCGGTCGTAGCGCTCGATGACGAACACCTCGCGACCCTTGACGTTGATCCGCTCCGCTGTCGCGCTCGCGAGACCGCAACGCGCCGCCAGACGCATGCACAGCAGCTCGTCGCCGACATACCCGTCGAGGTCGATCGGCTCGGGCTTCAGGATGTGGGTGGACGGATAGCCGTCCATCGGGATCGCCCACCCGCCGTCGGGGAGTCGGGTCAGAAGGAGCTTCGGTTGGTTGCCACCGAGGGACACGCGGCTGCCGGTGCCCGAGCCGAGCGGAGCGGTCGGCAGGTTGTTGATGACGTCGCGCAGTTCGATGTCCGTGATCGGCTGCAGGTGGGGTTCTCCCCCCGGCCGGTCGTTGTCGGCGACCGTGACGGCGCCGGCGCAGTCGCGTCCGATGGCGCCCAGCAGGGCGAAACGGTCGTTCCCGTCGATCCGGTGCTGCGCGCCGATCCGTCCCTGCGTCGTCGGGTTGTCGGGGAGCAGGCCGGCGAAGAACGGCGTCGCGTCGTACCGTCGGCGGTGATGTTGGGATGGACGATCGAGGCTGCCTTCGCCATCGCCGCGCCCGTCGATGCGGTCGAGGTGCCGCCCGGCGGCACGCTGGTCGAGTCGGTGCTGACGGCCAGCGTCTGGCAGGTGCTGGTGGAGGAGGGCGACACCGTGCGCGCCGGGCAGCCACTGGTGGTGCTGGAGGCGATGAAGATGGAAACCGTCGTGCCGGCCCCGTGCGACGGTCGCGTGCAGCGACTGGTGGCCCGGGTGGGCGACCAGCTCCCTGCCGGTTCACCGCTGGTGGTGCTGGCGCCGTGACCGCGCTGATCCGCCCCGGCCTCCTGCTGCCGCCGTCGGCCTACACGGGCGCCGAGTGGCTCGAGCGTGAGCGCCGCGCCCTGTTCGACCGCGGTTGGCGCATCGTGGCCGATCACACCGAGCTGGCCGCGCCGGGCGCCTACGTGAGCGCCGATGTGGGCCGCTCACCGCTGCTGCTCGTGCGCGGTCACGACGGTGTGCTGCGGGCGTTCCACAACATGTGTCGCCACCGCGGCATGGTTCTCACCACCGACTGCGGCAGCTTCACCAACGCCATCGCCTGCCCCTACCACGCCTGGCGCTTCGGGCTCGACGGCGCGCTCAGGGCCGTGCCCCAGCGGGCCGAGCAGTTCTCCGGCATCGAGCTCGACGACCGGGGCCTGCTGCCGGCCTCGGTGGCCGAATGGCAGGGCATGGTGTTCGCCAGCCCCGACCCGTCGGCCCCGGCGCTCGGTGATCTGCCGCGTGGTGACCTCGGGCGGCTCCACCAGGTGGCCGCCGCCCGCTCGGTCGTTGCCGAGCGCATCGCGGTGTGTGAGCAGGTGCAGCGATCGGCGGGCGACGTCGGGCCGCCGGTGTTCGCGAACGTGGCCGCCGGCTCGCCCTTCCGGCAGCGTGTGCTCGACGCGGTGGGCGACGCGTGATGCCCGCCACCGCGCCGACGCGCTGGTTGATGCCGGCCGAGGCCTACACCGATCGAGCCTGGTACGAACGCGAGCAGCGCGACCTCCACTGGTCGTGCGCCGAGCAGCTGCGCGCCGGCCACGAGCGGTCGCGGCCCACCCTGTCGCCCATCGCACCGTTGAGCGACGACGAAGCCCGCCCGCTGCGGGCCAACCTGCTGTGGCCCAACGTCCCCATGACCACCAGCTCCACCACGGTCAAACACGTACCAGGTGGTGCCCATCGGCCCGACCACGTGTGAGCTCGACCTGCGCGTGCGGGCCATGCCCGGCGGCGTGTTCGACGCCGCGTTGCAGGCCCAGGTGCGCAACATCCTCGTGGACGAGGACGGGTTCGCCTGCGAGCAGCTGCAGCGCAACATGGCATCCCCCTGGTTCACCGTCGGGCCGCTGGCCCAACGCCACGAAAGGCCGATCATGGAGTTCCACCGTCACGTGCTGGACGCCCTCACATGAGCGGCGCACCGATGCCGTTGCCACCCGAGCACATGGGCGCGTGGTACCGCGTCGACATCGCCATCGACGGCGGCAAGCCGGCCGAGACCCAGACCGTGTGGTGGTTGCAGGCGTCGTTCGCCTTCGCCGACATCCGTGTGCCGCTCGTCGAGGGCGGCGACGCCGACTCCTTCGCCGGGCACACCACGTGGGCGTCGCCCGCGCTCACCTGGGACCGCCACCTCGACCTGCACCAGCACCCGGTGGCCGATACCGGCACCATCGTCTGGGACGGCGACGACATGCTGGAGGACGGCGTGTTCGGCTTCGCCGGCAGCGAGCAGATGGTGGCCTACCGCGAGCGGTGGCGCCGCCTGCCCGATCCCGGGGGGAGTGGCTACGTGGCGCTGCGCAACGCCGCCGGCCGGCTGGTGGTGGTGGGCAACCACGCCATCACCATCGTCGACGACCGGGCGACCGGTGGGACCTACCGGGCCGTGGGCTGGCGCCGCCCGTCGGTGCTCTGGGAGCAGGTGCTCTCGTGGCCGCCCGACACGTTCGATCTGTCCCAGCCGCCTGACGACACCGGATCGTGGGAAGCTGGCGCGACCGTGCGTCTGGACGACGGCACGAGCTGGCTGGTGGAGGACATCGCGCCATGAGCAACGGGTTCCCGGTCGCCGACCACTGGTTCGAGCGCCGTCGCATCGACGACACCCTCACCCTGCTGTGGGAGCCTCATGTCGACCCGCTCGTGCGCTGCAACATCTGGCACGTGCGCGGGCGTGACCGCGACCTGCTGATCGACATGGGCATGGGCATCGTCAGCTTGCGCGACGAGCTGGCCGACGTGCTGGAGCACGACGTGCGTGCCGTGATCACCCACGGCCACTTCGATCACGTCGGCTCGTGGCACGATTTCACCGACCGCGTGGCGCATCCGTTGGAGCCCACGGGCGAGGCGGGCGCCCTGAGCGGTCGCCGGGCCCTGGTCACCAGCACGTTCGGCCCCGACTTCGTCGCGTCGCTCACCGCCGCCGGCTACCCGGTCGGCGAGTACCTGGTGACCGCAGTGCCCGAGGCCGACTTCGACGTGCACGCGTTCGAGATGACGTTCGCGTCACCCACCGCGCTGGTGCAGCAGGGCGACATCATCGACCTGGGCGACCGGGCGTTCGACGTGCTGCACGTGCCCGGCCACTCCCCGGGCAGCATCGGTCTGTGGGAGGCGGCCACCGGCACCCTGTTCAGCGGCGACGCCATCTACGACGGCCCACTGCTCGATGAGGTCGCCGGCGCCGACATCGACGACTACGTGGCCACCATGGAGCGGCTGCGCGAACTGCCGGTGACCACGGTGCACGGTGGCCACGACCCCAGCTTCGGCCGCGAGCGCTACCTCGAGATCATCGACGGGTACCTCACGAAGCGGTCGGTGGCGCACCCTTCGGCGTGAACGAGGGCGTCAGCCGGCGACGACCCACTGCAGCAGCGTGTGGGCCGGGTCGTCATCGGGGTGGTGCTCGAACACGCCGTGCAGGTGTGCCCCGATCACCAGGGGCTGCCGCGGGTCGCCGATCAGGTTGCCGACGATGCGCACCCGGTCGGCCTGTGGCAGCTCCACGAGCACGATCACGTACGGCCCCTGCTCGGCCAGCGCCGGGTGCACCGGGTGCCAGACGCGCTGGTGGCTGTAGATGATGCCCTCGGCGGGGGTCTCCTCGTAGCGCAGGTCGAACGAGTGGCAGCGGTGGCACACCAGCTCGGGACCCCACTGCCAGCCGTTGCAGCCGTTGCAGCGCTGCAGCAGCAGGCGTTCCGTGCGCAGGCCTTCCCAGAAGGGGGCGTCGAGCCCGTCGGACGCCGGCACCGGCTTGGCCAGCCCCGGGCGCAGGTACGGCGTCATCGACTCGCTCACAGGGTGGCCTCGCTCCCGAAGATGCACGAACTGACCGGGGTCACCATGGGCCCGGACCCGACCATGGCCACCTCGGCACCAGGCACCTGGCAGGTGGACTGGCCACGGATCTGGCGCACGGCCTCGATGTTCAACCCGAGGCCGTGCATGTAGCACTCGGCCAGGTTGCCGCCGCTGGTGTTGAGCGGCAGCTTCCCGCCGGGCGCCGACAGGTTCTCGAGGGTGAAGAAGTCGTTGCACTCCTCGGGGGTGCAGAAGCCGTGCTCCACGATGCTCATGAGCACGCCGCCGGTGAAGTTCTCGTAGCTCTGCAGCACGTCGATGTCGGACGGTTGCAGGCCGGCCATGCGGTACAGCCGAGGCGCCACCGTCGTGAACCCCGACGAGGCGTACTCCGGCGTGTTGTGCACCGACGCGCCGGCCCGGTGCTGCGAGCCCGAGACCGCGGCGAGCACGTAGCACGGTGGGTGGGGGAAGTCCTTGGCCCGTTCGGCCGCCACGAGCACCATGGCGGCGGCGCCGTCGTTCTCCTGGCAGCAGTCGTACAGGTGGAACGGCTCGGTGATCCAGCGCGACGCGTCATAGGTCGCTTCGTCGAGAGGGCGGCCCTGCATGACGGCGCGCGCGTTGTGCTGCGCGTGGGCGTACGACGCGAGCGAGATGGCCCGCAGCACCTCCTGCTCCACGCCGTGGTCGTGCATGAAGCGGTTCACCTTCATGGCGAACATGTGGGCGGCCGACATGAGCCCGAACGGCAGGGTGTGCGCGGCCGGGCCCGACACCGTGCGGCTGCGGGGCCCCTGCCCGAAACGGCCGAACTGGCCCTGGGCCAGGGCTCGGAACACGACCACGCACTCGGCCTGGCCGGTGGCGATGGCGGCGGCCCCGTTGGCCAGCGCGCCCGAGCCACCGCCGCCTCCACCGCCCCACTGCATGGTGGCGAAGCTGAGCTCCTTGCAGCCGAGCGCAGCCGACAGGCGCGACGCTTCGCTGCGGTCGTTGCTGTACGACGAGAACCCGTCGATGGCGCGCGGGTCGATGCCGGCCTCGGCGCACGCCTTCAGCACGGCTTCGATGGCCAGCTTGAACTCGGGGTCGGGGGAGCGGCCCCACTTGTAGTACTCGGTCTCGGCCACACCGACGACGGCGACCTTGCCCCGCAGGGTGCGTTCGGCGCTCACGGGCGGGCCGGGCGGGCCGCGTCGGCGGCGTCGGCGTGGCCGAGGTAGCGGGCCGGGATGGGGAAGCGGAAGATGCGGGCGCTGTTGAGCCCGAGGATGCGGGCCCGCTCGCCGTCGGTGAGCTTGCCCATGGTGCGCTCGATCGCCTCGGCCGAGTGGGGCCACGAGCCCTCGTGGTGCGGGTAGTCGTTGGCCCACAGGAAGTTGTCGATGAGCCCGTGGTCGCGGGCGAGGTCGAGCCCGGCCTGGTCGTCCTGGAAGCTGGCGAACCCCTGGCGCTTGAAGTACTCGCTGGGGAGCAGCTCGAGCTTGGGCCGAACCCACATGTGGTGCTTCTTGTAGGCCTCGTCCATGGCCTGCAGGGCCCACGGCACCCAGCCGATGCCCGCCTCGATGCTGCCGAAGCGCAGCGTCGGGTGGGCCTCGGCCACGCCCGACGCGCACAGGTTGGCCAGCGGCTCGATCGTGGGGCCGAGCGAGTGCACTGTGTAGTTGATGATGGCCCCGCCGCGGCTGCGGGCGGTGCGCGGGTCGCGGCCGGTCGAGATGTGGAACGTGACCGGCAGGTCGACGTCGACGATGGCGTCCCACAGCGGGTCGAACTCGCGCAGGTTGTAGTTCACCTCCTCGTGGTCGGGCGGGCCGAACACCGGCTTGCACGGCAGCGACAGGCCCCGGAAGCCGAGGGCGGCGCACCGCTGGATCTCGGCGATGGCCGCGGGTACGTCGGCCGGTGCGATGCAGGCCATGGGGGCGAGGCGGTCGTTGACCTCGGCGAAGGTCTCCCAGGCCCAGTCGTTGTAGGCGCGGCACATGGCGCCTGAGAACATCGGGTCCTTGGTCGCCCACATGGTGAGGCCCTTGTTCGGGAACATGATCTCGGCGTCAACGCCGTCGGCGGCGAGGTCGGCGATGCGCCCCTCGGGGGTCTTGCCCGAGCTGTTGCGCAGCTTGTCCTCGCCCTCGAGCACTGTCTTGGCCAACGACAGGGGCTGGCGGAAGCCCTCGGTCTTTTGGGCCTGGACGCCCTTCACCAGGATCACGCCCGGTAGACGCTCGTGGAACTTCGGGTCGACCCGCTCGTGCCACAGGTCGTAGGGCTCCTGCACATGGCCGTCGGCGGAGACCATGAAGTACTTGTCGGCGGCGTCGGGCCGGGGCGAGCGCTCCCACCCGTGGCTGCCCGGCGTTTGCAGACGCCACTCGTTGTTGGTGTCCGGCAGCGGGATCACGGTGTGCGCGGTCATGAGCGACAACCCCTTTCTTGCTCTCCCCAAAGAGCCCGGCCCATGATCGCACCCGGCGCCGCCCCGCGGCCAACGGCAGGTCCGGGCGGCCCATGAGGTGACACGCCCGGCGTCTCCTCACCCACCCGTGCCGACGCGGAGGTCGTGCGGTCAGACCCCCATGCCGACCAGGGGCTGGCCCAGCCACTCGACGCCCGTGGGCGTGACGGGCAGCCCGTAGGTGGCGAAGGCGGCGGCCAGCCCGTCGGCGGCCTCGCTGCCATGGAGGATCTCGACGACGGTGACGAACCAGCCCCGCCAGGGCGAGCCGTGGCCGGCCGAGCCGGCGGCACGTTGGAACGCGACGGCGTGGCCCAGCTCGTGGGCCACCGTGGCCCGCTCGACCTGGGGAGCGAAGGCGATCCGCAGGCTGCCGCTGCACCAGCTGTTGGCGCCCACGGTGGTGCTCAAGGCGATCGGCTCCGGCACCAGCCGGCGCCAGGCCGGCGCGGCCACGACGCGCTCGGCCAGGGCGATGGCCTGTGCGCTGCTGATGCGGTGCAGGAGCCAGGAGCCTTCGAACGCAAAGCGTTCGGCGTCGTAGGCAGCCTGGCGGTCGCGGTCGGTCGGGCGCCCGCGGCCGTCGGTGCGTGCGGTCATGGGGTCAGGGCGCGCGAGCCAGGAGCGACGCCGGGGCGCCGACCCGACTCGTAGCCCGAGCCGTACCCGGCCTGGTGCGCGTCGAGGTTGCCGCCGCCCTGGGCCCGCACGGCGCGCAGCCGCTTGGTGGCCATGACCTCCTGGACGCGCTGGGCCCGGCCGACGAACACGAGGGCGGTGGACGCGGCCGCCTCTGCGCCGCGCTCGTCGACATCGTCGGCGTTGGCCATGGCCGCGGCGTCGGCGAAGCGGGCGACCACGCCGGCGGCGAAGCCGATGAGGTAGCTGCGGCGCACATCGAGGGTGAGGCGGGTGTTGGCGCCCCGCAGTTCGGCCGCCTCGGTGAGGGCCTGGGGCACGAGGGTGGCGATCAGCCGGCGGACGCGGTCGGCGTCGGAGCGGTGCCCGGTGACATACACCAGGTAGCGCAGGCCCTGGGACTTCCACCACAGCTGGCAGGAGTAAGCCCTGGCCACGGCGTCGCCGATGCCGGTGACGAGCAGGCCGTAGCGCGAGCGCCACTCGCCGACCTCGGTGTCGACGATCTCGTCGTCGTCCTCGGTGTGGAGCCGGGCGGCGTCGATGCGGTGCTTGGCCATCAGTGACAGGGCCTTGGCCTCGAACGCTTCGCGTTCCTGTTCGGTGGCTCCGCGGTCGCGCGCCTGGCGCAGCAGCTTGGCGATCTTGGCGGTGATGGCGTCGAGGACGTCATCGCTGGCCGCGGTGGCGGCGAACTGGAAGCGGGTGTCGGTCATGGTGGTGATGAGGTGCCCGCTGGCGACGCCAGCGACGGCACGGGCGAGCGTAGGCCGGGGGTGTGACGCGGTGCTGGCCGGTGCCCATCGGCAGGCTCGTTCCCGCTCAGCAGATGGTGCCGCGCCCCGACTGCGGGCCGTGGCCGGGCGGATCGTCTCCGATCCAGCGTTCGTCGATCGGGGCGTCGGCGCGCTGGTAGCGCGAGTCGGTCGACAGGCGCGCGCCGTGCTCGGTCTGGTTGTCGAGGCTGGCGTGCACCGTGGTCAGGCCGAAGATCACCACGTCGCCGGCCTGGAAGTCGGCGGTCAACCACCGGCCGCCGAGCCGCTGGCGCAGGCGCACGTGGTCGTGGCTGAGCGCGCCGCTGGGGTCGCCATCGTGGTTGCGCTCGCCGTCAGGCGTGGTCCACGCGCCGTCGTGGCGGTTCGAGCAGAACGAGTCGACGTCGGACGCCAGGTAGCGCGGGTCGACGTTGCGGCTGCGATGCGACCGCTCCAGGACGAGCAAGCCGCCCAGGGCACGGTCGACGTCGCCGAGCGGCGTCCAGGTGGTGAGCACGTCGGGGGTGCCGCGACCCATGTACACGGTGTCGCAGTGGGCGGCGGTGCCCGGCCCGGGCCCGGTGGCGCGCACCCAGGTGAAGTCGTAGGGCCGCACGGCGCCGCCGAGCAGTTCGCCGTGGGTCCGCATCAGAGCGCCGTCGGGCGCGTAGAGCAGGTGCTGGAGCGTTGCCGTGCCGCGCGCGGCGCGGCCCAGGGCCTCGATGGCCACCGACGTGCCGGTGGTCCTCAGCCCGCCATCGGGGTCTTCGGGTGCCACCGCCCCCAGGGCCACGAGCCGGGTGACCAGGTCACCGCGGGCGGCCAGCACCTCGTCGCGGTCGAGGTGGCCGGGCAGGTAGACGTACCCGTCCTCGGCCAGACGCTCACGCGCCATGCTGGCGTCCGAGCGGCGCAAGGTGCCGAACGCGTCGGCACCGGTTTCGAGGTCCTTGCCGAGTGATCGCACGGCGACGTTGTCCGTCATCGGGCGATGCTACGGC
>JANMAT010000141.1:0-5844 GCA_031359995.1 Actinomycetes bacterium
CCCGTTGGGGCGCACCAGCACCTTGGCGTGACGCTCGGGGTTGGCCAGCTCGTCGAACGCGGCGGCGACACCCTCGAGCCCGACGTCGGCGGTGATGAGCGGGGCCACGTCGAGGCGGCCCTCGGCGATGCCGAGCAACGAATCGCGGAACTCGTCGGGGGTCCACCCGAGCACGAAGCTCAGCGTGATCTCCCTGTTGATCGCCACCGCCGGCCAGATGCGGTCGTGTTGCATGCAAAGGCCGACCACGAGCACCTGGCTGTTGCGGGTGGCCGAGGTCATCGCCGCGTCGATCATGCCGGGCACGCCGACGGCATCGAACAGCACCGTCGGTCCCTCTCCCCCGCCCGCGGCCCGGTAGGCGTCCATGGCCGGCGTGACCGACGGATCGACCACCACGTGGGCGCCGAGCTGCGCGGCCAGGGCCCGGCGGGCGGGCGAGAAGTCGGCCGCCACCACCAGCGGCACGCCCCGCACGCGCAGCGCGGCCAGCACGGCCAAGCCCACCGGCCCACACCCCAGCACCACCGCCGAGTGGGTGCGGTCGACCCATGATGCGTTCACCGCGTGCAGGCCCACCGCCATCGGTTCGGTGAGGGCCGCCCACCGCGGGTCCACACCGTTCGGCACCGGCAGCAGCCGGGTCGCGTCGAGCACCATGCGCTCGGCGTAGCCGGCCGCCAGCTCGTTGGCGTACCCGATGGCCCGTACACCTCGATCGGTCACCAGCACGGGGTGGGCCACCACCGCGGCGCCCACCGCGACGCCGTCGACGCCGGCGCCCAGGTCCACGACGCGGGCCGAGAACTCGTGACCCATCACGAGGTCGGCGTCGGGGTCGAAGTCGAAGATCGTCATGCCCGACGCCTTCGACGCCGCCACGAAGTCGTGGGCGTGCAACCGGCAGTGCAGGTCGGAGCCGCAGATGCCGCAGGCGATGGTCTCCACCAGCACCTGGCCCGGCGCGGGTGTGGGGTCGGGCACGTCGTCGACCACGATCTGGCCGGCGCGGAGGATGGCAGCACGCATTCAGGACTCCTGGTTTCGGGCCGCGAACGGATCCCACGCCGGGGCGGCGCGGTCGAGATGATCGGTGATGGCACCCAGGACCACATCGGGGGCCAGGTCGCTGTGCCCACCGCGCGGTTCAAGCACCGGCGTGAGGGCACCGGGCGGGTCGGCCGTCCACGTGACGCCGGCCGGCTCGAGCGCGCTCAGGTGGACGGCCAGCGGACGCAGATCGGGCCGCAACCGCACCGGGCGAGACACGAGCATGACCCACGTCTCGTAGCGCAGCTCGAGCCGGTACCGGCTCCCCTGCCGGGTCAACACCCGCAGGCACGACGTGGACGTGTTCACCGCCATCGGGTGCACGGCATGGGCCTCGACGCGGGTGAACCGGTAGGCGACGCGGGCCACCCAGTCCTCGGGCACGTCAACCACGGCGAGGTCGCGGCCGGGGTCCTCGCGCAGTGCCACCGCGCCGGTGGCCAACGCATCGAGGCTGGCGCTCAGGTGGGCGTCCTCCGCCTCCCACAGTGGCCGCAGCGCACCCACGTCGTCGAGCCAGGCCGACACCTGTGGCAGCAGCGCCAGGTAGAGCGCGCCGCACGCCTGACCGTAGTCGCCGGCGAACACCTCGGCCGGCAGCGTGGTGCGGTCCCCGTCCTCGAGAGCGGCGATGGCCATGGCCAGCCGGGCGCTGTCGCGATCGACGAACGTGCCGAAGTCACCGGCGCGGGCCACGTCGATGGCCGCCGCCCGGCGCTCCGAGGCCTCCCCGGGCGCCACCAGGGCGTAGGCGCTCATCAGTCCGTCCTGGTCGAAGTGGTCATTGGTGACCAGATCGATCTCGGCGAACAGCTCGGGCCGCGCCGCGGCCAGGAACGCGCTCTCAGCCGACAGGTCGGCCCGCAGATCGATCGGGGTGGGGCTGCCGGGCCAGTGCGACAACGTCAATGCCGTCGCGGCCTGGGCGGCGCCGTCGACGACCACATGGGCGCGCTCTCCCAGCTCGCCGTACGGCACGAACGTGAGAGGCAGCACGCCCTCAACGTACTGCGGACCGCACGCGGGTCAGAGCGTGCGACGGCCCCGGCGCCACCGGCGCAGCGGGGTGACACCGAGCAGCATGACCGCGGTGATGAACGTGGTGGTGAGGGCGATGCGCAGCAGCAGCGGGATGGCCGTCAGGCGGGGCGACAAGAACAGCGACACTCCGGTGGCCACCGGGTACACCCACGCCACGTCCACCATGATCTGGTGCCAGGCCCGCCGTTGGGGTTGGGCGTGGGCGGGCGCGACGAACCACTCCTCGACCCCGACGGTGCGCTGCACCCGCGTGTCGAGCACCAGCGACTCCAGGCGCGCCAGGTGCTCGGCCCGCTCCTCGGAACGCTCCCAGCGACGCAGGCTCACCGGGTCGTTGAAGCGGAACACGATCTGGTACTGCCCGCCACCGTCGCCGGGGCGCAGCACGCCGGCCCCGAGGAACCCGGGGAACGAGGCCAGCACGCGCTGCACGTCGTGGGCCCACACCTCGAAGTCGACCTCACGGCCGGGTACGACGGTGCGCTCGACGGTGACCGTCACCGGCTCACGCGAGATGCGGGGCAGTTCGGCGGTGTCGAAGGGTCCGGTGAGGCTCGGCGTGACGTTCACAGCGTTCGCCAGTATGGGGGACATCGCCGTCCGGATGACGTCGTGTGACCAGCGTCATCGCTCAAGAAACGGTCTTCAACCGGCTTCCTCGGCGAGCGCGCCGGTGGAGCGGAAGCGCTCGATGGGCACGTCACGGTAGAGCCGCTCGATGTCGTAGAAGCGCCGCATCTCCTCGGAGAACACGTGCACCACGAGCGGGCCGTAGTCGAGCAGCACCCAGGTGAGGTCGCGGCGGCCCTCGGTGCGCACCGGGGCCACCTCGGCGCGCTCCTTGAGCTGCCTCTCGATCTCGTCGGCGATCGTTCGCACCTGGCGGGTGTTGGCGCCGCTGGTGATGAGGAACAGGTCGGTGATGGCGAGCACGGCGCCGACGTCGAGGATGACGGTGTCGGTCGCCTTCTTGTCGTCGGCCGCTTGGGCGGCCACCTGGGCCCAGAGGCGGACCCGTTCGGGCTCGATGATCATGGAACGCTGGCCGTGCGCCATCAGGGTGTCTTCTTCGTGGTGGTGGTGATGGCGTCGATCGTAGAGCGCGTGGCCTCCGCCGCGGTGGCCGGTACCGGATCGGTGGTGGTGGAGGTGGCCGCCGCCCGGCGCGCCGAGGCCACGAAGTCCTGCCCCAGCGTGATCGTCGCGTCGATGCCGTCGATGCGCTCGTCGGTCGTCGCCAGCGACAGCGCGCCGAGCACGGGCACCAGCCCGGCCACGTCGGCCTGGCGGGCGGTGTCGGCGTAGGTGAGACCGCTGGTGGCCGGCACGGGCCCCGCGGTGTTGTCGACCAGGATCACGTTGGCGGTCACGAAGGTGAGCTTGGCCACGGCCTGGTAGGCCGCCGTCTCATCACCCGAAGGGTTGAGCACCCGCAGGCGCAGGTTGGCATTGGCCGGCGACACCGCCCCGGGCAGCACCTCGGCCATCAGCAGGCGGATGGTGGCGGGGTCGGCGAGGAACCGCTCGTCGGGCGTTCCGACGGTGGCCCCGACGGCCTCGTCGGTGAGCAACCGCACCTGGTTGGGACCACCGGCGATGTGGGCCAGGGCGTCGGCCACCACGTCGCCGCCGGGCACGGTGGTGGTCGTCGCCCCGGGGGTCACGGTGGTGGTGCCCCCGTCGGTGCTGGTGGGCGGGGGTGTGGTGGGCGTCGCCGTGGTGGTGCCCAGGGCCACCGGCGACCCCTTCGACGCGCTCAGCAGGGCCCGCCACACCGCGGCCACCCGATCGAGCCGGACCAGCTCGGATTCGTCGGCCCGGGCCGCCATCACGGCGCCGACGTCGAGCCCGCCCAGCGTGGCCTGACCGGCGGCGGCCACGGTCACGACGGCACCGTCGGCACCGACGGAGCGCACCGGATCCGCCAGCGCCACCGTGATCGGGGTCAGCGGTGCGACCAGGGTGCCGAGGTCGACCGGCGACAATTGGACGGCGGCGTGCACGGTGATGCCGAGCAGACCCTCCACGCTGCGGGCGAAGCCGTCGAGCCCGGTGGCGGCGTAGGCAGCGTCGAGCCGCTCGGCCTGACCGGTGGCACCGATCGTCTGGGTGCCGAGGGGCAGCACGAGGAGCAACCCGCCCGGCGCACCCGGCGTGGGGGCCAGCAGGGCGGCCGTCACGGGGCGGCCCTGGGCGTCGTTCACGAGGAGCAGCGAGCCGGGCGTGGCCGGCAACTGGGCCGCCGGGGCCACGGTGGGCAGCGCCCGACCCTGGGTGCTGGTGACCACGGTGCGGTAGGTCTGGCGCAGCAGGATCGGCACGATGGCCAGGGCCAGCAGGGCGGGGATCAGCACGGCCGTGGTGCGCAGGGGGTCCCGCCGGGCCGCCATCAGACCGACCCGTACAGACCGCGAGCCCGGATCCCGTCGATGACGGCCGGGGTGAGCAGGTAGTCGAGGGGCCGACCGTCGCCCACCCGGGCCCGCAGGTCGGTGCTCGACACCTCCAGGTGGGGCACCTCGACCCGCTCCCAACGGAAGCCGTCGGGCAGAGCGGTGGCCGCTCCGGGACGGTCGACGACGACGAGGGTGGACCGGGCCACGACCTCCTCGTAGCGCTGCCAGGTGGTCAAACCGGCCGCCGCGTCCTGCCCGAGGACGGTGAAGAGGTCCGCATCGGGAAAGGTTTCCGACAGAGAGCGCAACGTGTCCGCGGTGTAGCTGGGGCCGCCGTGGTCGAGCTCGATGCGGCTGGCCTCGAGTCCGGTCACATCGGCCACGGCCGCTTCGACCAGCGCAAACCGGTCCTCAGCAGGACTGATGCGGCGCGACGACCGCTTCTGCCACGGCACGTTGGCCACCACCAGGAGCACCATGTCGAGCCGCAAGGTATGACGAACGTTCACAGCGGTCACCAAGTGTCCGACATGAGGTGGGTCGAACGTGCCACCGAAAACGCCGAGGCGCATACGCTTCGCGCGTGTCAAGCTAAGAGGCCCTTTCGGCACGGCGGCGAAGCATAGGGCCTGGGTTCCGGGTCTCATGCTACGGCCGTTTCAGCCGATACCTCCTCTGTGGCCACTGCCACACGGGGCGGCGGAATGCTCCTCCGCCCCAGCTGGTTGGAGACAGCTGCAATGAATGATTCCCTTGGCATCTACCTCAACGACATCGGCAAGGTCCCGCTGCTCACGGCCAGTGAGGAGCGTGAACTCGCCCGCGTCATCGAGACCGGACGGGATGCCGCACGCAAGCTCGAAGCCGGCAGCACCGATCGCGCCCTCACGAAGGCGGCGCGGGCGGCCGACAACGCGAAGGACCGGTTCATCCGGGCCAACCTCCGCCTCGTCGTCTCCATCGCCCGTCGCTACCCCCTTCCCCAGGGCATGGACCTCGGCGACCTGATCCAGGAGGGCAACCTCGGTCTGGAGCACGCCGTCGACAAGTTCGACTGGCGCCGTGGCTTCAAGTTCTCCACCTACGCCACGTTCTGGATCCGCCAGGCCATCGGCCGCGCCCTCGATCAGAAGGCCAGCCTGATCCGTATCCCCGGCGACCGCTCGGCCAGCCTGCGCGCTGCGCTGCGTCAGGCCAGCGGCGACGGCGAGACCCTCGACCTCGGCAATGCCGAACTGCACCGCCTCACCACCCCGGTGTCGCTGGACAAGACGATCGGTGACGACGGCGACGCGACGCTCGGTGATCTCGTCGCGAGCAGCGACGGAGGTCCTGAGGACGCGATCATTGCGATGCT
>JANMAT010000154.1:0-6892 GCA_031359995.1 Actinomycetes bacterium
ATCCTCACGACAGGTACCTTCTTGGACACGGTGATCCCTCTCTCGTAGTCGAGTGTCTTGGCAGACCCCCGACACCTACCAGAACGGCAGGAACCGGGGAGGGATCACCAACCCCACTTCAACAGAACCCGGGACAACCTCATCGATGACGTCGTGGCCGGCTACGTCGCTGGCGAGGGGCTCGATGCTGCCGCGAGTCAGATGACCGTCGAGATCAACCCGACGACGGCGATGATGTTCAAGATCGAGGAGATCAACATCCCCTGGGGTCGGGTGCGAGTACATCCGGTGGCGGCGATCGGTCCCGCCGGTGCGTTGCTCACCTCACCCGACGCCGGACCCGACGCGACCTGGCTGCGCAGCGGTCCATCGGTCTCCTTGCGGCTCGAGATGCGCCTATACCGCTGGTGCCTCAGCTTCGGCGAGTTCGTCCTCAACTACGAAGACCTCCATACCGGACACCTCGCAACCGCGGGACCGACAAGCTCCACGGGGTGAGCGACAACCGCCGGACCAGCTCGAGACTCGTCCGACGCCAGCTCACGGTCCACGAGGCAGCCTCCCGTCGGTACGCCGAGCGCGACAGTCAGCAGCGCAGGACGGTGGTTGTGGCTCACGGTGGGTTGAGGCGAGTTCGGTAGAACTTGCCGTCGACCCTCGGCCCGGTCGTCGTCGAGCAACGGTGACAGAACCGGGTGTCACTCATGCAGGAAGGCGAGCGGCCTGGCGACGTCGAGGCCAGCACGCCCTCTTCCCTCAAGAAGCGGTCAAGAAGCGGTGGCTCAGATCAGACCGATCCCCGAAACCAACCGACCGGAGAGGGCCTGGAGCGAGATTGCCTCGTGGGCGAGCGTGGGCCGGCAGATATGAGGGCGCCGACGGTGGGCCGGGGATGTGTGATTCACCGGATGCGCTCGCGGTCGGCGGGAGCGAGCGGCTAAGTTGACGGCGGCGAGACTGACCCGGGAGGTTCGCATGGCCCGCATCCCTTTGATTCGTGGTGACGACCCCGACGCCGATCCCGAGGCGGCGGCCCACATGCGAGCAATCGAGTCACGCCAGGGTGTCGCCGCGTTCAACGTGCAGCGGGCGCTCGCCAACCACCCCGAGCTGATGAGCGCGATGTGGGCTATGGCAGACATAGCGTACTTCAAGAATAGCCTGACCACCGTCCAGCGCGAGTTGGCCTATTACACCTCGGCAGTGACGAACGACTGTTTCTATTGAACACCGACCCACGTGGTGCTCGGTCGGAGCTCCGGAATCAGTGAGCAAAAAATGGGGCAGGTGCTATCCGATCCTTTGCCCGACGGACTCTTCCCGGATGACGAGGCGGCCATTGTCGTTTTTGCTCGGAAGTCGACGCGCATGGAACCTATCGACAACGCGACCTGGAACGCCCTCACTACTCACTTCACGACCAAGCAGATCATGGAGATCATCTTCACCGTCGGTTTCAATCAGATGATCAGCCGATTCCACGCAGCGGTCCGCACTGACGTCGACGGTGCGACGCTCGATGCGGTGAGCGAGAGCTGCCCCGTCCGGCTCCCGCCTGCGCCGACGGGTTGAACAATCACCGTGATACGCCGACTTCGGTGCCGACGCCTTCGCATGTCTTCAGCTCCAGTAATCGCCCGGGCTGTTCGATGGTCTGATCGGGCTGGCAATGCGGCGCTTCTCCCGGGTGAGAGGGCCCGGACTGGTGCTGTTTCAGTTGCAGAAGTTGCCCGTCATGTCCCGATCGCCGTGTATTGAGACCCTCGCGGTGCCCTTGATCAGGTGGCGGCCGCGGGCTGATCGGCGTTCGTGACGAGCCGCCGAAGTGCAGTACCTGTCAGCCATCTGGCCAGCCGGCTGAGGATCGGCACGATCGCGAACCACCCGGCCGCGGCGGCGATGCGCCGAGCGCGAGGCCGGCGATGACGTCGCTCGGGTAGTGGGCGCCGACGTAGACGCGAGTGAACGCCATCAACACGGCCAGTACGGAGGCGACGACGCCCCAGCGCCGGTTGGCGAACAGGAACCCGACCGCGACCGCGCCGGCGACCGTGGTGTGGTCGCTCGGGAACGAGAAGTCGGTGGTCCTGTCGACCAGGATCTGTACGTTGGTCATCGTCTCGTAGGGCCGGGCGCGGTCGACGGCACTGCCGACGAGCCGGCCGATGCCGAGCGCGGCGGCGGCGGCGTGGGCCCCACCCGTCCGGTCGGCGAGTCGGTTGATCCAGCGGTACAGGCTGCTGTCCATTCAGTGGGCTCTAGTGGTGATCGATGCGGTCGATGGGGCGAGGCGGGAGAGGATCCGTCGTTCGGCGGGCCAGGCCTCGACGAGCGCCTCCGGTGGCACGCGCCGGGCCGCGTAGCGCAGTGCGAGGGCGACGACGACGATGTCATCGAGCGGACCGATCACCGGCAAGAACTCGGGGATCAGGTCGATTGGCGACATCACCCACACGGCGGCGATCGCGACGGCGAGCTTCACCCGTCGGGGCACCCGAGGGTCGCGGCGAAGTCGGCGGGCGGTCGTGACGCAGGCCGGCAGTACGATCGCGAGGTCCTTGGCCAGGCCGGGAGGAAGGCGCTTGGCGAGCAGGATCATCACGACCCACGACAGGACGATGACGGTCGCCCCGATGATCAACCAGTGCAGCCACATGTGCCAGTGGACTGTAACGTCTGTTACATCACTTCGCGGGTCGGTCCTCCGGTTGCATGGATCGTGTTGATCGTTCGGGTGCCGTCCGAGCCGTCCCGTCACCGTGTGGCTGTCTGGCGGGAGCTTCGACGGGTCGGTGCCGTGCAGCTCGGTCAAGGCAGTTGGGCGTTGCCGGATGCACCGCCCTTCGATGGGTTTGTCGACAAGATGGTGGCGCTCGTCGGCGAGCATGAGGGCGAAGTGTTCGCCCTGTCGGCGTCTGCGATCAACGAGACGACCGCCTCCCGGATCCGCAATCTGTACGACGAGGCCCGGCGCGCCGAATGGGTCGAGTTCGAGTCCGAGTGCGGCAAGTGTCTCGCTGAGCTCGCGAAGGAGATCCGCAATGAGAAGTTCACCCTGGCCGAGCTCGACGAGGAAGAACAGAACGTCGGTCGCCTCCGCCGCTGGCATCGCGAGCTGCGCTTACGCGACCTCTTCGACTCCGTCGACGAGGCTGCGACACAACGCCAACTCGACGTCTGCGCCGTCGAGCTGGACCGGTTCACCGCGCTCGTCTACCAAGCCGTCGGCCTCGACTGAGAAGTCATGGCCAGGGGCCGCCACGGGAGATGAGAATCGGTGTGGGGTTGGGCTGAGCGCGTTCGCGCTTGGTGTGCACGAACCCGAGACTGAGACTGAGCCAGGGGCCTTCCCGGCACCACGGATTGTTGCTGCGAGCACGTTTCACAGCGTCGTAGATCGGTTGGCCCCGCCCGACCCCATCGCGAAGGAGACCGAGAGAGGAGACAAGTCGTGGACGTGGTGATGGAGCGATGTGCGGGGATCGACATCGGCAAGGACGAAGTCGTGGCGTGCGTGCGAACCCCAGGGCCGGGCGGCCGCCGTCGTCGCAAGGACACGCGCACGTTCCCGTCGTTCGTCGGGGACCTCGAGACGATGGCGGACTGGTTCGCCGCCGAGGGAGTCACCGAGGTGGCGATGGAAGCGACCGGCTCGTATTGGAAGCCGGTCTGGTACGTGCTCGAGGACCGGGGGTTCGAGTTGAAGCTCGTGAACGCCCACCACCTCAAGATCCTCCCGGGTCGCAAGAGCGACGTCCTGGACGCCGAGTGGATCGCCGAGCTGTTGGAGCACGGCCTGCTGCGGGGCAGCTTCGTGCCGCCCCGAGTGATCCGCGAGCTGCGGGACCTGACCCGCTATCGCAAGCGTCTCGTGCAGACCCACACCCAAGAGATCCAACGCATCCAGAAGACTCTCGAGGACGCGGGTATCAAGTTGGGCTCGGTCGCCACAGACATCATGGGCGTGTCAGGCCGGGCGATGCTGCGAGCCCTGATCGCCGGTGGGCGCGATCCCGAGGTCCTCGCCGAGCTGGCCAAAGGCAGGCTCCGCAGCAAGATCCCCGATCTCCAGCGGGCGTTGCGGGGCCGGTTCGGGAACCACCACGCCCTGCTGATCGGGATGAGTCTCGACCACATCGATCACCTCGAAGCGACCATGGCCCGCCTCGACACCGAGATCGACACGGTCTTCGAGGCCAACACCAGCGAGACCGATCTCCCTTTCGAGAGGGCCCGTGATCACCTCGACACCATCCCGGGGGTCGCCAAACGGGCCGCCGAGGCGATCATCGCCGAGATCGGTGTCGACAGGTCCCGATTCCCGACCGCCGGGCACCTGGCGTCATGGGCTGGGGTTGCCCCCGGCAACAACATCACCGGCGGCAAACGCGGATCGGGCCGCACGACGAAAGGTGATGTGTGGCTCGGCGACATCCTCGACCAGTGTGCATGGGCCGCAGCGCGCACACGCGACACCTACCTGTCCGTCCAGTTCTGGCGGCTCTCACGTCGCATCGGCAAGAAGAAGGCCGCCATGGCTGTCGCCCACTCGATCCTCGTGATCTGCCGGCATCTCCACCATCGGGGCCGTGGCCGCCATCGTCTCGTGCGTCGTCCCGCTCCCTCAGGGGCGGCGGGCCTGGCGCATGAGGAACGATCCTGCAGCGCTCCGCGCCCTGTCGGGTTGGACAAACGGTCTCCTGGTCGTCAACGCCACCTTGCGGCTCGCCTGGGCCATCGGTCGCCACCAGCTCATCGCCGGCGTGCCGAGCGTCATCAACGGGCCTATCGCCCTGCTCGGTCGTTCCGTGTCCATCATCCATTCCGGGATAGCGATCGTGGCCAGAGCGTCGCACTGTTCATGCGAATTGAGGTTGGTTCGACTCCAACTCCCGGAGCCATCGCCCCTGCTCAGCGCCCATGCCACGGCACGACGCCCGACTGGCCGACCACGGGGGCAACGGGACCCCGGGCCCGGCCGGACTGAAGTGTCCATCGACGCAAGGCACACGAGACCCGGTCGACAGCACGTCCACCGCGTCGCTCACTCGTCGCCCGAGCACGCTTCGCCGCCGCCTCTGTTCCCAGCGGGTCATCCAGAGGTGGTCGCAGGCGTCGGGCGCGTGCGCGATGCGATGGCCGGTCCGCCGACCGGGCTCATTCAGGCCATGGTCAGGTGTGGTGGTTCACAGTGTCGGTGGGGGCGGACGTCTCTCATCGGACTTGAAAGGACAACACCATGACTGTTCAACGATCTCAACCATGGGGCCCTACGCGACGATCACGTCGACACGCCGCAGCCGCAGCCGCGTCGATCGCCGTGCTCGGTGTCGCGCTGTTTGCGGTCACGACACCAGCGATCGCCGCGTCAGGTCGCGCCGGGCGTGCCGAGGCCACGTATCGGGCCCGCCCGAGAAACGGTGGCCCGGTTGACACGACCCGGCCAACGTTCTCGAACCCGGCGCACATCACCAACCCGTTGTTCCCAGTCAGCACGGTCACCTCGATCGTGCTGCTCGGTGAAGCCAGCGGTGAACGGACCCGCTTCGAGATCACCCGCCTGCCCGACACCAAGACCATCGACTGGAACGGTCAGCACATCAAGACCGTCGTGTCACAGTTCACGGCGTTCACGAATGGTCGGATCCACGAGTCGGCCCTCGACTACTTCGCTCAGGCCGACGACGGATCGGTGTGGTACCTGGGGGAGGACGTCGCCAACTATGACAACGGCGTCGTCGTCAACCACACCGGCACTTGGCTCGCCGGACGCGACGGTCCCGCAGGAATGATCATGCCGGCCGACCCCCGCGTCGGCGACGTGTTCCACTCCGAGAACATCCCCGGGTTGGTCTTCGAAGAGGACACCGTCACCGCCACCGGTCTGACCGTGTCCACACCCTCCGGCCCCGTGTCAGGCGCCATCCGGATCCGAGAGGTACTCATGGACGGCACCCGTGAAGACAAGGTCTACGCCCCCGGGTACGGACAGTTGACCGCAGTCGATCTCGACGCCAGCGGCAACGAGACCCTGGCCCTGGCCGTACCCACCGACACCCACCGCAGCCGCCTACCAGCAGCGCTGGCAACGATCCGCAACCGCGCCGACGATCTCACCACCATCGAGAATCCACCGGACTGGGACGAGCTGCACTCAACCGTCCAGGAGATCCAAGCCGCGTGGCGCGACTACCAGGCCACCGGGGTCCCCGACCTGCTGAACGCCCAGCAGAGCGAAGCGATCCAGTCACTGGCCGACCACGTCGACGCCCACGAACTCGCCGAGGTCCACCAGGCCGCCATCGAGGTCACCCAGGCGACCCTCGACCTCACGATGCGCCACCGCCCACCCACCGAGATCGACCTCGGACGCGTCGACACCTGGGCCACCCAACTCCTCATCGACGCCGCCCTCAGCAACGCGCCAGACACCCGAGGTGACGTCGCCAGCATCGAGGCGACATGGACCCGCGTACGCTCCGCTGTCGACCCGCAAACCAGCAAACGTGTCGACCGGCTCATCGCTCGACTACGCAACGACGCCGACCATGGCGACCTAGCGTCGGCCGCCAAGACCGCGACCAAGATACGCGCCCACCTCGAACGCAACGGCGAACACCACTAGCTAGTGGTCCCGCGCGTTATTTCGTCGGTGTATCCGGGAGCCATCGCAGCCATAGCAGAGGCAACAAACGATCCTCGACTTACCCCGACGAACTTGTCGGGCTCCCCACCCGTTCCTGGCGCTAGCATGAGCGACGGCGGCTTCGCCGCCGTCGCTCGTCAACGCGATTGCCGCCGCGCTTTGAACATCGGTGATGGCAACAACCCGTCCTTCCCCACGGTCGGCGCAGCATTCAGCGCCTTCTTCCACGGCAACTTCACGGTGACC
>JANMAT010000156.1:0-3222 GCA_031359995.1 Actinomycetes bacterium
CTGGGCGGCGACCTGGTGGCCGTGCTGCGCGAGCCGGCGTCGGCCGCCACCCACGAAGTGGAGGTGCTGTCGGTGCGGGCCGTGGAGCACCATCTCGAGCGGCGTCTGCGCACCGTGGCGCTGCTCGAACCATCCGATCCCGCTGAACCCCCGGATGCGGTCGGAGCTTCTGAGTGCTCGAGCCTCGGCTTGTGGTGACCGAGCCGTAGCCCACGAAAGCTGAACCGGACCCTGACTGGTGTGTACGGTGGCAAGCGTGGTTGTACCTGTGCTGGCGGAAGTGGAACAACGGCGGCGGCGGTCTGGTGCTGAACTTGATCCGGACCGTCGAGACCTCCTGGGTCAGTTCTTTACGCCTCCGGACGTTGCGATGTTCATTGCGGACCTCGTGGAGGTCACGGACCGGCCCGTTCGGCTGCTTGACCCAGGGGCTGGCGTCGGCTCGCTGACAGCGGCAGTGGTCGATCGCTGGGGGAGGCACGGCGGGGGAGACATCGTCGCCACCCTCGTAGAGGCGGATGAGAACCTCCTCGGGGCACTCGTCGATACGACGCGCGACCTTGCCAAGGCCCATTCATTTGTAGGAGAAGTGGTTGGAGGCGACTTCATAGAGTGGGGTTCGAACTGGCTCACCGGATTCGCCGTGCTGGATGCGCCAAAATTCGACCTTGTGATCATGAACCCGCCATACCGAAAGATTCACTCTGAGTCAGCCGAGCGCGGGCTTCTGTCTGCGGCCGGCATCGAGGCGCCAAACCTATACGCCGGATTCGTGGCATTGGCCGCTGAGCTGCTCGATGACGGTGGACAGCTTGTTGCGATCATTCCGCGTAGCTTCGCAAATGGACCCTACTTTCGGCGCTTTCGGAAGCGACTGTTGGAAGTGATCGGTCTTGACCGAATTCACGTCTTCGACGCTCGACATCTAGCGTTCTCTGATACCGGAGTGCTGCAGGAGAACGTGATCATTAGTGGCCGCCGGGGCGTTGCCTCCCGGGGTGTCGTGGTGTCCTCGAGTCGGTCGGCGCTCCATGACGTGACGTCGCGCCGGGTAAACTATGACGAAGTGGTCCGGCCGGATGATGCTGAGTCCTTCGTCCACATCGCCGTGGATGATGCGGCGGCGGAGGTTGCTCGGCGCATTCTTGGCATGCCGTTCCGCCTGGTGGATCTTGGCATTGAGGTTTCCACGGGCCCCGTGGTCGACTTTCGTCAACGTGACTATCTCAGGTCGGAGCCAGGACCCGATACAGTCCCGCTCGTCTATCCACTACATCTTCGCGCCGGCCGGGTGTTATGGCCGAAAATTGGGGGACGGAAGGCGAACGCTATTGTCAGATGTGAAGCGACCCAAAGGCTTCTCTTCCCGGCGTCGACGTACGTCGTAGTGAAGCGTTTCACCTCGAAGGAGGAGCGACGTCGCATCGTTGCCTCGCTCGTCGATCCGGTTGATCTGCCGGGACCTATGTTCGCCTTTGAGAATCATGTCAATGTGTTTCATGCGGGTGGATCGGGCCTGTCTACGGAGCTTGCTAGGGGCTTGGTAGCCTATCTCAATACGACTGCAGTGGACTCGTTCTTCAGGCAATTCAATGGCCATACGCAGGTGAACGCCACGGATCTTCGAAGCCTCAGGTATCCGAGCGGCGAGGAGTTGGCAGACCTCGGTGCTCTCGTGGAGCCGGGAGCAGATCAAGAGAAGGTTGACGAGATGGCAGCGGTGGCCGTTGTTTCCCTTCGCTAGTGCGCGAATCGGCTCGCCTCAAGAAGCGAATGCATTGACGGCGATGGAAACTCGGCATGTTCCGGTCGGGAGAGGTGCTTGATGGACGTGAATGGCCGCGTGGCGCATTTGTTGGTACGCTTGGGCCTTCACACTCCAAGTCGAGAGCAGTGCATTCTATTGTTGTTGGATGATCTCACTCCTAGTGAGTTTTCTCGACTGCGGGCTGCGGACTTGCCCATCTCTGCTGGCGCTACGACCAGCCAGATATTCGGGATCATCGCTCCCCGGCTGGGCAAGAGGTCGATAGATCGAGAAGCTCGCGACAGCATCATGCTTCCTCTTCGTGAAGTCGGCGTGTTGAGCATCGGCTACGTCGATAGCGCCAAGCAGGCTGTTGTGTCTGGATATTGGAAGCCGAAGAGCCCGAACAACGTCTACCTTTTGTCGGAAGAGTTTCGTGACGTGCTGCGGGCGACGGACGCAACCTTCGTGCAGTCGGTCGAAGTCTGGATGGAGAACAGCACCGAGCGTCTAACCCGCTCGGCCGCGGCGGCGGCACGGGAGGCGTCGACCCGACAGGCGGAACGACTCGTTCCACTGACCATCGAGCACTATTGTCGGAGGGCGTTGCCCGAGTACGAGGTCATCTTCGTGGATGATGATGACCGGCGGGACACGAGCGAGTGGGCGGAGAGCCGCGAACTGCACCGGCTGCCGCTCGACAACGCGACGCGATGGCCTGACATCATCTTGCGAAGCCCGGCTACCGGACTCCTTTGGATAGTCGACTGTGTCGATTCGGACGGCGAGATCGATACGGTTCGGCGTGACGAGATCGATGCAGCCTTCGAGGCGAATGGACACGAAATCGTTGGGTACACCACTGCGTATCGGACGGTAACTCGCTTCGCTCAGCGGCAGCGGGCGAACGACAACGTCGCCCTCGGGACATACGTCTGGATCATGGAGATAGGTGGTGCTCACTGGCTCAAGTCATCGATCGCCCAGTAGCGATCGCAATTGCTCCGTCTCGAACGGAGGAGACGTTGGTCCGGTTCCTGCTCGAACCGCCCGACCCCCGCTGGAACCACCCGACGCGGTCGGAGCTTTCGTCGCTCGCGGCATCGGCTTAGCCATCGGGCAGGCCGCCTGTCAGTAAGGTCGGCCTTGTTCCGAACACGGCGACGGGAGTCACATGGCGCAGGCAGGCGGGGTCGGGCGTCGGACGCGATGTCTGTTGTTCGCCGCCGCCCTCGCCGTGCCCGCCCTGAGCGCGGCCGCACCGGCGGTTGCGGGCTCCTCGGCCCACGCGCCGCTGGCCGCCAGCGACGGCACGGTGCCGCCGGTGATCACCCCGCCGTCGCGGGCCACCGGCGACGAGAGCCGCAGCCTCGGTTCGCTGCCCCGGGCCGGGCTCGGCCTGGTGCTGGTGGGCATGGTGCTGTGGTCGCGGGCGCGCTACCAGCGCCGCCTGGTCGCCGCCTGACGCCCCCGGA
>JANMAT010000170.1:0-51648 GCA_031359995.1 Actinomycetes bacterium
GGCGCGCTCATCGGTTTCGCCGGTGCCGATCGAGTGGCCAAGTACGTCGTGTGCCCGTCCGAGAACGAGCACGATTCAGCGGATAGCCGCCTGACAGCCGTTCACCGCCGGGCTCCCGGATCGGGCCGATGCCGTGTGCGACAGGCGTTGGAAGGCGCGAACTCCGGTTACGTGTGGCCGATGGAGCTGAACTGAATTCCAGCCAGCTTCCAGCCCTCGGTCAGTTGAACCCAGACCTGACCGACTCGGCCCGTCAGTGACATCTCCGCATCGCGCCAGGTCGACTGGCAGCGTTGAACGCACCGAACGATCGCCGTTGCGCCGTAGAGACACACGTCAACCTCGCTGCTCTCAAGCCTGGTGTAGTGGAAGTCGGCGAACTTCCCGAGCCACTGCTGCTTGTCCAGCACGTAACCCTGTTCACCGATCGATCGGAAGTCGTCAGCTAGCAAGGTGTTCAGTGCCTCGATGTCCGAGTTCACCTCTGCCTCATCGAAGGTCCGCTGGAGGTCGCGAATGTGCGCTTGCATACCTCGATCCTGCCAGGAACCGCGCAGGCCGATGCTTTCCCGCACAGTTCGGACGTGACGTCGCGGCGAAGATGCCCGGCGACACGCGTCGTTCTACCGCACGTCTTAGGTGGAGCGGCGATGACGGGCCGCTCGACGACTGGCACTCGGGAACGGCCATCCTGCGCGCCCGGGATCACCGGCGGATGTCATGCGTCGCGTTCGAACCGGTGTCGCCCTACCGCTCTCAGCGATCGGGCGGCGAAGGTGATGCCGAGCAGCACGACTGGGCGGGGCACTGGCCATCGCGGTCAACCTCAAGGGCGCCATACACGCCGCGGTGGATGCCCGGCGTCCGTAGGTAGCGGGCCGCCCAGCATCAGTCGAGTTCGAGCGCCAGCCTGAGCGCGTTGTTGATCATGGTCAGCTCCTCGTGGCTAGCCCGGCCCACGAACGCTCCGAGCCTCTCGGGGGCGACGGCTGCGGTCTGCTCGACCAACACCTGTGTCTGTTCGTGTCCGATGACGATCGTGGGGCGGAAGATGCGAGGTGGCGCAGAACGAGATGTGGGCGCCACGAGCACGGTCGACAGCATCAGGTCGTCGGACTGGACGATGACGACGAATCGTGCCCCTCGCTGCTTGCGTCCGCGAGCGTCACGAGGTGCTCGGAGGCGGTGGATGTCACCACGCACGAAGCTCGTCCATCGCGGAGGCGAGGGGGATGATCGGCGCCGGTCGTGCCGCGGCTCGCCCCGGCACCACCTAGACCATTGGTGTTACCATATGGTCATGGCTCGACGCGAAGTGCTCGTGCAGCTCGACGACGATCTCGTACAGGCGCTGGACCAGCTTGCCCTCCGCCTGGGCACCAACCGATCCGAACTGCTCCGGCGCGGCGCGCAAGCGGTGATCACCGCCGAAGACCTCGCCGGCGCCGACCGCGACCTCCAGGCGGCGTATCAGCGTCAACCGGCCGATCCGGCTCTCGTGCAATCGGCTCGTCGCCTGGCCGCCCGCACCGCTCCGGCGTGGTGACGCGCACCGACATCGTGTGGGCCGACCTCGGTCCACCGGCCGGTCGTCGCCCGGTGTGCGTGCTCAGCCGCGATGCAGCCATCAACGTGCTCACCGCAATCATCTGCGCGCCGATCACCCGCACCAGTCGAGGTATCCGTTCCGAGGTCGAGCTCGGGCCCGAGCACGGGCTGCCTGAGCGCGGCGTGATCTCGTGCGACAACGTCATCACTGTCCCACTGGGCGACCTCGATGCCGAGCCGGTCGGGCATCTCGACGAGGTCGCCCGAGCGCAGCTCGACCGTGCCCTGCGCTATGCCCTCGACATCGTCTACTGACCAGCAGGCGAGCCCTCCACCCCTCCGATGATGCGCCCCCGCCACGCCCCCGGCCGCCGCCCGCAACGGCGACACTGACCCTCTGGCCCGGACGTCAGTCGAGGTCGAACGCGAGGCGGATCGCTTCGGTGAGGGCGGCCTCCTGGGTGGGGAGCAGGACCCCGATCTGGCGGCCGATCGTGTCGGCGGGGACCGTGATGATGTTGTCGCAGGCGATCACGCTGGCCCGCTCGAGCCCGTTGGCCGCCCCGACGGGGACCTCGGTGGACAGACCGCGGATGGTGGTGGTGATCGGGGCGACCGTGACCCGACTCAGGTAGGGGCGCACGATCGCCCGCGTGAGGACGAGCACGGGTCGGCTCTTGTCGAGCTGCGCCAGGCAGATCGGGCGCATCAGCCGAGTTCGGCGCACGCGGTGCCGGCGGCGAAGCGGGCCAGATCGTCGAACCCGTCCACGTCGCCGTGAGCCCGGGCGGCGGCCAGGATGGAGGCGTCACGTTCGGCGAGCTGCCGCCGGCGTTCCCGCTCCACGGCGGCGGCGACCACGGCGGCCCGACTCGAGGCTCGCCCGTCGTGGACTTGGGCGTCGATGAACGCCACCAGCTCCTCCGGCAACCGCACCGTCACCTGCTGACTCATCCCAGCAGCATACCAAACTGGAATTCACTCCGGTTTCGCGACGAGCAGCAACCGCCGGCACACCATCGGCAGGCGCGGCCACCGCAGCGAGCGGGACGTTTCGGTGTGCCACCGATCGTGACCGGTGCGCGCCTGGTGTGGATCTGTCCGGACGGACGGGTGGAAGGCGCCTCCCGAGATCTGACCTCGTGGACTACCTGGCGCCGGGCGGAACGGCCTCGGTGGCGTCACGGCGCCGAGGTGGGAGCCGGATCCCATCGCTGAGCTCACGGTGGTACGATAGGAGTGTGAGTGGGACATATGTGGTTGTCGTGGGAGATCGCGGACGGATCGTGGTCCCGGCCGAGGTGCGGGAGCGGGCGCAACTCGTGGAGGGCACCGGTCTGGTGCTGCTGGACACCCCGCACGGCATCGTGCTGCTCACCCGCGAGCAGCTGCGGGCCCGGGTGCAGGCCGACCTGGCCGGTGCCGACCTCGTGGGTGCGCTGCTGGCCGAGCGGCGGGCCGCCGCGGCCACGGAAGATGCAGGGTGAGTGGGGTGCTGGACGCGTCAGCGATCCTGGCGTTCGTCCAAGGCGAGCCAGGCTCTGAGGTGGTGGCCGGGCAGCTGGAGGCGGGGGCACACTGCAGCACCGCCAACTGGTCGGAGGTCGCCCAGAAGATCCTGGCCGCCGGCCGGGACTGGGATCTGGCCCGGGCCCTGATGGTGAGCTACGACCTCCACCTCGAACCCGTCGCGGTGGCCGATGCCGAGTGGGCCGCGCAGCGGTGGCGCCCAGGTGAAGGCCTGTCCCTGGCCGACCGGTTGTGCATGGCTCTCGCCGCCCGCCTCGGCACGGACGCCTGGACCGCCGACGCCGCCTGGGGCGACGACGACGGCATCAAGCAGATCCGCTGAGCCGCCGATCGTTCGTCCTCCCGTGCCGCGATGCGGCCGCACCGCCCAGGATGACCGGAGGCCGTCGTACGGTCTGGCTCGGGTGCGTGGATGGGAGCGGTGCGGTGGCGGCGGAGCAGCAGATGTCGACAGCGGCGGTGTGCGAGCTGCTGCGCGAGGTGATCGGGGGCGCGACGTCGCGTGAGGACGCCTCGGACGCGGCCCGGCTCGTGCTCGACGGGGGTGGGGTGGATGACGCCGAGCAGGCGCAGGCGCTGGCGATCCTCACCGTGTGCGACACGCGCGATCACGCTGGTGGGTACCTGCTGACGACCAGCCACCTCCGGGCCTGGCTGAAGGACCTCGAACGGAACCTCGACCTGGCCGCGTCGGACACCGCAGGCCGCGATGACGAAGGGCGAGCGTCCCGGGGCGGCCCGAGCTGGTTGGCTCGGGCGGACCGCTGACCAGCGCGACGCGTCATCCGGCGGTCCTGGCATCATGGCCGGGCGGCGCCCGCCAGAGCGCCGCTGCTCGAGGGGGAACGGATGACGGTCGATCATGACGAGGTGGTGCGGCGCGTGGCGGCGATCGCACCCGGGCTGGCCAGCCGGACGGCGGCGTGCGACGAGCAGCGTTCGGTGGTCGACGAGAGCCTGCGGGCCATGGCCGACGCCGGGCTCTTCCGCGTGCCCCAACCCGGCGCGGTCGGCGGGTACGAGCTGCCGCTGCGCACGTTGGGTGCCGCCGTCACCGGCGTGTCGCGCGCCTGCCCGGCCAGCGGCTGGGTGCTCATGGTGATGGGCGCCCACCACTGGTGCATGGGCGTGTTCCCATCCGAGGCCCAGGAAGCGGTCTTCGGTGACGGCCGGGACGGGCTCGTGGCCGGCACCCTGTCGTGGCAGGGCGGGGCCGAGCCGGTCGCCGGCGGCTACCGGGTGAACGGCCGGTGGCAGTTCTGCTCGGGCGTCGACCAGTCGCAGTGGGTCATGCTCGGTTGTGCCGAGCCGGGCACCGCGATCCCGCGTGTGCACGTGGTCGTACCCCGTGAGGACGTCGAGATCGACGACACCTGGCACGTGATGGGCCTGCAGGGCACCGGCAGCAAAGATGTGGTGGCCCGCGACGTGTTCGTGCCGGCGGCGCATGCCGTTGAGACGCGGCTGATGTTCAACGGGGCCAGCCCCTACCGCGAGGCGCACGCCACGAACCTGTACCGCCTGTCGGCCGAAGCGATGCTGTGCATGTCGGTGTCGACCGCCGTGCTCGGTTCGGCCCAGTTCGCCCTCGACGCGTTCATCGAGCGCACCCGCGAGCGCAAGGTGGTCAACACCGGCGCATCGAAGGCCGAGCACGTGCCCACCCAGGTGCGCCTGGCCGAGGCGTCAGCCGAGATCTGCACCGCCCACCTGCTGCAGCAGGACGTCTACGACGAGTTCGACCGCCTGGTGGCCAGCGGTGAGCGCTTCGCGCCCGATCACAAGGTGTGGGCCAGGTGGCAGGTGTCGTACGCCGCCGAGCTGTGCCGCCGGGCCGTGACGCGGATGTACAGCGCGTCGGGCGCCCACGGCGTGTACACGACCAGTGCGCTGCAGCGGGCGTTCCGCAACATCCACGTCGGTGCGCAGCACGCCAGCCTCGACCTGGACAGCGGCGCCGAGCAGTACGGGCGCCAGCTGTTGCAGAGCGCGGGCTGACGCCTCGCCCGCGTTCGTTGCACAGCGTTCACCCGCAGTGCTTGCGTCCGACATGGACGCGGTCGACGATGCCGAACCATGCGATGCGACGACCTCCTCCTCGATGGCGCCCGGCGTCATCCCGATCGGACGGCGCTCGTGTGGGTCGACCGTGAGCGCACGCTCACCTACGCCGAGGCGGTCGAGCAGATGGAGCGCATGGCCGGCGCCCTCGCCTCGTTGACCACCTGTCCACCAGCGACCACCACCGGGCCGCGCTCACCACCGTGGAGCACTACGTGTGCATGGACGGCTCGCAGCCGGGCGCGATCGGCCTGGGTGACCTGCTGGCATCGGCACCTCCGCCCCGCCCGACACCGTCGACGAGACCGCGGTGGCCCACCTGTCGTACACCTCCGGCACGTCGGGCGACCCGAAGGGCGCGTGCCTGGCCCACGAGCCGACGATGCGGGCCACGCGGTGCATCGCCGAGCGGCTACGACTCCGGCCCGAACCCCACCGTGCTGCGCGACCTGCTCGAGGAATCGCAGTGCCGGGGCCGCGCCCCCGCCGCGCTGCGCATCGGCGTGTCGGGTGGTGGTCCGGTGCCGCCCGAGCTGAAGATGGCGTGGCGCGACGAACTGGGCTTCACCCTGTGCGCGAGCTACGGCCAGTCGGAGCTGGGCGGTTTCGTCGGGCTGTGGGCCGGCGACGAGCCCATCACCGAGGCGAGGGTGCTCTCGTGCGGGAGGCCGCCGTCGTGGGGTTGCCCGACGCGGCGCTCGGCCAGCGCCCCGCGGCCTGCGTGACCGTGCGCGCCGGCGCGTCACCGCCCGATCACGACGAGCTGGTCGAAGCGGTCGCCCGAGGGGTGGGGCGACCGGTGCCGGCGCTCGCGGTGGTGGTCGTCGAGGCGATGCCGATGACGCCCACGGGCAAGATCAGCAAGGCCCGACTGGTGGCGTCGATCGAGGGTTGACCGCTCGGGCGGCGCCCGCTTGCGAATCCAACTCCGATTCGGTTTCAATCGGTCGGCCTCCGTTGGGGACGGCGGCGCCATCACCACGGGGAGGTCGTCGCATGGGCGTCGAGGGCAGGCTGGCCGGCAGGGTCGCCGTCATCACCGACCTGTTCGCTGAGGACTGGGACTACACGTTCGCCGTGCTGGTGCGCGGGGTGTTCCTGGGCACCAAGCACGCGGCGCGGCAGATGAAGGCGCAGGGCTGGGGCGGCTCCATCATCAACACCGCCTCCATCGCCGGTCTGGTCGGTGATGCCGGCCCGGTCTGCTACTCGGTGGCCAAGGCCGCGGTCGTTCACCTCACGCGCGCCACCGCGGCCGAGCTGGCGCCCCACCGCATCCGCGTCAACGCCATCGCTCCCGGGCCCATCCTCACGCCGCGCATGCACGGTGGCCGGCCCGAGACGGCCACCGAGATGATGCAGCCGTTCGTGCCGTGGCCGAACCTGGGCCAGCCCGACGACATCGCCGGCGCCGTCGTGTTCTTCGCCTCCGACGACGCCGCCTACGTGACCGGCGACGTGATGGTGGTGGACGGTGGGCTCACCGCGTCGGGCCCCGGCATCACCCGCCGCGGCGGGCTGCGCGTGCCCCCGCCAGGGTTCGTGGGCGTGGACCGCGGCACCACGGGCGACGCCTTCGTGATCCGTCAGCGACCGCCGGCGCCCTGAACCGGCGGCGCTCGCTCGTGTCACTCGGGCGGTGCGCCGCGGGGAACGTCGGTGTCGAACGATCGCCGGGCGCCCACGGTGTCGACGCGGCGCGACGGGCGCAGGGACACGAGCACGAAGTGGCCGACGTCGATGCCCCGATGCCGCATCGGGAGCACCACACGGCCGGGGCGGGTCGGGCGGCCGGGTACCCGCACGGCCCGTGGCCCAGGCGCACGTCGTCGGGCGCACACGGTCCCGGTTCGTAGCGGCACGCCTTCAGGTCGAGCAGAGCGGTCAGCTCCTGGCAGGCGAGATCGATCTGCCGGTGGGCGGTCTCCGACCCACCGATCAGTTCCACGAACCGCTCCAGCCGCTGGAGCGACGCGGCCAGGAGGGCGGCCCGGGACGCGTGTTGGCGGACCCGCTCCACGAGCAGCGCGCCGGCCAGGCCGACGGCGGCGAGCAGCGCGGTCGTGGCGATGTCGCGTGCCTCGTCGATGCGGAGGGAGCCGTACGGCCGGGTGAGGAACACGTCGAAGGCCACCGTGGCCGAGGCCGCACCCAGCAGCCCGGCCAGGCGGCCACCGACGGCGCCGGCGGCCATCACCACCAGCACGAGCACCAACGCCGGATCCACGCCGGCCAACCGGTCGCGGAACGGAACGAGGGTGGCGGCGGCGACGAACGGGCCGAGGAGCCCGAGCGCCAGCCCCCACCGCCGACCGGAACGGACCGATTCAGGGCGGTCGGAAGGACGCATGCGCTGTTCCTACCGGCGGGTCACGGCACGAGGGAAGGACCTCACGCATCATGAACGCCGAGGACGGGAGCCGTGGGGGTCAGGCGGGCGCGATCACCGCGATGCCGTTGGCGCGGGCGGCGTCGGCCAAGCGGGCGTCGTAGGTCACCATGCCCTCGAGCTCGTCACCGAGCACGAGCGCGGCGGCGACGTGCACCGCGTCGAGTGTGCGCAGGATCGTGGGATCGAGCAGGCCCGCCGCCTCGAAGATGGCGGTCGTGACGTCGATGAGTGTCACCGCGTCCAACACGTCGCGGGCCCGGACGACGTGCTCGGGTGCCTCTCGGCGGACGGCACGCAGCAGCTCGGTGCGAGCCAGGTCGGAGGAGACTGGGCTGCGGTCGCCGCTCGCGAACCAGGCCTGCAGCGCAGCTGACTCCGGCTCGGCCACGACGAGCTTCACCAGTGCCGAGGTGTCGATGTAGTGGGCCACGCTCAGGCGCGCTCGGCCTCGCGCATGGCCGCCAGTTCATCGCTCAACCGCGACGGCGCGGCGACCGGCGCAGGCAGCGCGGCGATGTTGCGCCGGGCGGCGCGGCCCCGTCCGCCGGCGAGCAACGACTGCAACGGCGACGAAGGCAGCGGTGTCAGCTGGGCCACCGGGCGGCCCCGGTCGGTGATGGTGACGGTCTCCCCGGCGGCGGCCGCGGCCACGACTGCGGAGGCGTTCTGTTTCAAGGCTCGGACGCCGACCTCGCTCATGTTCTACATTGTAGCTCATTCGGTCAAGAGGTCCGGGAGCAGCAGGGCGGCCGCCTGCTCGATCGTGGCGCGGGCTCTGGCTTCGAGCTCGGGATCGGTGGCCGACGAGATCGGGTGGTCGATCACCACGAACCGGTAGCCGGTCACGCCGAGGGCACGCGCCATCAGCTCGGCCCCGTCCACGAAGGCCGCGGTCATGATCGCGACCGACGGGGTGCCGGCCTTCTCACCGCTCACCGCGTCGTGCAGACTGCACGACGAGCAGCTGCCTCAATCGCCGATGCCGGCGAACATCACCGCCCACCGCGCCGCCTCGTCGATCAGCTCGCTCTCGGCGGGGGCCGAGTAGTTGCTCTTGGTCCGCAGCACCACCTCGGCCACGCCCCACTCGTCGCGCAGCAGGCGGCCCAGGTGTTCGAAGAACCGCTTCGTGCCCTGCTTGCCGTTCGAGATGATGCCCACCGTGGCGCCCCGGAGCGTGGCGGGACGGGCCGGCAGCACGAACGGTTCGGCTTCCTCGTCGAAGCTCGGGTCGAGCACGGTGACCATGGCGACACCCTCTCAGCAGTCGACGCACACGCCGACGCCGGCGGTGGCAGCAGCGGACTTGGGACCCAACCACGGCGGGATCACCGCGGCGAACCCGCCGGCCTCGCCGCCGGCCGAGACCACCAGCAGGTGATCGGGCGACGGCAGGGCGCGGTACGTGTAGCCGCGGTTCCTGTCGTTCACCACGGCCTGCTTGCCGACCCGCTCCCAGTCGGCACGCGCCACCACGGCGTGGTCGTACACGTACTGGCGCACGTCGGCCTTCGACCACCCGTGATCGTGGAACACCTGGCGCAGCTGGGGTGGGAACACGACGGCGTAGTTCCCCGCCCAGATCGAGTAGTGCAGCATCGTCGCCTTGATCTCGGCCACGATGGTGGCGAGCACCTCGGTGGGCTCGGTCGTCCACTCGTTCATGATCTGGCGCGGCCCCGATGCCGCGAAGGCCGTCACCGACGACACGCCTTCCGGCACGCCGCGCTCGGTGCCGAGCGGCAGCCAGGGCGCACCGCCCTCCTCATCCTCGGCCACGCACCACGAGATCTTGCCGGGGTGGCCGAGGGTCGAGCGGTCGAGCTCGCCGGGGCGCACCTCCAGCAGGTTGCGCAGCACCAGGCGCACGGCCCGACCGATGCAGATCGACGCCCGGTCGGCACCGGAGAGCACCGAGTGCGCCGCCGTCATGCCGTGCTGGCGGCGCACCGGCCCGTTCACCACGAGCAGGATGGCGCAGCCGCCGGTGGAGGCGGTGGCGCCGTGCACGAGCAGCTCGGGGCGACACACCGCTTCGACGGCGGCGAGCACGACCGGGAAGTCGGGCGGCAGGCAGCCGGCCAGCACGGCGTTGATGGCGATCTTCTCGGTGGTCAGGGCCCGCTGCTTCACGGGCTCCACGCCGACCACGTGGTCGGGCGGGTAGCCGGCGCCGGCCAGCATCGCCTCGACGCGCTCCGGCGTGGGCGCCACCACGGGCAGTCCGTCGGTCCAACCCCGCTCGCGGTACAGCTCCTGCACCGCATCGTCGTCGACCTCGATCGTGCGCGATCGCAGCTCCACCACCATCGCCCCTTGCTAGCAGAGCCGGCGTGCGGGCGGTACTGCCGACGGTACGTATGCTCCGGGTCATGGCCATCAACGCTGCTGCTGTGGGAACCGAGACCGAGGCGCGCGAGCGCTCGTGGGACTCGAAGGACTGTCTGCTGTACGCCCTCGGCGTCGGCGCCGGGGTGCAGGACCCCACCGGCGCCGAGCTCGAGTTCACCACCGAGAACTCCAAGGGCGTCACCCAGCGCGTGCTGCCGTCGATTGCGGTGGTGCTGCAGGCCGGCGGCCTGAACATCGCGGCGCTGGGTTCACCCGACCTCACCAAGATGCTGCACGGCTCGCAGGGGTTCACCCTGCACCGCGAGATCCCCACCGAGGGACGCCTGCGCAGCACCGGCAGGATCACCGGCATCTGGGACAAGGGCGCCGCCGCCGTGGTCGACATGGAGTCCGAAACCGTGCTGGCCGACACCGGCGAGCCACTGTTCACCAACCGTTCCAGCCTGTTCTTCCGCGGCGAGGGCGGCTGGGGCGGCGACCGTGGCCCGTCGGCGCCCAAGCAGGGCCCGCCCGAGCGCGACCCCGAGGTCACCATCACCTACGCCACCCGGTCCGATCAGGCGCTGCTGTACCGGCTGAACGGCGACCGCAACCCGTTGCACAGCGACCCCGACTTCGCCTCGCGCGGCGGTTTCCCCAAGCCGATCCTGCACGGCCTGTGCACCTACGGGTTCACCGGGCGCGCTCTGCTGCACGGCCTGTGCGGCGGTGACCCGGCCCGCTTCCGCTCGATGGACGCCCGGTTCGCGTCGCCCGTCTTCCCGGGCGAGGTGCTCACCGTGAAGATGTGGCACACCGCCGATGGCGAAGCGACGTTCCAGACCTTCGCCGGCGACGACCGGCTCGTCATCGACGGCGGCCGCTGCCTCCACTCGTGAGCGAGCCGCGGCGCGACTTCGCCGCGAAGTACCCGGGCACGTGCGCCACGTGCGACGGGCGCTTCGAAGTGGGCGATCCGATCGCGTCAACCATGGTGGCGAGCAAGCGGGTCTTCCACCACAGCGCCTGCGTGTACGGCGGCGAGCCGGGGTCGAGCGCGGCGCGCCCGGCGGCGCCGTCGTTCGCGCCCGGTGCGTGCCAGGCGACCACGAAGTCGGGCCAGCCGTGCCGGGGTGGTGTGAAGAAGGGCGAGACGTACTGCGGTCCGCACCTCGACCAGGTGGCGCGCCGCGGAGCGGCGGCACCTTCGCCGGCATCCGATCTCGTGCCGGGTCGCCCGACGGCACAGGACCGCGAGGGGTGGGACCCGTTCTGACCTGTGTCAGTGCTCCGGGGGCTGACCGCCGGTGTGGGCGTAGGTCTTGTTGGTGATCTGCCACCGGCCGTCGATGCGGGCCACCGAGAAGTAGTCGACGAAGTCGCAGCCGATGTAGTCGGTCTCCACCAGCACGGCCACGCCGGCGTCACCCACGATGTCGATGGTGCGGATGGTGGCCTGGTAGTTCGGTCCGGCCATGCCCGGCGTGGCCTTCACCATGGCGAAGAAGTCGGTGATCGGCACGTAGGTGTCCATCGGCCCGATGTGGCCCATCATGCGGGCATCGGGGTGAAACGCCTGCTCCAGCTTGGCCACGTCGCCGTTGGCCCCGTCGATGTAGAGCTGCACGACGGCACGGACCTCGTCGAGATCCTTCAGGTAGTCGGACACGCTTTCCCCTCGTTGTCGATCGCCGCCGCCGCTGCGACCGGCGAGCGCACCCTAGCGGTGACCCGGTGGGTGCTCGGACGGCGACCGGTTAGGGTCGGCGGCGGGGCGCTTCCCGGGGGGAGTCACGATGGCAAGTGCGAAGTTCGACCGGTTCCTGCGGTTGGTGCACAAGGCGCCAGCACCGGCCCACGCCGACCACCTGCGCATGCGGGTGGCCCTCGACAAGACCGGCGGTCGGTTCCCCGACGGTGTCATGGGCACGCCCGTGGTGGCCCGCGGCGTGCCGGCCGAGTGGATCGACCCGCCCGGTGGTGCGACCGATCGGGTCGTGCTCTACCTGCACGGTGGCGGCTACGTGGCCGGTTCCATCGACTCGCACCGCAACCTCACCGGTCACCTCGCCGTGGCGATGGGCTGTCGAGTGCTGGCGCTCGAATGATCGAGGGGCGGCGGCGGGCCCACATCAGCGGCTTCGGGCGGGGCCCGTTCGACGAGCGGCTCGATGCGTTCGTGGGCAACCGGGTACGCCTCTACGAGACCCAGGCACCTCAGTACTGAGCCACGGTGCACCACGCCCACACCGTGACGCAGCTGCGCGAAGCGCTCGACCGGTCGCGGCGCTGGTTGCGCGAGCAGGTGCTGGGCCAGTTCGCCGTGGAGTTGGACGCGCTCGACAAGACCGAGCGCCACCTGGCCGCCATGGCGTGCGACACCATCAGCCAGTTCGACTCGCTCGAGTACCTACGCACGGTGCGCCGCTGCCCGGTGCGCGAGACGGAAGCGGTGGTGGCCCGCACGATCCGCACCGCGCTGGGCCAGGCCCCGCCGGCCCGCTGAGGCGGCATGCTCACACGGGTCAGCGCCCGCACCTGGCCACGGCCGAAGGTCACGGACCCCGGGTGGGTCAGGTCAGGCTGGCCCGGCGCAGCACCTGGCGGGCGGTGTCGACCCCGTCGTGCATGGCGTGCGACGGCAGTCCGTGGTCGACGAGGCGCTCGCGTACGAGGGCGTCATCGGCCACGCAGGCGACCTTCACGTCGCGTTCGGCCAGCTCGGCGACGGTGAGACCCAGTTGCACGGCGTTCAGCTCGTCGACCGATCGCAGGCCCCGCAGGTCGACGAGAACGGCGGCACCGTCGGCCACACCGCGCAGGGCGCGCGTGACGCCGCACGCTGCCGTCTCGCCGCTCAGTTCTCCCCGGACGGAGACCTCGACGAGGTCCAGGTCCTGGATCAGGAAGATGTCGTACACACGCTGCTCCCGCCGCCCGCCTTGCGAGCATCCAGTGTGCCCGAACATCGATGGCGAGCCAAACACGAAAGGCGCGCGATCTCGCGCCGGATCGCGCGGCCGGGTACCACGCGGCGTTGGGTCGCCCGGGGACGCCCGGGCGTTCCGGATGGGCCCGGCGCCGCGGCGCGGTCGGGCGTTGGGTCGCCCGGGGACGCCGGGGCGGCCCGCAACGGCCCAGCGCGGCGAGGTCCGGGCGGCGCCAGCGCCGCGGGCGCCCCGGTCAGGCGTGGCCGTTGCGGAGCAGGGCGCCGGGCAGCTTCTGGCCCGGCGCGACCTGGTCGACGCCGCGCTCGCGGATCACGGTGCCGTTGACGACGACGGCGTCGATGCCCTTGGCGTCGGAGATGATGCGGTCGGCGCCGCCCGGCAGGTCGTAGACGCGACGCTTGCCGTGGTGGCCCACCTCGGCGGCGTCGAACACGACCACGTCGGCCGGCCTGCCGACCTCGAGCGTGCCCCGGTCGGTGATGCCGAACACCTGGGCCGGCCGCTGGGTGAGCATGTGGATGCCCTCTTCCAGGGTGAAGGCGGCCCGCCCCCGCACGAACGTCGCCAGGAACTCGGTGGAGTACTTGGCGTCGCACAACTGGCTGGCGTGGGCGCCGGCGTCGGACAGGCCGATCACCGTGGTCGGGTCCGACAGCAGCACCTGGATGTCGTCGGGGTCGTAGTTGATGACGTCCTGGGTGATGCGCATGTCGAGGTCGGCATCGAGGGCCATGTCCATCATCAGGTCGACGGGGTCCTTGCCGAGCCCGTCGGCCAGCTGCTGCACGTTGCGGCCCTCGACCGAGGTGTCGATCGGGTACCAGGACACCGTGGTGCGGGCCCAGCGGTCGGCGATGATGGCGCCATTGCCCGCCTTCGCCTTGAACGTGTCGCGCCAGTCAGGGTCGGCGTACAGCGCCTTGCGGCCGTTCAGGTCGGCCTTGGACACCGGCTCGAAGCAGCGCAGTGCCTCGTACACGAACGGCGCCTTCCAGCTCATCTCGAACTGCACCGGCTGCACCGCCACCTGGGGATACACACCGAGGCCGCGGGCCTGGATCTCGGCCGCCTTGCGCAGCTCCTCACGGTAGTCCTGCCTGGGGGTGCCCGACAGCAGCGCGGTCCAGCTCACGTTGCGACCGGTGAGCTCGGCGATGTGGGCGAACTCCTTGTGTGACAGGCCGCGGCCCACGGTGGCCTGCATGACCGCATTGGGCACCTCGCCGAGGGCCTCGGCGATGGCGAAGATCTCGCTGGGGTCGGCCAGCCGTGACGGAACGGGCTTGCCGTCGTAGCCGACGTGGGTGACGGCCTTCGACGTGGCGAAACCGAGCGCGCCGGCGGCCAGTGCCTCGCGCAGGATGTCGCGCTGTGCCGCCACTTCCTCGGCGGTGGCGTCGCGTTCCACCGACGCCTCGCCCATCACGTACATGCGCAGCGCCGTGTGGCCGATGAGGGCGGCCACGTTCACGGCGCAGCCGCGCTGCTCGACGACGTCGAGGTACTCCGGGAACGTCTCGAACGGCCACTCCGAGCCGAGCCCGGCGCGCAGCGCGTCGACGCTCATGCCTTCGACGTTTTCCAAGGTGCGCATGATCAGGTCGCGGTGCAGCGGCCGTGTGGGCGCCACCGAGAAGCCGCAGTTGCCCATGACGACGGTGGTGACGCCGTGCCACGGCGAGCAGCTCACCAGGTTGTCCCAGATGATCTGGGCGTCGTAGTGCGTGTGGATGTCGACGAAGCCGGGGCAGACGACACGACCGGTCGCGTCGATGGTGCGGTGCGCGTCCTCTGGCGCGCGGCCGAGCGCCACCACCTTGCCGCCGGTGATGCCGACATCGCCGACGAAGCGTGACGCCTTCGTGCCGTCCACGATCGTGCCGCCGCTGATCTTCAGGTCGTAGGCCATGGTGAACGTCCTTCGTGTGGTCCCAGCGGGACGGACGGTTTTCCCCATCACTACCACCTCCCGGATGACCCCGCGGACGGCCGGCTCCGGTGGCCGTGCCGCGCCTACAGTCGGCCGCCAGCAGTGGGCGCGATCGAGGGGGTCGACGTGGGTCGGTTGGACGGCAAGGTCGCAGTGGTGACCGGGGGCGCCCGCGGCCAGGGCGCGGCCGAGGTGCGCCTCTTCGCGGCCGAGGGCGCCAAGGTGGTGGCCACCGACGTGCTCAGCGCCGAGGGCGAGGCGCTGGCCGCCGAGCTCGGCCCGGACGTGGCGTTCCTGCGCCACGACGTGTCGAGCGAGGAGGAGTGGGATGCCGTCGTGCAGTTCACGCTCGAGCGGTTCGGCGGCCTCAACGTGCTGGTGAACAACGCCGGCATCGGCCACAGCGCACCGATCATCGACCACACCGTGGCCATCTACGAGCGCATCGTGGCCGTGAACCAGCTCGGCGTGTTCCTCGGCATCCGCTCGGCCATCGCCCCCATGACCGCCGCCGGTGGTGGCTCGATCGTGAACATCTCCTCGGGTGCCGGCCTGCGCGGCACCAAGTACCTGATCGCCTACGCCGCCACGAAGTGGGCGGTCACGGGCATGACGGCGTCGGCCGCGCTCGAGTTGGCCCGGTACAAGATCCGGGTGAACTCCGTGCACCCCGGCGTGATCGACACGCCCATGCTCGGCATCCAGACGCCCGAGATCACCAACGCGCTCGTGAAGGGAACACCCCTGCGGCGCATGGGCGCGCCCGAGGAGATCGCCCGCGCCTTGCTGTTCCTGGCGTCGGACGAGTCGTCCTACATGACCGGCGCCCATGTGCCGGTAGATGGCGGCGCCACCCTCTGAGCTAGCGTTCGGTCCACGGGACGGGGGTCCCGTGGGGAGGCGACGTCATGATCCCTGCAGGCATCATCTCGGCCGACGGGCACGTGTGTGAGCCGGCCAACTGCTACGTGGACCACATCGACCCGAAGTACCGGGCCGACGCCCCGCGCATCGTGCGGCTCGACAACGGCACCGAGGCGTTCGTGATCCCGGGCATGAAGAAGCCCATCGCCCTCGGGTTCATCGACGGCGCCGGCTTCGGGCCCACCGAGCGCCTGGCCCGGGCCAAGCGCCTCACGTTCGCCGACGTGCGCCCGGCGGCGTACCGCGGGAGGGAGCGCGTGCCGTTCATGGACGAGGACGGCATCGCCGCCGAGCTCATCTACGCCTCCGTCGGCATGGGCCTGTGCATGCACCGTGACGCCGACTACAAGGACGCCTGCATGCAGGCGTACAACCGGTGGCTGGCCGAGATGTGCGCCGAGGTGCCCGACCGCCTGTACGGCATGGCCCAGACCGCGGTGCTGAGCGTCGACCGCGCCATCGAAGACTTCCAGCGGGCCCGGGACACGGGCTTCGTCGGCATGATGATGCCGGGCGACCCGATCCACGAGGACTACGACCACCCCGACTACGACGCCCTGTGGGAGTGCGCCGTCGACCTCGACCTGCCGATCTGCTTCCACATCCTCACGTCGCGCGCCGGCAGCATCAACACGCCGACGCGCGGGCACGCCATGAACAACTTCCTGGGCATCATCCGCGCCGTGCAGGACGTCGTGGGTCTGATGGTGCTCGGCGGCGTGTTCGAGCGGCACCCGAAGCTCAAGCTGGTGGTGGCCGAGAGCGACGCCGGCTGGCTACCGCACTACATGTACCGCATGGACCACGCCGCCCGCATGAACTTCGAGGGCAGCATGGTGAAGGGCCTGTCGAAGCTGCCGAGCGACTACATCCGCTCCAACGTGTGGGCCACGTTCCAGGACGATCTCACCGCCTACCACACGATGCATCTGTTCCCGCACCAGCACCTGCTGTGGGCCAGCGACTTCCCGCACACCGACTCCACCTGGCCGCACTCACGTCGGCTGATCGACGAGCAGGCGGCGCACCTCACCGAGGAGCAGCACCAGGCGATCTTCCGCGACAACACGGCCAAGTTGTTCAACCTGCCCGCGGGCGACGCCTCGTGGCGCATGGAGGCCGCGAGCGCGGTCGCATGACCCGCGCCTGCCGCTCCGGTCCGGTCAGCGCAACAGTGACTCGGGCACGTCGACCACGCGGGCCCGCAGCCACTCGCCCAGGCTCTTGGCCTGGCCGTCCTGGCGGGTGGACGCGGCCACGCCTTCCTGCAACATCCCGTGGATCAGGAAGTTCAGCGAGCGGATGTTGGCCAGCCGGTGGCGGTCGATCGGCAGCGGCGCCGCCTCGGGCAGGAGCTCGCGCAGCTTGTCGACGGTGAGGAACCCGTCGAGCCACGCCCACGCCTCGTCGCTGCGGGTGAACACGCCGACGTTGGCGTTGCCGCCCTTGTCGCCCGAGCGGGCGCCGACGATGCGACCGAGGGGAGCCCGCACCGTGGGGCCGGTGGGCGCCGCCACCGTGGGGCCGGGGGTCGGCACGACGGTGACGGTGGCCGGCGGCGCCACCGAGTCGACCACGGTCTGGCCTCCACCGAGCATGACGACGTGCTGGGGCACCAGCCCGGCGGGCACCAGGGCGGGCCGGTACACGCCGTAGGGACGGCCCTCGCCGGGACCACCGGTCACGCCGAAGAAGCCGGGAATCGTCGACAGGCCGAGCTCGACCATGGCGTTCGACACGGCCCGCCCGACCTTGCGCTCGTCGGGGTCCTTCACGGTGAGGCGCCACACGGCGACGGCCTCCTCGTTGGACGCCGGGTCGACCTTGTCGGTGCGCACCACGGTCTGGGTGACGCTGGCGAAGTCCTCGGGCTCGTAGGGGCACGCCACCCAGAACGCCTCCTGCACGAGCGCCGCCTTCTCCTCCACGTCGAGGCCGGTGAGGGCCACGCCGAGGTCGTTGCGATAGCCGCCCTGCTCGTTCATGGCGACCTTCAGCGTGGGGGGCGGCGGCTCACCCCTGGTGCCGCTGATGCGCACGCGGTCGGGGCCCACCTGCTCCACCGTCATCGTGTCGAAGCGCGACGTGACGTCGGGCCCCAGGTACGCCGGGGAACCGATCTCGTAGAGCAGCTGCGAGGTGACCGTGCCCACCGAGACCTCGCCGCCGGTGCCGTCGTGCTTGCCGATCACGCACGACCCGTCCGCGGCGATCTCGGCCCACGGGAAGCCGGTGCGGGCCATGCCCTTCACCTCGGTGAAGAACGAGTAGTTGCCACCGGTGGCCTGGGTGCCGCACTCGATGACGTGACCGGCCACCACGGCGCCGGCCAGCGCGTCCCAGTCGTCGCGCTTCCACTGGTGGTGCCACGCCGCCGGGCCGCACACGACGGCCGCGTCGGTGACGCGGCCGGTGACGACGACATCGGCACCGCTGTTGAGCGCGTCGACGATGCCCCAGCAGCCCAGGTAGGCGTTGGCCGAGATGAACCGCGAGGTGTCGCCGATGGGCTCACCCGTCTCGAAGTGGTCGAGGTGCACGCCGGCGGCCACGAGCTCGTCGAGGCGGGGCAGCAGGTTGTCGCCGGACACGTAGGCGATCTTCGGTGACAGGCCGAGCTTGGCCGCCACCTGCGCGATGGCCTCGGCGCACCCGGCGGGGTCGAGGCCACCGGCGTTCGACACGACCTTGATGCCGCGGTCCATGCACGTGCCGAGCACCTGCTCCATCTGCGTCACGAACGTGCGGGCGTAGCCACCCCCGGCCCGCTTGGCCTGGGTGCGGGCCAGGATGAGCATCGTGAGCTCGGCCAGCCAGTCGCCGGTAAGCACATCGATCGGGCCACCCTCCACGATCTCCTTGGCGGCCGACAGGCGGTCGCCGTAGAAGCCGGAGCAGTTCCCAATGCGGACGGGGTCGGCCATCGCAGCCCTCCTCGGGTCGGTCGTCGGGCCCCACGATTCCAGCACGTGGCCGCGCCGCGCCATTCCCCGGTGGCCGCGCCCGCCGCGGCGGTCGCCACGGGCGCCTGACCGCGTCGCCGAGCGGTGCCGGGCCGCGGGTCGGTGCTAGCCAAGCACCCGCTTGGCTACACTGTCGTTGTCGTCTTCAGAGGGGGAAGCGAGACCATGAGCGAAGAGATCCGGAAGCGTACGTCGGCGGTGACGCCGCGGGGTGTGAACCACCTCGTGTTGAACGTGCGGGACATGGCGGAGTCGCACCGGTTCTGGTGTGACCTGCTGGGGTTCCGTCAGGTCGGCGAGTTGCATCCGCGCCGCGACGGGGTGCCGTCGATGACGATGCGCTTCTACTCGGGGGTGGTCGATGACGTGAACCACCACGATCTGGCGTTGGTGGAGCGGGCCGGCCTGCCGCAGCCGCCCGACCAGTGGTCGATGTTCGAGGGGTCCTCGGCGATCAACCACATCGCGATCACCTATCCCGATCGGGCGTCGTGGCTGGAACAGGTGCAGTTCCTGAAGGATCAGGGCGTGAGGATGAACCTGCGGGTCAATCACGGGATGACCCACAGCGTGTACGTCAACGACCCGAACGGGTACGGCGTCGAGGTGCTCTACGACTTGCCGGCCGAGGTCTGGCAGGGCGACATCGATGGCGCGTTGAACTACGCCGAGCTCCTCCCCGAGGAGCAGCTCCTGGTCGACGACATCAACTACCAGACCGACTTCAGCCGCAACTGAACGCGCGCCAACCGGTCGGCCCTCAGCTCGAGGGCTGACCGGGCTGTGGCGCGGGCGGGTCGGCCGGCCTGAGCCCGTTGTCGTCGCGCCCGTGGCCGGCGAGCCCGTCGATCACCAGATCCGTCGGTGCGCACGCGGTGGTGGTGACCGCCACCACGCCGATGGGGACGAACCCGCACGGCCCCACACCGATGCGGCCCGGGGCGGCGGCGGCCTGCACCGTGGCCACGCCGATGATGGGCACCAGCCAGCTGGCCCCACCGGTCCCGGCGCAGCCGATCTTCGTCGTCCGGTCCGGTTCCGGCGGCGGCGCGGCGCGCGTGCTGCACGCGGTGACGAACAGGGCGAGGGTGGTGGTGACCACGGCGGCCGCCGGCCGCGGACGCAGGAGCACGAGGCGCATACCGCACAGAGGGCTGGGCACCGGTCGGTGATACCGACGTGGATCACCGACGCGTCAGCTGCTGGCCAGCGTCGAAGCCTGACCGCTCGTCGCGGGCAGCGTCGGTGGCGACATCACGAGGGCATCGGCGTGGCGCGGGTAGCACGTGGCCATCACGATCCAACCGAGCAGCGTCATGGTGGCGATGGCGAGGTAGGCGTGGTCGAACGACGCCAGCGGGATCTGGTCGGCGTCGCCGAGGATGGCGATCACGATGGCGATGCCGAGGCCGCCGGCCAGCTGACGCAGCGCGTTGAACGCCGCGTTGGCCTGCCCCAGGTTCGCGGCGCTCACCCCGCGCAGGGCCGCACCCGTGAGCGGTGAGTAGATCAGCCCGAAGCCGATGCTGTAGGCCAGCGCGCCGGGCAGGAAGTCGCGCACGTACTGCGGCTCGGGGCCGAGGCGCAGCACCAGCCAGGCGGTGCCGAACAGGGGTAGGAGCGAGCCGACGCCGATCACCCGCCGCACGCCGTAGCGCTCGGCCAACCGCCCGGCCAGGAAGCCGGCGGCGGCCGCCGCCGCCGGTTGGGGGGTCATGGCCAACCCCGTGCGCAGCAGCGAGTAGTGCCAGTGCTGCACGAGGAACAACGGGTACACCAACCAGATCGACACCCCCGACGCCGACAGGAACACGTTGCCGAGGTTGGCCGACCACACGGTGCGGGCGCGGAACATGTGCAGGTCGAGCAACGGCTCGGGATGACGCAACGACCGACGGAAGAACCACGGCAGCAGCACCACGGCACCGAGTGCGGCGGCGAGCACCAGCGCGTGCGACCACCCGAGGCGCGGCGCCTCGGTGATGGCGAAGGCCACGCAGGCCACGGCGACGGTGCCCTGGGCCACGCCGATGGCGTCGATGGGGCCGGGCGGGTCGCCCTCGGGTCGGCCCTCGGGCAGCAGCCGCGGCGCCAGCACGAACGCGGCGGCGCTGGCGGCGAGGGGGATGACGAAGATCCACCGCCAGCTGAGCTGCTGGGTGACGACCGCGGCGAGCGACGGCCCCAGGGCCGAACCCAGCGTGCCGAGCGAGGTCCACGTGGCGATGGCGGTCATGCGTCGGCTGGCCGGGAACATCGGCAGCACGAGCGTGAGCGACGCCGGGCTCGACAGCGCCGCGCCCACGGCCTGGCCGATGCGGGCCGCGAGGAAGCACCACGCGTTGGGGGCCAGCGCGATCAGGACCGACGCCACGATGAACACGCCGATGCCGGTGCGGAAGATGAGCCGTCGGCCCCGGCGGTCGGCGATGCGCCCACCGACGAGCACCAGCGACGCCAGGGTGATGCTGTAGCCGGTGATGCCCCACGACAGCGTCGAGCGGCTGGTGCCGGCGAAGTCGCGCTCGATCGACGGGAACGCCAGGTTCATGGCCGTCACCGCCAGGCTCACGACCATCGAGGTCGACGACGCCAGCACGAGGCCGAACCACGCCCGGCGCTCGACCGGCTCGCGACGCGCCGGTGGCTGGCCCGGCGTCACCGCCGGGCCCGTGCCGCGGTGGCCGCCGGGCGGGCCGCCCGCGGCCGCCGCGGTGAGGTCGCCTCGGTGCGCAGGCCGCGCAGGTGCTCGTCGACGATGCGGCGCTGCTCGGCGGGCGGCCACGCCCGCGGCTCGAACACCACCTGCACGGCCACGCCGTCGAGCACGGTGATGAGCCGGCGTGCCTCGTGGGCGAGGTCACGCCCCGGGGCCAGGCGGCCGTGCTCCTGCTCGACCCGCAGCGCCCGTTCGAGATCGTGTTGGAAGTGGTCGTGGCGTTGGCGCTGGGCCTCGCTCAGCTCGGGATCGCCCACCGCTGTGCCCCAGAACGCCAGCCACACCTGCCAGTTCAGGAGGCGCTCGTCGTCCAGCGGGAGCACCGCCTCCACGAACGACCCGAGTGGCGTGGCTCCCGCCTCGATGAGGGCGGCCGCCGTGCGCCCGGCGATGGCGGCGCGCGACCGGAACGTTGCCGTCAGCAGCGCCCGCTTGTCGACGAAGTAGTGGCTCACGATGCCGGTGCTCCAGCCGCCGGCCCGGGCGATGTCGCGCAGCGTCACCCGGTCCAGGCCGACGCGGGCGATCTCGCGCGCGGTGATCACCGTGAGCTCGGCCCGGCGCTGGTCGGCGTCGACGATGCGGGGCATGGACAGCATCTTGGCAGAACCGTAGGATCACACAACGGTCGTGAGGTATCCGGCCCGCCCCGGCCGGGCCGCCTGCAGGAGGGTGCACCGATGGACGCTGCCTACATCGCCCGGTTCAAGGAGCGCTCGGCGTTCGAGACGGCCCGCACCGAGCCGCCCGACGGCTACCCGAAGCTCCCCGGCATCCCGCTCGGGCGCTACACCGACCCGGCGTTCTACGCCCTCGAGCGCGAGCGGTTGTGGAAGCGCACGTGGCTGTACGCCGCCCACACGTCCGAGCTGCCCGAGCGCGGCAGCTACAAGCTGTGCGACATCGCCGGCGCGCCCGTGATCGTGGTGCGGGGCGACGACGACGTCGTTCGCGCCTTCTTCAACGCGTGCCGGCACCGTGGTGCCCCCGTGGTGCGCGGCGCGTGCGGCACGGCCCGCATGCTCGTGTGCCAGTACCACTCGTGGGGCTACGACCTGTGCGGCAACCTGGCCCGCGTGCCCGACGAGCGCGACTTCGTGGGCCTGCAGCGTGACGAACTGGCGCTGCCGTCGGTGCGCTGCGAGCAGTGGAGCGGCTGGATCTTCGTGAACCTCGACCACGACGCCGTGCCGCTGGCCGAGTGGCTCGGCCCGGTACCGGCCGTGCTGCACGAGGTCACCGCGGCGCCGTTCCGCATGATCGACACCAAGAGCGTGTCGATCGGCTGCAACTGGAAGATCCTCGCCGAGGGCTTCCTCGAGGTGTACCACGCCCGCACGATCCACTCGAACACCGTGGCCAAGGCCCTCGACGGTCGTGGCGCGGTCATGACGCTGTTCCCCAACGGCCACCAGAGCATGTACACGCCGCTCAACCCCGACGTGATGGCCCAGGGCCGCGACGACGCGCGCGAGCAGATGGCCCCGTTCGAGGGCGCGACCGAGCTCTTCTACGTGACCAACCCCGCCCACGGCATCTTCCCGCACGTCATCACGCCGCTCGATGCGCGTGGCTTCCCGTTCCTGGTGTTCTGGCCCGAGGCCATCGACCGCACCCGACTCGACATCGTCTGGTTCGCCCCCGACTGGGGCGACGGCCCGATGCCCACGCCCGAGCTGTGGGAGAAGCGCCTGGCCGGCTTCGACGTGATCATGGACGAGGACTACGCCAACCTCGAGCCGATCCAACGATCGATGGAGCACGCCGCCCACGGCCGCCAGGTCATCAACTACCAGGAGCGGCGCATCTGGCACGTGCACGCGTGGATCGACAAGGCGATCGGCGAGGACCGCATCGCCGAGGATCTGCGCGTCCCCGACCTGCTGGCTGACTGGGTCGAGCGCTGACGCGGCGCGCTGACCATCCGAGAAATCCCGGAAACCCCCTCGACGGGGTCGCGACCGGGGCGATAGGTTTCCCGCCCATGTCGTTCAGGTCCATCCCCGCGCATGCCCGGCCGTCGGCCGTCGCGTCCCTCCCGTGCCCGTCGCGGCCCGGGTTCGACGCGCGCCTCGGTTCCGAGCAGTGGCGGGCCTTCGGCTACGTCGTCCAGCACCCCGTGGGGGTCCCCGTGTAAGCACCGGTCACCATGACCTGCGCACGACAGGGCCGCCACCTCCGGGTGTGCGGCCCTTCGTCGTTTTTCCGTCCCGTTCCGATCCCGTTCCCGTTCCCACTGCAGCACCGTGCACCGAGGAGGTGACCGACATGACCACCACCATGACCATGACCAAGAGCCCGATGGCGACCTTCAACCTGCCGACGCTCATGCCGGCGTTCCCTGCTGAGCTCGTCCCCGCCTACACCGGCGTCCCGTGCGTCGGCAGGACCGAGCTCTACTTCCCGTCGAGCACGCTGCACTGGACCGTTCGCAACGCTGCCGTCGACGAGGCCAAGGCCCTGTGCGCCACGTGCCGTCACGCGGTCGAGTGCCTCGGCCTGGCGCTGGAGCGCGACGAGCCCGACGGCGTGTGGGGCGGCGAGCTGCTGCGTGACGGTCGGGTGATCCCGGCCTACCCGCGGCCGGGTCGTCCGGCCAAGGCCCGGCCGGAGGCCGAGCCGGCCGCGGCCTGAGCCGGCAGGCGGGAGCTGAACACGACCGGCCGGGGGTCGACGTCGACCACCGGCCGGACGGGCCGGGGCGATCGGGACGCGCGCACGCGTCGGATCGCCCCGGCCAGGGCGGTGGACGCGATCCGTGTCCCGGTCGAGCGCTTGGCCCCGGTCGGCCACGTCATCGTCGGCATGGTGCCACTGTGCCGGGCGTCGCCCGCCGAGCAAAGACGACGATGGTGCTAGCACACAAGGCTTGTATTTCGGCACCGTTCCCGCCGCACTGCTCCCACTGGGTGGCGCAGTCCCGCAGGGGGATCACGAACCGGCGTAGAGCTCGTCGACCAGGTCGGCGTAGCGCGCCATCACGGCGGCTCGGCGCACCTTCATGGTCGGCGTGAGCTCGCCGGCGTCCACCGTGAGCGGATGGGGCAGCACGCGCACGCGCTTGACGCCCTCGGCCCGAGCCCGGCGGGCGTTCACCCGCGCCACACCCTCGTCGACGGTGCGCAGCACATCGGGGTCGTTCACCAGTGCCTGTGGCTCGCGCAGCCGGTGGTGACGGTCGGCCCACACCGTCATCTGGGTCTCGTCCAACGTGACCAGTGCCGTCAGGTAGGGCCGACCGTCACCGACGACGACGGCATGGCCGATGAGCGGCTCGGCCTGCAGCTCGAGCTCGATCGGTTGAGGAGCCACGTTGTGACCGGCGGCGGTGATGATGAGGTCCTTCTTGCGGCCCGTGATGCGCAGGTAGCCGAGCTCGTCGAGCATGCCGATGTCACCCGTGTGCATCCAGTGGTCACCGTCGATGAGCTCGGCGGTGGCGGGCGCGTTGCACCAGTACCCGGCGCACACGCTGCCGCCGCGCACCAGCACCTCGCCGTCGGCGGCGATGCGCACCTCGACCCCGGGTAGGGGCCGGCCGACGGTGCCGATGCGGATGGCCCCTGGCGGGTTCATGGTGGCCGGGCCGCAGTCCTCGGTCTGGCCGTAGACCTCGCAGATCGGCAGCCCGATGCCCGCGAACCACGCGAGCAGCGCCGGGTCGATGGGCGCGGCGCCCGAAGCCAGCACGCGAGCCCGGTCGAGGCCGAGCCGCGTGCGCACGATGCGGCCGACGACGCGGTCGAGCAGCCGCCAGCGCAGGCCACTGCCACCCGCGGCGGCCAGGCCCAGGTACGTGCGGGCCACCATGCCGTGGGCGCCGGTCTGATGGGCCACCTGGGCCACGATCGCCTCGTGCAGCTTCTGCCAGATGCGGGGGACGGCGAAGAACACCGTGGGATGGCAGTCGTGGATGTCCTCGGCCACCGTGGCCAGGCTCCGGGCGAACCACGTCTCGCCGCCGGCGGTGATCTGCCCGAAGTGGCTGACGATCCGCTCGGCGATGTGGCTGAGGGGCAGGAACGACACGAAGCGGTCGTCGGGGCCCACGGTCACCACGGCGGTGACCGCCGAGGCCGTGAACGCGATGTTGGCATGGGTGAGCACGGCACCCTTCGGCGCACCCGTCGTGCCGCTCGTGTAGACGATGGTGGCCGCAGCCGACGGCGCCAGCCGTGCTGCCCGCTGAGCCAGGGTGGACCGGCCCGGATCACGCCCGAGCTCGCGCAGCTCCCACCAGGTGAGGGCGCGACCATCATCGCCGGCGGCGTCGAGGGCCACCACCGTGCGCAACTCGGGGGTCTGGGACCGCACCCCGGTCACCTTGGCCAGCTGCACCTCGCCGTCGACCACGATCACGGTGGCGCCGCTGTCGTTGAGCGCGTGCACGACCTGGGCCGGGGCGCTCGTCTGGTAGAGCGGCACGGTCACCGCGCCCAGCGCCAGCACGGCCACGTCGGTGATGTGCCACTCGGGCCGGTTGTCGGAAAGGATCGCCACCCGGTCGCCGGGCCCGATGCCCAGCCCGGCCAGGCCGGTGGCGACCTCGGTGACCGCTTCGCCGTACTCGCGCCACGTCAAGGTGGCCCAGCCGGCGTGGGTGCGGTGGCGCAGGGCCACCCGGTCGCCGTGGCGCGCCACCTGGTCGACGAACCGGTGCACGATCGTGAGCCCGATCGCCGGGTCGGTGGCAGGGGCGGCGGTGCCCGGGTCGGGGAGCGTGGGTGCTCCTCCGATCGGGTGGTGTGGGTGGGCGCTCATGGTCGCCTCCGTGCGTCTCGCTGTCACCGTCGCGCTACCACACCCCTGCTGACCAGGGGCGAAGGTTGGGCGCAATCCCTTCCCGCCCCTCGTTCGTACAAGACAGGCAACTGGAGGAGGTCGGTCGGATGGGGCTCGGAACCGAGGCGATCGAGATGGACGTGCTGACGGCGCCCGACGCGGGCGTCGGAGCGGGGGAGCTGGCGTTCTCCGCGCTCGGGCTCTGTCGGGGTCGCACCGACCTGTTCTTCCCCAGCTACAACGAGCGCCCTTCCACCCGGGCGCGCCGCGAGCAGCGGGCCAAGCGCCTCTGTGATCGCTGCCCGGTGCTGGACGCCTGCCGGACCTTCGCTCGGGCCCACGGCGAGTACGGCGTGTGGGGCGGCGAGACCGACGAGGAGCGGGTGCTGGCCGGGGTGCGCCTGCGCTACCCGTACAGCCCGAAGTCGATCAAGCGCGAGCGCGAGCGTCTGGGTGCGGGCGACGGCGAAGGCGCCGGCGAGCCGAGCCCCGACGAACTGCTCGCCCTCGAGGCGTGGATGGACGACCAGCTCCACCTGGCCAGCTGATCACCGGCCCGGCGCCGCCCGTTCCAGCTCGAAGAACGCCACCGGCTGGCGGCGGCTGGCCCACAGCCCGCAGCCGAGGGCCACGAAGTGGCGGTCGAGCCGCACCCGGTACCAGTCGCCCGAGCGCCAGTGCACGTCCAGGTCGGTGCCGTCCGGGTCGATCACACCGCCGCGGTCGGCGATCGTGGGCACCTCCAGGAACAGCAGGCCGTTGCACGCCTCGCCCAGCGCGTCCAGCGCATCGGCGGCCTGCACACCGTCGAGGTACTGGATGACGCTCTGGCAGATCACGAGGTCGTACCGGCGGGTCGGTTGCCACGTGGCCAGGTCGGCGTGCGTGTGCCCGTAGCGCCGGCACGCATACCCGCTCACGTCGAGGCCCTCGTAGCGCACGTTCGGCCGTTCGGCGGCCAGCCAGTCGCGCCAGTAGCCCTTGCCCGCGCCCACGTCGAGCACGGACCGGATCGGGATGCGCCACCACGCCGCCATGTTCGTGATCGACGCGGCGAGCAGACCGATGCGCTTGCGGTCGTGCACCGGACGGCTGCCGTAGAACCGACGGTAGTACGCGGCGTCGAAGCGATCGGGCGGAGACACGGGGCGTGACGGTAGCGCCGGGACGGCGCTGACCGACCCGTCAGGCAGGTGCAGCCCGTCCCGCCATCACCTAGCGTGCCGCGCTCGTCGTCACAAGGCACTCGGGAGGTGCGTTCATGGCTGCTCCGGCGTTCACCGGCAAGATCCTGTTCCTCGGCTGCGGTTCGGTCACCCAGTGCACCCTGCCGTTGCTGCTGCGCGAGCAGGTCTGCCCGCCCGACCGGATCACGGTGTTCGACATGGTCGACAACCGGCACCGCATCGCGACGGAGCTCGCCGCCGGCGTGACGTACGTGGTCGACACCATCACGCCCGACAACCTCGGCGAGGTGCTGGCCCGCTACATCGGCCCCGGCGACATCTGCCTCGACCTGGCGTGGAACATCGACACCAACGAGATCCTGTCGTGGTGCCGTGACCACGGCGTCCACTACCTGAACTCCTCGGTCGAGCTGTGGGACCCGTACCAGGACGCGGCCATCACGCATCCGCTCGACCGCACGCTCTACGTGCGGCACATGGCCATGCGCCGCATGATCGCCCGGTGGGGCGACAACAAGGGTCCCTCCGCCGTGGTGGAGCACGGTGCCAACCCCGGCCTCGTGTCGCATTGGACGAAGCAGGCGCTCACCGAGATCGCCCAGTGCGGCCTGCGCGATCATCGGCTCGGTCCGGCCTCGGCCGTGACCGTGGAGGACGCCCTGTCGCGCCGGGCCTACAACGAGCTGGCCCGGTGCCTGGGCGTGAAGGTCATCCACATCGCCGAGCGCGACACCCAGATCACCGACCGGCCCAAGCAGGTCGACGAGTTCGTCAACACCTGGAGCGTCGACGGCTTCTACGAGGAAGGTGTGGCGCCGGCCGAGATGGGCTGGGGCACGCACGAGCGGCGGCTGCCGCCCGGCGCCTCCGTCCACGCCGGTGAGGGGCCCGGCAACCAGATCTGCCTGGCCCGCATGGGCGCCAAGACGTGGGTGCGCTCGCGGGTGCCCAGTGGCGAGATCGTGGGCATGGTGGTCCGTCACGGCGAGGCGTTCACCATCACCGACCACCTCACGGTCTGGGACGACGCCAAGCCGGTGTACCGACCCACCGTTCACTACGCGTACTGCCCGGCGAACGAGGCCATCGCGTCGTTCCACGAGCTCGAGATGCGCCAGTGGGAGATGCAGCCGGCCAGCCGCATCCTGAACGACGAGATCATCTCGGGCCGTGACGAGCTGGGCGTGCTGCTGATGGGCCACCCGTACGAGTCGTGGTGGACGGGCAGCCAGCTCTCCATCGACGAGGCTCGGGCGCGGGTGCCGCACCAGTCGGCGACCACGTTGCAGGTCGCGGCGTCGGTGTACGGCGCGGTCGTGTGGATGCTGACCCATCCGCACGAAGGGGTGCGCGTGCCCGATGACCTCCCGTGGGAGCTCGTGCTCGACGCGGCACGGCCGTACCTGGGCACCCAGTGGTCAGGACCCATCGACTGGGATCCGTTGCGCAACCGCACCAGCTTCTACGACCGTTTCGACGATGTCCTGATCGATCGGGAGGACCCGTGGCAGTTCACGAACTTCCTGGTCAGCTAGCTAGGTCGTCGGGGGCGCCGAAATGGCTGAGGGGCCGCTTGACGACTATGCTTGCACAGCCCCCAAACTGTGGCCGGCAGCGGCCTTTCCCTCTCCCGGCAACGAGGAGTCTGCGTGAAGTTCAAGCGCGGCGACACCGTGATCTATCCCCAGCACGGCGCTTGCATCGTCGAAGGTGTGAAGAAGGAAACGGCTTTCGGTGAGACGCGTGACTACCTCATCCTGAAGACGGTCATCAACGAGATGGTGCTGAAGGTGCCGGTCGACAAGGCCGAAGAGGTCGGTGTGCGGCCGCCCGTCGGTGCCGAGGAGCTCGAGGACCTCGTGTCGGTGCTCTCCAAGCCCGACCCGCGCGTGCCGTCGAACTGGTCGCGCCGCTTCAAGAACCACCAGGAGAAGCTCAAGTCGGGCGACGTCTACCAGGTGGCCGAAGTGGTGCGGAACCTCGCGGCGCGCAACCGTGACGCGGCCCTGTCGGCCGCCGAGCGCACCATGTACGAGCGGGCCCGCATCAACCTCGTGTCCGAGATCGCTCCCGCGTTGAGGGTCTCCACCGAAGATGCGGAGCGCTTCCTCGACGAGGCGCTGGCGCGCGGCGTGCTGCGAGACGGCGGCAAGCCGACCAAGGATGCCAAAGGCGTGGCCAAGGTCGAAGACGAGGTCGAGGTCGAGGTCGAGGTCGAGGTCGAGGTCGAGGACTGACGCCGATCAGTCGCCGTCGCGGTCGGGTTCGAAGCGGTAGCCCAGTCCGGCCTCGGTGATGAAGTAGCGCGGCTGGGCGGGATCGGGTTCGAGCTTGCGGCGTACCTGCGCCAGGTACACGCGCAGGTAGTGCGTCTCGCGCTCGTACTCGGGCCCCCACACCGCCTGGAGCAGCGCCTTCTGGGGCACCAGTCGCCCGGGGCTGCGCACCAGGTGTTCGACGATGCGGAACTCCGTCGGCGTGAGGTGGATCTCCTCGCCGTCGGTCGCCGTGACGCGTGCCGCGGCCAGGTCGACCACGAAGTGCGCGGTGTGCACCACCGGCTCGTCGTCGGGCTCGCGGGTGCGGCGCAGCGCGGCGCGCAACCGGGCCAGCAGCTCGTCCATGCCGAACGGCTTGGTCACGTAGTCGTCGGCACCGGCGTCGAAGGCGGCGACCTTCTCGCGCTCGGCGTTGCGCACCGACAGGATGATGATGGGCACGTTCGACCACGTGCGCAGCCGCTTCACCACCTCGACGCCGTCCATGTCGGGCAGCCCGAGGTCGAGCAGGATCACATCGGGGTGACCATCAGCGGCGATGCTCAACCCCTCGGCCCCGGTCTTGGCCAGCGCCAGCTCGTAGCCGCGCGCCTGCAGGTTCAGCGCGAGCGGCTTCAGTATGAGCGGCTCGTCGTCGATCATCAGGATGCGGGCGGTCGTCACGTCGGACCCTCCTCGGGGCGGGGGAGCGGGGCGGCGCGCAGCGCGATGGTGGCGGTGAGGCCGCCGCCGGGCGTGTCGTCGAGCGTGAACGTGCCGCCCACCGCTTCCACGAAGCCCTTCACGACGGTGAGGCCGAGTCCGGCGCCGGCCTGCAGGCTGCGCCGGCCGATGCGTTGGAACGGTTCCAGCACCCGGCCGCGCTCGTCGGGCGGGATGCCGGGGCCGCGGTCGACCACGCGCACGTGCACCTCGGCGTCGTGGTCGACGGCGCCGGCGTCGATGCGCACCGGCCGGTCGGCCGGGCTCCACGCCAACGCGTTGGCGATCAGGTTAGCCAGCGCCCGCTCCAGCAGCGCAGGGTCGACCAGGACCGGCGGCAGGGTCTCGGGCACCGCGACCTCGACGCGGTCGGGTTGGTGGGCCACGTTGGCCAGTGCGGCGGCGACCACGTCCTCCAGGTAGCTCGGCCGGTTGTCCACCTGCAGCGCGCCGGCCTGCAGCCTGCTCACGTCGAGGAGGTTGGTGACCATGCGGTGCAGGCGATCGGCCTCGGTCTCGATGGTGACGAGGAGCTCGTGGCGGTCGGCGGGCGAGAAGCTCACGTCGGCCTGCAGCAGGCCGCTCACCGACGCCTTGATCGACGCCAGCGGCGTGTGCAGGTCGTGGGACACCGCCCGCAGGATGGCGGTGCGCAGGGTGTCGGCTTCGGCCAGCAGCGTCGCCTGGTTCGCTTCGCGGTGCAGCACGCGATGCTGGCGCGCCGCGGCCACCTGGGCCGCGTAGCCCCGCAGCAGCCGGAGCTCGGCACCGTTGAGGGCGCGACCGGTGACCGCCAGCACGCGGCCCGAACGGTCGATGTCGGCGGCGGCATCGGGCGCGCCCACCGGCACCGGTGCGCCGACCGCGCACTCGACCACGGGCCCATCGGCGCCGGGCGCGATCACGGCGACGCCGGTGACGCCGAGGATCTGCTGCACCCGGCTGACGACGGCATCGAGCGGGTCGGGCGACGTCACGAGCGTGCGGGCGGTGGTGGCCAGCTCGTCGGCCTCGGCCCGCACGCGCTCGGCCTGTGCGCGCGTGCGCGCCCCCCACACCAGGACACCGATCGTGATGGCGGTGGCCACGATGGTGATGGCCACCGGCAGCGGGTCGGGGAAGTGGACGGTCCGGCCCACCACCGCGGCCAGCGCGATCGCCACCACCACGGCCACCGGCGCGCGCCAGGACCGGGCGCCGGCACCCGCCGGTCCGGCCGCCGGCACCACGTGCAGGTCCAGGCCGCCGGCGGCCGCCTCGGCGGCCAGCGCGGCGATGTCGTCCCCCGAGCCGACCACGAGCTGATGGGCCTGGACCGCCCGCGCCGCTTCCACCAGCGCGCAGGCCGAACCGTCGCCCACCACGGGCCGCACCTCGCCGCCCAGATCGGTCACCAGGTGCCGCTCGCGTCCGAGGGCCACGGCGCCGGCCCGATCGGGGACGCGGGCCAGGCCCACCAGCCGGGCGTCGAGGCGGTCGGCCAGGCGGGCGGCCCGGCGCACGGCGGCGTCGTTGCCGGGCCGCCCGTTCAGGGCCACGGCCACGGTGGGCGTGTCCTCGTCGGGTGCGGCGGCCACCGCCGGGTGGGCGCGGTACCGGTCGGCCTCGGCCTCGACGCGGTCGGCCATCCACTCGACGGCCAGCTCGCGCAGGCGGGCCAGGCGGGCGGGCTGGAACCCGGCGGCGGTCACCGCGTCGACGGCGTCGGCGTCACCCAGCGCCCCGTGGGCCAGCCGGCGGCGCAGCGCGTCGGGCGTGATGTCGACCAGTTCGAGTTGATCCGCCGCCTTCAGCAGTGCATCGGGCACCGTGGCCACCCGCACGCCGGTGACGTTGGCGGCGAGGTCGGACAGGCTCTCGATCTGGTCGACCCGCACGGTGCCGACCACGTCGATGCCGGCGTCGAGCAGTGCGACCGCGTCCTGCCAGCGCGCCGCGGTGCGGGCGCCGGGCGGGTTCACCGCGGCCAGGTCGTCGAGGATCACGACCTCGGGGTGGGCCGCCAGCACCGCGGTGAGCTCGAGCGCGGCCGGCAGGTCGAGATCGGGGCCGAGCCGGCGGCGCAGGTCGGCCAGGCGCTCCGCGGTGGCCGGACGGTCGCGCGTGTCGATGGGTCCGAGCAGCACGGCGCGCCCGCGGCCCACGCGCCGCTCGGCCTCGCCCAGGAGGGCCCACGTGGCCCCGGCCCCCGGGGCCACGCCCACGTACACCCGCAGTCGGCCCCGTGCCACCGCAGGAGTCTCGCAGCCCGGGCCCGATCGCGCCGGCTGACCGACGGTTGCGTCGGGTCGTGCGGGACCGCCGTGGCATGGGCCAACATGGGGGCATGGTGGATCGCGTGCTGGTGGCCGACGACGACCGGGCGATCCGGGAGTCGCTGGTGCGCGCCCTGCAGCTCGAGGGCTACGTGGTCGACTCGGTGGCCGACGGGTTGGAGACCCTGACCGCGGTGCGCGACCGGGCCCCCGACGTGCTCGTGCTCGACCTGATGATGCCCGGACTCGACGGCCTGACCGCCTGCCGGGTGCTGGGGGCCGAGCGCAACCAGGTGCCGATCCTGATGCTCACCGCCCGCACCGAGACCTCCGACCGCGTCGCCGGACTCGACGCCGGCGCCGACGACTACCTGCCCAAGCCGTTCGACCTCGAGGAGTTGCTCGCCCGCTTGCGCGCCCTGCTGCGCCGCAGCCGACCCGAGGGCGACGAGCACGGCGCCGACGAGGTCCTGGTGGTCGGCGACCTGCGGGTCGACCCCGCCGGCCGCCAGGTGTGGCGCGGCGACCGGGAGATCGAGCTGTCCAAGACCGAGTTCGATCTGCTCGAACTGCTCGTGCGCAACCGCGGCATCGTGCTCGACCACTCCACGATCTACGACCGGATCTGGGGCTACGACTTCGGACCCGAGTCGAAGAACCTCGCCGTCTACATCAGCTACCTGCGCCGCAAGCTCGAACTGGAGGGTGAGACCAAGCTCATCCAGACCGTGCGCGGGGTCGGGTACACGATCCGCCCCGCCTGACCGCCGCGCCCGACCTGCTGCCCGACCAGCCCGCCTCCGAGAGGACGTCGTCCTGACCGCCACCCCCACCGCCGCGCCCGCCGTCCGTCGTGATCGCGATCCTGCGCCGGCGTACCTCGGCATGTTCATCACCCTGGGCCTGGCTGCCAGCCTCATGGGCCCGAGCCTCACCGACCTGCGCGAGCGCGTCGGGGTGAGCACCGGTGCGATCGGCGTGCTCTTCCCGTGCTCGTCGATCGGCTACGTGGCCGGCGCCGTCCTGGGGGGCAAGGGCTACGACCGGCGGCTGGGCCACAGGCTGGTGATGGCCTCGCTCGTGCTCACGGCACTGGCGATGGTCGTGGTGGCCTGGGCACCGTCGCTGCTGTGGCTCGGGGTGGGCAGCGTGCTCGTGGGGTTCTTCTCCTCGGGCGTCGATCTCGGCGGCAACACCCTGCTCGTCTGGAGCCGGGGTCGCGACGCCGGCCCGTTGCTGAACGCTCTCCACCTGTGCTTCGGCATCGGCGCCTTCCTCGCCCCGCTGTTCGTCAATCGGGCGCTGGCCTGGGGCCACGGGGTCGGGTGGGCGTGGGTCGCCGCCGCCATCCCCACCATGGTCGTGGCCGCGTGGGTGATCACCCGGGCCACGCCGGAGCCGGTCGACGTGGAGGGCCATGATCGCGGCGAGACCGCGCCCAGCTGGCTGCTGGCGTTGCTCATGGTGTTCTTCGTGCTCTACGTGGGCCTCGAGATCGGCTTCGCGGGCTGGGTGTACACCTACGCGCAGGAGATCCACCTCGGCGGACCGAACGTGCCCGCACTGCTCACGGCCACGTTCTGGGGCTCGTTCAGCGTGGGCCGTCTCACCTCGGTGTGGCTGGCCCGCCGCGTCGGTCCGAACACGTTGCTGTCGGGGTCGTGCGTGCTGGCGCTCGGAGCCATAGCACTGCTGGCCGCCGGGCACCGCGTGAGCGCGATCGTGTGGATCTCGACGGTGCTGTTCGGGTTCGGTACCGCGCCGCAGTTCCCGACGATGATCGCCTTCGCCGAACGGCACATCCCGCTGACCGGCTCGGCCACGTCGTGGTTCATCGTGGGCGCCGGACTCGGTGGCCTGTCGATGCCGTGGCTCATCGGCACCCTGCTCGACCGGTGGGGCGCGGTGGCCATGCCCCGCGCCGTGCTCGTGATCGCCGCCGGGACCCTGGCCTGGTACCTGCTGGTGCACCACATGCTCGTGACCCGCACCGCCGGCCACGGTGAGCGGGCGGTGGCGGCGCCGGTGAGCGGGCTTCCCGACCCACCCCTCGGATAGGGTCGCCGCTCGGGGGACGAGCGGTGAAGGGGGACGTCGTGGGGTGCCTGCTGGTGGCCAACCGGGGCGAGATCGCGGTGCGCGTGCTGCGGGCCGCAAGGGAGCTGGGCTGGACGACGGTCGCGGTGTACGCGCCCGACGACGCCGAGTCGTTGCACGTGCGTCGGGCCGACCGCGCCCGCGCTCTGGAGGGGCGGGGCGCCGCCGCCTACCTGGACGCCGAGCAGCTGCTGCACATCGCCCGCGAAGAGGGCTGCACCGCGGTGCACCCCGGCTACGGGTTCCTGTCCGAGCAGGCGGCGTTCGCGTCGCGCTGCGAGCAGGAGGGTCTCACGTTCGTGGGCCCACGGCCCGAGACGCTCGGGCTGCTCGGCGACAAGGTGGCGGCGCGCTCGCTGGCCCGCCAGGCCGGCGTGCCCGTGCTGGCCGGCACCGACGGCCCCACCACCGTCGACGAGGCTCGTGCGTTCCTGGCGTGGCTCGGCGTCGACGGCGCCATGATGGTGAAGGCGGTGGCCGGCGGCGGCGGCCGCGGCATGCGCGCCGTCACCGCTGCCGCCGACGTGGCCGAGGCGGTGGAGCGCTGCCGTTCCGAGGCCCAGGCCGCGTTCGGCAACGGCGAGGTCTACGTGGAGCAGCTGCTGCGCCACGCCCGCCACGTCGAGGTGCAGATCGTGGGCGACGGCACCGGCGCGGTGACGCACCTGGGCGAGCGCGACTGCAGCGTGCAGCGCCGCAACCAGAAGATCGTCGAGATGGCACCGGCGCCGTGGCTCGCTGCCGGTCTACGTGACCGCCTGCTGGCCGCCGCGGTCCGCCTCGGCGAGGTGACGCGCTACCGGGGCGTGGGCACGGTGGAGTTCCTGGTCGATGCCGACGGGGATCCCGCCGGCGAGCGCGCCTTCGCCTTCATCGAGGCCAACGCCCGCCTCCAGGTCGAGCACACCGTCACCGAGGAGGTCACCGGCGTCGACCTCGTGCAGGCGCAGCTGTGCCTGTCCGACGGAGCCACGCTGGCCGATCTCGGCCTCGGTGGCCGCGAGCCCGTGACCGTGCGGGGCGTGGCGATCCAGGCCCGCGTGAACCTGGAGACGTACGGGCCCGACGGTTCGGTTCGGCCCACCGGCGGCACCGTGGTGGTGTTCGAGCCGCCGACCGGTCCGGGGGTGCGCGTCGACACCTCCGCCACCAGCGGGTACCGCACCACCGCGAGCTACGACTCGCTGCTGGCCAAGGTCATCGTGCACCACCCCAGCGCCGACCCGGCGCTCGCTCTGGCTCGGCTCGACGCCGCCCTCGGCGAGTTGCGCATCGAAGGTGTGAACACGAACGCCGACCTGCTGCGACAGCTCGTCCGGCGGCCCGAGCTGGCCGACGGCGGGGTCCACACCACGTTCTTCGACGAGCACATCGGCGAGCTCGTAGCGGCGGCCATCGCCGCTGCGCCGGTTGCCGCGGGTGTCGGTCGGGCGCTGGCCGGTGCCCGCATCGACAAGGGCGATCCCCTGGCGGTGCTGGCTCACGGCAAGTCCGACGGCCCGGTCAGCTCCGGCATCGGTGCGGCCGCCGCGCACGCGGCGGCACCCGTGGTGCTCGGCCCCGCCGGCACCGACGCGGTCGAGGCACCGCTGCAGGGCACGATCGTGTCGATCGACGTGGTCGACGGCCAGGCCGTGGCCGAGGGCCAACAGGTCGCGGTGATGGAGGCCATGAAGATGGAGCACGTCGTCACCGCCCCGGTGGCGGGCTACGTGCGCGCCGTCGGCGTGAACGCCGGCGACACCGTGTTCCCCGGCCATCCACTGCTGTTCATCGAACCGGCCGACGTGGACGTCACCCTGGCGGCCGACACCGGTGCGGTCGACCTCGACCGCATCCGCCCCGACCTCGCGCTCGTGGTGGAGCGCCATCAGCAGGGGCTCGACGACTTCCGGCCCGACAGCGTGGCCCGCCGCCGCAAGACCGGGCAACGAACGGCCCGCGAGAACCTGGGCGACATCGTCGACGCCGGCACGTACATCGAGTACGGGGCGCTCACGGTGGCGGCCCAGCGCCGCCGCCGATCGATGGCCGATCTCATGGCCAACACGCCCCACGACGGCATGCTCGCCGGCATCGGCCGCGTCAACGGTGACCTGTTCGGCGAGCGGGCCCAGTGCGTGGTCATGTCCTACGACTACACGGTGCTGGCCGGCACCCAGGGCCTGCAGAACCATCGCAAGAAGGACCGCCTGTTCGAGATCGCCGAGCGCTTGAAGCTGCCGGTGATCTTCTTCACCGAGGGCGGTGGCGGTCGCCCCGGCGACACCGACGGCGTAGGCGGGGGACTCGACTGCCTGGCCTTCGCCTACTACGGCAAGCTCTCCGGTCTGGTGCCGCTGGTGGGCATCAACTCGGGCCGGTGCTTCGCCGGCAACGCCGCCCTGCTCGGCTGCTGCGACGTGGTCATCGCCACGAAGAACTCTACGATCGGCATGGGCGGCCCGGCCATGATCGAGGGCGGCGGTCTCGGCATCTTCCGCCCCGAAGAGGTCGGGCCGATGTCGATCCAGGTGCCCAACGGCGTGGTCGACATCGCGGTCGAGGACGAGGCCGAAGCGGTGCAGGTCGCCAAGCAGTACCTGTCGTACTTCCAGGGCCCCGTGGCCGACTGGGAGTGTGCCGACCAGCGTCTGCTGCGCACCCTCATCCCCGAGAACCGCCTGCGCACCTACGACGTGCGCAAGGTCATCGAGACCATGGCCGACACCGGCTCGGTGCTCGAGCTGCGCGAGTGCTTCGGTGTCGGCATGATCACGTCGTTCGTCCGGGTCGAGGGCCGACCGCTCGGCATCGTGGCCAACAACCCGAACCACCTCGCCGGCGCCATCGACTCCGACGGTGCCGACAAGGCGGCGCGGTTCATGCAGCTGTGCGACGCGTTCGACATCCCACTGCTGTTCCTGTGCGACACGCCCGGGATGATGGTGGGGCCCGAGATCGAGAAGACCGCACTCGTGCGCCACTGCAGCCGCCTGTTCGTCACCGGCGCCAGCCTCACCGTGCCCTTCATGACCATCGTGCTGCGCAAGGGCTACGGCCTCGGCGCTCAGGCCATGGCCGGCGGCAGCTTCCACGCCCCGATCTTCACGGTGGCGTGGCCCACCGGCGAGTTCGGCGGCATGGGCCTGGAGGGTGCGGTGAAGCTCGGCTACCGCAACGAGCTCGCCGCGCTCGAGGACCCCGAGGAACGGCGCGGGCTGTACGACACGATGGTCGCCAAGATGTACGAGCACGGCAAGGCGGTGAACACCGCCACCGCGTTCGAGATCGACGACGTCATCGACCCGCTCGAGTCGCGGCACCTGATCGTGACCGCGCTGGAAGCGGCCGGGCCGGTGGCCCCTCGCGTGGGGAAGAAGCGCCCCAACATCGACACCTGGTAGCGATCCCGCGCGCGGGAAACGCCGTCGTGCCCCGAGGCGGCCGCCTCAGGGCACGACGCGCCCGCACCCACCAAGAGACACGCGGGCCTCGCTCAGATACAAGAAATCTTGCCGGGGTCAGTGGCCATGGTCGCGCTCGCCCCCCGGGATGCTGGCGGCAACCACGTTCCCGGGCGGTGGGAGGGGGCACGCCCAGGCCGGATCGTAGGCGCCCGACGGGTTCCGACCCGTCCCGGCACGGCAGGAAGAAGGCCGCCGCCGTAGCCGGTGTGGCGCCACACGTCGAGCGTTCCCACGTCGGCGATGGTGACGTGGCCCAGTCGTTCGGGGGCCACGACCCCGTCGGTACCCGTGACGACCTCGAGGTGGCGCGCGTCGAACGCGGGCTCGATGGCCAGCTCGAACCGCCAGGCGCGGTCGTAGGGGGCCACCGGCAGCGCCCGGAAACGGGCGCGGTCCGCCGGCGCGAGCGGTGAGGCCGGTGGATGGCGAACAGCTCGTAGGGCCGCCCGGCGGATGGTCAGGCGAGGGCGCGGGTGCGGTCGTGGGCCCGGGCGTGTTCGGCCGCCAACTCGGTGAACACCGAGGCGGCGGCGGGCAGGTGACGGCCGTTGACGCGCGCCAGCACGAGCAGGCGCGGGTCGAGCGGCGGCTCCAGGTCGCGGATCGCCACGCCGGGATCGTCGGCGTCGACGGCGAGGAAGGGGAGCACGGCGTGGCCGACACCGGCGCGCACCATGGCCTGGACCGCGCTGTTGTCGTTCGACCGGAACGCGATCTGGAGCTGGCCGTGGCGGGCCAGCCCGTTCTCGATCAGGGTCTGGCACATGTTGGGCATCTGGCTGATGAGGGGCATGCGCAGCAGATCGTCGATGCGGACCGGGCCGTCGCCGCGCAGCACGGGCGAGTCGAGGGGGGCCAGGGCCACGAACGGGTCGGTGCACATCGGGGTGCTGTGCAGGTCGTCGTCGACCGGGGCGACCAGGAACGACAGGTCGAGCTCACCGGCGCGCAGCAGGGCCAGCAGCTCGGCCTGGTCGTCGCATTCGAACGGCAGCACGCGGATGTTGGGGCGCAGCTTGTGCAGCGCGGCCAGCACCGTCGGCAGGACCCGCACCGACACCGACTGGAACGTGCCCACCCGCACCGTGCCGGTCTGGGCCGAGCGCAGGCCCGACAGGTCCGCCTCGGCGGCGCGCACGCGCTCGAGCACGGCGATGGCGTGGGGGAGCAGCAGGTGCCCGGCGGCGGTCAGGGTGACCGGCCGGGGGCCGCCCGGGCGGTCGAACAGGGGCTCGCCGACCAGGCGCTCGAGGGTGGCGATCTGCTGGCTCACGGCCGACTGGGTGAAGCCCAACCGCGTCGCCGCCCGGCCGAAGGTGCCCTCCTCGGCCACGGCCCGGAGGGCGGCGAGGTGGCGGAGATCAAGGTCGCGCAGGCTGGGTGGGGTGGCCATGAGTTCATTAGAGCAGCTGATCATTCCGATGCCAACTATTCGTTTGTCTTGAGGAACGTTCGTTCGTACCCTGGCTGCATCCCCCATGACGAAAGAGCTCACCATGCACGACCTGACCACCTTCGACCAGCAGCTCGCCCGCCTCGGTGAGGCGATCGCCGCCGACGGGGTGGCCGGGTACGAGGCCGAGGTCGCCGCCCTCGCTGCTCGGGCCCGCCGGGCGCAGGTGGCCCGCGCCGCCGCCGAGGTGCTGGCCGACCGGGCCGCGCCCGCGGTCGTGCGAGAGCGGGCCTTCGCCGTGGTGAGTCGCTTCCTCACGCTGGCCGGCACGTTCGAGCCCACGGGTGACGTCGCCGTCGTCCCCGCCGCCTGATCCGAGCGCCCGCTCGAGCCCGTCCGCGCTGCCGGTACCGACCGGTCGCGCCAGGCGGCGCCCCTACAGCGTCGCCGCCAGCTCGGTGCGCAGCCGGCGTACCAGCTTGGGCACGTCGGGCGGCTGCGTCACCGCGGCCCGCACGAGATCGTCGAACAGCTCGATCAGCGCCAGCACGTGCTCGCGGCCCGACAGCACGAAGTACAACTGGCCGACGTAGAGCACGGCCCGCTCCAACCCGAACATGGTCATGGCGCCGGCGTAGCGCTGGCGCCCGTCGTAGAGGTACCAGCGGAACCGGGGGTACACCTCGTCGAGCAGCTCGATGATGCGGTCGAGCTGCTCCAGGCGTCGCCGCGGATCGAGCGTGGCCCAGATGTCCTCGCCGCGGGCGAAGCCCTCGATGGCCTGGATCGAGTTGCAGCACTCGAGGTCGCTGCCGGTGGTGCGGGCCATCTCCAGACGCGCCGCCGCGGTCTCGATCTTCTGCTCGGGCCGGGTCGTGTCGGAGCGGGCGACCTCGTGGCGGATCACGCTGCTCGTCTTGAGCAGATCGGGCAGGGTCGACGGCACGTAGCGGACCTTGCTGGCGCCGGCGTCCTGGTACCAGCGGATGAGGGCCTCGTCGACCTCGCTGAGGGCGGTGCGGGTGACGGCCATCTCCTCGCGGCGGACCTCGGTGCGCACAGGCCCCTCGCCCGACAACCCGAGCAGCCAGTCGACGCTGGCGTTGGTCGCATGGGCCAGGGCCACCAGCGTCTCCGCCCGGGGGAGACGCCGGTTCGTGTCCGAGAGCAGCTGCGACAACGTCGTGCGGTCGAGGCCGGCCTCCTTCGCGAACGCGCCGCGTCCCCGGGTGCCGATCACCTGTTCGAGCCGGACCCGGAACACGCGCAGCATGTCGGCCCGTTCGTCGCTCATGTCGAAGTTCTACGACATCATGTCGCGCATGTGCAACATGGCGTAGCTCTCGTGCGCATGATCGTCGGATCGGGTGGACGTCATCGTTGCCCCATCTCAGGCCGGGTGCCGACACTGGCGTCGGTACCACCAACCAGGGAGGGACGGCCGGCATGCGAGCCCACGACGACGCCAGCCGTCGACACCGGGTGCGTGCCGTGCGGCGTCTGCTGCGCACCGGTCGGGTCGAGTGGCCGACCCTGGCCGTCACCGGGGCGACCTACGGCGGCTGGGCGGCGGTCACCGTCGGCTGGCGCCACCTCCCCACGGCGGGCCTGCTCGCCGCGCTGGCCGTGATGACGGCGTGGCACACGAGCCTGCAGCACGAGCTGATCCACGGCCACCCGTTCCGCCGGCGCTCGTGGAACCACGCCCTGGGCTGGCTGCCGCTGTCGCTGTGGATCCCTTACGGCGACTACCTCGACCTGCACCTCGCCCACCACCACGACGATCGCCTCACCGACCCGGTCGACGACCCGGAGTCGTGGTACCTGACCGCCGAAGGCTGGGCCGCCGTCGGCCGCGCCGGTCGGCTCGTGGTGCACATCAACCGCACGTTGGCGGGCCGGCTGGCCATCGGCCCCGCGGTGTCGGCGCTGGCCTACTGGCGCACGCTCACGGCGCGCGATCGCCGGCGTCGCCGACACCTGTGCCATCACCTCGCCGGTGTCGCCGTGGTCCTCGCGTGGCTGGTGGGTGTGTGTGGGATGCCGCTGTGGCTGTACGCCCTCGGCGGGGCCTACCTCGGGCGTTCCCTCGGCCTCGTGCGCTCGTTCGCCGAGCACCGCTGGGTGCCCGGACCCTCGACGCGCTCGGCTGTCGTGCGGGCCGGTCGCTTCTGGTCGCTGCTGTTCCTCAACAACAACCTGCACCACACCCACCACGCCCGGCCGGGCGCGCCGTGGTACCGGTTGCCGGTGCTGGCACACGCCCTCGGCAGCGATGCCGCGGCTGCCGCCGGGGCGGGCTGCTACACCGGCTACGGCGAGGTGGCGCGGCGGTACCTCGTGCGGCCCGTCGGTCCGGTCGTGCATCCCGCCGCAGTGGAGGTCGAGGTGTGAGTGCCGGGCTCGCCCATCTCGCCATGTACGACCTGGCCGAGGTGCGCGGTGCGGTCGACGAGCTGTGGCGGGCGATCGCCGCTCGGCTCGGCCCCGACGCCCCGGCGGCGCTGACGTGGCCCGCCGACATCGAAGCGGCGTGCCGTGGGCCCGAACTGGTGCTCGGCCAGACGTGCGGGCTGCCGCTCGTCACGGCGCTCGACGGCGCCGTCGCGGTCGTGGGCGCGTTCGCCCGCACCGGTGCGTCGGACCCTGACGCCCACTACCGCAGCGTGCTGATCGCCCGCCGCGCCGCGCCGCTGGTGGCGCAGGCCGGCCGCGTGGCCGCGGTGAACAGCTGGGGGAGCCTCTCGGGCTGGGCGTCGTTCGGGGCCGCGGTGCAGGCCGCGGTGCCGGGAGCGGCGCCGGCGAGGCGGACCCCGTTCTTCCGGGACGTGATCGTCACCGGCGCCCACGTGGCGTCCCTCCGGGCGTTGGCCGACGGCCGGGCCGACGTGGCGTGCATCGACGGTGTCACGCTGGCGCTGGTGCGGACCCACCGGCCCGACGCGCTGGTCGGCCTCCACGAGATCGGGTGCGGCCCGCGCATCCCGTGCCTGCCGCTGGTGACCGCCGCGGGGCGCGACGTGCTGGCGCTGCGCGCGGCGATCAGAGGCGCGCTGGCCGACCCCGGCACCGCCGGCGCCCGGCGCGCCCTCCTCATCGAAGGGTTCGTGCCCCTTGGTGCGCCTGACTACGCGATCGCCCGCCGACTGGCGGCGACGGCCCGGGCCGTGTTGCCGCCGCCGACCTGAGCGGGTGTGCGGCGTCAGCCGTTCTGCAGGAACTCGACCCAGTTGCCGTCGGGGTCCTCGACCATGGCGATGCGCACGCCGGGACGGATCTCCGTGGGCGGGATGCGGATCTTCGCGCCCGCGCCCTCGCACGCAGCAGCCAGCTCCTCGAGGTTGCTGACCGACATGGTCCAGTAGCGGTAGCCGCTGGCCTTGTTGATGCCACCCGGTGGGTTGCGGGCTTCGGGCGCCGTCTCGAACGACACCAGCTTGATGAGCGAGGTGCCGCACATCAACCGGTGCATGTGCATGCCCCCGGGCATCGGTCCGTCACCCACGGCCTGGAAGCCGAGCAGGTCGCGGTAGAAGGCGAGTGCTTTGTCGATGTCGCGCACGACGATGCCGAGATCGATCGAATCCTTGGTCAGTTGAACCCCCATGTGGTGCAGTCTCGCCGGTCCGGTGCCCCGGGCACCAGCGGGCGGTCAGGCATCGTCGGGTTCGGCCGGCGGGGCGGCACCGTTGCGCTCGTCGCGCTCGGCCCACGCCAGCAGTTCGGTGAGCGCGAAGACGTGGTCGTCGATGGCGGCGTGCAGGTCGCCCAGGCGGGCGAAGCGCTCCGGCATGGTGCGCACCGTCAGGTCGGCCGGCTCCACCTCGGCGACCTCGTCCCAGGTGATCGGGGCCGACACCCGCCCGTCGGGAAAGCCGCGCACCGAGTAGGCGGCGGCGATGGTGTGGTCGCGGGCGTTCTGGTTGTAGTCGATGAACACGGTGGCGGGGTCGCGATCCTTGCGCCACCACGTGGTCGTCGTCTCGGTGGGGCAGCGCCGCTCGACCTCGCGGGCGAAGGCCAGCGCGGCGCGGCGCACGTCGCCGAAGGCGTGGTCGGGCGGGATGCGCACGTACACGTGGAGCCCGCGGCCGCCGGAGGTCTTGGGCCATCCGACGGCACCGAGCTCGTCGAGCACCTCGCGGACCACGCCGGCGACGCGGCGCACCGTGGCGAACGGGCAGTCGGGCATGGGGTCGAGGTCGATGCGCCACTCGTCAGGGCGCTCGGTGTCGGCCCGGCGGGAGTTCCAGGGGTGGAACTCGACGGTCGACATCTGCACCGCCCAGATCACCTGGGCCAGCTCGGTGACGCACAGCTCGTCGGCGTGCTGACCCCAGCGCGGGAAGTGCAGCCGCACCGTCTCGATCCACGGCGGCGCGCCGGCGGGTACGCGCTTCTGGTGCACCTTGTCGCCGGTGATGCCCTTGGGGAAGCGGTGCAGCATGCACGGCCGCTCGCGCAGCGCGTTGACGAGGCCGTCACCGACGGCCAGGTAGTACTCGACCAGGCCGAGCTTCGTGAGCCCGATCTCGGGGAAGTAGACGCGGTCGGGGTTCGACACCCGCACGGTGCGCGCACCGACATCGACCTCGATCGCCGGTGCCTTCGCCGCAGCCATGGCGCGACCGTACCGACTTGGGGCAGCTCACCTTGCGGCCGTCGTCGCAGCGCGGGCAGGTGAACGAACCGTCACCGCTCGACCACTGGGTGGTGCCGCACGAATCGCAGCGCCGCTGCCACCTGGCGCAGGTGACGGTGTCGAGCCGCTTCGACGCGAGCGGGCAACCGTGGCCGTGGCACGTGGGCCACGCCGGGTCGACCACGATCGCCTTCTCGGGGCACTTGTCGACGCAGACCGCGCAGTCGTCACACGTGTACGGGTCGATGGCGAACAGCCCGAGGAACGTGTCGGTCTTGTGCAGCGCATCGGCGTGGCACGAGAAGTCGCACGCGCCGCAGCCGATGCACAGCGATTCGATGACGCGGAAGCTCATCGCACCGACGACGCGATGACGGTGTCGGCGGTGACGGGGTTCTGCGGGTGGAAGTGGCGGAGCTCGCCCATGCAGTCGGCGTGCACCCACGGGGCCACGTCGACGCGGGTGGCGGCGCTGGCCGCCTTGAACTCGGTGCCGTTCCACTCCCACCACCCGTAGGGCACGTCGAGCACACGCGTGAGGGGGCGGCCGCAGTTGGGGCAGCTGGGTGCGTTCATGTCGTCGTTCCGTTAGCTCGTGACCGCGACGGCCACCCGGGCGGCGCCGTCGAAGTACTCCTGCAGGGTCTGGTTGAAGCGGGAGAACTTGTCGACGCCCATCGGGTCGTCGCCCCGCAGCTTGATGGCGTCGCCCACGAGGACGAGGCTGTTGATCGTCTGGCGGCCGGTGGCGGCGCCGTGGGTGCGGATGTCGTCGAACATCGTCTGCCACGCGTCCAACGGACCTTCCATGCGGAAGTCGGCCAGTCGGGCCTCCTCCACCCCCACGGCCTGCACGCCTTCGCATCGCAGCGCTGCGAAGACCAGCTCCGCCACGAAGGCGCTGCCGTCGGGACGGTGCATCACGAGGGCGGCCACCATGTCGGCGTCGCCCAGCACCGTGAGGCGCTCCGGATGTTCGTTCATCTCGTTGGCCATGGCCTCGAAGAAGGGCACGGCGTCGACCAGGATGATCATGGGTCAGTTCTCCAGCACGGTGTTGGGATCGATGCCGAGCAGCTCCAGCGGGAGCTTGGTGCGGTGCAGGCGGCTGATGCCGGCGCGCTCGCAGCGGGCGAGGTACGAGGTGAACTGCTTGCGCTGGAGGTCGAGCTGCAGCGGGAAGCCCTTCGTCTCCACGTGCTCGATGCCGCCACCGAGCAGCACAGCAAGTGCCGAGCCGAAGTCCTGGTTCGTGCCGAAGCGGGTGAGCACGACCTCGCCGTGGTCGAGGGCCTCGTGGATCTCTTCGGCCACGTCGGGGTCCTTCTCCACCGCGTAGCGGATGTGCATCGTGCCGTAGGCGACGTGGCGGGCCTCGTCCTGCATGGCCATGCGGAACATGCGCTTCTCCACCGGCGACGGGGCGATCAGCTCGCCCATGCGGAAGATGTCGAGGATGAAGCCCTCGCCCAGCAGGTGCATGAGCGCGGTCGCCTGGGTGTAGGTCTTGGCCTCCAGGATCGTGCGCAGCAGGCCCTCGCTCTGGCCTCGCGACATGAGCAGGCCGCCACCGTTGGCCAGGGCCCGCTTGCGGAACACCTCGGCGTGGCGGGCCTCGTCCATGATCTGGGTGCAGAGGAACATCTTGGCTTCGAGGAAGTCGTGGTTCATGCGCCACATCCACTTGGCCGGCAGGTCGGCCGCGATCATCTCGACCTCGGTCAGCGTGGTGCAGACCTGGCAGATGGCGTGCTCGAGATCGGGCGGCAGGTCGCGCAGCTCGCCCCAGGGGATGTCGCGCGTGGCGCTCCACTGGCGGGCCACCGCCTCTTCGTAGAGCTCCCGCACGTTGTCGGACCAGACGTCGGTCTTCTTGTTGAGGATGTAGCCCATGTCGGGCGTGTCGGGGTCCACGTCGGCACCGCGCGGTGCCATCGACCGGTACTTCGGGTGGTCGGGCACCTCGCCGTAGGAGCCCACGGCGATGTCGAGCATGGTGAGGCCGCGCGGGCCCATCTTGGGCCGCACCCCCCACTCGCTGCGGTGGCCCTTCAGCCACGCCCAGTCGAGAGGAGCGCCCATCGGTGACATCTCGGGCAACCCCTCGTAGGTGTCGCGCTCGGCGATGGACATGGACGCCTCGTTTCCCCGGTCGGACCCCGCGCCGATGTGTGAGACGATCAGACCCCGAACGTCTCAGGCGATCTCAGGGCCGTCCGTCGTCGGCGCCGCGGGACCTTGGTCCCGGGCCACGGTGCACCGTCGGTGATCGCGTCAGCGCCCGACCGGTCTGGCGCGCCACGCGGTGGACGTGGCGCCCGTCCATCGGCGCACGGCACGGGTGAACCCGGCGACCGACCCGAAGCCGAGGGTCATGGCGATCTCGGTGACCGATCGTGACCGGTCGGCCAGGAGACCGAGGGCCCGTTCCCGCCGGGCGTCGTCGACCAGGGCGGCGAAGGTGGTGCCCGCGTCCCGCAGGCCCTGCGGCAACGAGCGGGTGCTCGTCGTCAGCGCGCGGGCCGCCTCGGCCAGGGTGGGCGGCGGGGGTCGGTCCGGCGGGCCAGGGCACGGACCGCGGCGACGAGCTCGGAGTGGGCGGCGTGCAGATCGGACTCGGCGTAGCCGCTGAGCACCTCGGCGACACGGGGGTCGGCAGGCGGCACCACGCCTCGGAGCACCGCGGCCTCGAACACGATGCGAACGTCGGTGCCCGTGGCGCGGTTGCGGACAGTGCCCGGGTCGAGCTCGGTGAGCTGATCGAGCACGCGGTCGAGGATCGCGACGAAGGCGCGGTCCGGAGACGCACCGCTACCACCACAGCGCCGACCACAAGGTGAACTTCGGTGCCGCGACCTCGTTGTGGGACCAGCTGTTCGGCACGTTCCTCTTCGCACCGGCGCCGCCCGAGCGCCTCGGTCTGGCCGACCCCACGACCTACCCCGACATCGAGCACTTCCACCAGGTGCTGGCCTGGCCGCTGCGGCGTCAGTAGGCGTTCTTCGGTCGGCGCTTGCGGCGCCGGCACGCCACGTGGGTGTGGCGGTGGATCATCGAGTCGTCGAACAGCAGTGCGCATGCCGGGCCGAACCGGCAGGCGTGGGCCAGGGCGGTGCGCGCCTCGTGCAGCAGCACGGCGGTGGAGCGCAGTGCGCCGGGCCGACGAACGGCCACGCCGACGTTGACCTCGACCCGACCGAGGTCGGGGCCGAGGGGTGACTCGAAGGCGGCGACGACGCGCTCGGCGTTGGTGAGCGCGTCGAGCTCGTCGATGATGGGGAGGCCGATGCAGAGCGCCTCGCTGTCGAGGCGGGCCACGATGGCGTGGGGCGGCGTGACGTCGGCGATGCGGCGGGCGATGGCGTCCTCCCGGCCGCCCTGCAGGAGGGCCCAGGTGTTGCCGACCGCCCGCACGACCATGACCCCGTAGCCGAGCCGCCAGGGCGCGATGCCCTCGTCGGGATCCCCCGTGTGCTCGTATGCGAAACCCGGTGTGGACACAACGCAAGGTTCGGCACGCCCCCGGAACCACTGAGCGGCCACCACGAGATCATGACGGCAGCTCGACAGCTTCCAGAGACAAGCAGAGCAGATCAAGAAGCGCCGACCGCGCCGGGTGGGAGGCGCCCCATCAGCCGGTCGGTGACCAGGGTGCCGGTGAGCGTGCGGTCGGTGTGACGGCCCCGCCACACGAGCTGCTGCTGGGCCAGGGCGAGCACCGCGGCGGGGTCGGTGAGAGGCGTCCGCCAGGTGGGGTCGGCGGCCAGGTCGAACGCGAGGTGGGACCCGTCACCGAACTGCACGTAGGCGCCGTCGACGGTGCGGGTGACGGCGAGGTGGCGGCGCTCGAGCCGCCGGTCCCACGGCCACACCGGGGCGGTGCCGCGGGCGAGGGCGACGTCGCGCCAGTCGTACTCCCAGTGGGCGGCGGTGCGCCACCACGGCGGGTCTTCGCCCCGCAGCAACGGCGTCAGGGGGAACCCGTCGACCATGGCCGGCACGGGCAGGCCCACGGCCTCGCAGATGGTGGGCACGACGTCGACGTTCTCGGAGAAGTGGTGCACCACGGTGCCGTGGGCGCCAGGGTGGTGGGGGTCGCGCACGATGCCGGGGATGTGGTAGCTGGACTCGAAGTAGCCGAGCTTCTGCAGGAGCCCGTGGTCGCCGAGCTGTTCGCCGTGGTCGGCGGTGACGATCACGAGCGTGTCGTCCCACGCGCCCGACCGGCGCAGCGCCTCCCACACCCGGCCGAGCTGGTGGTCGACCTCGCCGATCATGCCGAAGTACTGGCGGCGCAGCTCGCGCAGCGCGGCGAGGTCGGTGGGCGCCGCCGCCTCGGCGATCTGCAGCGCCAGGTCGTGGAAGGGGTGCCGCTCGGCGGCGACGGCGATGGGCAGGCCGACCTCGTCGGGGCCGTACGCCTCGCTCCAGTGGCCGGCGGCGGCGTACGGCGGGTGGGGGCGCAGGTAGCTGGCGTGGGCGAACCACGGCCCGTGCCGGTGGTCGATCCAGGCCAGCAGGTGGTCGGTCAGGTACGTCGACAGGCTGTGCTCGGCCGGCCGCCTCGGTTCACCGGCGAGCGCGTCCACGAAGGTGGGGCCCGGGTCGTGGCCGAGCGACGCGAGCCAGGCCCGCCACGGCTCGTTGTCGGTGCTGAGGTCGAGCCCTACGGTGAAGCCGGGCAGGATCCCCTCGTAGCTGCGCAGGCGCACATCGGCCGGGTCGGTGATGCCGCGGGGGTCGACGGTCTGGTCGGTGTAGCCGAACAGCGTCGGGTCGTACCCGGCGCGCCGGGCCATGTGGGCCACGTTGTCGAACCGGTCGTCGAGCGGTGTGCCGTTGGCGACCACGCGGTGGTTCAGCTGGTACGTGCCGGTGTACAGGCTGGCCCGGCCCGGCGCGCACGGCGCCGCCTGGCTGTAGTGCCGGGCCAGGTGCACGCCATGGGCGGCCAGGTCGTCGAGGTGCGGGGTGCGCACCACCGGGTGGCCGGCCACGCCGAGGCAGTCGCCGCGGAACTGGTCCAGGGTGATGAGCAGGACGTTCAGGGGCGGCGTCACGCCCCCCACAATGCCCGACGGCACAGCACTACCGTGGGAGCCATGACCGTCACCGGCGAACGCATCGTGAAGGGTGTGTGCCATCACGACTGCCCTGACTCGTGCGCGTGGGAGGTCACGGTGAGCGGCACTGGCGAGGGCGTGCGCGCGGTGAAGCTGCGCGGCGACGCCTCGCACCCGTTCACCCGCGGTGAGCTGTGCCCGAAGGTGAACCGCTTCCTCGACCGGGTGCATCACCCCGACCGCCTCCTGCACCCGCTGGTGCGCGTCGGCCCGAAGGGCTCGGGCCGGTACGAGCGCGTCACGTGGGAGCTCGCCCTGGCCACGGTGGCCGGCTCGTTGCAGGAGCGCATCGACCGCCATGGTCCGGCCACCGTGCTGCCCCACGGCTACGCCGGCACGCAGGGCATGGTGCAGATGGCGTCGATCTCCGAGCGGTTCTTCAACCGGTTGGGCGCCAGCCGCATCACGGGAGGCCTGTGCGGCAACGTCGCCGCCGCCGGTGTGGAGGCGACGCAGGGCACGGCGCGCGGCATGGATCCCGAAGACCTGCGCCACTCGCAGCTCATCGTGCTGTGGGGCACGAACACCTTGGTGACCAACCGGCACCTGTGGCCGGTGATCGAGGAGGCCCGCGCCAACGGGGCCACCGTCGTGTGCATCGATCCGTTGCGCACGGCCACCGCGGCGGCGAGCGACTGGCACCTGCAGCCGCTGCCGGGTACCGACGCCGCACTGGCGCTCGGCATCATGCACGTCCTCGTCGAGCGCGACCTGGTGGACCACGACTACGTGGCGAACCACACGGTCGGCTACGCCGAACTGGTCGAGCGGTTGCAGGCGTACCCACCCGAGCGCGCCGCCGCGGTGTGCGGCCTCCCCGTCGACGACGTGGTGCGCCTGGCCACGCTGTACGGCACGCGCCGGCCGGCGGCGCTGCGACTGCTCGTCGGCATGGAGCACCGCGAGCACGGTGGTGAGGCGTTCCGCGCCGTGGCCTGCCTGCCCGCGCTGGTGGGGGCGTGGCGCGACCGCGGTGGCGGCCTGTGCCGGTCGGTGGGCACCGTGCAGGGCGAGATCTTCCGGCAGGAGGTGCTCACCGGCGCCTCGTTGGCCCGCGGTCCGCGACGTGGCATCACCATGGGTCATCTGGGCGCGGCGCTCACCGACGTGTCCCTCGATCCGCCGATCACCGCGTTGGTCGTCTACAACTCGAACCCGGCCGTCGTCACACCGGGCCAGACGCAGGTGCTCGACGGACTGCGACGCGACGATCTCTTCACGGTCGTGGTCGAGCAGTTCCTGACCGACACGGCGCGCCACGCCGACGTGGTGCTGCCGGCCACCACGCAGATCGAGCACCTCGACCTGATGACCGCGTGGGGCCATCTGTACGTCGGGCTGAACCAGCCGGCGGTGCCACCGCTCGGCGAGGCGCTCCCCAACACCGAGATCTTCCGCCGGCTCGCTCGGGCCGTGGGCTTCACGGAGCCCGAACTGTTCGTGAGCGACGAGGACCTCGTCCGCGAGGTGCTGGACGCGGCCGATCACCCGTGGGCGGCGGGCATCACCTTCGAGCGGCTCCAGGCCGAGGGCCACGTGAAGCTGGCGCGACCCGACGACTGGCGCCCGTTCGCCGACGGTGGCTTCCCCACGCCGTCGGGCCGACTCGAGCTCTCATCGTCGCGGCTGCGCTCCCTCGGTCTCGACGCGCTGCCGTCGTGGACGCCATCACGGGAGGGGCCCCACGGCGACCCCGAGTTGCTGGCCCGGTTCCCATTGGCGTGCATCACCACGAAGAACCACGTGCGCTTCCTCAACTCGAGCTACGGCCATCTCGACGGCCACCGGGGCGGCGACGAGCCGAACCTCGAGATCGACGCGCTCGATGCGGCGGCGCGGGGGTTGCACGAGGGCGATCGGGCTCGCGTGTTCAACGATCGCGGCACGATGGTGCTGCGCGTGCGCGTCTCGGATCGCGTGCGCGCCGGTGTCGTGTCGGCGCCGTTCGGCTGGAGCCTGGACGCGTCCGGCGGGGTCGGCGTCAACGTGCTCACCAATGCCGGCGACACCGATCTGGCCGGCGGCACGGCCTTCCACGACAACCTCGTGCAGGTCGAGCGCGCGCCCCGCTGAGCACCGTTGTGCGCATGCCGCACGCCTTACGATCTGGTGACGTGATCCGCTCTGCGCAACACCGCGCTTGACTTCCCGCGCGCTCGCGTCGGGCCTGCTCAGGGCCGTCGTCGGCGAGGTCTTGCGACATCGAATGAATGCCGGTACGTTCGCCGACGGCGCGTGCCTATCGTCACAACAGACCGCTCGCTGCCGTGTCATGATGTGCACATCGAGGGAACACCTCGAGGGGGGAGACAACTTCAATGGCCCGTAAATGGATCGTTGCTGGCGCGGCACTGATGGTGCTCGCGTCCGCATGTGGGAGCAGCAGCAAG
>JANMAT010000172.1:0-61220 GCA_031359995.1 Actinomycetes bacterium
GCAACGTGAACGATGTCGTACCGGCCGGCCGGGTGCCGCTCAGCGCCAACGAGGTAGCGGTCCTCGCGACGTGGATGGATGCCGGCGGCGGCGTGTTCGCCACCGGTGACCATTGGGTCCTCGGTCAACACTTGTGCGGCGAGGTGCCGCGTGTGCGTCGGATGCGTCGATGGTCGGCCGCTGACGGTGTCCCGAGTGCCCAGGGACAGGATCGTGTCGACACGATCGTGCCGGTGACGAGCGTCAACGGTCACCCCGTCGCCCGTTTCATCGACCAGAGCGACGATGTGCCCAAGCCGCTGCAGGTCAAACGTTACAGCTTGTGGGATGGCCTCATCGTGTCGTCGCCGTCGCAGTTGTACATGAGTCGTTGGGCTCCACATCCGGTGCTGTGCAGCCCGTGGGGGGTGATCGACATCCTGCCCGATCACATGCACGAGGGACTCGTCCGCGAGGACACCGACGTCGTGGTGAGCGGCACCTATGATGTGAACGGCACGGCGCACGTCGAGTTTCCCGGTGGCGGCAGCCGGCCCACGCCAGAGGTGATCGCGTGGGCGACCGTGCGGGGCGGCAACGTGCAGTACAGCGACCTCGGGTCCAGCGTGGTCGACCACCGCGTGTTCCCCGAGATCTCGGTGTACGACGGTGAACGCGCCGGTGTGGGCCGCGTCGTGGTCGATGCGACGTGGCACAACTGGCTCGACATCAACACCCTCGGGACCGGTTCCGGTGGCGCGACCGGGTTGCAAGGCCGCCACCGTGATCTGGTGCACAGCTACGTGCGCAACATCGCCCAGTGGCTCGCCAAGAGCTGGCAGCGGGACTGGATGCGTGACTCGCTGTTCGTTCACGTCGTGGCCAACACCGGTGGGTGGACCGAACTGGTAGGCGAAACCATCCTGCTCGGCGACATGGCCCACGACGTGCTCGGCCGGCGTGCCTCGGTGTGCACCCGTACCGGTCTGGTCTTCGACCCGTGGTGGCTCACCGCGGACATCCGTCAGTTCCTCACCGACAAGCTCGACCGCTACGCGCTACCCCCCGAAGACCTCGTGCACCGGCATGTGCTCGGCGCGATGACCGAGATGGCACGCGAACTCGTGCCGACGCTCCCGCGCGTCGATCGACCCGGCGGCGGCGACCGTGACACCGTCGATCTCCTCGAAAGCATCAGCCGACGTCTCGCGTCCGCCCGCGCAGTCGGCGTAGCGCGGATGACGGCCGAGTTGCGCGCCGAGTTCGACCGGACGCTGCAACTGCTCGACCTCATCGATCGCGCTGCCGAGGCGAGCGTGGACCGGCCCCCGATCCCGCCCGATCCGACCCGGCCCGGCCGGCGGACGCGAACGACGAAGCCGCGGGCCGACAAGGAGAGCGCAGTCACCACACCCAAGACCGCCGGCGCGAGCGTACTTCCATCGGCACCAACCCGAACCCGAACGCGGCCGCGAAGGGAACCATGATGGGGGTACGAGTCGACCTCAACGTCTCGCTCGACGGGTACGCCACGACCGAAGGCGGAACGCCGGACAACCCGTTCGGAGACGACTGGACGAAGCTCACTGCGGCCTATGCCGCGACGCGCACGTTTCGCGAGCGGGTCTTCCACGACACCTCCGGTGAGGGCACGACCGGCGTCGACGACACGTACGCCGCGGCCTACTTCACTGGCGTCGGCGCCGAGATCATGGGTGCTGGAATGTTCGGCTTCCACTCGTTTCCTGACGACCCGAACTGGAACGGCTGGTGGGGCGACGAGCCGCCGTTTCGCGTGCCGGTGTTCGTGCTCACCCATCGCAAGCTCGAGTCGATCGAGATGTCAGGTGGCACGACGTTCCACTTCGTCGACGCGAGTCCGCCAGAGGTGCTCGCGCGGGCCACTGCCGCCGCCGGCGGCAAGGACGTGCGGGTCGGGGGCGGCGTCAGCACCGTGCGGGAGTTCCTGAAAGCCGGCCTGGTCGACCAGTTGCACGTGGCGATCGCGCCCATCCTGCTCGGTCGCGGTACGAACCTCTGGGACGACCTTCGCGGGTTCGAGGACGGCAAACATCTACGAACCGAGACCGCCGAGAGCGGTACCGTGCACGTCACGTTCACCCGCACGCGCCCCTCGTGAACGGCTGATCGCGCCGTCCCTTCCGCTCACAGCGATTCGCGGTTGAGTCCGCCGACGTCTTCAACGTTCGGCGAGACTCGGGTGATGGTGGCTCCACATACCCGATACGCGAAGACCGACGACGGCGCGCACATCGCCTTCCAGGTGGTGGGTGACGGTCCTTTGGACCTGATCTTCATCCCGTGGTGGTGGAACCATCTCGACGGCCAGTGGGACGACCCGCTGATCGCGCACTTCCTCGAACGGCTGGCACGGTTCGCGCGCTTGATCCTGTTCGACATGCGCGGCGTGGGGTTGTCGGACCCGGCGTCGTTGCACGATCTGCCTACCTTGGAGCGGTGGATGAGCGACGCGGCCGCGGTGTTGGAAGCCGCCGGATCGACGCAGGCTGCTCGCCGCGACCTACCCCGACCGGGTATCGGGGCTCGTTCTCGTCGACGCCTATGCGTTGCTCGCGGCCACCGATGGCTACGAGGGCTGGGACCACTCGATCCTGGACCAGATGCTGGCCACGTTCGCTGACTTCTGGGGCACCGGCGACCTGAACTGGGTACGGATGATCGCGCCGAGTCAGGCCGACAGCGAGGCGTTCCGCGAGCAGTTGGCCCGTCTCGAACGGCGATCGGTGAGCCCGGGTGCCGCCGCAGCGATGCAGATGACGATCGGTCATCTCGACGTCCGTCCGGTCCTCCCGGCGATCTCCGCTTCGACCTTGATCCTGGTCCACAAGGGCAACAGGTACATGCCGAGGTTCTTCGGCCGCTACCTGGCCGAGCGAATCGCCGGCGCTCGGCTCGTCGAGTTGGACGGGGCCGATCACCTGTACTGGATCGGTGATGTCGAGGCGATGCTCGACCAGATCGAGCAGTTCGCCACTGGCGATCGTTCAACTCCCCGGGACGAGCGCGTCCTCGCAACGGTGCTGTTCACAGACATCGCCGGGTCCACCACCCGCGCCGCCGATCTGGGGGACGAGCGGTGGGCCCAGGTCCTCGAGCGTCACAACGACTAGGTGCGACGCCAGATCGAGCGCTTCCGTGGGCGGGAGATCAAGACGATGGGTGACGGCTTCCTCGTGCTGTTCGACGGTCCGGCGCGGGCGATCGCCTGCGCCTGTGCCGTCCGCGATGCGGTCCGTCAGATCGGACTCGAGGTACGCGCCGGATTGCACACCGGCGAGATCGAGATGAGCGACACCGACGTCGCCGGTATGGCCGTGCACATCGGCCAACGGGTGTCGTCACTCGCGGTAGCGGGCGAGATCCTGGTGTCCCGGACGGTGGTCGATCTGGTGGTCGGATCCGGGCTCCAGTTCGCCCCTCGGGGTGAACATCAGTTGAAGGGTGTACCAGGTTCGTGGAACATCTTCGCCGTCGCCACATAGATCGGCCACCGAGCCGAACCGCTACGGCATCAACGCCGGTCTTGGATCGGCAGGCGGCAGTGCCGCCGCCGGATGGCGAGGCGAGATCGCAACGCCCGCCGGCATGCTCGACGCGGCTTCGCAGGCCCGCAAGACCCGAGCCGCGATCGAGATCGGTACCGCCCACGCCGTCGTGACCGCCAGCGCGCGCGACGCCTGAGCGAGACCCTCGTCGGCGAGGACGACCGGCATCACGCCATCGGCCAACGCCTCGTGCGGGCGGTGCCCGGGATCGGCGGATGCAGGTAGCTTCCTGCGAATGGCCGAGTTGTTCGCGAGCGGACTCCAGATGGGCGAGTCACCGCGGTGGCACGAGGGCCGGTTCTGGATGTGCGACTGGGTCGCGGGTGAGGTCCTCGTGTTCGATGCCGATGGCAACCGGGAGGTCGTTGCCCGGGTCGCCGGTCTTCCGTTCTCGATCGATTGGCTGCCCGACGGTCGGCTCGTGGCGACAACGGCGAATGGTGTGATGGTCGGTCCGGCGTGGGCGCCGTATGGGGCGCCGGGTCAGGCGTTCAACGAGATCGTCGTCGACGCCGCCGGCCGAGCGTGGGTGGACATGCCGGGATCGGCGCCGTGGGAGCCCCGCAAGCCGGGCATCGTGGCGGTGGTGTCGCCTGACGGCCGCGCCCGTCAGGCGGCCGATGACGTCTGGTTCCCGAACGGCATGGTCGTTCTCGGCGATGACACCCTCGTGGTCGCCGAGTCGCATGCCGATCGGCTGACCGCGTGGACGATCACGGAGGAGGGTGCGTTGGTCGACCGGCGGGTGTGGGCCGACCTCGGGCCGGGTTCGGCCCCCGACGGCATCTGCGCCGATGCCGAAGAAACCATCTGGTACGCGAGCGTGCCCGGCCGCAGCTGCACCAGGGTAGCCAAGGGTGGCCGCGTGCTGGACGAGATCGAGGTCGACCGTGGTTGCTTCGGGTGCATGCTCGGCGGTGATGATGGCCGCACGATGTTCATCGTCGCCAACCGCTACGGCGCCGCGGGGGCGTCGGACGGGATCGTGCTGAGCCAGCGCGTCGACGTGCCCCACGCCGGGAGGCCGTGACCGAAACCCGACACGCACGACTTCGCGCCCGGCCCGCCACCGCCACCGCTCCGGCGCTCATCGCGACGCTGGGTTCGGTGCGGTGCTTGTTGCCGATCTGCCCGACATCGGTGGTGTGGTAGCCGCCGACGCGGATGTAGCGGACGCCGCGCTGAGCGGCTGGTTCGGGGGTGGTGAGCGATTGGCCGTCGGCGGCCACGACCCACTCCACTGAGCCGAGAAATCCCGACTCTCCGGATGGCGACGAGTCCATGACCCAGACCACGACGTGCACCTCGCCGCTCTCAGAGAACTGGCTCGTCTCGTCGTACTGGACCGGGATCCAGTCGGCGACGACCGCACCGCCCGAAGGCGGCGTCGTGACGAGCCTGGTCGTCACGAGCCTGGTCGGCGCGACCTGGCCAGGTCGCGCAGGGCCTGCGAGACGTCGGCGCCGGCGGCGGTGGCCGCGTCGCGGGCGGCCGTCCACGCCGCCACCGCCTCGGCGGCGCGCTGCGGCTGTGCGTTCCAGGTGGGATCGATGGTCGTCGTGACCTCGAGCCGGATGTCGTTCACCGGGTCGCGGAAGTAGATGCTGTAGATGATGCCGTGGTCGTCGGTGACGACGTCGAGGCCGCTGGACACGAGGTGGTTGCGCCAGCCGTCGACGTCGGCGCGCGTCGGCACCGAGATGGCGAGGTGCTCGAAGTCCTCGTAGCCGGGCAACCGCAGGGAGGGCCGCTCCTCGAGGTCGGGGCTCTCGAAGAACGCCAGCGTCTCGCCCGAGCCGAGGCGGAAGAAGACGTGGATGTACGGGAACGGCGCCCTCGTCGATGGCACCTCGGCGTCCATGACCGCGTTCACGAGTGGGAGACCCAGCACACCTTCGTAGAACGCGACGGTGGCGGCCGTGTCCTTGGTGACGTAGGCGAGGTGGTGCAGGCGATCGAGGCTCGCCGACGGACGTGCCGTCGCCAAAGAGTCGGGCTGGGAATGGACGGTCGTCATGTCACACCTCCGCGGCCCACGCACCCTACTGGCTCCCGCCGATCGAGTCAGGTGAGCAGCAGGCGCAGAACGCCCACGCCGAGACCGGCGACCAACCCGACGAGCACCAGCGCGGCGACCACCCGGACGCCGAGGCTACGACGTCGCGGAGTGCCCTCGAACTCAAAGTCCTCGGGCGGCCACTCCTCGGTCACGACGCCCATCCTGCCACTCGCGCCAACCGATCAGCGAGGCCGTCCGGCGTCGTTCGACGGATGACGCCGAACGAACACCACCGTCAGCGGCCACAGGCCCCACCCGAGCCGCCCACATGCTCGTATGACAACCCTGCACCCACCGACATCATCTCGGGCATCGCCGACGAGGAACCCAGGGCAAGCACACCGAGCGCGACGTCGGCGGCCGCCGGGGTGTGTGAGACTGGTGGCTGTCGAGCGACGGGAGGGTTGCGTGCGCAGTCGACGGCGTGTTGGGCAGTACGCCGCCGCGATGGTCCTCATCGGATCAGGAGTCGCCGGCACCACATCGACCGTCGCGCAGGCCGCGACCACGCTCGACGTGCAGGTCGGGTACGGGGGTAGCTTCTACCCCGGGCGGCCGGTGCGCGTGCGCATCACGGTCACGGCCGACCGCCTCGTGCGGGGCACGCTCGAGGTTCGCATGGCCCAGGGTCCGGCCCAGGTCGTGCTGTCCCGGCCGGTCGAGGTCCCCGGCGGGAGCGACAAGCAGTTCGTCGTGGCGATGCCCGATGCCGGGGTGTTCTTCGGTGGTCCGGGTGCGAATGCATCGGCCGAGGTGAGCCTGCGCCAGGACGGCGACGAGATCGCATCAGGTCGGGGTTCTGCGCAGTGGACCGTCGACGGCGAGCTCGTCGGCGTGCTCCCGGGCGCGGGCGCGGCCGGGTCGTTCCCGGAGTCGGTCGGCCTAGCAATCGACGCCGGCGCCGCGCGCCTTTCACCGATCGACCAGCTCGACCTGGACGAGCCGGGCGCGCTCGGAGCGCTCGACATGCTCGCCGTCGACCAGAACGAGCTCGGCAGCCTGGGCCCCGACGCGCGCCAAGCCGTGCTCGACTGGGTCAGCGACGGTGGGCGCCTTCTCGTGGTGGCCCCCACGGGCACCGAGGTGGCCGGTCTTCCGGCGGCCTGGCAGCCTGGCGCTGGCGGTCGTGCGCAGGCCGAGCAGGGTGACGTGGTGGCGCTGGGCGGCGAGCGGTCGAGCTGGTTCCGCGCCCTGCTGCCGACGCCGACGCGCTCGGCGATGGAAGACGGTGGCCAGATGCTGCGCGGGTTCGGCGGTGTGCCCGCGTCGACGATCATTGCGCAGGATGCCGGCCTGCGGTTGGCTCGGCTCGGTTGGCTCATCGCCTTCCTCATCGCCTACGTGGTGGTCGTCGGTCCGATCGCGCACATCGTGCTTCGCCGCTCGAACCGGGCCTTGTGGTTCTGGTTCGTCGTGCCTGCACTCGCCGCGCTGTTCACGGGGGGTGCCTGGCTCGTCGGCCGTTCGCTCCGGTCGGGGGCCACCGCGGCGCAGACCACGATCGTCGAGCTGCGACCCGAAGGAGCGCGCGCCACGACCTGGGTCGGTGTCGTGTCCCGCGGCGGCGGCACGGTCGACATCGCGTTGCCACGGGGCTGGGTCGGCCGCCTGTCCTCCAGCGCAGTCATGACCGGCGAGACCCGTCCGATGCGGGTGAACATCACGGGCAAGGGTGCCGTGAGCCGGCTCGAGCTCAACGCCGGGGAGTTCGGGCTGGTGAGCGCGGCCGGCCCGGTTGCGGTGGACGGCACCCTGGAGATCGACGCCTCCTCCACCGAGGACGGCCGCGTCGAAGGCACCGTGCGGAACACCACGACGCTGGCCCTCGACGGGGTGCGGGCCTTTGCCGGAGGGGCGTCGGTCGTCGTCGGCTCGCTGGCACCGGGAGAAGGAAAGCCCTTCGTCGTCACCGGCGCGTCCACGCTGAACTTCGGGGGTGCACCGACCGACGCGTGGGGCCAGTTCTCCGCCTTCACGAACGGCTTGGACGCGTCCGTGCCCGCCAACGCCGGAGCGTGGGCCGAGCTGCAACAGCAGCACGGCATCGCCTGGGCCGGCGGGTCCTCGGTCGCCGTCGCCGGCTGGACGAAGGAGTTCCCCGCGCCCGTTCGCCCCGACGGCCGGGCCCTGAAGGGCCGCACGGCGCTGAGCGCCACCGCCCGCGTGCGACCGGGCGGTGCGCACCTGACCGACCGGGCCATCCCGCGGTCGGTGCTCCGCACCAACGCGACCAGCGGCCCGAACGCGACCGGACGGTGGTCGGCGACCTACCAGTTCGACCTGCCCGACGGCACGGGCTCCGCGACGCCTCTCTGGTTGCGCGCACCGGGCGGCAACCTCGACGTCTCCGTCTGGGACGGTGATCGATGGCGGCCGATCACCCTCGCCGGCGGCGCGGTCGTTCCGGCGGCGCCACTGCCACAGGCCAACGTGCCCGCCGGTCCCGGCGGAGGCGCCATCGCCGTGGCAACGACGTTCGCCCCTTTCCCCGGGTCGGGCCAGGTCGCCAGCAGCGACGCCCAGGTGGGCCCGGTGCCCCCGAGCGCCGTGCGCGACGAGCGAATCTTCGTGCAGGTGACCGCTCCCGTCGACAACGGTCCCGGACCGGCGGTCCTGGACGTCTACCTCACGGGGACGCCGCCGAGATGACCGTCGCGCCCACCGTCTCCGAGCTCGAACCACCGGCACCAGCGGTGCCGGTCATCACCATCGAAGGACTCTCGAAGAAGTTCGGCTCGCTCTGGGCGGTGAGAGATCTGACGCTCACCATCCCGAACGGAGCGGTCTTCGGCCTGATCGGCCCGAACGGGGCCGGCAAGAGCACGACCTTCTCGGTGCTCGCCACGTTGCTCCAGCCGACCGGCGGGCGGGTGCGCGTGGCCGGCTTCGATCCGGTGACGCAGCCGTTGGACGTACGCCGGCACCTCGGCTACATGCCCGACGTGATGGGTGTGTACGACAACCTCGCCGTCGACGAGTACCTCCAGTTCTTCGCCGCGGCGTACCGGGTGCCCCGAAAGCGCTGGCCTCCGCTGGTCGACGATCTGCTCGAACTGGTCGACCTGACCGACAAGAAGCGCTCGCTCGTCGACTCGTTGTCCCGCGGCATGAAGCAGCGGCTCAGCCTGGCTCGCTCGCTCGTGCACGATCCCGCCGTGCTCGTGCTCGACGAGCCCGCCAGCGGGCTCGACCCCCGGGCGCGGGTGGAGCTGCGACAGCTTGTCGGCCAGCTGTCGGACATGGGCAAGACGATCGTGATCAGCAGCCACATCCTCGCCGAGCTCGAGGAGATGTGCAGCCATGTGGCCATCCTCGAGGCCGGCTCGCTCCTGGCCACCGGGCGACCCAAGGAGCTCTTCCGCACGGTCACCAGCGCTCGTCAGATGCGCGTACGGATCTCGGGTCAGCCGGATCGGCTGCTCACGGTCGCCGACGACGAAGAGCAGCACGCGGTGCTTCGGCGGCTCGTGGTCGACGACGGGCTCACGGTGCTCGAGTACGCCGAGGAAGTGGGCTCGTTGGAGTCAGCGTTCATGGAGATCACGAAAGGGATCGTGCAATGACGGTGACGCCATGAGACTGCGGGTGAACCCGGTGCTCGACCGCGAACTCAAGGAACGGGTGCGCGGTCGTCGAGCCGTGATCGTGCTCACCATCTACCTCGCCCTGCTGTCGCTGCTCGTCTATGCCATCTACTGGGGCGAGACGCGCAGCCAGACGCAGAACCAGCCGTTCGGCAACCCGGCGGTGCTGTCGTCGGCGCACACCGGGAGGCTCGTGTTCGACTGGCTCGTCCTCGCCACGCTGCTGCTCACCTGCTTCATCGTCCCCGGGCTCACCGCGGCCGGGGTGGCCGGGGAACGGGACCGCCAGACCCTCGTGCCGCTCCAGGTAACACTGCTGCGGCCGTTGTCCATCGTGATCGGCAAGCTGCTCGCCGCGCTGTCGTACCTGCTGCTCCTGCTGTTGGCCACGATGCCCCTCATGGCGGTCGCCCTGCTGCTCGGCGGCGTCACCATCGGCATGATCGTGAAGGCGGTGTTCATGATCGCCGTCACCGGGGTGGTGCTCGGCTCGCTGTCGCTCGCCTGCTCGGCGCTCTTCCGGCGCGTGCAGAGCGCCACCGTCGCGGCCTACGCGCTCACCCTCGGCCTGCTGGTGGGTACGGCGCTGTCGTACGGCGCCATCCGCACCTTCATCCAGCGCAACAACCCGGGCGAGGAGGTCTCGCTGGCACCGAGTCGCCTCCCCCTCCTGGCCAACCCGGTCATCGGCGTCGCGGTCGCCGTCGTGCCCCGCGGCGTGTCGGTAGGCGGTTCGCCCTTGGCCAGCCTGTCCCGATCAGCGCGCGGCGACGGCGACAGGTTCGACAACGCAGGTAACTTGACGGACGTGGGCAACGGGCTGACCACCTTGGCCAAGGTGATCGCCGTGGACGTCGCCTTCGTGGCCGCCGGGCTGCTGCTCGCCTCGTCACGGTTGCGGACCCCCCGGATGGTCGATCGGTGAACGCGCTGCTGCAACAGGTCCGCCGCCGCCTTCGGCTCGCGTGGGCCGTGGCGACCTCCCAGTGGCTGCTGCCCACGCTGGCCTGCGCCGCACTCGTGCTCGTAGGCATCGGCCGCCTGCGGCCGTGGGCGTGGCCCGAGCCGGTCGCCATGGGCACCGTGGTGGCGCCCCTCGCGCTCGTCGGCGTGATGGCCGTCGCGCTGCGCATCAGCACGTTCACCGCGGCCCGGGCCGCCGATCGCGGCCTGGCTACCCACGACGCGTTCGCCACCGCCCTGGAGACCCGGCACGGCGGCGCCGACCCGCTGTTCGCCGCCACGATCCAGCGGCGGGCCGAACAGCTCGCCACCGCCCGACGCGGGCGAGACGCGGTGCCGCTCGTCGCCGAGCGCCGCCGCCTCGCCGTCGCCCTGGTCGTGCTGGCCGGAACCGTGGTTCTGGCCGTCGTCCCGAACGGCCAGGACGCCGTGCGCCGCCGCCGTGCCGCCGAGCGCGAGGCGGTGACCGCCGAGGCCGCTGCCGTGCGCACCGCCGCCGACGAACTGGCCCACCACCCAGAGGCGGCACGTGCCGCGGCGGCGCTGCGGGCCCTGGCCGACACCCTCGCCCGTGCGCCGTCCATCGAGCGCGGCCTGGAGGCCCTGGACCGGTCGGTGGCCGCCCTCGACGCCAGCCTTCCGACGAACGCCCTTGCGCAGAAGACCGCCGCCGCCAATCTGGAGCGCAGCGTCGCCGCCGCGCCGCTGGCGGGTAGCCCCACGGCCGGCGCGCCCGCCGCCGCACAACTGGCGGTATCGGCCGCCCAGTTGGCCGGCCTGGACGCCGCCGCACGCGAGGCGTTGGCCCAGCGGCTGCAGGCGTTGGCCGCCGGACAGGCGGCGGGCAGCCCCGAGGTCGCGACCGCCCTCGCATCCGCGTCGGGCGCCCTTCGCTCCAACGATCTCGCCGCGGCCGGCGCGGCGCTCAGTCGGGCCGCGGCCGCGCAGCAGGCGGCCAGCGCGGCGGTGGCCAGCCAGCAGGCCACCGCCCAGGCCGTGCGCGCGGCGGCCGACGCGAAGGCCGGCCTCGCCCGCGCCGCCCAGGGCAAGGGCACCGCAACCAGCCCGGGCCAAGGCAAGGGGCAGGGCCAAGGCACGGGACAAGGCCAGGGCGCCGGACAAGGCCAGGGCGCCGGCGCGCCGTCTGGCCCGGTCGGCGGCGCGCCGTCTGGCCAGGTCGGCGGCACGAACGCGGCCACCGCCAAGGGTGGCCAGGGCGGGGTCGGCACGCCCAAGGGGTCCGGTCGCAACCCCTCGGCCGAGCTGAACACCTCGGCCAGCATCTACGCGCCCAGCGGCACGGGGGGCGACCAGCTCACCGTCGGCGGTGACGGCAGCGACGGCCCCGGCGAGCAGCAGGGCAAAGCCAGCGGACCCAACGTCGCCAGCGGTTCGATGGTGCCTTTGAGCGACGTGCTCGCCACGTACCAGGCCCAGGCGACGGCCGCGCTGGAAACGATGAACATCCCGGCATCGCAGCGCGACGTCGTGCGCGCCTACTTCGACGGACTGGGCGATCCATGAGCGAGCTGACGGCACCGAACGAGCTCACACCCGAGCGCTGCGCCGAACTGGCTCAGGCCATCGTCGGCCAGATCGGCCGCGTCATCGTCGGGCAGCACGAGCTCGTGCGCCAGGTGATGGTGTGCCTCCTCTCCGAGGGTCACGCACTCCTCGAAGGCGTGCCCGGCCTCGGCAAGACCGAGATGCTGAAGACACTGGCCCGCTCGGTCGACCTTCACTTCGGCCGCATCCAGTTCACACCCGACCTGATGCCCGCCGACGTCGTAGGCACCCAGGTGCTGGAGGAGGACGACGCCGGTCACCGCAGCTTCCGCTTCCGGGCGGGGCCGATCTTCGCCAACCTCGTGCTGGCCGACGAGATCAACCGGGCCACGCCGAAGACCCAGAGCGCGCTGCTCGAGGCGATGCAGGAGCGCGCCGTGACCGTCGCCGGCGCGACCCGTCCGCTGGCCCGACCCTTCTTCGTGATGGCCACACAGAACCCGCTCGAGATGGAGGGCACCTACCCGTTGCCCGAAGCACAGCTCGACCGGTTCCTGCTGAAGGCCGTCGTGCCCTTCCCGGACGCCGCCGATCTCGTGGCCGTCGTGCAGCGCACCACCGGCGCCGAGGCGCCCACGGTGGAGCCCGTCGCCGACGCCACCACGCTCGCCGCCATGATCGCCCTCACGCGTCGCGTGCCCGCCGCCGCTCACGTGGTGGAGCACGCGGTGGACCTGGTGGTCGCCACCCATCCGAACCGGTCCGACGCGCCCGAACGCATCCGCCGCTACGTGCGGTTCGGCGCGTCACCGCGCGGGGCCCAATCGCTGGTGCTGGCGGCCAAGGCCGTGGCGTTGCTCGAGGGTCGCCCGAACGCGTCATGCGCCGACGTACGGGCCATGGCCGCGCCCGTGCTGCGCCACCGGCTCCTGCTCGGTTACGAGGCCACCGCCGACGGCGTGACCGCCGACTCGCTGGTCGACGCCGTGCTCGAACAGGTACCGGAACCGGCGGTCGGTCTGCGGGGTGCGCCCTGACGGAGCGGCACGAACCCCTGCTCGAGCCGAGCCTGCTGGCCCGGTTGGAGCGGCTGCAGATCGGGACGCGCCGGCGCCTCGCCGGCGGCCTCGGCGGCGAGCACCGCTCACCCCGCCACGGTGAGTCGGTCGACTACGCCGACCACCGCCGTTACCACCAGGGTGACGACTACCGCCGCATCGACTACAACCTCTACGCCCGTCTCGACGTGCTGATGATCAAGCTCTTCGAGGCCGAGGACGACCTCACGCTGCGGCTGCTGGTCGACACGTCGGCGTCGATGGGCGTGGCGGGCAAGCTGCACCAGGCCCGCCGGGTCGCCGCCGCCCTCGGCTTCGTCGGCCTCCTTCGTCGCGATCCGGTCATCGTGCACACCTTCGCCGGGGAGACACAGCCCCGCCGGTTCGTCGGTCGGTCGGCGACGTGGGACCTCTTCGACCACCTGAGCGGGCTGCGGGCGGCCGGGCCCACCGCGTTCGCCGCCGCGGCGACCGACCTGCTCGCACGTCCCGGCCCCGCCGGCCTGACCGTCGTGATCTCCGATCTGCTCACGCCCGACTGGGCCGAGAACCTGACGCGGTTGTCGACGCGCCGCGGTGACGTGGTCGTCGTACACGTCCTGTCTTCGGAAGACCTGCGACCGACGCTGTTCGGTGACCTCGACCTCGTCGACGTCGAGACCGGTCGCTCACTCGCCGTGAGCCTCACCGCGGACGTGCTCGCCGGCTACGAGCGCGAGGCGCGGCGCTGGGTCGACGAGGTCGCCGCCCGCTGCCACCGTGCTGGGGTGGTCGTGCTGCCCATCATGGCCGACGACGACCTGGAGCGGGTTCTGCTGGCCCGGTGGCGCGCCTCGGGAGCACTGCGGTGAAGTTCGCCAACCCTGCCGGCCTCTGGTTGCTGCTCTTCGCCGTGCCCGTGCTCGCGCTGCACGTGCTGCGACCGCAGCGGCGGCGCACGATGGTGTCGTCGACGCTGCTGTGGCAGCGTGCCGAACGGCCGGTGTCGGCCGCCCAGCCCTGGCAGCGACTGCGGCCCAGTTGGCTCCTGCTCGCACAGCTGCTCATCGTCGGGGCGCTCGCCATTGCGGTGGCCCGCCCGGTGCGCCTCGGCGGCGCCGCGCTCGCCCGACACACCGTGTTCGTGATCGACACGTCGGGTTCCATGGACGCGGCCGATGGTGCGCCGACGCGACTCGACGCGGCCAAGGTGCGGGCGACACAACTGCGCGATCAGTTGCCCGGTGGCGGCATCGCCAGCATCGTCACGGCCGGGCTCACACCACGGGTGCTGTTGTCGGCCAGCCCCGATCGTGACGCCTTCGTCGGCGCGCTCGACGCCATCGGACCGGCGACGGGTGCACCCGACATGGCTGATGCGCTCACGCTGGCCGCGAGCATGGAGACGCCCGACGCGCCGGTCGGCTTCGTGCTGCTCTCCGACGGCGGGCTGACGGAGCCGGAACGCAAGCTGCTGCCGGCGGGCACCCGCTACGAGCGCGTCGGTGAGACCGCGACGAATCGGGCCATCACCCAGTTGGCCGTCGAGAGCCGCTCGGGGGGGCTCACCGCACACGTGACCGTGCGATCCACCGGTGGGGCACGCTCGACCGAGAAGCTCCGCATCGACGTCGACGGCCGCACCGCATGGATCGAGTCGCTCACGCTGGAGCCGGCGCAGACGCTGCAGCGCAGCATCGATGTGCCGGCGGGTGACCGCGTCGAGGCGTTCCTGGAGGGCGAGGACCTGCTCGCGGCCGACAACCACGCCTTCGCACCCGGTGCGGCGCGCCCGACCACGAAGGTGCTGGTGGCCGGGCCGGCAGACCCCTACCTCGACCGGTTGCTCGCCGTCGTGCCGGGCGTCTCCGTCGACCGCGTGGCCGCGTCGAAGTCGGCCGACGGCTACGACGTCGCCGTCTTCGATCAGGTGGCCGTTCCTGCGACGCCCGGCGCGCCCTTCATCGCCATCGCGCCGCCCGGCGGGGCACCGGGGGTGACGGTGTCGGGTGTAGCTGAGCAGCCGCCGTTGACGCTGGTGGCGACCGACGATCCCCTGCTCCAGGGGCTCGACCTGTCTGGTGTCGGCGTCGCTCGGGCCCAGGCGCTGTCGGCGACCGGCGACCGGGTGCTCCTGGGTTCCGAGACCACGCCGCTCGTGATCACGGGCACGCGCCAGGGGCGCCAGTTCGCCTACTTCGGGTTCGCGCTGGCCGACAGCAACCTGCCGGTGCAGGTCGCCTACCCGTTGTTCTTCGACCGGCTCCTGTCGCAACTCTCGGGTGCAGTGGCGGCCGTGCGCGACCTGCGCGTCGGTGACGCGCTGCCGGTCGACGGCGCCATCGTGACCCAGGTGCAGGCACCCGGCGGAACCCGGTACGAGACCGCCGCCGGTGCCGCCGCACCCCGGGCGGACCGCCCCGGCTTCTGGACGATCCGAGCCGAGAACCGACCGGATCGCACCGTCGCGGTGAACGCGCCCGAGCGCGAATCCGCGCTGGCTCCGGTCGCTGCGATCGACACCGGCACGCGACCGACGCGACCGGGTGAGCGCCCCGTCCGGCGCGAGACATCGCTGTTGCGCTACGTGGCGATCATGGCGATCGCGCTCCTGGCGACCGAGTTCCTCCTCGGCCGCCGACGGCGCGGGGTGGCCCGGTGGCAGTGGCGGCTCGCCACCGGGCTCCGCGCCGCGGTCGGGCTCCTGCTCCTGTTGGCGCTGCTGGCACCGTCCGTCGACCGACCGCGCGGCGCCGTCGCCACCATGTTTCTGGTGGACGGCTCCGACTCCATGGGCGGCAGCGGTCGGGACGCCGCCGTGCGCTGGGTACGCGACGCGCTCGCTGCCAAGCCGCGCTCGGCCCGAGCCGGTGTCGCCGTGTTCGGGGGCGACGCCCGGCTCGAGCTCACCATGCAGCAGGACCCGGTGTTCAGCTCGCCTTCCGTGAAGGTCGACACCACGCAGACGAACCTGGCCCGGGCCCTGCGGCTCGCCGCCGCGGTCTTGCCCACCGACGCTCGCCGGCGCATCGTCATCGTTTCCGATGGCCGGGCCACGACGGGCGACACCGACCAGGAGCTGGCCCGCCTGAAGGCCGCGGGCATCCCGGTCGACGTGCACGTGGTCGAGAGCAACGTCGGCGGCGACGTCTCGGTGAACCGCGTCGATGCTGTCGGTTCCGCCCGGCCCGGTGAGACCATCACCGTGCGCGCCACCATCACCTCGACCACCGGCGGACCGGCGCGTGTCCAGCTGCAGCGCGACGGCACCACCGTGGACGAACGCACCATCGACACCGTGGTCGGCGACACGCCGGTCGCGTTCGATGCCATCGCCCTGGCACCGGGTACCGAGCGCTTCCAGGTGACCGTCAGCCAGGCCGCGGACTCGGTCGCGCAGAACGACTCGGGCTTCGCCGCGGTGCAGGTGCTCGGACCGGCACGCGTGCTCGTGGTGGAGGGCAGCAGCACCGAGGGCACGCCGATCGCCGAGGCGCTGCGCGCCGCGTCGATTCCCGTGGACACCGTGGGGGTGCGCGACCTGCCCGGGCTCGACGTGCTGTCGGGCTACGCCAGCACGGTTCTCGTCGACGTGGACGCCGCCGCGCTCTCGAGTGCGCAGGTGTCGACGCTGCTCGCCGCCAGCCGCGATCTGGGCAAGGGCCTCGTGGCCATCGGGGGCCAGCGCGCCTACGAACTGGGTGGCTATCGCAACAGCGAGCTCGAGGCGCTGCTGCCCGTCGTCAGCGAGGTGCTCGACCCGAAGCGAAAGCTCGACGTGGCCCAGGTGCTCGCCATCGACACGTCAGGTTCCATGGCCGCATGCCACTGTGCCGAAGGCAGCAGCCGCGGCGCGAACGGCATGCCCATCGGCGGCACCATGACCGGCGGCGGGATCGACAAGACCGAGATCAGCCGCGCCGCTGCGGCCCGCACCATCCAGGCCCTCGACGCCAACGACGAGCTCGGTCTGTTGGCGTTCAACACCGAGCAGCAGTGGATCCTGCCGTTGGCCAAGCTGCCCACCGAACGTGTGGTGACCGAAGGGCTCGGTCGGCTCCACCCCGAGGGTGGCACCGATCTGCACCAGCCCCTGCTGAAGGCGGCCGAAGCGCTGAAGCAGAGCAAGGCCCGGCTCAAGCACGTCATCCTGTTCACCGACGGCTTCTCGAGCACCGAGTCACTCGACACCTTGGTGCAGCAGGCGACCCAGCTGGCGGACGAGGGCATCACGGTGTCCGTGCTCGCCACGGGTGAAGTCGCGTACCAGGAGCTCGAGAAGGTGGCCGTCGCCGGGAGGGGTCGTTTCTACGCCGGGCGGGACCTGAACCAGGTGCCGCAGATCATGGCCCAGGAGGCCATCATCGCGGCGCGCGACGTCGTGGTGGAGGGCACGCTCCTGCCGAGCATCACCTCGAACGCCGCGGTCGTACGCAATCTCGATGCCGCCCCGCCGCTGCTCGGCTACGTCGCCACCACGGCGAAGCCGACGGCAACCACCCACCTGAAGATCGGACCCGAAGGCGACCCCCTGCTCGCCTCGTGGCAGGTTGGGCTCGGACGGGCTACCGCGTGGACGAGCGACGCCGCGACGCGATGGTCGAAGAACTGGGCGAGCTGGGGCGGCTACGTGTCGTTCTGGAGCGCGGTGGTGCGCGACACGTTCCCGGCAGCAGGGTCGGCCGAAGGCACTGTGCAGGTGTCCGTGGTGGGTGACCGTCTCAAGATCACCGTCGAGCGCAGCGGGACGTGGGGCGACGCCACGGCGAGCGCCCGTGTGACGGGCCCCGATCTGCAGGGCCGCGAAGTGGCGCTCGCGCGCGCCGGCGACGACACCTTCGTCGGTGAGACCGACGCGGGTGGGGCGGGAGCGTACGCGGTCGGAGTGGCGGTGGACGGTCCGGGCGGGCACCTGCTCGATGCGTCGGCGCTGGCCACGCAGTCGTACTCGGCCGAGTACCGGGCCGGACCGAGCGATGCCGCGCAGATGCAGGCGCTCTCGGACCGCACTGGCGGGCGGGGCGCCATCGACCCCGCGGAGGCCTTCGTCGCCGCGGGTCTCGAAGTCGGCCACCGGCGCGTGCCGTTGTCGGGGTGGTTCCTGCTGGCGGCGGCGATCCTGTGGCCGGCGGCCGTCGCCCTCGGTCTGCTCGCCCTGCACGGCAGCGCACTCAGTAGGGTGACCACCGGCGCCCAGGGCATGGTCCGACAGGTGTGGCAGCGACGACCGAAGGTGGCGGGGACGACCGAACGGCGGACACGTCGCGATCGGGCGACGCCCCCGCGGGACCGGGACCGGCCACCGGAGCCCGTGGCCGAGAAGGCGTCAGCGGCGGAGCCCGACACGGTCCGACGACTCCTCGCCCGTAAGCGGGGCGAGGAGCCGTGACGCCCGTGGCCGTCGTCCCCCCAGTGCCAGCAGGCCGCCGCCCACCATCACGAGGGCACCCCACCACAGCCACCGTGCCATCGGGCGCACGCGCACCACGAGGATGGCCGACGCCGGCGGTGCGACCCGTGCCAGCACCAGCTGCACGTCCTCGGTGATCGTCGACCGGCGGGCCACCACGGCCACGGCGAGCCCACCGGGCTGCGAGACGCGCCATCTCGGAACGAGCGTGGCGACCAGTGCCCCACCTCGGCGCAAGGTCACCGGCACGAGCGCATCCGCCGAGGTCGCCCGCCGGACGCTGCTGAACGTGCCGACGTCCATCGTGTAGCCGCGCACGTCGAAGCCCGTCCCCGCCTTCACGGGCACGGTGAGATCAGCACCCGTCGTCATCGCCGCGACCGACACCAGCATGACGCCGAGCCCGAGGTGGGCGATCTCGGCACCGATGGACGTACGCCGCCGGACGATCGCCACGAGGGCACCGACCGCGGCGAAGGCGGCGACCCCGCCGAGGACCGCGACGGCCCAACGGGCACCGCTCATGAGCATCGTCATCCCCACGGCGGCACCCACCACTGCGGCACCAGCGCGGGCCCGTGCCGTGCGGGCCGATGAGAGGCCGAGCGCGACGAGCAGACCGACGGCGAACGGCCACGTCAGGCGCGAGAAGTAGACCGGGTCGACCACGCGCGTGCGGCCGTCGAACCAGCCGACGGCGACGGGTGCGACCGTCCCGACCAGGACCGCGACGATCACGGCGGTGAGTCCGATGGTGTTGCATCGCAGCAACGACTGCTCGCTGGGCGCACGTGCCGGCCGGCCGCGGAACCATGCGACGACGACCACGACGCACACCAATGCCGTGATGACCGCGAGCACGACGCCCACCCGTCGAGCCTCGGCGAACGCGTGCACCGACGCGGTCGCACCGGACCGTGCGAGCGCCGCGCCGAGGTTGGCCAACACGAAGGCCACCACCACGAACGTCGCCTGCAACCGCGGGCGGGCACGCCGGTGGGCGTGCACCGCGGCGGTCAAGGCCAGCCATGGCAGCAGGACGCCGTTCTCGACCGGATCCCACGCCCAGAACCCGCCCCACGCCAACTCGTCGTAGGCCCAGTGCGCGCCGATGGCCATGGCAGCGAGCAGCACGATCCACGCCAGCAGGCATCCACGACGCACGAGGGTGGACCAGTCATCATCGAGCCGACGATGGAACAACGCGGCGACGGTCGCGGCGAACGGTGCGAGAGTCGCCGCGAGGCCGACGTACATGAGCGGCGGGTGGACGAGCATCGCTCCGTGCTCGAGGATCGGTACCAGCCCACCCCCGTCGATCGCCGGGATGGCCAGTCGTCGGAACGGATCCGCCGCCAATCGACTCGCCGCCAACGTGAGCGCGGCGATGCCACCGGCCACCGCGGCATGGGTGGTGGCAAGGTCGCGGTTCCGTCGGGCGACCACTGCGGTCGACACTGCGGCCGTGACGGCGAGCGCCCATGCCCACAACAACAGCGACCCGGCCATACCCGCCCAGAGCCCCGCGAGCCGGTAAGGCCGTGTGGCGCCCCGCCGGGCGGCGTCGGCCACGTACACGAGAGACAGGTCGAGCCGCACCAGCGCACCCGCAAGCACGAGCAAGCTGCACGTCGCCAGCCCGGCGCCGAGTGAGAGAAGCACACGCACCGACCGCCGACAGATGCTGGTCGGCGCCCGACCATGCCAGACGGCGAGCACCGTCGCGCCGCCGAAGGCCAGCACGGCCGCCGTCAGCGTGAGGTCGCCGACGCTGCTCGCATCCATGTCGGAACGCTAGCCCCGCAACCCCTCAGCAGCCCCCGGCACCGCCTGCACCCGCCGGTTCGCGCGTCAAGCGCCGGCCGGGTGTGGGTCACCGATGGCCGGCTTCTCCGCCTGCAGCGTGTAGCTCAGCGGGAGTCGATCGGTCCCCCCAGCGAGCTCGAACTCGCCGTCGTGACGGGTGCTGGCCCGCATGGCGGTACCCAACGGGTTCCAGGGCACCTCGCGGTGCTCGTCGAACGCGGTGATGACGAGGCCCGCGACCCACAAGGCGTTGAAGATCTCGGCCAGACCGTGGTTGAAGTGGACGATGTCGGGTGCAGACAAGGTGCCCTCGCCGGCATACGTCACCGGCTCGTTGAACAGCACGCCCTCGGTCTCGAAGTACGGGAACTCGACCACGAGCAGACCATCGGGCCGCGGGTCGCTCATGGCCCACAGCACCGGGTGACCTTCCCGCATGAACAAGCGCCCACCCGGACGCAACAGGTCGGCCACCACCTTCGCCCAGCGGGCGATGTCGGGCAGCCAGCAGATGGCGCCGTTGCCGGTGTAGACCACGTCGAACCCAGCCGGGTCCAGGACGCCGGCCGCGTCGTAGACGTCGGACTCGACGAAGGTGACCGCCGCACCGGCCCGATCGCCCAGGGCTTGCGCCGCGACCAGCGCCGAGGGCGAGAAGTCGAGACCGGTGACGCGGCCGGCACCGAGGCGGGCCAGGCTGACCGTGTCGGTGCCGATGTGACATTGCAGGTGGACGACATCGAGTCCGGTCAGGCGACCGAGACGGGCAAGGTCGTAGCGCACGACGTTGCTCAGATGGTCCGGGTCGTCGAACGCGGCCAGGTCGTAGCCACCGGGACCCACGTGGAGCGGCACCCGCGATTCCCAGTTGGCCTTGTTCACCTCGCGCCACCGGTCGGTCGTCATCAGCGGCGACGCTACCCTCCCCCGCCGCCACGTGGGCCGCCCGGCGCCCGGACGGGACCGGCGACGAGTCGATCTGCGATCATGGCGCCGCCGGCGGTCGCCCGCCGTGCCGTGCGGGTCCACCCCCGCACCGACTGGGGAGGAAGCACCGTGAGCATGCTGGGCACCAACGTCCTGCGCAAAGAGGACCCGGCACTGTTGACCGTGGGCGGTCAGTACGTCGACGACCTTCCGATCGAGGGCGCGTTGCACCTCGCGTTCGTGCGATCGTCGGTGGCCCACGGCCGGGTCGTCTCGATCGACACGTCGGCGGCCGCGACCATGCCCGGCGTCATCGGTGTGTTCAACGCCGCCGATCTCGGGCTCACCGCCTACCCGCCGGGCATGCCCATGTTCAACGCGGCGATGACCAGGATGCGTCTTGCCGGCGACACCGTCCGCTTCGTCGGCGAGCCGGTGGCCGTGGTGGTGGCGACCTCGCACGTGGAGGCGGTGGACGCCGCCGAGGCCGTCATCGTGGAGATCGACCCACTGCCCGCCGTCGTGTCGGTGCACGACGCGCTGCGCAACGAGACACTGCTGTTCCCCGCCGCCGGCACGAACACGGTGTTCGCCATCCCCGGCACGGGCGCCGACGTGTTCGCCGAGTGCGAGGTCACCGTCGAACTGTCGTTCCGCAACCACCGGTTGGCGCCGTGCCCACTCGAGACGCGCGCCGCGGTGGCCCAGTGGACCACGGTCGACGGTGTGGAGCACCTGACCCAGTGGTCCGAGAACCAGGGCGCCCACGGCACCCGTGACGGCCTGGCCAAGGCGCTGGGCGTGGAGAACGCCCAGGTGCGCGTGATCACCCCCGACGTGGGCGGCGGGTTCGGCGCCAAGAACGGTCTGTACCCCGAGGACGTGGTGGTCGCCGTGCTGGCCCGCCGCCTCGGCCGCCCGGTGCGCTGGGTCGAGAGCCGCACCGAGAGCATGCTCGGCCTGGTCCACGGGCGGGGCCAGGAGATCACCGCCACCATCGGCGGCACCCGCGACGGCCGCGTGCTCGGGTTCCGCTCGCACGTGATCCAGGACGGCGGCGCCTATCCCGAGGTGGGGTCGGTGCTCCCGATCTTCGCCCGCAACCTGGCCACCGGCCCGTACGACATCGCCAAGGCCGACGTGTCGACGGTGTCGGTGGTGACCAACACCGTGCCCGTCGGCGCCTACCGCGGCGCCGGTCGCCCCGAAGCGGCCCAGATCATCGAGCGCATGATCGACGCCTTCGCGGCCGAGATCGGCATGGACCCGGTCGACGTGCGCCGCAAGAACTACGTGCGCCCCGACGCCTTCCCGTACACCACGGTCATGGGCACCACGCTCGACTCGGGCAACTACCCGGGCGCACTCGACCAGGTGCTCGCACAGGTCGACTACGCCGCGCTGCGCGCCGAACAGGCTCGCCGCCGCGAGGACCCGACCGCGCTGCTGCTCGGCCTGGGCTGGGCCTCGTACATCGAGATCACCAACCCGGTGGCGTCGCCCGACTTCGGTTCCATCGAAGTGCGGCCCGACGGCTCCGCGCTGGTGCTCACCGGCGTGTCGCCCCACGGCCAGGGGCACTACACGGTGTTCGCCCAGATCGCCAGCGACATCACCGGCATCGCGTTCGACCGCATCGAGGTCCGTCACGGTGACACCGACCTCGTGCCGCGCGGCGGGGGCACCGGCGGTTCGCGCTCACTGCAGATCGGTGGGTCGGCCATCAAGCTGGCCAGCGACGCCCTGGTCGACCGGGCCCGCGAGATCGCCGCCGACCTGCTGGAGGCCAGCCCGGCCGACATCGTGCTCGACACCGCGACCGGGCAGTTCGGCGTGGCGGGCACGCCCACCGTGACGCGCTCGTGGGCCGACGTCGCCGAGGCGGCCGCCACCACCGACACCGAGCCGTTCCGCACCGAGGCCGACTTCCAGCCGACCGGCTCGGCGTTCCCGTTCGGCACCCACCTCGCCGTCGTCGAGGTCGACCGGGAGACCGGACGGGTCACCATCGTGCGCCACGTGACCTGTGACGACTGCGGCGTGATGGTGAACCCGTTGCTGGTCGCCGGCCAGGTGCACGGCGGGGTGGCGTCGGGCATCGCCCAGGCGCTCATGGAGGAGTTCGTCTACGACGCCGACGGCAACCCGCAGACGGCGAACTTCATGGACTACGCCCTCGTGTCGGCGGCCGAGCTGCCCAGCTTCGAGCGCCGCCCTCACGAGACGCCGTCGCCCCTGAACCCGCTGGGTGCCAAGGGCATCGGCGAGTCGGGCACCATCGGCGCCACGCCGGCCGTGCAGAACGCGGTGGTCGACGCGCTCGCCCACCTCGGCATCCGCCACGTCGACATCCCGACCACGGCCGAGCGGGTCTGGCGGGCCATCGCGGCGGCGTCCTGAGGCCGCCTCGCGGCCGCACGCCGTCCGAGCTCCGGAGACACACTGACCAGATGGCTCCGTCGATCACACTTCCGGCGGCGCCGAACTGGTTCGCCGACCCCACCGGCCGCCACCGATACCGGTGGTGGAACGGGTGGACGTGGACGACCTACGTCTGGGACGAGGAGCGCGGCACCGCCTCCGACGGCCTCATGGGTCGGGGGCGGCGGGGGGTCATCGCCGCAGGCAGCGTCGTCGCCGTGCTGGCCGTCACGTTGGCGGGTCTGCTGTCGATGGGCGACTACGACGGCGTGGGGCGGAGCGGGCTGCGCCGTACCGAACGTGGGCTGACGGTGCTGTCGGCGGTGTGCCCGGGCGAGCGGCTCCTTGCCCTCGAGCTGGACGCCGTCGACGCGACCGGGAGGCGAACCGCGATCTGGCGGCTCTCGGGGAGTGCCCCGCTGCCCGAGGAGATGACCATCGGCGACGTTCCCCTCGGCATGCGGGCGACGTCGCCGCTGAGCGCCGCGGACCCATCGTCGACGCTCCAACTGCAGCTCGACACGTCCGAACTCACCCACTTCAACGGCCTGACGGTGGTGGCTGAGGCGCTCCACGACGGCCGGATCGCGGCGGCCTACGACGGCTACGACGATCTGCAGGGCTTCCGCAATGCGGCCTTCCACGATCTGCCGTGCGCCGATCCCTACGGCGACCGCCAAGAGGCTCGCCTCGTCCTCACGATGGCGCTCGTCGGTGCGGCCGGTGCCGCGGTCAGCGGGCTCGCGTTCCTGACGAGACGGCGCCTCCCATCTCCGGCTGGTCCCTGACCACCGACGCCCCGGGAGGCTCGGTGGGTGGTCAGATGCCCGCTCCCGGTCAGATCGGGCTGACCCGGCCATAGCGTTGGGGGCATGACCCGACCTCGAACGGCCTGGTGGGCCCGCCGCGTGGCCGGGGGCATCCCGATCCTCGTGCTGGTGGCCGGCCTGGCCGTCATGGCCGGCCTGAGCGTCGTCGTGGTGCGGGCCAACCAGGAGCACCAGGACTTCGTGCAGGCCAGCGACACCCCGCTGCTCACGATCCCGACCGTGGCCCCCGGCGCGGCCACCACCACGACGGTGGCCAGCGACACCCCGACCACCTCGACCGCGGCCACCACCGTCGCCGTCACCACCGAGGCGCCGACCACCACAGCCACCACGACGCCCACGACGACGGCGGCGGCCACCACGGCACCGACCGAGGCACCGACCACGACCACGGCACCGGTCGTGGAGGCCACCACCGTGGCGCCCACCGAGGCACCACCGACCACACGACCCGCCGACGGACGCGTCGTGGAGATCAACTCCCGCGTCGGGGCCTGCTCGTTCGGGTCCCGGTGCCTCATTGCCGGCTTCAAGTTGAGCGGCTTCGCCAAGGCGCCCACGACGTTCGTCTGCGAGTTCGCCGACGGGTCGCGCAACACCTTCCGCATGGGCGTGCTCGAGGTGAAGCAGGCGTGCAGCACCTCGAAGGTCCCGGACCGCATCACCATCGAGGTCGACGGCGTGCGGTCGGAGACGGTGACGACCGGCTGACGCCGGGCGCCTCTCAGGCCTCGCGCTGGGTGCCGACTCTGAGCTCGCGGAACGGCACCTTGGTGTCGACCATGATGTCGCGGGGCAGGCCGAGCACGCGGTCGCCGATGATGTTCTTCTGGATCTCGTCGGTGCCGCCGGCGATGTTCGACGAGAAGCTGGTGATCATCATGCGGCTGACCATCTCGGTGCGGCTGCCCTCGTCGTAGGCGACGAGCTCGGGGCCGTACACGTCACCGGAGATGGCGCGCATCATGCGGGCGATCCGGGCACCGTGCAGCTTGCCCAGCGACCCACCGGGCCCGGGCGCCTTGCCCGCCTTCAGCTCGGCACGGGTGCGCATGGCGATGAGCGACTTGGTCGTCTCCTCGCAGTAGATCTTCATGATCTCCTGGCGCAGGTTCGCGTCGTCGTAGCTGCCGTTCTTCCGGCTGTCCTCGATGAGGCGGTCGGCGACGGGATGGGTGACGCCGCTCACCGAGCCGGTGCCGATGGCGACCCGCTCGTACATGAGCATGGCCGTGGCCTGGTTCCAGCCGTTGTTCAGCTCGCCCACCAGCCAGTCGGCCGGGATGCGCACGTCGGTGAAGAAGACCTCGTTGAAGTGCATGCCGCCGTCGATCTGGTGGATCGGACGGATCTCCACGCCGGGCGCGTTCATGTCGAGGATGAACATGGAGATGCCGGCGTGCTTGGGCGCGTCGGGGTTCGTGCGGGCGATGAGGATGCCGTAGTCGGACAGGTGGGCCAGCGTGGTCCACACCTTCTGCCCGTTGATGATCCACTCGTCGCCGTCGCGCTCGGCCCGGGTCTGCAGGCTGGCTACGTCGGAGCCGGCGCCCGGCTCGGAGAACATCTGGCACCACACGGTGCGACCGGCGATGTTGTCGGGCAGGAAGCTCTTCTTCTGGGCCTCGGAGCCGAAGTCGTTGAGCACCGGCAGGCACATGCCGTGGCTGATGGTCAGCTCACCGGTCATGTCGGGGAAGTTGGCGTACTCCTCGCGCCAGATGCGCTCGTGGGCTCGCGTGAGACCGGCGCCGCCGTACTCCTTGGGGTACACCGCGCCGGCCAGGCCGGCCTCGGCGAGGGCCACCTGGAACTTCTTCGCGCCGGCCATGAGGGCCTCGCCCCGGTCGTTGTTGGCGCTGCGGTGACCGAGGCCGGTGGCGGCGTGCTGCTGGAGGAACGCCCGGCACTTCTGCCGGAACGCGTCGGCTTCGACTTCGGACAGCTCGACGGTCTTGGCCTCGCTCATCAGGTCCCTCCCCAGGGGATCGACGTGGACTCTGCCACAGTAGCGACGAGGGGGTCCGGGGCTCCAAAGGGGCCGACCTCTGTCACACCGCTCGCCGGTCGTCGGTGGGGTCGTCGAGTCGGTCGAGGAGCGCGCGGTGACGACGCAGCCAGAAGGCGGCGAGCAGCAGCCCCACGCCGGCCCCGACCACCGTGGGGCGTGGTCCCCAGACCTCGGCCGTCCAGCCCTGCAACAGCCCGCCCACGGGGTAGGCGGCCATGAACGACATGATCCGCACCGCCATCACGCGGCCCCGCACGCGGTCGGCCACGATGGCCTGCACCGCGGTGTTGCTGGCCGAGATCACGGCCAGGAAGCCACCCCCCGAGATGAGCAGCGCGGCCATGCCCCACCCGGCGTTGGGGGCCAACCCGAACGCGATGACCGCCACGGCGTACACCGGCATGGTCCACGCGATGAGCGCGGCGCGCCCGGCCTGCTCGTCGGCCGTCGACACCAGCGGCGCGGCCAGCAGCGCGCCCACGCCCGCCGCGGCCGACAGCAGACCGAACCCGAGGGCACCGACCTTGAACACGTCCTCGGCGAAGATCACGGTCATCTGCGTGATCGGGTTCCCGAGAAAGCCGATCATCACGGCGATCACGATGCTGGCGCCGATGCCGGGCTGCGTCTTGATGTAGCGCAGCGCGCTCATGAACTGGGTGCGCACGGCCGCGGTGTCGCGTGTGCCCTCGGGCCGCGAGTCGGCCTTCACCACCACGAGCGCGGCGATGACGAAGCCGAACGAGATGGCGTTCATGGCGAACGACCAGCTCGGTCCGAGCGTGGCCAGCGTGGCCCCGGCCACCGCCGGGCCGATGGCGCGCGCCGCGTTGAACTGCAGCGAGTTCAGTGCGATGGCCGACGACAGATCGGAGCGCGGCACGAGCGACGGCACGAACGCCTGCCAGCTCGGCATGTTCAGCCCGTTCACGATGCCGCCCAGGCCGCTCATGGCGATGAGGAGCGTGGGACTGCGGTTGCCGCCCGCCCAGACGAGCCATTGGGCCACGGCGATCACGGCGAGGCCGGTCTGGGTGACCACCAGCACGCGGCGGCGCTCGTAGCGGTCGGCCAACGCGCCGCCGAGCGGCGAGAAGAACATCATCGGCATGAACTGCCCGAACGTCGACACCCCGACCCACGCCGGCGACTTCGTCACCGCGAAGATCACGTACGGCACCGTGACGTTCTGCAGCCACGTGCCGGCGTTCGACACGAGCGCACCGGTCCAGAACAGCGCGAAGTCACGGTGGTGGAACGCGCGGAACGAACGGCGCACGCTGCCCGCGGTCGGGCGACCGTCGACGCTCGTCACCGGCTCGGCCCGTTCCCCACGCACTGCTTGTAGGCGACCGGCAGCCGGAGGGGCAAGTGGGTGGGCCGCGCCGGTTCCGGAAAGCCCGGCGACTCGGTGGACCCCAGACCGGGCCCCTCAGCCCGGGGCCGTGTCGCTCAACTGGCGGCGGAGCTCCTGCTCCTCGGTCCACCGTTGGGTCTCGTCGCGCACGACGGCAGCGATGCCCACGACGGCGCCGGCGCCGTCCTTCACCAACGTGACCGTGAACGCGATGGAGCGACGCACGCCGTCGGCGTGGAGCGACGGCACCCGCAGCAGTTCCGCGCCGTAGCGCGTCTCCCCCGTGGTCATCACGCGCTGGTAGCCGTCCCAGTGGGCGCCGCGGTGACGGTCGGGGATGATCAGGTCGAGCGACGAGCCCACCGCCGTGGCCTCGGGCCAGCCGAAGATCCGCTCGGCCGCCCCGTTCCAGAACACGATCGTGCCGGTGGCGTCGGCGATCACCACCCCGTCGGCCAGGTCGCGCAGGATCGTCCCGAACACCAGATCGTCGGCGGCCAGACCGCTGCCGTCCTCGAACAGATGGGCCCAGCACGGCGGGTCGCCGCCGAGATCGTGGTCGCTCACGCGGACGGTTCTACCCCGCGCGGGCGGGCGGCAGTCCCGCCGACGCGAACTGGTAGACACTGCGGCACCGACGACGAGGGGGACGAGGCGGATGGGGCCGTTGCACGGCGTGCGGGTGATCGACCTGACCGACGACCTGGGGCGCTTCGCCACCAAGCTGCTGGCCGAGATGGGCGCCCACGTCGTGCGGGTGCACGACGGAACCGGCGTGACCCACGGCCCGCCCATGCGGGACCCGGCCGCCGCCACCCGCGGCGGCCTGCTCGACTGGTGGTACGAGGCGTCCAAGCGCACCCTGCCCCTCGCCCTCGACACCGCCGCGGGCGCCGCTGCTTACCGGCGACTGGCTGCCGGCGCCGACCTGATCGTCGAGACGATGACGCCCGGCCGGCTCGCCGCGCTCGGCCTCGACCACCCCGACCTCGTGGCCGCCAACCCGCGCCTCGTGCAGATCAGCCTCACCCCGTTCGGGCGCACCGGCCCCCGTGCCGGTTGGGCCACCACCGATCTCGTCACCGCGGCCATGAGCGGCGTGCTGTCGGTGAGCGGCACCCCCGACGAGGCCGTCGTGCCGTGGGGCCGCCAAAGCTTCGCCGCCGCGTCGATCATCGCCGCGCTCACCGGTCTGGCCTGCGTGCGGGGCGCCCGCCTCACCGGCGGCGGCCAGCTGGTCGACATCTCGGCCCAGGAGGCGGTGGCCACCAGCGTCGAGCAGATCTGGTTCCAGTACCACTACGACGACCTGCAGCCCTACGACAAGATCGCCCCGCGCCAGGGCAGCCTGCACTGGTCGAAGGGCTATCTGGTCATGCCGTGCGGCACGGGCGCGTGCATGGTGACGCCCACGCCCGCCCCGCAGGCCCTGCTCGACTGGCTGATCGCCGAGGGCGTGCCCGGAGCGGCCGGGCTCGTGCCCGAGGGCGAGGTGCTCACGCTCGAGTACCTGCCCCAACTGGTCGGGCTGGCCGCCGGCTTCGTGCGCACCCGTGACGCCGAGACGCTGTTCCACGAGGCCCAGTCGCGCCACCTCGCCTGGGGGCAGGTGCAGACCGTGCGCGACCTGGAGCACAACGCCCAGCTCGCGTTCCGCGGCGCGTTCGTGGCCACGCCCGGGCGGGCGTCGGTGCGGCGCGGCCGCTTCCCCATCGTGTTCACCGGCACGCCGGCCGACGCCCCCGCGGCGCCGACGCCGACCGTGGTCGACGAGGTCGCGGCCGAGTGGGGGCCGCGCCCGGCGCCGAGCGGCCCGCTGGCGCCGCCGGCCATCCGCCCGCTCGAAGGCGTCCGGGTGCTCGACCTCAGCTGGGTGCTGGCCGGGCCGTTCGGGTGCCGCCTGCTCGGCGACCTCGGCGCCGACGTGGTCAAGATCCAGACAACCACGCGGCCGCTGTCGGGCGTGAACGACCCCGAGCACGGGTTCTTCGCGACCTACAACCGCTCGAAGCGCTCGGTGGCCCTCGACATGAAGGCGGCGGGCGCCCTCGACATCATGCGCGGCCTCGTCGAGCACGCCGACGTGCTGATCGAGAACTACGCCGCCGGGGTGCTCTCCCGCTGGGGTCTCGACTGGGACACGCTGCGCTCGTGGAACCCGCGCCTGGTCTACGTGACCATGTCGGGCTGCGGGCACGAGGGCCCATGGAGCAGCGTCGTGTCGTACGGCCCCACGGTGCAGGCCCTGTGCGGGCTCACCGCGCTGAGCAACCCGCCCGGCCGCTTCGACGTGGGCGCCGGGTACGCCATCAACGACATGGCCGCCGGCGGCCTCGGTGCCGTCGCCGTGCTCGCCGCGCTGGAGGGGCGCGAGCGCACCGGCGAAGGACAGCTCGTCGACATCGCCCAGCTCGAGGTGGGCGCCTACCTGGTGGGCGCGGCCGTGCTCGACGTGTTGAGCAACGATCGCGCCGCCGAGCCGACGGGCAACCGCGACCCGTACGCGACCCATCTGCTCGACGCCGTGTTCAAGACGACCGATGGCGAGGTCGCGATCACCGTGCGCCACACCGACGACGCCGAGGCCGTGCGCCACGTCACCGGCGGCGACGTCGAGGGGTTGCCGGCGTGGTGCGCGGCGCGCACCGGCCGTGAGGTGATGACGGCGCTCCAGGCCGCCGGCGTGGCTGCGGGACGCGTGCAGAACGCCCATCACATGCTCACCGACGACGAGCAGCTGGCGGCGCGCGACTACTTCCGCACGATGGACTCGCCGGTGTTCGGCGAACGGCCCTACGAACGCTTCCCGGCCGTGTTCGGGCGTACGGTCATCGAGCCCTACGCGCTGCCCCCGACGTTCGTGGGCGAGCACGCCTTCGACGTGCTCGGCGGCGTGGTTGGCCTGAGCGACGAGCAGATCGCCGAGGCGCTGGCCGACGGCCGTCTGGTCTGAACCTCGGTCAGCGACTCGGGCGGTTCGGCAGGGCCCGCCACTCGTCCTCGGTCCAGTGGCGCCGCAGCTCGCTGGTCACGAAGTCCGAGGTCCACCGCACCATGTCGACCCAGGGCAGCTCGGCACTGGCCACCTCGGTGAAGGCCATGCCCTCGAGCAGCAGGGCGGCGTCCTCGATGTGCAGAGCGAGCGTGCGGGGCTCGCCCCGCAGGGTGCGCCACTCGTCCTCGTCCCACAGCACCTCGAGCCAGGTGTCGAGCCCCATCACGTGCTCCAGGTCCCAGCCCCAGCCGCCGTAGCCCTGGTCGATCATGATGCCGAGCAACTGGCGCAGCGCGGCGGCGGCGTCGATGCCGAGGGTCACGTCGCGCGCTCCGGTCACGACTCCGATCGTGCCGGGCCGGGCGGGCCGACGCCACTCGTGGCCCACCGAGCTCAGCAGCAGGCGCCGGGCTCGGCGCTCAGGGAAACCGACGGTGCGTCGACGGCCGGCTCGGCGCAGCAGGCGTCGTCGGGCCGCGTCATGACCGACGCATCGGCCAGCACGGTGTAGATCTCCCACGGGATCTCGGGCCCCGACACCCAAACCTTGTCCTGCACGGCGAAGCAACAGGTGGTGGACTCCTGCACCTCGCACGCCGCGCCCTCACCCAGCATGCGGGCCGCCTCGGCGCTCACGATGTCGGTGCTCTCGACCTCGACCCCGACGTGGTTGAGCGTGCCGGGCGCCCCGTCGCCGGCGATGAGCACGAGCTTCAGCGGCGGCTCGGTGATGACGAAGTTGGCGTAGTTCTCCCGCACCTTGGCCGGCGGGGTGCGGAACAGCTTGGTGTAGAACGCGATGGACTCGTCGAGATCGCCCACGTTGAGGGCGAGTTGGACACGGGACATGGTTTCCTCCTCGGGCACGATCGTCAGGTCGAAAGACATCGACGATCTTCGATGTTTCCCAGCATCGCGAGCACATCGACGCACGTCAATGGATTTCTTCGACGTTCTTCGATACATTGTCTCCCATGGTGTCGCGCTCCAAGACCCCGCCGGCCACCGATCCGTTGGCGTGCTGCAGCCCCGTACGCAGCGACGCCCTCGACGAGACGCAGGCCGGCCTGCTGGCCCGGTCGTTCGCCGCCCTGGCCGACCCCATCCGCCTCCGCCTGCTCTCGTTCATCACCTCGTCGCCGGGCGAGGTGTGCGCCTGCGATCTCGTGGAACCGTCGGGGCGCTCGCAGCCCACGGTGAGCCACCACATGAAGATCCTGGTCGACGCCGGCCTCGTCACGCGCGACAAGCGTGGCCTGTGGGTCTGGTACCAGGCCGTGCCCGACCGCCTCGACGCCCTCCGCGCCGTCCTCGGGTAGCGACGAAGGCCGCCGCGGCGCCCTCCTCTACATCGGTTCGCGAGCGGCGAGGCCGCGCACCGCGACGGCGGCGAGCACCAGACCCACCACCAGCGCGACCCCGCTCACGACGTAAGCGGCCGGGGCGCCCACGCCGAGCCCCAACAGCAGGCACAGCACGAGCACGCCGACGGCGAACAGCGCCACCCCGATGTCGGCCCGGCGCACCAGGGCACGCGAGACGCGCGTGCGCAGCTCGGGGGGCACCGACGTGGTGCGCCGGTGCTGCTTGTGCTCGAGGTACACACCGAAGCTCTCACGCAGGTCGATGCGGCGGAGCGTACCGGCGGGCCGCCGACGGCACCGTGCCCAGGGGCGCCGCCGGGCTCAGCCCGGCGCGGCGAACTCGGCCACGGGGTCACCGGCGATGCGGGCGTGGTACATGACCCGCGGCTCGTCCATGTTCCACGGGCGGGCCTGGTGCATCAGGCACCGGTTGTCCCACACGACGGCGTCGCCCGGCGTCCACGTGTGGTGGTAGACGCGCGGCGGCCGGCAGGCGAACTCGTGCAGCTGCTCCAGGAACGCGTCCGACTCGTCCGGATCGAGGCCCGGGATGCCGTAGGCGTGGCGACCGATGAGCAGTGACCGGCGCCCGGTCTCGGGGTGCACCTTCACCAGCGGCCGCAACGGTGGCTCCTGCCCGAAGAAGCCGTAGCCCTTGTGCTGGCCGTCGGCACTGGCGGTGAAGCCGGCCTTGGCCTGGCTGTGGTAGAGCGAGTGGAGCGCAGAGAGCCCGTCGACGCGGCGACGGGTCGCCTCGTCGAGGGCGTCATAGGCGGCGCGCATGTCGGCCCAGCCTGTTTCGCCACGCGACGACGGCACCACGTGGGCGGTGAACACCGCACCCTTGGCCTGCACCGGCATGTAGGTGCTGTCGTGGTGCCAGCCCATGTTGCCCTTCAGGATCTTCACGACGTCGTCGTCGGGGTCGTCAGGGCGCACGGTGCCATCGCGGCGCACGTTGCTGATGGCGGCGAGGTCGAACTCGAGCGCACCGAAGCGGGTGGCGAAGGCGACCTGCTCGGCGTTGGTGAGGTGCTGGCCGGGGAAGACGAGCAGGGCGTGCTCGAGCCACAGCTCGTAGAGCGGGGCGAAGCCGGCGTCGTCGAGCTCGGCCAGCCGGATGCCGGTGACCACCGCGCCGAACGTCGCGTCGAGGCGCCCCACCGATGCCGTCGCGAACATCGTCATGACGTCCCCCCTTCTCGGCGCCGTGTCCCCACGCGGCGCACGATGACGGTACCACCGCAGCGCGCACCGAACGAGGGGCCGGCAGGCCCCAGGGTCAGGCCGGCGGGTCGAGCGGCTCGCGCTGGGTGTCGGCCACGAGCTTCTCGATGGCCACCGGACCGCCCTCCACCAGCGCCTGGATGGCCCGGTCGATCTCCTGACCGAACATGATCCGCAGCGTGTCGAAACCGAGGGGGCGGATCGTCGCGTAGGCGTTCAGCACGCCTTCGACCCCCAGGCCCGAGCCGGTGAGGAGATCATCCTTCCAGTAGTAGACGTAGTACGAGACGAGCTCCTCGGCCAGCGCCCGGATGCTGGTGCGGATGAGCGCCGCCGCCCCCATGGACACCGACATCTCCACGCCCGCCTGCTCCAGGGCGACGATGGCGTCGACGAAGCCGATGCTCTCGACCAGGTAGGGTGGGAGCACCCCGAGACCCTCGCGGCGCACGACGCCGACGGTCTCCAGGTCGGCCAGCAACCCCGGTCGCCCGCCGCCGTAGCGGTGCAGCAGCTCCTCGGCCGACAGCAGCACCGGTCGGTCGTCGGCCCACGGGTCGCGGAAGTGCCCGGGGAGCCCGAGCCACGTCTGGAGGGAATCACCGCCCTGCTCGAGCTGCTCGAGCGCGTCGCGGATGGCGTCGAGCCGCAAGCCCCGGTCGCGCAGGTCGGCAATGAGGTGCAGGCGACGTACGTGATCGTCGTCGTAGAAGGCGACACGGCCCTCACGACGGGGCGACGGCAGCACGCCCTGCGACTGGTAGAAGCGGATCGTGCGCCCGGGCACCCCGGTCTGCTGCGCGAGCTCGTCGATGGTGTAGGAGCGCGGTCGCTCACTGGTCTCGGCCTTCGGCTCCTGCACCGACGCGTCGACGACCACGGGCGTGCCGCTCTCGTCCGCGCTCGGTCGCTTGGCCACGGACGCATTCTCGCGTGTCCGCGCCGACAACAGCTGTATCTCGTCGACCAGTCCCATGCGACGCCCGGTCATGAGCGACACCGCGCTCGGACCCGAGGAGCTCGTTCGCGGCCAGGTGGTGCACCGCCAGGGTGGCGCCTTGAACCCGGTCTACCTGGTGCGCAGCCTGGCCCTGCTCGACGATGCCGTGGCATTGGCCCGCCTCGGGGTCGACCTGGCCATCGGTGCGCCCTGTCACAGCTGGGGCCGGTGGCGGTGCCCACGGCGGTCGCCGTGCCGGCCTCGGGGCTACGACCGCGCTGACGTCAGCGCCGCAGGTCGGCCAGCGCCGCGGCGAGCAGGCGCTGCAGGTGCAGGCCCCGGTGCACGTCGAGCTCGTGGGGCGTGTTCGTGCGCACCGCGGTGGCGAGCTCCTGAGCCATGGTGGCGAACGCCGTCGCGTCCACCGCGGTGACCCCGTCGACCGCGTGCACACCATCGCGCGTGTGCACCTCGACGCCCGAGCGCATCGGCTGGGTGCCGGAGCTGCCGGTGAGCGACACCTCGCTCACCGCGCCACCGGCGTGCTCCAGCAGCAGACCGACCCAACGCTGCGGATCGCCGTGGGCCCGCACCTGCACGACCGTTCCGAGCGCGGCGTCGAGCACGTCGATCATGTGGGGGCCGAGGTCGAACAACGGCCCGTGCTCCAGCCGCCACGGCGTGGCGAACGGTCCGCCCAGGAACGCGCCGCTCAGGAAGTGGGCGCGGGCGCCCAGCACGTCGAGACCGGCGACCTCGCGCAGGAAGGCCCGCACCGTCGGGGCGTAGCGCCAGCTGAGCACCATCTGCGTGGGCACCCCGGCGGCGTCGACGGCCTCGGCCAGTGCTTCGGCGGCGGCCACGTCGAGGGCCACCGGCTTCTCCAGCAGGAGCGCCTTGCCGGCGCGCGCCGCCGCCAGGGCCATGGTGGCCTGCACGTCGGGTGGCACCGAGAACGCCACCGCGTCGCACACCTCCAGCAGGGCCTCGTAGCGCTCGAACACGGGCACGCCGCCGTGCTGGGTGGCCAGTGCAGTGGCAGCGTCGGGCCGCCGGGCCCAGATGCCGGCCAGGCGGGTGTGCGGACCGGCGGCCAGCACCGGGGCGTGCACGTAGTGGGCCCAGGGCCCCGCCCCTACGAGGCCGACGGCGACAGGCGGTGGCGGCTCGGTCATGGGGCCGGAGCGTAGCGAGCGCCCGGCACGGGCCGGGCCGCACGGCGCACCCGGCGCCGTGCGACATGATGCGGCGATGAAGGTCACACGCATCTACAGCGGCGCCGACGAGCGGTCGCACTTCGAGGACCTCGACATCCCGCTGCAGGACACCCCGGCCGGGCTCATGTCGTCGCGCATCGCCACCGACGCGGTGTTCTTCCGCCAACCGGCGGGCCGCGGCACGACCGACTTCCTCGACTACCACCCGGCGCCGCGCCGCCAGTTCGTCATCCACCTCGCCGGCCGGGTCGAGATCGAGACCGGGAGCGGCGAGACCCGGCAGTTCGGCGTGGGCGACATCCTGCTCGCCGACGACACCACCGGCCAGGGCCACATCAGCCGCGGCGTCGAGGGCCCGCGATTCCAGATCTTCGTCGCCCTCGCCGACGACATCGACCTCGACCGCTGGCGCTGACGGCCGACCTCATCGCCGGGTCGCCGGCGAAGACCTCGTCGCGCGGGCCGTGAGGCGCGCACTACCATCGATGGTGGGCACGTCGCCGGGCACGACGGGCCAGGAGCGGGCACGATGGGAACACTGCAGGACACGGTCACCGACATCTCCGGCAGCACCGGGGAACCGGAGACATCCCAACCGGTGGAGCTCGGCATGGTGCTCGCCAGCGCGGCCGGTGCGGTGGTCCTGTGGTTCGCGGTGATGTGGGAGCTCAACTCGCTGCGCACCTACACGTTGACCTTCGTGTTCTCGCTCTGCCTCCACCTGGCCGCCACCGGCCTCATCGGCGCGCTCGCCACGTGGCCACTCGGCACCCGATGGCGCCGGGCCACGATCGCCGCCTTGGCCGCGCTGTGGGCCGGTGTCGTGGCCATGGCGCTCGTCGTGCTGCCGGGCATCGATCCCGGCCGGCACATCGTCGCGCTCTACACCGTGTGCGCGGTCGGGGGCGCCGTGGTCGGTGCGTGGTGGTCGCTGGGCCTCCTGCGAGGGCACGGGACCGGCATCGTGGTGCCAGCCCCGCGCGGTCACCTGCGCGGCCTCGCGTTCTTCGTCTCCTTCGCCCTCGTCGTCCTCGGTCTCATCGTCGCCACCGCCGTGGGCACCGGCCGGCGCAACCGCGGGCTGAGCGACACCGTTCTCACCGTCCCCGAGATCCGCGGCCTCCCCGGCAACGTGGTCTCGCTCGGCGACGCCTTCTCGGCCGGCGAGGGACTGGCACCGTCCGAGCCGTACGCCGACCTCGACACCACGGGCAACGGCTGCCGGCGCGCGGCGCGCGCCTACCCCCGGTGGCTCCGCTTCCAGGACGGTCCGCGCTCGCAGCAGTTCGCGGCGTGTGCCGACGCGGTCGTCGCCGACCTGTACCTCGGCTTCGATCGAGTCCGTGACGACGGGTCCTTGCTGAAGATCGCTCCACAGGTCGGCGGCCAGGCCGATCCGGGCGTGGGGTTGGTGACCCTCACCATCGGCGCCACCGACGTCGCGTTGACCTCCATGGTCCAGCACTGCCTCGTGCACGACGACTGCCTGCGCGAGCCGTTCGACCCCGCGGCCGGCAGCTCGGCGCGGAACCTCCCGTACCCGCCGGCGGCGGCGCTGCGGTCCTGGGCGGCGGCGGCCACGCTCGAAACGGGGGCGCGCCTGCGCGTGTTGTTCAAGGCGCTCAAGGCGGCGTACCCCAAGGCCCGCATCGTCGTGATCGGGTACCCCTACCTGACGCCGGCGGGACGGGCCGCCGGCGTGTTGAGCGACTGCGCCTCCATCCTCCGCCGCTTCGATGAGGCCGAGCGCGAAGGGGTGCGCGCCATCCAGCGACGGTTCAACGACCTGACCTACGAGCTTGCGGTCGCGGCGGGCATCGACTTCGTGTCCACGGAGGCCGCCTGGGACGGCCACGAGCCGTGCGGCGACAAGGTCGCGTTCAGCAGCCGACCGCGCCTCTTCTCCACCGGCCGGTTCGACGCGCTCGCCGGCGGCATGATCCATCTCAACGAGCAGGGGCACCGCCAGATCGCCCAACTGGTCAGCTGCTACCTGGCCGAGCACCCGACCCTGCCGCAGCGCTACCTCGACGGGGACGCCAAGCACATCGAGGTGACCACGGACGCCCTCACACCTCCGGCCTCGCTGGGCATGCTCGCCGCGCCGGGGTCGGCCGACTCGCCGTTGCGTGACTGCGCGCCGCGCCTGCCGGTCAGCGCCGGCCCGCGCTCGTAGGACCTCCGGCCGCCCGGCCGGATCGGTGGGTGCCCTGGCGTTGTCCGACCGCGACCGAACGGATCTGATCGAGCACCGGCAGCAGGTGGTCGACGAAGGCCACCGGGTTCTCCGACATCGGGAAGTGGCCCATGCCCGGCATGACCGTGAACGTGGACCCGACGATGGCGTCGTGGGCCGCCTGACCGTGCTCGATGGTGGCGCTGGCGTCGTACTCGCCGGTGAGCAGGTGCACCGCGCAGCGCGCCGTGTCGATGTTCGCCGCCTCGGTCGTGAGGTCGTGGTCGTCGATGTAGTAGTTGAGGTCGCCCAGGAAGGCGGCCGGCCAGCCCGATGCGTACGCGTACACCGTCTCGCGCCGCAGCGGCTCGGGCGACGTGGGCGCCATGAGGCCGTTCATCAGGCGGGCCTTGTACTCGTTGCTGACCTGCGGGTGCCAGAAGCCGCTCAGGCGCTCGAGGCTGCCGCCCACCTTCAACGACGGCTCCAGCGCGATGACGGCGCGGAACTCGTCTGCGTGGTGACGGGCCAGGTCGAGCGCGAGCAGACCACCGACCGAGCAGCCCATGAACACCGGACGGTCGAGGCCGAGGGTGGCGGCGAGAGCGACCGGCACCGACATGGCGAACGCCTGCGTGAGCCGGTAGCGCTCGGTCCACCACGCCCGGGTCGTGGGCGGCACCGACTTGCCGTGGAACGGCAGGTCGTAGGCGATGAGGCGGAAGTGGTCGGTGATGCGCGGTTCTTCGAACAGGTGCCGCCACTGCAGACCGTTCGAGCCGGCGGTGTGCTGCAGCAGCACCGGGATGCCCTGACCGGCCGCCTCGAAGTAGACGCGGTGGTCGTGGCCGTCGAGCGTGAGGTGCACGTAGCGACCCACCGGGCTGTCGTAGCGCGGGCCGCCGTCGGTCGGGGTCGACGCGGGCGTCGGCATCGGCGCCTCGACGGCGAGGGCCGGTCGCAGCACCTCCACCGCTCGGGCGACGGCCGGGAAGTACTGCCAGTACGTCAGGTCGTCGCCGGTGCGCTGCAGACCGACGGCCTCGGCGAACGCGAGGTCGTTGAAGAACCGGGGGGGAACGGCCAGCAGGATCTGGGCCCACACCTCCGGCGGGCCGGCCACCGCGATCACACCGGGGCCGTCGGGCACGGAGCCGGCCTGCGGCACGCCGTCGTGCACCTGCACCGAGGCGACGTCGCCGCCCACGTCGAAGCGGAAGCCGCCGGTCCAGTGCCGGGCGGCGAGGCGGAACTCGGCGTCGGCCGCACAGCGGGCGGCGAGATCGGCGGAGGTGATCATGCGACGGCTCCTCGGGTTCGGTGACCGCAGGCTAGGTTCCCGCGCATGGGGGACCGAACCGACAGCCTGTGGCCACTGCACGTGGACGTGCACGACGGCGACGGGCCCCCGATGCTGCTCGTGCACGGCATCATGGCCGGGCGGGCCCTGTGGGCAGCCAACATCGAGCCGTTGCGTGAGGTCGTCACGCCCGTCGTCATCGAGCTGTACGGGCACGGCCGCTCGCCGGCACCGACCGACGGCCGCGCCTACGACCCGGGCACCTACGCCGAGGCGTTCGACGCCATCCGCGCCGGCCTGGGGGCCGAGCGGTGGTTCGTGGTCGGGCACTCGCTCGGCGCCGCCCTGACCCTGCGCTACGTGCTGGACCATCCCGACCGCGTGCTCGGCCACGTGTTCACCAACTCGGCCTCGGCCCTGGCCGACGAGGAGTGGCGCACGAACATGCGCGCCACCATCGGCGGGGCCGCCGACGCCCTCGAGGCCGCCGGCCACGCTGCCTTCGCCACGAGCCGGCTGAACCCGGCCCGGTCGCGTCACCTGGTGCCCCACGTGCGCGAGGCGCTGGCCGCCGACGTGGCGCTGTTGAGCCCCTACGGCATCGCCCAGACCATGCGCCACACCACACCAACCACGTCGGTGCGCGACCGCGTACACGCCAACCCGGCGCCCTGCCTCGTGGTGGCCGGCTGGCGCGAGACGGTGTTCGACGAGCCGAGCGGCTACGCCGAGCGGGTCATGCCCATGGCCGAGGTGCACCGGGTGGACGCCGGCCACTCCCCCAACGGCGAGGTCCCCGAGATCTTCAACGCCACCGTCATCGCCTTCGTCCGCCGCGTGCTGGCGGCGCGCCCGCGCTGAACGTTCAGCGCAGAAGCAGCGATCGGGCCGCCGCATGGCGGGTGTTCAGGACGAGCTGGCGCACCGTGGTGGCCTCGGACAGATCGGCCATGGTGGTCTCGGCCAGGCCGAGGCGGTCGCCGCTGTTCATCACGACGGCCAGGAGCATGATCCGCGCACCGGCGGGCCGACCGGAGAGGTCCAGGTCGAACGTGGCCGCCCGCGGGATGCGGGCGCTGAGCGGCCCGGTGATCGACGCGACCGGGCTGCTACCGGCCGGCAGCCAACCGCCCGGCCAGGGGTTTGGCACCGGCTGCCCGTTGGCCACGTTCACCAGCGCCGACCACAGCGTTCCGAGGGGCACGTCGGCGTCGGGGGCGGCGATCTCGTGACGCAGCAGCGCCACCTTCACGTCGGCCGGTGCCGTCTCCGCGTACCACCGGTCGTGCACGAGCACGTGGACGCGGAACAGGCGGGTCGCCAGCTCCTGCGACGCGTGCTCGGCCACGCGCCCGGGGTGCAGCTGGTCGAACACCTCCCCTTCGCCCGGTCCGCCGGCCGGCCACGTGAGGCCGGTGGTGTCGACCACGATGTCGGGGCTGGCGTCGTAGCGCAGGTTCGTCTCGCCGCGAGTGGGCGGCCCGGTGAGCGCGGTCGTGCGCCGACGACGCGTGTCGGACGGGTGCACCCGCAGGAACGTCTGCGCCGTCGCCACCGGCGCGCGGAGATCGACCTCCCACACGCCCCGGGCCTGCAGCGCGGCGCGCAACAGCGTGAGCTCGCCGTCGTGGAAGACCGACAGGTCCTGCACTGCCGCCTCGGGCAGGCCGTTGTCGAAGACCGCCCACGTCCAGGTCGGCGTGCCCGCGGTGAGGGTGAGCTTGCCCTTCACCACGCCGACGCTCGTGCCGACGTACACGATGCTCACGTCGGTCGGATCGACCACCACCGACAACGCCGGCGCCACGATCCGATCGGCCTCGGTCGGCCACGTGGCCCGGGCCGGCAGCACCGTGCGCAGACCGCAGGGCACCACGTGGCCGTCCCCGTCGTACCACCAGAGCGTGTCGACCGTGTTGCCGCCGACCGTCGTCACATAGCACGAGCCGTGCGGTCCCTGGGCCGGATCGTGCACGTTCATGTCGTTGGCGAACGTGTAGTGCTTGCCGTCGTTGCCCGTGAACGACGCCGGCAGGAAGGCGAGGGGAGCGCCGGTGGCCACGGTGCCGAGCTCGGTCGCGTCACGGGCGTCTCGGATGGGGAGCGCGGTCTCGCCCCGCCACGTCCACGCGCCGGTGGAGCCTGTCGCTCTGCTCCCTTCGAACACCGACAGGCCGGCCATCCACAGCGCGTACAGGCGCACGCGGTTGCGGCCGGCGGCGTCGGGCAGCGGGGCCAACCGGCAGGCGATGACGCCCGACGCCGCGGTGAACGTCGGCGAGCAGCACTCCGACGACGGCGCGTCGGGCGGCGCCAGCACGTCCTGCACCAGATCGGGGAACAGAGCGGCGCGCGGATCGGTGCCGGTGGGCACCGTGGCCCACGAGTCGCCCCAGTCGGGCGACCACCACAACCGGTTGGTACCCACGGCGAGGTGCACGGTGCCGCCGTGGTCGAGCGCGGCGGCCCCCGAGTAGAAGACCGACTGGTCGTCCTCGGTGCCGGCCCGCAGCGACCCGAACCGGTGCACGGGGCCCGAGCCGTTGCCGTCGCTCGACGCCCACGTTCCCGCGGTGTACTGGCGGAAGTAACGGTTGTCGGCGCGCGGGTCGTACACCACGCCGCCGCCGTCGCCCTCGAACCGCTCCCGCCAGACGGTATCGCCCACCCGGTCGCTGGTGCCGTTGTCCTGGAAGCCGGCGGCGAGCAGCCCGTCGTTGGTGGGGTGGCCGGCGACGAACCCGGGCTGCAGCGTGGCCAGTGCGTTGTTGCGGGCGACGAACGACCCGGCGTCGCCGTCGGCATCGGACAGGAACACACCACCGTCGCATCCGACCCAGATCGCCTGCGCCGACGGCGAGGACGTGGGGCCGGTGGTGATGGCATGCACGTCGGCGTGCACGCCGCCCCCGATGCGCACCGCGTCGGCCGCGCCGGGGCCGGTGACCTCCATGCGGTAGAGCGAGGCGTTGTAGTCGCCGCCGATCATCTCGGTGGCGCCACCCACGTACACCCGATCGGCGCTCGTCGGATGAGTGGCCAGCGCCATGTCGTACTCGGACTGGTCGCTGGCCGACTGGAAGAGATCGCCCGGAACCCCCGATACCACCCGGCCGGTGAGCGCCGCGAGATCGGCCGACGGATCGACCAGCTCGAGGTGCGCGGGCCGGTCCTTGGCCGAACCCACGCCGAGCACCCACAGGTGCGTCGTGCCGAACATGGCGAGCCGCAGCCGCGAGTTCCCGTGGAAGCCCACGAGCGGCACCTTCTGCACCGTGGCCGTCGACAAGTCGACGTCGCCCGGTGGCGTCGGTGGCGTCAGCACCTCGGCCACCCACAGATCGGTCACGTCCCCCGCCGTCACGCGCGACCGCAGGGCGTAGAACACGCGGATGCGGTCGGGCGTCTGCGTCCGCAGCACGGCGACGTCGAGCACCTCGCCCACGCCGAGGTGCGGCTGGACCGACCAGGCGCCCGCGCCGCTGCGCACCCACATGTTGCGCGACGTGGCCGCGAGCAGCTGGAACCGGTGGAGCGGATCCTCGGCGATGCGCCGCACGGATGCGCCCCGCAGCCGGTCGGTGTCGCTGGGCCGCGTCCACGCCGCGCCCGTGGCCGGGCCGACCGCGTGCAGGATGCCGATGCCGGCGATGTGGCCACCGGCCCGGCCGCTGCCGTCGCCCCCGGGCTCGCCGGTGCCCACGAAGACCTCGTCGGCCGAACCGTCGGCGGCCGATCCCCACAGCACGTGGATCGCGCCGGTGGCCAGCGCGTTGCCCACCGGCGTGAGGGTGTTGCGCCCGGGCGACACGACGAACTGGTCGAGCGGGGCCCACGAGACGCCCCGATCGCCCGAGAACCACACGCCGCCGGCGGCCGAGGCCGCGTACACGCGGTCGCCCACCGACGGTTCGACGGCGAGATCGCGGATGCGGCCCGACACGCTCGGGTGCCCGGAGGCCTGGCCGTTGGTCAGCGTCGAGGGACCGATCGGGAACCACACGAACCCGCCGGCCACGGGCGGCGCGGCGACCTCGGGCGAGCGGCGACCCCGACGGCGCGGCGCCGGAGTCGGGTCGGCGACCGGCGTCGGGACCGCTCGGACCCGGGCCACGATCGGTTCCAACGAGCCGTCAGCGTTGCGCACGTCGGGTGCGGGTAGGAAGCGGGCGTTGTAGCGGGCCCGACCGATGCCGTCGTCGCGCGACTCGGGCCCGGCCGGCCAGTCGTAGCGGCTCACGACGTCGCCCCCTTCGGGGCCGTCGGGTTCGGCGCGATGCGTATCCAACCCTCCTGCACCGTGGAGGCCTCATCGGGCAGGAACGCGTACTGGGTGGCCGACAGGATGGCGTCGTCCTTCCAGCTCCCCGGTGAGTCGCGCCGGGTGAACAGCTGGTCGGCCGGGAACGACGACACCTTGGGCAGGCGCACCTTGTCGGCATCGATGAGCAGAGGGCCGACCCGCACCGACGGAGCCAGCACCGACAGGCCCGGCTGCACCCAGTCGCGGGCCAGCGCCACCGACGAGCGGGGCACCACACCCGCGGTCAGGTGCACCTTTCCGCCCGGGTGCATCAGCAGCGTGAGACGCAGCGTCTGGCCGGGGCGCACGTGCACGATGCCGTCAGGCACGATGTACGGGTGGTCGATCGGTTGCTCGGTCGTCACACCGTCGACACCGAGCAGTCCCCGGCAGCGGCCGCTGCTGCGGGCCCGCTCGGCGATGGCACGGTCGATCACGTGGAGGCGGGTGTAGTCGTCGTCGACGAAGTAGCCGAGCAGGCCGTCGTCGCCTGACGTGGCCGTGCCGAGGCGCACGGCCACCGGCACGGTGGCCAGCTCGGCGTACGCCTGCTGCCGAGCGGTGCGGGCGGCCTCATCGGCGTGCGTCAGCTCGTCCACGTCGCTCAGCACGTCGAGCGTGAGGTGGGCGGTGACGACGGCGATGGGCCGACCCACGAGTCCGGCGATGTGCTCGGTGCCGAGCGAGCCGAGCGGGTCGACGGTCCACAGCGTGGTGTCGACGGCGCGCAGCAGCGCCGACAGCGGCGACTCGCTCTCGGGTCGGGTCGGCGTGGCCTGGCGCGAGCGGGCGTCGACCGTGACGAGACCGGCGGCGATCCAACCGAGCCGACGGTGGGCCGGATCGGTGTCGTCGAGTGGCCCGGCCGCCGGACCGATGTCGGTGCGCCCGGGCGCGCCCTCCCAGAGCACAGCGTCGGAGTAGGCGTCGTGGCTCACCTGGCCGAGCGGCGCGCCATCGGTGGCGAACATCTCGAGTGCTTCGTCGATGTGGTCGGGCAGCAGGAAGCCGGCCACGGGGTTCACCTGCCGGACCGCGTCGGCCTGGTCGACCAGTGCGGTGGCGGCCTCGCCGGTGACGGCCAGCGGGTCGACGAGACGCAGGTGAAGGCGGGCCGGCGCGGTGAAGCGGGGCCGCAGCTGCATCACCGGGCCGGGCACCGGACCGTCGGTGGACGGTTCGGTGACACGCGCCGCCACCGTGGTCTGCTCGATCGGTAGGTCGAGAACACGCCCGAACGCGTCGATCAGCCGGGCGCGCGTGACGGTGAGTCGGCCCGCGGCGACCAGCCGGGGCAGCGCCTCGGCCACCGCCAGGGGCACGCCGTCGGGGCCGAGGTCGGCGGCGCGGCGCACCACACCACGGTCGTAGCGCAGGCCGAGCAGGCGCTCGCGGACGCCGTCGAGCGTGACCGACAGCGCGTCGAGGCGTTCGAGGTGACCGAGCAGCGTCGCCAACGCCGTCTCGAGCTCGTCGGACACCAGCCCGTGCCCGGCGTCGTCACGCGTCCGCTCGTCGGTGAGCCAACGCTGCACCGCGGCGGCCAGCGACCGGGCCACACCGGGCACGAGCGGGCTGCGCCCGGTCAGGGTCACCGTGTCGCCACCGGCCATGGCCGCGCCCCGGTCGAGGTCGAGCTCACCGAGCTGCCAGCCGAGCCCGTCGGCGCGCGTCAGCTCGGCCAGATCGGCCAGCGTGAGCTCGACCGTCCACTCGCAGAACAGCGGCCGCCACGGCTGGCCCCACATGGTGACGCCCTCGCGGTGCGCCCAGACCCCGCGACCCATCGAGTGCTTCAGGAGCCCTTCGACCGCGGCCTGGCGCGCCGGTCCGGTCGTCACCGGCGCGCCCACGATCTTGCTCAACGTCGTGTCGTCGGCCGCGTAGTAGCCGAAGTTCACCACCGCCTCGGCCCGCATGCGCACGCCGGCGGCGCCCACGAAGTCGCCCGGGCCGGCCACCCGGCGCTGCCGCCAGTCGACCAGGTACGGGTCGGCGGCCAACGCCTCGCGCGCCAGCACCAGCACCTCGTCGGGCACTGCGCCCGAACCGATGGTGCGCAGCAGCTGGGCGGCGCCGAGCACACCGTCGAGTCCCTGCTCGGGTTGGTCCGACGTGCGCACCCGCAGGGTCCGGCCGGCCTCCTCGACCTCGACGGCGCTGAGCTGACGACCGCCACCGACCACCGCCAGCACCGGGGCGACCGGCGTCTGGTAGGGCGGCGCCGGACGTTCGACCGTGCGGGTGCGGGCGGCGAGCGCGGCCGCCGCGGCAGCCGCAGCCGCAGCCGCCGACGGGCCCGATGGCGACGACACCGGGGTCGGCGCCGGGGCACCGGCGACCTTGGTCACGAACTGCAGCGCCGACGGGCGCCCTGCGGCCGACCACAGCAGGTTCTCGGCCACCGCCAGCACCTCGAACTGCGGCTTGCCGCGGCGACCGCGGCGGAAGCCCGCACCCGGATCATGACCCGGCTTCCCGGCGTCGACGAAGCGGTCGACCGCCTCGACCCCGCCGGGCTTCGAGCCGAAGCCCTGGGCGTGCTCCACCTGGTCGATCTGCGGCCACACGTCGGGTTGCTCCATGCGCGACAACAGGCCGGAGCTGAACGCGGTGAGCAGCCGTTCGGCATTGCGCTGCTGCTCGCCACCGGTCGCCGTGACCGCGGCGCCACTGGCCAGCACGGCCGCCACCGCGCCCGTGGTCGGACCGAGCACCGTGCGCACCGCCGCGGGCGCCGGTCGGGCGTCGGGCCCGTGCACGGTGCGCCACGGCACGCCGTGGATGCGGCCGTGCAGCAGCGTGCCGCGCGTCGGCGCGCTCGGCACGATCGACACGGCGCGAGCGTCGTCGACGAAGCCGCTGATGGCCGGCACGTACGCCCGGGCCGTGCTCGACGCGGTGTCGAAGCGGGTGGCCTTGTCGAGCTTGTACTGGCTGGCGATCTGCGCCATCTGCTCCTGCCGGTCGACCAATGGCCCCTCCGGCGCGGGATGGTCGGGGTCCTCCCAACCGAGCTGGTGGAGGCGGGCCTGGTAGCCGCGCACCGACCCGACCCCGTCGAGCGGGTCGTGGCGCGGGTCCGACCACCAGCCGGCCACCGTGTAGCACAGCGAGTCGGCCTCCACGCCGTCCGGCGCGACCGTGTCGAGGTCGTCGAGCGGGTCGTGCCACGCCATGCGCCCGAGGGCAGCGTCGTAGCAGGCCGTCCACGATGCGCCGCCCACGTGCACGTTCAACTTGGCCACGGGGACCGCGTCGCCCAGGCTGACGCTCCGCGTCCGGTTGCCGGGCCAGTCCTCCAACGGGGTCACGGTGGCCGTGTCGGCCTCCACCACCCAGCCCCGCACGACCGGATCGGTCTGGCCCACCGGCACCGCCAGGCGGATCACGACCCAGCGGTCGGGCAGCACCGGCAGGTCCAGGACGCGCCGCGTGGCATCACCGGGCGCCGACGGATCGTCGACCACGGTGCCACGACCCAGTGCCGCCGGCGCCGTCCACAGCAGGTGCACACCGGGGGGCCTCACCTCACCGGCGTCGCCGATCGTCGGCGGCACCTCCTCCTCGCTGCGGAACGGCAGCCGCACCATGGGTTCGTCGCCCGCGCCCACCACCAGCGCGCTCACGTCCACGGGGACGAGCAGCCGCGGTTCGCGCACGAGCCGCCGGTCGTAGTTGCCGAGGTCGCCCAAGGCCACACCGAGCTGGGTGAGCGCGGCGAAGCGGGGGCTCACCGCCGCCTTCAGCAGGTCGTCGTTCGAGATGTCGCTCACGTCCTCATGCCTCCAACACGCGCTGGGCCAGACTGAAGCGCTCCACGAGCACCGAGGTCTTCAGGGTCGGGACGAACGAGTCGTCCTCTGCGCTCACGTCGACGTCGCCGAACACCTGGCGGATCGGGAAGCGCAACAGCTCCATGGCCAGCTCGTCGGCGCTCACCCTGCTGCCACCGTGGCTCGTCACGTGGGTGGCGCTGACGTTGGCCAGACGGCGGGCCAGCTCGTGGACGTTGATGACGCCCGGCGCACCCTTGCGGAACGGCACGGGCACGGTGCGGTCCTTGCCGTTGGCGTCCTTCAGGAACCGGTTGTTGGGCGCCAGCACGTCGCGCAGGGGCAGCACCGCGCTGGCCGTGCCCCCGGCACCGGGCTTCACCCGCACACCGAACTGGATGCCCGATCGCGGCTCTTCCACATGCACCACGGCGGGCACACCGTCGAACAGCACGAGCAGCACCGCCGGCGCGAGTCGCTCCATGCGCAACAGGCGCACGCGGTCGGGGCTCGTGTCCTCATCGGGCAACGTGGCGTCGTCGGGTCGGGTGTCGGTGGCGTAGGCGCGCACGTGCAGCGCCGGCCACCCCGACACGATGCGCGACCGCATCAGGAACCCGGTCATCACGCCGGCCACGCCGAGGGGCCGGCCCTGGGCGTCGACCGCCGGCGCGTCCGCGTCCTTCATGCGCACGAGGCGCTCGGCCACGTCGACCTCGCGGCGCACCACCGGGTGCAGGGCGACGAGCTGCTCCCGGTCGGCCGAGTTCACCGTGCCCACGCTCAGGGCGCCCTGCACCAGCGCGTCGAGCCAGTTGCGATCGACGTGGAAGAAGCGGATCGTCTCCAACGGCAGCATGGCGGCGTCGGGCACCAGGTGGTTGAACGGCACGCCTTCGAGCAGGCGCAGGCGGGCCAGGAAGCGCACGATGTCGGCGGGCACGACCCCGTTCGGGTCGACCTTGTCCTCGAGACCGGCGTTGCCCCGACCGTGGGCCAGGTCGACGAAGGTCGCGGTGGCCGCGCTGGCCATGGCCAGCGAGAGCTCGGCGGTGAACTCCATGGTCACGTCTCCTGACCGTCGGGGCGACTGGCCCGGGCGATGATGTCGTCGAGCGCGTCGCGTCGTGGCCGCCGCCGTGCCGGCGCGGGCGTCGCGGCCGTGCGGGTCCGGCCCTTGGGCGGCGGGGCGGCGTCGCGGTCGATGGGGCGCAGGCCCGGCCGCTTGAGCGCCTCGGTGGCCAGCTGGGCCACGTGGCCGTCGAGCGTGGCCCGTAGCACCGCCGCGTCCTTCGACCGGCTCAGCGGTCCGGCGGGCGCGTCGGCGACGCCGGCGCCGAACGTGCCGAGACCGCTCACGCCGAACTGCTTCGTGGCCTCGCGCACGCGCCCGGCGTCCAGCCCCAACCCGGTCAACACGGCGGCGCCGTTCACCTGGTCGACGACCGGTGGCCGGCGGGCGATGGGCGCGTCGGGAGCGGCCGGGCCCACGCGCTCGACCGCGGCGTCGGCGTACGACCGCACGAGCCGGTTGGCGACGAGGTCCTGCAGGCGCAGCCGACCGAGCCCGGCGGCGACGGAGAACCCGACCACCAGCTCGTCGAACAGGAGACGCCCCAGCTGCTGGGCCCTCGCCGCTCCGAACAGCTCACCCCGCCACGCCATGAGCGCGCCGACCACGCCGGGCTTGGACAGGGCCAGCAACCGGCCGATCTCGAAGGCCGCGGCCAGGGCCACGTCCTCGCGCCCGTCGGGCACGACGCGGCGCAGCTGGTCGCCGGTGTGGGCCAGCGGCAGCGAGCCGTCGGGTGCCACCGCCGTGCGCTCGGTGGGCTGGGGCACGAGCGGCCCGCGGTACCAGACCTCGGTCTGTTCCCCCCGACGGGTCTGATGGGCCAGGCTCACGTGGCCGGTGGGGGCCAGCTCGGGCTGCAGCGCGACGGCGAGGTCCTCGTCGACGGTGCCGAGCATGCCCGACCGCAGATCGTTCATGAGCCGCTCGAACCCGCCCTCGCCGGTGCCCACGAAGTCCCACGACGTGAGCACGGGGAAGCGGTGGTGGGGCTCCAGGTAGCGCACGCCGACGACGTCGATGATCTCGCCGAGCTGACCCAGGAACGTGCCCGACTTCCACTGGTCGATGGCGCGGGTCGCGTCGGACGAGAGCCCCACGGCGGCCGCCGGGCCGGTGGCGAACGACGCCGCCGCCCGCTCCACCTGCGCCGCCGGTGCCGCCTGGGTGGCCCGGGCGCGCACCGTCATCGCCGCCGCGCCGATCGGGCCCGCGCCCACCGGCCCGTGGTCGACGACGGCACGCTCGATGCCGTGCATGACCAGCACGTCGCTCGGCCCTGCGGCCGGGGCCGCGAACAGCTCCGACTGGAGCAGCTCGGGCATGTGCGTGACGAACGCCTGCTCGGACTCGGTGGTCTCGGTGGTGGGCAGGAGGTCGAGCTGACCCTCCACGTTCAGCAGGTAGGCGGTGTACTTCACCGACGTGGGCACACCGTCGTCGCCGGCGGGACCGGGCTGGGGCAGACGGTTCCCCGCCACCACCGCGAGGAAGCCGTCGTCGTCGTTCAGGGCCAGCTCGGTGTCGTCCAGGTTCACCTTGCGGACGTGGGCCAACAGGCGCAGGTCCTCGACCGTCGGGAAGATCTTCTGCACGATCGACTCGCGGACCTCGAGGTACCGGCCGGTGGAGGTGTCGTCGTCGGCGTCGAGCGTGCGGCCGGGCGTGATGCACTGGCTGACGGGCACGTCGCCGCTGAGCACACCCTCGCCCTCGGCCAGCACCACGAGTGCCAGCCACGGTGGGGCCGACTCGAACGGTGCGGCCGGGTCGGGGTTGCGCTCCCACGGGAGGGTGCGGCGCTTGAAGACGATCTGGGGCAGGCGCTCGCGCCAGTCGCCCACGGCCGCGGCGGGCGGGAAGGTGGACAGGATCTGATCGGGCGGCATCGTGTACCGGGGCGACACGATGCGGAAGGTGAAGTCCGAGCCGTCGACGCTGATGTCGCCCGGCGCGTTGTGCGGCGGGACCGCGGTCAGGTCGTGGTCGGCGGCCAGCAGGTACGACCCCGCCGGGAGCGCCGGGCGCGCCTCGGGGTACAGCTCGAAGAACCCGACCTGTGGCATGTCAGCCCCTCTTCCGCGTCTGCTTGGCTGGTGCCGTCTTCTTCGTCTTCTTCGTCGGTGCCACCGGGGCACCGACCGGGCCCCCGGGGCCGGCCGGGTCACCACCGCGCCAGCCGAACCGGCGGCGGCCGCTCCCGCCGGGCAGGGCGGCGGCCACGGCGGCATCGAAGCCCGACGTGGCCAGCGCGCGCGCCAGGTCGTCGACCGTGCCCACCAGACCGGCCACGCCGGCCAGGTGACCGGCGCGTGTGCCGTCGACCACCACGAGCACGCTCGGATCCAGGGCGGCCGGGTCGGGCTGGGGCACCACGGCGTACAGCAGCATCGTGCGCGGCCCCTGCACGAGCACCACGGGCGCCAGCACGATGCCGTCGGGCCCCACGGCCCGTACCGCCCCCGTGAGGGCGATCGCCACCGTCGACGCCGCGTCGGGGCCCGCCGCCCGTGCCGGATCGTCGACCGCCACCGCCACCGCCGTGACGGGCGCATCGAACCGCGTCACCACTCGCGCCGCCGCGGTGAGGTCGCGCGTGCTGGCCCACCCGCCGTCACGGCGCTCACGGTTGTCCGTGGCCTTGTGGTTGGCGAAGGTCACGAGCGCGCCGGCGGCCATGGCGATGTCCCAGCCGATCAGGGGCACGCTCTGGCCGCTGTACCAGCCGTGCAGTGGTCCGCCCACGTTGGCTTGCGGGCCCAGGGCGGCCACGACCACGCGTTCGGTCTTGCGCGGCACGGTCACCGTGGTGTCGTTCCCGTCCCCACCGACGACGTCGTCGAAGAGCACGTTGCCACCGCTGGCCAGGGCGATGACGCGCACGGCGCCACCGCCGACCACGAGCTGGTCGTCGAGCGGGCCGGTCGGCCGGCTGGCCACGGTGACGATGGCCAGCTCGCCCTCTCGCAGCGAGGAGCTCGCATCGCCCAAGCCTGCCGTCATGGCCCGCAGGCGGGCGGCGGCCGCAGGGTCGGGGCGGGCGTTGGCGATCGCCGCGGTGGGCGCGGTGGCCAGGCGGGTCACGGCGGCGGCACCGGTGGGCAGCAGCGACTTGCCGGCGATCGCCGCGGCCCGGGACTGCACCACCAGTGACGCCGGCGCGAACCGGGCCACCTGAGCCCGCATGGTCGCCAGGCTCGGCACGGGTGCAACCAGGGCCGCGGCGCGGTCGCGCACGGTCGTGACCGCGGCGGCGTCGGTCGCCAGCGTGAACGGCGAACCGAGCACGGCCTTCACCATCGGCCCGACGAAGGGCCGACCGGGCGGGGTGCGGTCGACCGCAACGGTGTCGACCGCGCTCGACACCGCGTCGGGCGTGGGCGCCAGATCATCGGCCAGGGAACCGAACGTGGGCGCCGACGCCCGCTCGCCCCGCAGCGAGGCCACGCCGAGGGCGCCGTAGCCGCCGGCGTCCAGCACGCGGGCCGCCACGTTGAAGCGGGCGTCCAGATCGTGGGCGGCCGGCCGAACGGCGTCGGCCATGGTGCGCAGCTGCTGGGCGGCGGCGAGGCGGGCGTCGGTCCTGGCCCGGTTCGTCACGAACGGCAGCGGCTTGCGCCCGCCGAAGGGCAGCTCGACCTGGTGGTAGTCGATCGCCGGCGCGCCGGTGAAGATCGACTCGTCGAGCACGGCCGAGACCGTGAAGCCGTCGCTCGCCGGCACCGTCTCGCCCGCCGGCACCTTCGGCGTCTTCATGTCCTGGGCCTCGCCCCACACGCCCTTGGGGAAGGCACCGGCCGGGCGCGCCCGCAGGTGCAACCCGTCAAGGTCGAACACGCTGTCCGTGCCGAGACGTTCCAGGTCGGCGTGGAGCCGCGAGGTCAACGTGTGGCTGAGCATGGGGGCGACGCCCACGGCGGGGGCGTCCACGCGCAACGACACCGTCGCCGCGCCCGTGTGCTCCAGGGCCATGTCGATCGCCGGGGCCGTGGAGATCAGCACCAGCTCGAACTCGGGGATCACCAGGAACGGGTTGGTGGGGCTGCCGTCGGGGACCTTCTGCGGCCCGCCGTCGGTCTTGCGTCCGGCGGTGACCGCGCCGCGCCCGACCGAGGCCTGGATGACCTGGGCGTCCGACGACGCCCGCAGGTACTTGTCGCGGAACGCCCCCGCGTTCAGCGCGTTGTCCTCGGGGTTGCCGGTGTCGCCGAACTCGAACGGCACCTCGAACCCGCAGATCTCGAAGTGCCCGGTCACGTGGATGGGCGGGCCGCTGACCTCCACGTAGGCGCCCAGCGAGATCTCGATGTCGACCGTGCCGAACAGCAACCAGATCCGGATCCCGGCGCTGATGTCGGCGAAGGCCGACACCGAGAACCAGAACGGGTCGAAGAACACGATGCCGTCCACCCCGAACGACAGGCGGGCATGGGCCGGGCCGAAGTGGGCCGACGCCTCGAACGACGAGCCGGCCATGAGCGCTTCCGAGCACAGGGCGAAGTAGCTCTCGCCGACGATGCTGACGTTGTCGATCGGCTGCCAGCGGAAACCGAGCCTCGGCACCGTCGGGTAGCCCGGATGGTGGAACTTCGGGTGGTAGCCGCCCATCGTGACGACGAACTGGCCGGCGTTGGGACCCTTCCACCACGTGGCGAAGGCGAAGCCACCGGTGAGGCGGATGGACGGCGACAGCAGCCACGAGTTCTCGGTGAGCTGCGCCTGCACGAGCAGCACGCCCTCCTTCGTGGAGAAGCGGGCCAGGAGCGCCAGCTCGATCGACACGAGGGTGAGCGCGGGCGCCGGCAGCTCGGCGCGGGCCAGACCGAGCACGGTGATGTCGAGGCCGTCACCGAAGGCCACCGTGACGACGACCTCGCCGCTGATGAGCACGAAGCTGGTGAAGCTGATGCCGGCTGCGACCCAGTACTCGTCGCGCTGCGGCGTGAACTTGGTCCGCATGGCCTCGAGCTGCACCTTCGGATCGGGCGCCGGCCCGAGCGCCTTCATGGCCACGAGGAAGGGGTCGCTCGTGATGGTGTCCATCGACGGCGGTTCGAGCGCCCGGTTGATGCCGAGACCGAGGCCGATGCCGGTGATGAAGAACGCCGGCGGGCCGCCGATGGGTGCGTGCAGCGCTCCGAAGGCGAAGAACGACGCGAAGCTGCCGTTGCCGTCGGTGGGGTTGGCGTAGCCACCGAACAGATCGACGCCGTAGCCGCTGAAACCGATCTTCAGCATGCCGAGGTACTCGACGCCCTTCAGCCCGCCGGTGAGCGGCGACCGCACGAGCGCGCCCACGAGCGTGAGCCCACCGATGTCGCTGGCGATGGCGAAACCGTCGAGGTCGACCGCCCACGACGACGCGCTGAAGAACGGCTGGTTCACGTGGTAGGTGAGGCGCAGCTTGTCGACGCTGGCGGTGATGCCGAACAGCGACACGCTGCCGTCGAGCGACACCGACACCCAGTCGAGCTGCCGCGGGCTCGTGCCGGTGTAGCCCGTTCCGAGCCCGACCTGCTCGAGGTACACGGGCCCGAACGCCCGTTGGATCGGCAGGTACCACGGCCCGTCGCCGCTGCCGGCGCGCAGCGACACGGCCACGCCATCGACCCCGTCGTGGGCCTGCACCGCGACGGCAGGGCTGAACTTCGGCGTGGGCGGCGCGCCCGAACCACCGGCGTCCTTCATGACGCCCTGGGCCACGGCGTTGTCGCCTCCGCCGGCGCCGAGCGGCACGGCCAACCCTTCGAGGGCCAGGTTGATGCCGCCCGACACCGCCACGCCGCCGCTGCCGCTGCCCGGCTCGAGGCTGCCGAACAGGTGGACGGCCACCGCGTCGAGCCGCAACCCGGCGTCGAGCAACGGCCCCGCACTCTTGGCGATGCGCACGCCGACACCGTTGACGGCGATGCCGGGGTGCGGGGTCACCACCGGCACGGCATCGGCGTTCACGTGGACGATGTCGATGACGATGCCGGCGGGAGGCGGGGTCCCCGACGGCGGCTCGATCCACGACGCGTCGGTCACCAGCGACAGCACCACGTCGGCGCCGGGGTTGAGCTCCAACCCTCGGTTCGGATCGCTCACGTCGAGCCGAACGCCGAGCACGCCGGCCTGATCCACCAGCGCCACCGTGAAGATGCCACCGAGCGACACGGCGGGCAGGGCACCGGCGAGCTTGCGGGCCAGCACGAACAGGCTGCCGGGCAGGTGACCGATGGGCGCCGGCCGCAGGCGATGGTCGTCGGTGTCGGACAGGATCGAACCCTGCAGCAGCGAGCGCACGCTCGCGCCGCCGACCGTGCGGTCCAGCAACAGGGCGACGTCGCCGAGGGCGACGATGTGGTTGCCCAGCAGTTCGAGCATGGCGTCGGCCGCGAACAGGGCGATGGTGCCGGCATCGGTGCGGTCGTCGTCGCCGGCGCCGGTGTGCGAGCGGGCGACCACCGCCAGGCCGGCGCTCTCCTGCCAGCGGGCGAAGAGCTCCTGATGGCCGACGTCGGCGACGGCGGCGTCGTCGAGGGCGAGGCCGAGGTCCACCTCCCAGCCGGCGCTCCCCGCCCGTTCGGCCCGCACGAACGGGCGCAGCACGGGCCCGTCCAGGTCGAAGCGTGCCGGCCCGACGCTCACGGACCAGCCGGCGAGGCCACTGGCGTCGGCCACGAACGAGCCACCCGCCGCCCCGATGATCGGCAGGCCGGTGACCGTGCCGCTCACGCTGATCTGCAGCGGATCGGGCTGGACCCGCACCGTCACGGTCCGCACGGTGAGCACCAGGTCGCTCCCGTCCATCACGGCGGAGGGCGCGCCGGGCAGCTGCTGGAGCAGGGGGTGCAACGCCGGCACGATCTGGGCCACGAGAGCCACGGCGCGGTCGGCGAGCCGTGGCCCCGGCCGATCGGCCAGCTCGTGCAGCTTGGCGCCGTCGAAGCGCACCGGTGAAGCCGCCGGCCGCGTCACCACGTCGAGGCCGAGCCCGAGCGCGCTGACGAGGGCGGCGACCTGTCGGCGCACCGGGCTCCCGTCGAGCGCGGCGAGCTCGTCGAGCACCTTGGGCAACAGGAGGTCGACGGTGGCGCTCCCCAGCAGTGCGCCGAGTCCGGCGGCGCCGGGGAACAGGGCGATGTCGGCGCCCGCGGTCGGACGCAGGAAGGCGGTGACCACGCCGTCGGCCAGGCTGACGTGGACGGCGCGGCGGTGGAGGCCCGACGGGGTCGCCTCGGCCAGACCGACGAACACCTCGAGCGCCGCTGACGGTGCTCCCGTGGCGGGCACGGTGAGCGCCAGCGTGACGCCCGCGGCGAACGGCACGCGCTCGGCGTTGCCCAACCACACCGTCGGGTCGACGGTGATGCCGATGGTCGGACCGGTGGCGCCGGCGGTGACGGTGAGATCGACGCCGGCCACCACGGGCCAGTGGCCGCGCGGTGTGCCTGTCAACCGGAGGAACGGCTTGAGCGCCTCCAGCAGGTCGACGGCGCCGGCGACGATGAGCCCGCCACCACCGGCCAGGACGTGGCGGCGCAACCACGCACCCGGATCGTCGAAGAGGGCGACGGGAGCCAGGATCGGGCGCCGCCCGCCCCCGCCGTCGGCCGGGCCCAGCACGCCGAGAGCGGCGGCCAACGAGTCGATGGCCAGCCCCACCGGGGCGTCGAGGGCCCGCACCGCACCGAGCACCAGCCGCACCGCCTCGGCGGGCAGCGCCGCTTCGGCGTAGCCCACGACGCCGTCCAGGTCCGGGTCGGGCCACAGGCGCGCCGAGCGGGGGGAACCGTCGGCCGCCACATCGACCAGGCTGACCCGCAGCGGCGCCAGCTCCAGCCGTACCGCGCCGCCGTTCACCAGCGGCGCACCGACCACGAGCGCGCCCGAGGTCGGGCCCCCGAGACCGGTGAGCGAGAGCGTCCACGGCAGGGCACCCACCGTGCTGGCCGCCTCGACGCTGGCCCGGCGCGCCGCCAGATCGACCGTGGCCATGACCGGGCCGACGGTGAAGGTCACGACATCGCCGGTGCGCGTGGCACCGCCGATGAGCGCGGCCAGGGCCTGGGACACCGCGGTGCGCCCCTCGACCGTGGCCAGGCGGGTGGCGACGAACGGCGCCGGTTCGTGCAGCAGCGCGGTGAGCGCGTCAGGCACCAGTCCGGTCGCGGTGGTGAGACCGAGCCCGTCGAGCAGCGCGGTGAGCGCTCCCGTGGCCCCGCCGGACTGCGCCCGCACCCGGGAGAGGACGGCGCCCAGCGCGGCGCGCCCCTCGGGGAGGAACGGCAGGTCCTCGGTCGTGCCGCTGACCACGCCGTTGCGCGCAACCACGATCCGGTCGCGGTAGGCGCCGAGGGCGGCCACCTCGTGCAGCGTGAGCGAGGCCGTGCTGGTCGTCCCGTCGAGGCGTACGTCGACATCGACCTCGAGCCGGCGCACCTCGAGCGGCGCGGCACCCTCGGCCGGCGTGGTGCCCGGACCGCCCACGAGCCAGGCGTCGGTGTCGGCCAGCTCCAGGTGCACGCGCACGCCCGGCGCGGCGGCGAGCGCCGGCGCCGCGAACGACGCCGCCGACAGCCCGAGCTCCAGATGGCCACGCACCACGATGCCGTGACCCGACGCGGGCACGCCGCCGCCCACCGGGATGCGCAGCGACGCCCGTACGTCGGCGGCGGGGGCGAGGGCGCGCTCGGCACGCTGCCGGGCCCGACCGGCCAGGCCGGCGGCGACCACCGCGGTGAAAGCCCGATCGACGGTCCCCTGGTCGAGCGCGCCGAACCAGGCCCGCACCGCGAGTCCGGCCCGCACCGCGACGGTGGGCCGCGGCGCCTCCAGGTCGAACTGACGCCGGGTGTCGAGCAGCCCCTGCACGATGGCCCGACCGAGGGCCAGGTCGGCGTCGTCGGGCTCCGTCGGATCGGGGGCCGGCAGCAGTGCAGCGAGCAGACGCAGCGCGTCGCCCGACACGCCGAGACGGGCCGTGTCGAAAGCGACCGCGCTCCACGGCGCGCCCAGCGTCACCAGGTGGGTCACCGCCGGCTGGCCGTCGGCGACGAGGCGCGCCGCGTGGCCGGCCCCTCCGATGGCCACGAGCACGACCTCCCGCCCGGCGCCGAGGGCGGCGACGATGCGCGCCAGGCGAGCCGCTTGGCCGAGCACGCCGCTCGGGTCGGTGGTGCCGAGCGACGTGTCGGCCCGCCGACCGAGCACCACGAACCACTCCCCCGCGGCCGGGCTCGCCACGGTGAACGATTCCGGCGCGAGCGCCGGCGCGCTCAGGTCGACGACGCGCCCGGGGGGCGCCGAGGGCCACGGGTGGTCGGTCGGTGCACCGATCGCCACTCGCACCACCGCCGCGCCGGCCGGCGGGTCGGCGGCCAGCGCGGTGGCCACGTCCAGGGTCGCCCACGCATCGAACGCCACGGCGGGGTGGGCCACGACCGTGACACCGATGGGCGTGGCGGGCGGCGCGGCCACGAGCACGTCGGTGGCCACGACGCGCGCCCCGAGGTCGGCGAGGCCCTCGGCCAGCGCGGTGCGGCCCCGCCCGAGCGCGGCCACGTCGTCGGCGGCGGCACCCTCGTCGACTACGGCGCGGGCCAAGCCGGCCGCCGGCAGACCGGCCAGGCCGGGGCGCCAGGTGCGCAGCGCGTCGGACGTCATCGACGGCGCCAGGCGCGGGCCGTCGGGGCCGAGAGCGATGGCCAGCGCCGGCGCCGCGTCGCCACGGCCGAGCGGCAGCAACCACGGGTCCGACGGTGTGCCCCTGCCGGTGAACGCGCCCTCGATGCCGTGTGAGGAGCCGGTGAGCACCCGCGCCAGGGCCTGCGCAGCACGATCGAGGAGGCCCTGGTCGGTGATCACGGCGAGGGCCCACGCCTGCAGCGCCGGTCCGGGCGTGGCCACGAGGTCGTCGAGGGCGAGACGGTGGGCGGCCGGCTCGTCGTCGCCGAGTCGCCACCCGAGCAGGCCGACGACGTCGTTCAACCATCCGTGCGGGTTGCTCGCACCGACCACGCCCACGAGGTGCTCGATGTCGACGAGCGCGGCGGTGCGCCAGGTGGCCGCGGTCGGCAGTGTGAGGGGCACGCGCGTCCCGTCGACCTCGGCGGCCAGCCCCGGGGACTCGAGCGCCACGGCGAAGCCGGTCGTCGCGGTCCACCGGGCCGTCAGCGCGATGGCGTCGGCCACGATGACGACGGGCCCGAGCGACAGGCGCGTGTCGGGCTGGCCGCGGCCGCGCAGCTCGGTGCGCCACGCCACGCCGCTCAGCAGCCGGGCGTGCCCGGCGACGAGATCGATCGCCACCAGCTCGGCTCGGGCCGACGTGGTGACGACGGTGCAGCCTCCGGCGAGGTCGTCGATCCGGAAGCCGAGATCGACGGCGACCACGAGCGTGGACGCCGCCACCCAGACGTCGAGGGCGACCCGGCCGACGAGCGGCACCTGCCACGGGTCGGCTTCGGTGCCGCTCCCGCTGATCGGTGCGGCCACGCTGGCCGGCACGCTCGGGAGGGCGACCTTCTCGTCGTGGGCGACGAGGTCGCGCAGGTGGCCGAGCACCGCGGGCACCTCGGCGGCGTTGGTGGTCACCAGCGCGGTCCACCACCGCCGTAGTTCGCCGAGCGGGTCGACGAACAGGCGCCCGGCGTCGAGCGCGTCGAGCGGACCGGCCGGCTCCAACCCGAGCAGCGCCTTCAGATGGGCACCGGCGGCGAAGGCGTCGAGCGCGGTGCGGGCGAGGTCGCCGGCCACCTCGCCCGCGGCGGCCATCACGGCATCGGCACTCGACAGGTCGACCACCTCGTGGGTGGCGCCGCCGGCCACCACGTCGAGCAGGCGCAGCACGGGTACCACGCCGTCGGCGTGACGGGCCACGCCGAGCTCGACCGTGCCGATCTGCACCGGGCCGGTGGCCAGCAGGCGAGCCCCGTCGCCGGTCAGTTCGACGAGCAGTTCGACGTCGGGAAGTGGCGTTAGCGTGCCGTCAAACAGGTCGACCGTGACGATGTCGATCGAGGCGCGCGCCCCGATGCGCACGGCGCCGGGGCCGGCCCCGACGACGGTGCTCAGCTCCAGTCCGACATGAGGGGTCACGCGCAGGTGGCCGTCGGGACCCGGCACCGACGCCACACCCACCACGAGGACCACCGGCCCGCCGCCGAGGGCCACGCGCAACTCGCCGGCGCCGAGGGTGCCGCCCACGACGCCGTGGAGCGCGCCGAGCCAGGCGTCCCTGACGGTCGCATCGGCCATGGTCGTGGCGAACCAGGCCCGGAGCGCGCCGACGCCCTGGGCGGCGATGGCCTCCATCGACAGCGGCGGGATCGCCGGGTCATCGCCCAGCCCGACGAGGTCGAGGGCGGCGAGCACCGCGGGACCGTCGGCACCGAGCGACGCGGCACCGGCGCGCACCACGCCGAGCACGAGGGAGAGCAGCGCGTCGTCCACCGACGCGTCGGGCCCGCCGAGGCGAAGGTCGATGGGCGCGGTCGAGCCGGGGAGGCGCAGGCCACCGAGCGCGATGTCGATCGTGGGCCCGACGGTGCCCGTGACCGCCACGCCCACCGTCGCCGTCACCGAGCCCAGGGCGAAGCCCGAGGCGTCGGGCGGCACCGCACCCAGGTCGATCGCCGCCGTGAGGCGGATGGGGGCCCCGGCGGCCAACGCGAAGGGCTCGCTCACCGGGCGCACGGTGGCCCCGTCGGCCTTGCCCGTGCGGTACAGCGGCACGACCAGTTCGATCGTCGTGGCCGGTGTGGTGGTCGCGTACGACACGGCCAGGCCGACCTCCACGTACTCGGTGGGTCGGTCGTCGAGGGCGACGCTCAGACGCAGCGGCGGTCCCCCGAGCTCGCCGGCATCGAACACCGTGAGCAGCGTGACGCCCGCTCCGTCACCCTCGCGGCCGCCACCACCCTGGCCACCGCGGCGCACCGCCTCGACGAAGCGGACGAGTGCGGCACGGCGGCCATCGTCGGCCAGCGCCCGCGCCACGCGTGGCCCCGGGTCGCCGAACCAGTCCGAGTCGAACGCCGGTCCGTCCCCGGTGGCGTGCACGAGGCCGATGGCCGTGCACAGATCGACGATCTCGGGCGACAGGACGTCGAGCGGGTTCACGGGGTCCCCGTCGTCATGAACGGGTGGGCGCCCATCGCCGTGATCATCAGCCCGTCGGGACCCGCCACCGCCGTGCTGGCCACGAGGGGCCGGCCGAAGGTGTCGGTGCCCTGCGCGGCCGACACCGTGCGCAACAGCTCCAGCAGGGTGCGCCACCCGAGGGCCACCAGCGCGTCACCCCAGCGGTTCACGACCGTTGCGTCGCCGCGGGGACGGTCTTCGGTGGCCCACACCACCCCACCGGGTCGATCGGGGGTGGCGGTCAGGAACGTGCTGACCACCTCGACCCGCCCGGTCTGATCGCACTCCACCAGCAGCGTGAGGTCGATGAAGCCCGACCCGGTGCGCACCGATGCCGCCGCCAGGTGCACGAGCAGCTGGTTCGTACCGTCGTCCCACAGCAGCGGGGGTGGCGGTGACGGGGTGGTGGCCCGGTCGAGCCCGGCCGCCACCAGCAGCGCGGTGGGCAACAGCTTGGTCAGCGCGTCGGGGTTGGCGTTCACGGGTGGCACGGTGCGACCGGGGGCGACCCCGGTGCGACCCGTGACCACCTGCAGGCGGCTCAGGACCTTGCGCAACAGGGCCGGATCGAGCAGATCCTCGAGGTGAGCCTCGCCGAAGACACCGCCGGGATCACGCGGCACGGGACGGTGCCGTTCGGTCGGCCCGCGTCCGGACCCACTGGCGGCGCGCCGCCAGTGAGCTGGCGATGGCGATCAGGAGCGCGACGACGGCGATGGCGAGCTCGGCGCTGCCGTCGCCCCCGTCGACGTCGGCTTCGAACAGCGACTCGAGCCACCGCGGCCAGAACAGCGCGAAGACGAACGTGGCCGTGGCCACGGACGCGCCGATGGTTTCCAGCCAGAACCACCACCGTTGATGCCGACGACGAGCCACGCGAACCCCCTCACGCCCCGCTTCTTCCCCTGAGGTCAGGGTATGCCGCGTGGCAAGTTCCCGTTCCGCGTGATGGGAGAAGCGAACGGGCCTCCGGATACGCGCGCCGACACCACCTGGTCAGGTGCCGAAGAGCACACCGGGATGCAGGATGCCCAGAGGGTCGAACGCCTTCTTGATCTCGCCCCTGAGCGTGACCTTCATCGGATCTTCCAGCTCCAGGAACGCGCCGACCTTCTCGGTGCCGATGCCGTGCTCGGCCGACACCACACCGCCGATCGCCGATGCTGGCGGCGAACACCTCGCGCAGGAACGCTTTGCGCACCGCCTCGTCCTTCTGCAGGACCGACACATGCACGTTGCCGTCGCCG
>JANMAT010000175.1:0-22010 GCA_031359995.1 Actinomycetes bacterium
GCCCCGCACGGTCACCACCGCCGTCGCCGAGAGCCGCACGGGCCGCCAGCGCATCGAGGCCGGCGGGAAGTCGTACCAGGTCGTCACCGTCGCCCTGCCCGAGGCGGGGGCCTCGTACCTGGAGCTGTTCCCGCTGGCGACCCTGGAGCGCACGCTCCAGACCCTGCGGGCCTCGCTGATCCTCGGATCCACCGTGGCGACGGTGGGCGGCGTGCTCCTCGGCACGTGGTCGAGCCGGCGGGTGCTGCGACCGCTGCGGCGTGTCTCGCAGGCGGCGTCGGAGCTGTCGGCCGGCGGCCTCGACACGCGACTGCCGGCCGAGTCCGACGCCGACCTGGCCCGCCTGGTGGTCGCCTTCAACTCCATGGCCGACGTGGTGCAGCGCCGCATCGAGCAGGAGGCCCGCTTCGCCGCCGACGTGAGCCACGAGCTGCGCACCCCGCTCGCGGCGGTGCGCAACTCGGCCGAGGTGCTGGAACGTCGCCGCGACGAGCTGTCCGACCGGGCCAAGCAGGCCCTCGACCTGTTGCTGCGTAAGGTCGACCGGTTCGACCGCGTCACCCAGGACCTGCTCGAGCTGTCGCGCATGGACGCCGGCGCCGACCGCAACAGCTCCGACGAGGTCGTGCTCGACGACCTGCTGACCCGCATCGCCCGCCAGCGCGGGGCCGACCAGCTGCTCGTCGAGTGCACCCCGTCCATCGTCGGGCGACCCGTGCTGCTCGACCGGCGGCGGCTCGAACGCGTCGTCGGCAACCTGCTCGACAACGCCAAGGTCCACGCCGGCGGCGCCGTCACCATGAGCGCGGCCGGGGTCGACCAGCACCTCATCATCACGGTCGAAGACGCCGGGCCCGGCGTGCCGGCCGGCGAGCGGCTCGTGATCTTCGACCGCTTCCATCGGGGCGGGGGCGCGTCGGAACGGCCCGGGTCGGGCCTGGGCCTGGCCCTGGTGGCCGAACACGCCGCCCGCATGGGCGGCTCGGTCTCGGTGGAGGACCGCAGGGGCGGGGGCGCCCGGTTCGTGCTGCGGCTGCCGTGGCGCATCGCCACATGATCGCGTTCGGTCCTCGACGCCGCATGGCCCTGGCGGTGCTGGTGATCGGCCTGGGTGGGTGCGCGGTGCGGGGCGAGACCAAGTTTCACGAGGTCGACCCTGCGCAGGTGCCCTTCGGTCTGGGTGCCACCACCAGCACGAGCACCACGACCACCACGCTGCCCCCGACCACCACCACGACCACACCCCGCACGACGCCAACCACCACCGCGCCACCGTCGACCACCGCACCGCCGTCGACCACCGCACCGCCGTCGACCGTGGCCAGCACGACCACGAGCACCACCGCGGCCCCCACCTTCGCCGAGAACCTGTTCTTCGTGCGCGACGGGAAGCTGGTGGCCGTCACCCGAGCGCGCACCCTCGAGCCGGGGCTCACCGACGTCATCGCCGCCCTGGGCGCCGGGGCGCTGTCCACCGACGTGCCGAGTGGGCTGCGCTCGGTCGTGAAGCCCGAGCACGTGCAGTCGGTGAGCGCCACCGGCGGCGTCGCCCGGGTCGACCTGACGACCGAGTTCACCGAGCGCCTACCGGTCGGCGAGCAGCAGCTCGGCGTGGCCCAACTCGTCTACACGCTGACAGCACAACCGGGCATCGGCCAGGTAGTGTTCGAGCTCAGCGGCACGCCGATCGATGTCCCTCGGTCCAACGGCTCGCTCGCGACCGGGCGCATCACCAGGGACGACCTTCCCGGCGTTCTCTCGCCGTCGAAGGGTCCATGAACACGCTGCTGCTCATCGAAGACGATGCCGAGGTCAGAGAGGCCTTGCGCCTGTCGCTCGAGGACGAGGGCTACCAGGTGCTCGAAGCCGCCAACGGGCGCACCGGCATCAGCGAGACCGCCCTGCAGTCGCCCGATGTGGTGCTGCTCGACATCCGCCTGCCCGACCTGTCGGGCTACGAGGTGTGCCGCCGCATCCGGGCCAAGAGCATGGTGCCGATCATCATCGTCACCGCCCAGGACGACACCCACGACCTCGTGGCCGGGCTCGAAGCGGGCGCCGACGACTTCGTCACCAAGCCCGTCATCACCAAGGCGCTGTGCGCCCGCATCCGGGCCGTGCTGCGCCGGGCCGGTTACCAGGAGCTCGAGGCCGAGGAGATCCGCCGCTTCGGCGACCTCGAGGTCCGCGAGACCGAGGGCGTCGTGCTGCGCCACGGCGAGCAGGTGGCGCTGACCAAGACCGAGTTCCGGCTCGTGTGCGAGTTCGCCAACCACCCGAACCAGGTGCTCAGCCGCGACCAGCTGCTCGAGCGGGTCTGGGGCTACGAGTACCTGGGTGACGGCCGGTTGGTAGACGCCCACATCCGCCGCATCCGCTCCAAGATCGAGGACGACCCCGATCACCCCGTGCGGCTGCTCACGATCCGCGGTCTCGGCTACAAGTTCCAGGTCGCGTAGCGCCGTCGGCCACCGATGCCAGGGTGACGCCCGCTGACCAGGCCGGACGTCGCCGAGGTATCCACGCGACCGTCATCGGATCCACGCTCACCCGACCGGACGGCTTCAGTCCTAGCGGCAAAGGACAACGGTCATGGCGCGGGATCGCAACACATGACCGCGACGATGAAGCCGGTCGCAGCTGACGGTATCTCTCCCCCGTACTTTGCGATCTCCCTGGGTGAGCGGCGGGGCTCGGGTCGAGTTGGGCGACCCGACCCCGCCGTGTGGGAGCGGTGCACCCGACGGCCTCAGCCGAAGGTGCTGCCCTGGTCCTGGGCGTAGGTGCCCCGCCAGGTGCCCTGGTCGACCTGGTCGCCGAAGCGGGTCATGAACCGCCACGGCCCCCGGTACACGTTGTTGCGCCACCGGTTGTCCTGCCCGAACGTGAGGGCGTCGAGCGTGCCGGCCACCGTGTAGGGCTGCCAGGCCTGGTTGTCGGCCCCGCTGCCGTAGAGCGACATGGCACCGCAGAACTTCCCGGCGCACGGCACACCCCCGGGGTCGAACGACAGGTCGTTGTCGTGGATCGACACGTGCTGGGTGCGCCACCGGCAGTCGGTGAACAGGGGTTCGCTGGCGATGCCGGGGGCCGTGCACTGGTGGTTCGGGTTGATCGGTTGGCCGTACCCGTACTGCTGGGGTGCGGGGATCTTGCCGTTCCCCACGAACGGGGTGCAGTACCCGGTCGAGGAGTTCCCGTTCGAGTTGCAGAACCGGTTCGTGTTCTCGTACAGCGTGATCCCCGAGAAGTTGTCGACCAACTGGTTCCCCATGATCTCGATGAGCGGTGCACCGGCGTTCTTCGTGGACAACCGGCTGTCGCCCCCCGACTCCGAGAGGTAGATCGCCGGTGCCGGCGCCCCCTGGTTGCTCCGACCCGACACCCAGCCGTTCCGGGTGAGCAGGTTGTCGACGATGCGGGCGTTGTAGCTGATCTCGTACCAGATCCCCACGTTGTCGTTGTGGTCCACCACGTTGCGTTCGAACAGGAAATCGACGTTGTTCGTATCAGCCCACAACCCCACCGAATGGTTGTCATGCACCCAGTTGTTCGTGATCCGCGCCCCGCGCACAGCCCAGAACTTGCCGCCACCCGTACACCCACAACCGGGCTGACGCACCTCCCAATCACCCGTGTTGTTCCCCATGATCTCGTTGTGGTCGAACACCACATCGGCGATCCCATCACCGCCCTGGTACGCGTTGAACCCGTACTGGCCGTTCTCGGCCAGACAGCTCTGGCGCACCACCTGACCACTCCCGGCCATCATCCCGCCCCCACCATTGGCCCGGACCGTCGAGAACTCGATCAACCAATGGTCGCCCGAGTCGTGGTTCACCACACCCTCGTTCACCGGCGCATCGAACCCCGTCACCGTCAAGTACCGGATCGCCACCCGCTGGGCATGACCCACGAACGCGTAACGGTTCACGCCAGCGCCGTCGAGCACCGCACCCGGCGCACCGATGAACACGTCACCATCCTTCGGTTGAACCTGCCCGAACGGCGACGAACCCAGGGTGTGGCGACCCGGCGCCAACCAGTACACCGTGCCCGCACCGCCCGAGAACACACCCGAGTCGTCACCCGCCGGCACCGTCACCACCGTGCGCCCGGGATACAGGGCGCCGGCGGCGGCGGCCGAGATCGGCCCACCCAACAGACGACTGCTGCCACACACACGGGCATCGATCTCGTCGGGACCCGACGGCGGGCGCCCCACCCGCGGCGTCGGCCGCACCGTGGTGGCGGGCGGGCGCGGTGCGGTCGTGGTGGGCCCGGGCGACGGTGTCGTGGTCGGCGTGGTGGCGCCGGGGCCCGTAGTTGCGGGCGTGGTCGTGCCGGGGGCGGTGGTGCCGGGCGACGCCGTCGTCACCGGCGGCGTCGTGACGCCACCGCCGCTGCCGGGCGCGCCGCGCAGCTGCACGTCGTCGAGCACGAAGTCGGACGGCGCGAACAGGCCGAGCCACAAGCGCTGCGCGCCGGCCGGGGCCGTCAGCTGCACCTTGGCCTGCGTCCAGGTACCTGCGGTCATGGGTGTACGGGGCAGCCGACCCGACGTGACGTTCCGCCAGTCGGGGTCGGACCAGTTGAACTGGCCGCCGACCACGGCGTCACCGTTCACCCAGTAGCTGAGCTCGTAGCTTCGACCGCCCTGCAGCCCCTCGATCGTGCGGGTCACGTTGGCGAACGTGCTCCAGTGCCCGGGCACGCGCAGGGCTCCGGTGCCGGTGTGGGCCACGGCCGCGGGCTCGGGCAACGGCGGACCCCACCAGGTCGTCCACCCCGTGGGCGTCTCGAAGGTGTCGTCCACCAGGGCGACGCCGCCGGCGGGCTCGCCACCGATCGGTGCGACCGGCCCGGCGCTCAGCACCGTGCCGGTCGAGGTGAGGGCGCGGTAGCCGGCACCGTCGGGCGTGGCGGCCAGGTCGACCACGGTGCCGCTCGCCGGCTGCACGTCCCCCAGCGCGGGTGCGTCGCCGAAGGCCTGCACCTCGCCGTCGGCGCGCGCCAGCCAGTAGCCGTCGGCCGTGGTTTCCATGGCGACGAAGCGACTCGTCTCGGCGTGGCCGTCGCCGCGCGCCCGCACGGTACCCAGCGCCCGCACCTCGCCCGACGCGGTCAGCAGCAGCGCGCCACCGCCATCGGCCGAGGCGGCGATGCCGACCACCGGTGCGTCCAGCGCCAGCGGTGTCGACGCGAGCGTCGGTGCCGTGGCGCACCCGGTCACGGCGCCGTTGCTGGCGGCGATCCACGCGCCGCGGCCGCCGCCGGTGAGGGCGAAGCCCACGGCGGGCCAGAACGTGGTCGACGGCGCGCAGCTGAGGCCGCGCCCGCCGGCCGCGGTGATGCTGCCGTCGGTCTGCAGCACGACGATGTCACCCGAAGACGTGACTCGCGCATCCACCACGTCGGCATCGCTCACGAGCGTGAGCGTCACGGATGCCGGGCCGTCGCCGAGCACCACGCTGCTTCCGTCGGCCTTCACCGCGACCGCACCGCTGACGCTCGGGTTCACGAGGGCGCGGTAGCGCACGCCGCCCGAGGGGCCGGCCAGCGTGGGGCCGAGCCACATCACCGAAGGCAGCACCACCGCACCGGCCAACGCTGCCCACCATCGACTCCGATGCCGCACCATCGTCACTGCCTGACCTCATGTCCGTCGAAGGGGGATGCAGGCGTGACGGGGCGCCATCGTCGTGCTGTCGCCCTGTTGTCCTCGCCCTGGCGGCCCGCTTGCCCCGCCCCCGCGACGGCGGCGCATCCCGAGCCACACTGCTCAGAGACGTCCGACGCGGGTTTGATACGAAACTGCCAGTGTCGATCGTATGCGATCGGCGAGGGCCGTGGGTGGTACGAATCGAACGTACGAGGTCATGCCACCCGCGCGGATGAGCACGTCGGCCGGTCGAGTCACTTGTCATAGCTTCTGTCAACTAGTACGTTCCGCCGAGTGCCCGCCCCCGCCACGGCAACGCGTGCCTTCCGCAGCGACAGCAAGCGCAACCGGGACGCCGTTGTCGACGCGCTGCTGGCGCTGTTCCACGAGGGCAACATGGCGCCCAGCTCGGCCGAGATCGCCGAGCGTGCCGGCCTGTCGGCCCGATCGCTCTTCCGCTACTTCGCCGATGTCGACGATCTGTGCCGTGCCGCCATCGAGCGCCAGCTCGGGTTGACCCGGCCACTGCTCGCCATCCCGGTTGCGGTCGACGCGCCCGTGCGGGCCCGGGTGGACGCGCTCGTCACGCAGCGCACCCGCTTGTTCGAGACCAACGGACCCGTCGCCACGGTGTCCCGCCTGCGGGCGCCGTTCCAGCCGCTCATCGCCGACGAGCTGACGCGGGGACGAGCGCACCTACGTCGGCAGATCAAGGACCTGTTCGCGCCCGAGCTGCGGGCCATGGGGTCGGCGCGGGCCAGCGCCACGCTGGCCGCGGCCGACGTGCTGTGCTCGTTCGAGTCGTACCGGCTGCTGCGCGACGACCAGTCGCTGTCGCGGGCCCGCGCCGCCGCCACGCTCACCGTCGCGCTCGTCGCGCTCATCACCTCCGAGGGCCAATGACGTTCGGTTCCATCCGCCACCACGTTCACATCCATCGCCCGGCGGCGGACGTGTGGGCCCTGGCCGGCGACCCGGCCCGCCTGCACGAGTGGTTCCCCGGCATCACCGCCTGCACGGTCGACGGGAACATGCGCGTCATCACGCTCGGTTCGGGCCTGCCCATGCCCGAGGAGATCCTGGTGCGCGACGACGTGCAACGTCGCTTCCAGTACCGCATCACCGCACCGCTGTTCTCGTACCACCGCGGCTCGATCGACGTGCTCGACATGGGCGACGACACGTGCGTGGTCGTCTACGTCACCGATGCCGATCCGCGCGCCATGGCCCTGACCATCGGTGGCGGCACTGCCGGTGCCCTCGACGAACTGAAGCGACAGATGGAAGGAGCCCACTGATGGGCCGCAAGATCCTGTTCGTCACCACCGATCAGCAGCGCTACGACACGCTCGGTTGCAACGGCGGCATCCTGTCGCGCACGCCGGTGATCGACGGCCTGGCCGCCCACGGCACGCGCTACGAGCGGGCCGTGCCCCAGTCGGTCGTGTGCATGCCGTCACGCTCCACCATCCTCACCGGGCAGCACCCGAGCACCCATGGCGTGTGGATGAACGGCGTGCCGCTGCCGGTCGACGCGCCCTCGGTGGCCGAGGTGCTGCACGACGCCGGCTACCGCACGGGTTTCGTCGGCAAGCCTCACTTCCAGCCGTTCCTGGATCCGTTCGCCAAGTATCGCGAGAACACCTTCGCCCGGGCGCCGCTCACTGGCCTCCACCGCGGCTTCGAGCACATGGAGACCGCCACCCACGGCGGCATGGGGCCGCTCGGGTACGCCCGGTGGCTCGCCGGCAACCACCCCGAGGCCGTGGGCATGTTCTACCCGGTGCTCGACGCCTCGCTCGAGGTGAACGCCCTCGGCGGCGGCGACACCGGCGCTCCGCAGGTGCACGACAACGCGGTGCCGAAGGACTGGTACCACACCGAGTGGGTCGCCGATCGCACGATCGCCTGGCTCGACTCGTTGGGCCCGGACGACGACTGGTTCTGCTGGATGAGCTTCCCCGATCCGCATCACCCGTGGGACCCGCCCGTGTCGGAGATGCACCGCGTGCCCTGGCGCGACGTTCCCCTGCCGGCCGGCTACATCGCCGACGCGGCCGAGCGCGAGCGCGTGCTCGACGCCAAGCCGCGCCACTGGCGCGCCTGGTACGACGGGCGTCTCGTGTCGAACTACGAAGCGCCGTTGTCGTGGGTGCCGGCCACGCTCACCGCCGACCAGGTCCGCGAGGTGAACGCCCGCAACGCCGTCGAGGTCGAGCTGATCGACGAGGCCCTCGGCCGTGTGCTCGCCGCCATCGCGGGGCGCGGCTGGACCGACGACGTCGACATCGTCTTCACCACCGATCACGGCGAGCTGCAGGGCGACTTCGGGCTGCTGTTCAAGGGCCCGTACCACGTCGATGGCCTGATGCGGCTCCCGCTCGTGTGGCGGCCGGCGCCGTCGACCGGCATCGTGGCGGCCGTCGTGACCAGGCCGGTCGGGTTGGTGGACCTGGCTCCCACGTTCTGCGCCATCGCCGGCGTGGACGCGCCGGCCTGGATGGAAGGACGGGCCCTGCCCGTCGACGACGCCGACGCCGAGGCCCGCGGTTTCGAGCGCGTGCTGACCGAGTGGGACAGCGAGCTGTTCGGCGTGGCGGTGCACCTGCGAACGATCACCCGCGACGGCTGGGTCTGCAGCGCGTACCTGCCGGGCTACAGCCACGACGGCAACGAGGGCGAGCTGTACGACCTGACCGACGATCCGCACCAGCGCGTGAACCGGTGGGACGATCCGGCGGTGGCGGCGCTCCGCGTCGATCTCCTGGCCGACCTGTGGGATCACCAGCGGCCCATGCGCACGCCCAAGCCGCTCGTCGTCGCGCCGGTGTAGCGCACGACACGCGCGCCGGCCCTATCGACGCTGGGCAGGGCTTGTGTACTGTCCCTGCCTGAAGGCCGCCCGAGAGCACTCGGTCGCGGTGGGGGCGCTACGAGGGGGACCACATGTCGAAGTCCAAGGACGATCATCTGGCCGGTGTGCCGTTGTTCGCTCGCATGTCCACGAAGGAACGGCTCGAGCTGGGCAACCTGTTCACCGAGGTCGAGGTGCCGGCCGACACGGTGCTGGCCAAGCAGGGTTCCACCGGCCACGAGTTCTTCCTGATCCTGACCGGGTCGGCGGCGGTCGACCGTGACGGGCACCGCTTGGCCGAGGTGGGTCCGGGGAACTTCCAGGGCGAGATCTCGCTGCTCGACGGCGGACCGCGCACGGCCACCGTCACCGCGTCGACGGCCATGACGATCCTCGTGGCGTCGCATCAGGAGTTCAACTCGCTGCTCGACCGCGCACCGACCCTCGCCCGGCAGATGCTGCCGGCGCTGGCCCACCGCGTGCGTGCCCTCACCGAGGACGCCGTCAGCCACTGAGCCACGCCGGCACGCCGCCCGTACCTGGTGGGGGGCGTCCGCGGTGCGGTCGCCGTGGGCCGCGTGCGGGCTGAAGCCCATCGACCGGCCACGGCCACCTCGCCGCCCTGGAGGGCGAGTCGCGAACGACCCCGCCCGGCGACACCGCGGCGGGCGTCGACAGCGTCACCGGACGGGCAGGGGCCCATCCCCCGGGGCCGCTTCCGCCGACCTCAGCGGCGATGGGTCCGCTACGACGACAAGCGAGCATGGTGAACCTCCACGAACGGGTCGTGAAGGTCTCTCCCAACCCGCCGATCGCGAGGCGGCAACGCCGGACCGCAGGAGTGGTCGTGATGACGACGGTGCCTCGAGGGATACTCCCCTTCGACCACCATCGTCGCACAGGTAGGACATCACTGGCAAGCAAAAGATGGAACTGCACAGCCTGTTTCTACGGCGCTGGTCAGGTTTGCCCGGTCAACCGTTGAGCAGCGCGTCGAGCTCGAGGCCCACCGCGGCGCTGGCATCGATCGGCGCCCATGAGGCCGCCTCGCCGTGCACCACGGTCGACTCGTCGAAGTGGGCCCGCACCTTGGCCGACAGGAACCGTGACAGCTGGCCGAAGCTGTGCTTGTCGTCGCGGCCCTTGGGCTGGTGGTGATAGCGCAGCGGCACGTACACGTGCAACGAACGGTGGGCGCGCGTGAGGGCCACGTAGAACAGCCGACGTTCCTCCTCCAGGCCTTCGCGCGAGCCGAGGGACATGTCGGCGGGCAGGTTGCCGTCGGACGCGTGCACCAGGTGCACGACGTCCCACTCGAGGCCCTTGGCCGAGTGGATGGTGGAGACCACGATCCAGTCCTCGTCCACCATGGGCGGCCCGGCGAGGTCGCCGGTGGACTGGGGCGGTTCGAGCGTGAGGTCGGCGGCCACGTCGCCGAGGCGTGCCGCGTGGGCCGACGACGCCACCAGTGCGTCGAGATCGGCGAGGCGGGCGACCACGTGGTCGTAGGCACCTTCCACCAAGGGCACCAGGGCCTCGCGCAGGCGGTCGGCGCGCACCACCACCGGCTCGCCCGCCCGTGGCACCAGTGCGGCGGCCACTGCGTCGGCCAGCGGGCGGGCCGCGGTGGGGATCTCGACCGAGGCGAGCGGCCACCGCAGCAGCACGTCGCCGTCGGTGCCGTCGTCACCGCCGCCGCGTTCCTTCCCCGCCGGGTCGAGGCCCAGGGCCGTGACCACCTTGCGAGCGGTGACCGGGCCCACGCCGTCGAGCAACTGCAGCACCCGGAACCATGCGAGCGTGTCGCGCGGGTTGTCGGCCAGGCGGAACAGGCACACCAGATCCTTCACGTGGGCCGCCTCCACGAAGCGCAGCCCGCCGTACTTCACGTAGGGGATGCGGCGCCGGGTGAGCTCGAGCTCGACGAGGTCGGCGTGGTGGCTGGCCCGCACGAGCACGGCCTGGCGCCGCAGCGGCACCCCGTTCTCACGGTGCTCGAGCACACGGTCGCACACCGCGGATGCCTCGGCGTGGGTGTCGGCGCAGCGCACGAGCTCGGGTCGACCACCGTCGGGGCGTGTGGCCCGTAGGCGGGCCCGGAAGCCGTAGGGCGCCTGCGCGCCGACGGCGTTGGCCACGTTCAGGATCTGCTGGGTCGAGCGGTAGTTGCGTTCCAGCACGACGGTGGCGATGCCGGGGAAGACACCGGCGACGTCGAGCAGGTGCTTCGGGCTGGCACCGCGGAACGCGTACACGGCCTGGGCGTCGTCACCCACCAGCGTGAGGCCGGGCGTGGCGCAGCGCAGGGCCCGCACCAGGTCGACCTGGAGCGCGTTCACGTCCTGGTACTCGTCGACGCAGACGTGGTCGTACTCGCGGCTCAGGCGGGGACCGAGCTGCGGGTCGCGCGCCGCGGCCCGCCAGTAGAGCAACAGGTCGTCGAAGTCGAGCAGGCCGAGCGCCCGCTTGCGGGCCACGTAGCCGCGGCAGATCTCGCCGATGGGTTCGACCACGTCCTCGCACCACGGCGCCTGCTCGGTGACCACGGCCGACAGCGGCTGCTGCGTGTTCACCGCCCGCGAGTACAGGTCGAGCAGGGTGACCTTGCGGGGGAAGCGGCGCTGGCGGGCCAGCGTGCGGGTGTGCTCCTCGCGCACCAGGTCGATCACGTCGGCGGCGTCACCGGGGTCGATCACCGAGAACGTCTCGGGCAGCCCGAGCGGCGCCGCGAGCCGGCGCAGGGCCCGATGGGCGACCGAGTGGAAGGTGCCGCCCACCACCCGGTTCGTGCCGGGGTCGGCCTCGGCCAGCAGGCCGGCGGCCCGGCCGACCAGCTCGCGGGCGGCGCGGCGGGTGAAGGTGAGCAGGAGGATGCGGTCGGGCGGCACGCCCGAGGCCACCAGCCAGGCCACCCGGGCGGCGAGCGTGGTGGTCTTGCCCGTGCCGGCGCCGGCCAGCACCCGCAGCTGGTCACCGGCGAACGTGGCCGCCGCCCGCTGCTCGTGGTCGAGCTCATCGAGACGGCAGATCGCGAACATGTGTTCGATCGTAGGCCGGGAACACCTGTTCGGGGAAGACCTGGTAGGAAACCCGCCTTGAGCGGGCGTCAGTCGGCGTAGATGGTGACCCGCCGGGCCCGGCGGTGGTCCCGGTAGTCGTCGACGGCGTAGTGCATCGTGCACCGGTTGTCCCAGAGCACGGCGTCGCCGGCCGACCAGCGCCACCGGATCTGGTACTCGGGGCGCTCGGCCCGCTCGAACAGCATCTCCAGCAGGTGCTTCGACTCGGTGGCCGACACGCCCACGATCTTGTGGGTCCAACCGCGGTTCACGAACAGGAAGGGCCGCCCGGTGTCGGGGTGCAGCTTGACCATGGGGTGGGTGGTGGTGCCGGTGAGCGGGGGTCGGCCGTGCACGGCGTGGAGGTCGGCGATGAGGGCCCGCACCGGCGTGCTCAACCCTTCGTAGGCGAGATGCTGGTTCGACCACATGGTGTCGCCCCCGTCGGCAGCCGGCCGCTCCATGGCGAACAACGACCCGATCGGGGGTGACGCGGTGAACGTCACATCGGTGTGCCACGCGTTGGTCACCAGCGAGCCGGGCCGGTGGCCGGCCGGGGTGTCGAGCACGAGCACCTCGGGAAAGCCCTCGGCGGCCAACGTCGGCACGCCGCGGTAGTCGCCACCGACTTCGGTGGTGGCGGCCAGGCGAGGGCCGAACACGCCGGCGAGGCGCACCTGTTGAGCCGGGGCGAGGTGGAGCCCCGGGAAGAACAGGACGTGGTGGTCGATCCACGCCTGGCGCAGCGTGGCCCGGCCGGCGTCGTCGATGTCGTCGACCGCCAGACCGTGGACGATGGCACCCATGGCGCCGCCGAGTGGCGTGACGGTGGGTCGCACGGACGTGACGTGATCGGTCATCGGACCTCCCCGGGGTCGAGGCCGAGGTTACCTCGGGGCCGGACCGGTCCGGCCAGAGCTACCCCGCAGACCGACTCGTTCAGGCACAGGTCCCGGGGAGGTGGGCCGAGAGGGCGACCCGCCCACCTCGACCCGGGACCGGTGCCGATGCGACCTTCATACCCTGCCCCACGACGGCGAAACCGTCCACGCGGAGAAACCGGGCGAGCGCCTCAGCGGCGGCGGAGCAGGCGGCCCGGACGCTGACCCGTGTCGATGCCGCCGCGACGGGTCACGGTCCCGGCCACGATGGTGGCGGCGTAGCCGGTGGCGTCCTGCAGGACGCGGCGGCCGCCGAGGGGCAGATCGTCGACCGGGCGGGGCCCGTGCAGGCGCAGGCCGGCCAGGTCGATCACGTTCACGTCGGCCCGCTTGCCCACGGCCAGCACGCCGCGGTCGTCGAGCCCGAGCAGCGCCGCGGTCTCGCTCGTCTGGCGCTTCACCGCGGTGGGCACGTCGAGGCGCGGGCCACGCGTGCGGTCGCGCACCCAGTGGGTCAGCATCGTGGTCGGCTGGGAGGCGTCGCAGATCATGCGGACGTGGGCGCCGCCGTCGGCCAGGCCGAGCACGGTGTCGGGCGCGGTCATCATCTCGTGCAGGGCGTCGTGGTTGCCGTCGGCGTAGCCGAAGAACGGCAGCAGCAGGTACGCCCGGCCGCCGTCACCACAGCACGCGTCGTACACCAGGCGCAAGGCATCGGTGCCGCACGCCGCGGCGCGCGACGCGATCGACTTCTCGGGGGCCGGCTCGTAGTCGACGTCGTCGCCGAGCGCATAGAGGCGGTCGAGGTTGGCCACGATCACCTCGGGGATGCCGTCGAAGCGCACCGACTCGTCGAGGGCCAGGTCGTCCTCGGCCAGGATGGCGTCGCGCACCGCCGGCTCGAGCAGCGCGGCGAGCAGTTCGTCGCCGGGCAGGCTGGCGGCCAGACGTCGGAACGTGGGCCGTCGCTGGAACGGGTGGTAGCTGCAGAACCCGATGAGGATGCCGAACGGGCGGCCGGCGACCTGGGCCAGCACGTTGGCGCCCTTGGCGTTCTCTTCGTGGGTGGCGTCGAGCTGGCGGCGCCACATGGTGGACTCGGCCCGGTTCTGGAGCAGCAGGTACGTGGCCTGCAGCCCGGTGCGGCGGGTGAGCTCGGCCACGAGCCGCACCTCGTCGATGGGCTGGTCGAGGAAGCCGCCCTCGAGCGCGGCGGGGGCCGACTCGAACAGGCCGCCGCCGCCGGCCACCATGGCCTGGGCGATGGCGTACAGCTCGGCCGGGCTGGCGTAGCTGCCGGGCACGGGGTTGCCGTCGTCGGCGCGGTGCCCGATGGTGCGCGAGGTCGAGAAGCCGTACGCGCCGGCCTCGATGGCCTCGCGCACGATGGTCGCCATGGCGTCGATGTCGAGCGCGGTGGCCGGCTCGTTCCTGGCGCCCCGGTCGCCCATCACGTAGCCGCGCACCGGGCCGTGGGGCACGAACGTGGCCACGTCCATCGTCCACCGCCCGGCGTCGAGCGCGTCGAGGTAGTCGGGGAACGACTCCCACCCCCAGGTGATGCCCTCGAACAGCGAGGTGCCGGGGATGTCCTCGACGCCCTCCATCAGCTGCACGAGCCACTGCTCGCGGCCGGGCTGCACCGGCGCGAAGCCGACCCCGCAGTTCCCCACGGCGACGGTGGTGACGCCGTGTCCCGACGACGGCTCGAGCAGCGAGTCCCAGGTGACCTGGCCGTCGTAGTGGGTGTGCACGTCGACGAACCCGGGCGTGACGGTGTGACCCTTGGCGTCGATGACCTCGCGCGCCTCGCCGTCGATGCCCGGGCGGATCTCGGCGATGCGGCCATCGACGATGGCGACGTCGGCGGCGAACGGCGCCGCGCCGGTGCCGTCCACCACGCTCCCGCCCTGAATGACCAGGTCGTACATGTCGAGTCCCCCTTGGCTCACGTGCCCCGGCCCAACGCGTGCGCTCGGCCGGACGCATCCTGGCAGACGACCGGTACGCGGCTCCCAGTCCGCACGTGGCGCGACCCCTGCACGGAGCGCGCCGCGTACAGTCGGATCATCATGGTCACGACCCGACGTCAGTGGTGGTTCCTGGCCGCGGTCGGGGTCACGATCGTCACCGTGCCGACGGCGGCGTGGGCCACGCTCACGCTCACGAAGTCGAGCACGCAACCGGCCTCGGCCGCGGTGTCGCCCGCGCCCACCACGCCGGCGACGTTCCCGCCGGTGGTCACCAGCACCACCACGACCGTGCCCGCCACCACCACCGCGGCGCCCACGACGACGACGACGACGACGACGACCATCGTGCCGGCCACCACGACCACCACGGTCGCGCCCACCACGACCACGACCGAGCCGCCCACGACCACCACGGTGCCGGCGCCCACACCCGACCCGGTCGCCGCGCTGGACGCGCCGTTGAAGGCGGTCCGCCCCGGCCGTACCGGCGGCGCCGTCGTCGCCCTGCAGACGCGGCTGATGGAGCTCGGCTTCTGGACCGAGGACACCGACGGCAAGTACGGGCCCGTGGTCAGCCAGGCCGTGATGGCGGCGCAGAAGTACTACGGGCTCGATCCGTCGGGCACCGCCGACCAGGCCACCGTCGACGTGCTGAGCGGGCTCACCGAGCGGGCGTGGGGCACGATCCACGAGGGCGACCTGTTCGAAGTCGACAAGACACGCCAGCTGCTCTTCATCATCAAGGCCGGGCGCACCGACTGGGTGCTCAACACCTCGACCGGCAGCGACGTCCCCTACACCGAGGTCGATCAGAAGAACGGCGGCACCACCTCGGGCGACGCCCACACGCCCGAAGGCACCTTCAAGGTGTACCGCGAGTACACCGACGGCTGGGAGAGCGGTCAGCTCGGTGAGCTCTACCGGCCCAAGTACTTCAAGGGCGGCGTGGCCGTGCACGGCGCACCGCAGATCCCCAACCGTCCCGTGTCGCACGGTTGTGTGCGGGTGAGCACGAGCGCGATGGACTGGATCTGGGCCAGCGACCTGCTGCCCGTGGGCACCCGCGTCGTCGTGCACGCCTGACGGCACCGTCGCGTTCTGTGAGAGCTCCTTGAGAACCGTGCCCGCGCGTCTGGAACGCTGCCCGTGATCGGCCGACCCCCGTCGTGAGCGGCATCCGGTGCCGCACCAGGGAGTCGATCATGAACATCGCCGCTGCTTCTGCTTCGCCCGCCGCCGTCGGCGCATCGCCCACCACGTGGTCGGGCGGGAGTCCGGCCTGGGGCGGGCCCGGGTCGCGCGGCCGCATGGACGCCCCCGTGAGCGCCACGCGCAGCTCGTAGGCCTGTCGCTCGACGCCATGAAGGCGTCGCTGGGTGACGGCCGCAGCCTGCTCGACGTCGCCTCGTCGCGAGGCGTGAGCGCGGCGACGGTCACGTCCACGATCGCCCGCGCCATCGCGCCGGCGATGGGCTCGGGCCAGGGCGGGCTGACGGCCCAGGTCGCGTCGCGCATCGCCAGCCACCACCGGGCCTGAGCGCTACGGTCGCCCGGGTGGGCGAGCAGGACGAGGCGGGCGAACGGCGTGGTCGGCGACGGCGCCTGATGATCATCGTCGTCATCGCCATCGTCGTGCTGGGCGCCGGTGCCGTCGTGCAGACGATCGGTGGCCGCCGCGTCGACGCCGAGGTGGGCCGCATCAGGACCGCAGCCCGTACGGCGAGGGTCGACTACGGAGCGTTCGTGTTCGCCATGATGAACGACGTGGTCGACCCGGTGTACACCGCCCTGCACACCGATGCCGACGTCTCGGCCGTGCAGAGTCCCGGCAGGCCGTGGTGCCTCACGCTGGAGGTCACCCGGCTGCTGTCGAAGCGCTCGGTGTTCTTCACCCTGGGCGATGACGGGTCGCTCACCGAGGTCGCCGGCTGCACCGGTTGACCGATCGACGCGGCACCCGCGGCTGGGGCAGTGTGGGCACCATGACGTCAGAGCCGAACGGTTCGCCCGTCCGTTTCGAGGGGCACGTGGCCCATCTGGCGCGCGACTGGTCGATGGCCATCGCCGCCGCCGCACCAAGCCCGCCGCACCGCATCGATCGCTACTCGATCGGCGCCGTGCCGGGCATCGACGGACCCGTCCCGCACCTGGGCGAGGTCCACCCCGACGGCGACGAGCTGCTCTACGTGGTGAGCGGCACGATGGAGGTCATCCTCGACGACGGCGACGAGCACACCATCGGCACCGAGACGACGGTGGAGCTGCGCGCCGGCGACGCCCACGTGGTGCCGCGCGGGGTGTGGCACCGGGTCGAGGCGCTACGAGACGTTGGCCCGTGGCGGCCGCCTGGTGCGGTACGACCGGGCCGGCTGCGGCCTGTCGCGCCCGATGTCGCTGGCCCACGGGCTCGTACCGTGAAAGCCTGACTCCAAGCCTGGATATGATCTCCAAAACGAGCACATCCAGGCGCAAGGTCAGGAGAATGGACGATGCCTCGTTCCTCTGAAGCTCGAATCGATCGCACGGTACCCTCGTGGGCGGCGATGCTGCTCGGCCAGCTCGCCCAGGACCGCCCGACCGTTCTCACCCGCGACGACCTCGACACCTACCTCGCGGCCGGACACATGGAGCGCGACCGCGACCGGGTCATCCGCGACCTCGTGAGGCTCGACTGGCTCGTGGGCACCCGCCTGAAGGGCGTGTGGGCGTTCCTGCCCCCGGGCGAGACCACCACCGGCGACCCGTACATCGACTTGCGGGCGTGGCGGGCGAAAGACCCGCTGGCGCGCTTCGCTCTCGCCGGCGAGGCGGCCGCCTTCCACCTCGGGTACCTCGACCGGCGCTTCGACGGCCCCATCTCGATCTGGCTTCCCGACGACAAGCGGCCCCCGCTCGGACTGCGCGACCTCGTCTCCGTCGTCGGCATCCGGTTCCGGACCGGCGCGCAGCTCGAACCGTCCTGGAGGCTGCTGCGGTCACGTGGTCTCGACGTGAACGCGTGGTCGTCGGGTCTGCCGGCGTTCGGGCCCGAGGCGCTTCTCGTGCAGCTCGCCGCTCGTCCCGCCTCATTCGGACCTTGGGCGGACCTCGTCGCCCACCTCGACCGCTTCGTCGGCGACTGCCACCCCGACCGCATCGCCGAGCTCCTCGAAGGGCAGACGGCCTCCTCGTGGCAGCGCGCCGCCTATCTCCTCGACACCGGAAGCAACGAACCCGCGGCAGCGGCGTTGATGGAGCGTCGGCCGACGGCCAGGCTGGTCCACGTCACGCTCGGCGACGGCGACCGGGGTGCGCACTCCGCCCGATACGGGATCGTCGACCGGCTCGTCGCCCCGCTCCTCGACGTCGTCGGGAAAGCGTAGTGGCCGCCGGTCTCGCCCTCACCCGGGCGCTCATCCTGCAGCACGGCGCGCAACGCCAGGACGCCTACGACGCCGCCCTGCTCGACGTCGCCCAGGACCACCTCCTGGAGACCCTCGCTCGGGCTGGCTTCTTCGACGACGGACGCCTCACGTTCAAGGGTGGCACCAGCCTGCGCAAGTGCCGCCTCGGGCAGCTGGGGCGGTTCTCCACCGACCTCGACTTCGCCGCACCGGACGAGGACAAGGTCGTCGAAGTGTGCGACGCCATCGACGGCGCGACCGTGTCCGGGTTCACCTACCGGCTGACCAAACCGAGCAAGGACGCCCGTCACTGGGAGATGGTCGTCACTCACCCGACGCTCGGCAGCCCCGCCGTGCAGTCGTCCGTCGAGTTCGCCCGGCGGCCCTTGTGCCTGCCCGCCGACCAGCTCGGCTTCATTCCCATCCGGATTCACGACGCCTACCCGTTCGCACTGCCCCGCATCCCGGTCATCGCCGAAGCGGAGGCGTGCGCCGAGAAGCTGGCCCGCTTACCGCCGCACCGCCCTCGGTCGCGACGTGTACGACCTGGCCCAGTTCGCGCGGTCGACGATGGACGAGCGGCTCGTGCGGCGCCTTTGGGTCCTCAAGGTGTGGGGCGACGTCGTCGACGACGACCGGGGCACCAAGCCCCTCAACCCCTCCCAGGTACTCATGTACAAGCGTGAATCCGACTTCCAGGTCGACTCACTGGGTGTGCTCACCCGCCCGGTCGACATCCCCGGTTGGGAGCGCACGGTCCGCGAGCGGTTCGCGTTCCTCGACCAGCTCGACGCCGACGAGCAGCGTTGGGCCGCCTGCAACCCGAAGGACCGCTTCGAGGTCGAGACGGCCCTGGCCGCACGCGGGTTCGCTTAGGCGAGCCGGGGATGTTACTGGCCCAGGCGGCCGTCGATCCGTTCGCGCAGGAGGTCGACGTGGCCCATGTGGCGGGCGTACTCCTCGATCATCCCGACGAGCACCTCGCGCAGCGACATCGATCCTCCACCGCTGCCGTGCTGGTTCAGTGGGTCGCCGGCGGTGAGGTCGAGACTTGGCGCTTCGGCCACGAAGCGGGTGGCGAACTCGACCTCGACGCGCCAGGCCTCCCACGCCGCGGCCACCACCGCGGGGTCGGCGACGGCACCGTTGAAGTCGGCGTCGCGGTCGTCGTCGGTGCGGTACAGCGGCGCCACGTCATGGCCGGCCATCATCACGCGGAAGGTGTCGCGCTCGCCCTCGGCCAGGTGCCGCACGAGGCCGAGCAGCGAGAGCGTGGACGGCTCGACCGCACGCTTCGCCATGGCCACCGCATCGAGGCCGGCGCACTTCAGCTCCAACGTGAGCCGCTGGCCCCGCAGCGCTTCCACGAGCGTGGTCCGCTCGTCGCCCAGTCGCGCCCGATGTTCACGGGGATCGTCGTCCGACGGACGGCCGTCGGCCGTGAACATGTCTGCCCGTCGGGTCGAAGCCATGTCCCATGCTCGCCCCGCGAGCAGCCGCCGTCCACGGAATTCGGTGATGGTCCGCGCCCATCGGTCCGCACCGTAGGCTCCCAAGTATGGGGCTCGTGTGCGAGTACTTCCTCGCCGCCGACGACGGTGATGCCGCGCCCTGCTGGATGTCGTTGTAGGCCGCCGTCGACCGGCCCGAGCCCGGCGCGGCCCCTCGACAATCACGCTCGGGCGGGCGCAAGCTGGGCCCGTGGGCGTTCGGGGCTCCCGGCGATGGGTCCAGGTCGTTGGCGGCGCGGTCATCGTGCTCTCGGCGTGTGCGACCAGCCGCGCGACGACGAACGCGCCGAGCACGGCCACCGCGCCGACCACGATCGCCATGCTCGGGCCGGCCGAGACGCTCGTGCCGGGGGTACCCCGTCGCTTCGAGCTGTCGATCCACTGCGGGGCGCGCGTGCTCAGCTGGAAGATCGACGACCGGTGGTGGAAGACCGAGCAGACGGCCGACGAGCTCGACTGGGTGCCGGCCGGCTGGCCGAAGCCGACCGATATGGGCGGCCTCACCGTCACCCTCGAACTGTCCACCGACCACCAGCAACTGTTCGTCACCTACGGCGACACGACCGTGACCTACCACCCGGCCGAGCTCCTCCCCACCGACTACTGCGCGTAGCGACGCATGGGCCGATCACGACCGGCAGCACACTCAGACTGAGCCGACGCCGGGCCGCGACCCCTCCGGTTCTTGCCCGCTCTGGGCAGCGAAAGCGTTACGTGGTAGCGGTTTCGCTGCCCAGAGCGCGTCTCGGCGTGTGGGCGGATCCGGGTAGGCCGCCGAAACCGTCGCGGGAACGAGCGCAACTGATACCAACACCGACCGCTAGTATCACTTAAGGAAGCAAGTGATACTAGGAGGCCAAGGTGGTGGTCGATGCAGGCGCGTGGCCGGCGGTCGGCTCGGAACCACACGAATGGCGCAGCCGCGACGACCTCCCGACATCGAGGCGCGCCCGACTCCTGGCCCGCCAGCCGTACCACGCGGCGATCCCACCAGCGATCGTCGACGCGTCCCTCACCGTGTCGGCCGCCGTCCTGGCTGCGGCCGAGGATGCGAGCACCGAGATCGCCCGCTTCGACACTGAAGTCGGTGCTGAGATCGCACCGTTCGCAACCATCCTGCTCCGGTCCGAGTCGGCGGCCTCGTCGAAGATCGAGAACCTGACTGCGTCGGCTCGCGCCATCGCCGAAGCTGAGCTCGGTCACGGCAGCCGGAACGCCGCGTTGATCGTCGCAAACGAACGCGCCATGAGGGCAGCGATCGCACTGGCCGACCGGCTCGACGGGCCGGCGATCCTCGACATGCACGGCGCCCTCCTGGGCGAGAGCGCCCCGGCCATCGCGGGACGGTGGCGGGACCAGCAGGTGTGGATCGGTGGCGACGACGTCAGCCCTCACGGCGCGCCGTTCGTTCCCCCGCACCACGATCGGGTTCCCGCGGCGATCGACGACCTGATCCGGTTCATCGCCCGCACCGACATCCCCACCCTCGCCCACGCTGCGATCGCCCATGCCCAGTTCGAGACGATCCACCCGTTCCCCGACGGCAACGGCAGGGTCGGGCGTGCACTCGTGCACGCCCAACTGCGTCACGCCCGCCTCACCCGACACGTCACCGTCCCGGTGTCCGCAGGCCTGCTGACCGACACCGACGCCTACATCGCCGCGCTCGGCGCCTACCGTGACGGCGACCCCGCGCCGATCGTCGAGCGGTTCTCCGACGCCACCTTCGCCGCCCTCGCCAACGGACGCCAGCTCGTGAGCGACCTGCACCGGATCCGTGACGACTGGGCGCAGCAGGTGAAGGCCCGCCGGGGCGCGGCAGCTTGGAGGGTCACCGAGATCGTCGCCCGGCACCCGGTGGTGAACGCGGCGTCATTGAGCCGCGAGTTGGGCATCCCACAGACGAACGTGTATCGAGCGCTCCAGCCGCTCGTCGATGCAGGGGTGCTCGTCGAGTTCACCAACAACAAACGCGACCGCCTGTGGCGGGCCCCGGACGTGCTCGGTGCGCTCGACGCCTTCGCCAGCCGCGCCGGACGCCGCCAACGGGCGCGCTGAGGCACCCGCCCTCGTGGCGGGCGACGTCAGGCGGAAGGCAGCTCCGGGCGGGGCTTGCCGGGCGCCACCGTGCGGGCGAGGATCCCGAGCGTGGCCCGCAACGCCCCTTCGGAGAAGATCGGGAAGATGTTGCGCTCCTTCCACACCGGGTCGATGTCGGTCCAGTCGTGGTAGGAGGTGACGAGCGTGCCGCCCTCGAACGGCTCGAGCCGGTAGCCGTGCACGTGCCCGATCGGCAGCTGGACGACGCCGTTGATCTTCCACGCGATCTCACGGTCCTGCTCGAAGGTGCAGATCGGCACGGTCACGTCGTACAGGCCGAGCGGGAAGTCGTTGAGCGCCTCGCGGTCCATGTGCCCGACGAACTCGTCGCCGACCGCCGTGGCCCGCTGGCCCGTGGCGGACATGAGCATGCCCGACGCGTCGATGGCGACGTGACCGTTGGGGTCGCTGACGATGGCGGAGATGGCGGCCGGGTCGGCGGCGACGGCGCGGGTGACGTCGAAGCGCGTGGTCATGGCGCGGAGTCTCGCACGACCCTGGAGCGACGAGAACGGACCGCGACGGGCAGCGTAGGAGGCCTACGCGCAGTAGTGAACGGGGATGTTCGATCCGATCTTCACCAGCAC
>JANMAT010000213.1:0-116285 GCA_031359995.1 Actinomycetes bacterium
AGCACCACCGCCACCACCGGCGCCACGGCCAACGGGATCGTGCCGACCACGACCACGCTGCCCTCCGTCGGCGCCACCACCACAACCCGCCCGATCGGCACGACGACCACGCCGCCAACCACGCCGACGACTCCCGCAACGACGCCGCCGACCACCCCGGCGACGACACCGCCGACAACTCCGGCTCCGACGACGACCGTGGCCCCGACCACCACGACCACCGTGCCGCCGCCCACGCCCGCCCTGCAGGTCACCGGGACGTGCGGCACCAACGGCGGCAACCTCACGCTCAACCTCACGAAGTTCGTCAAGGGCTGGAGCTACACCGTCTTCAAGTGGTCACCGTCGAATGCGTTCGAGGTCAGCTCGGGCCTCGACGTCGTCCCCGACACCAGCTTCATCGTGCCCTTCGCCTGCCTCGGCAAGGAGCCGGGCGTGTGGCGCTTCGAGGCGACCGAGCGCGACCCCGCTGTGAGCAGCAGCAAGTCGTTGACCACCGGCGTCCAGAACTGGACGGTCAGCCTCATGGACACCCGCAATGCACTGGTGGCCCCACCGCTCACCAACGTCGCCACCAAGCAGATGTGCAGCGGTGGACCGACGGCGCAGCCCGGCGGCGTCCTGCTGCAGACGTTCCGGGTGCCGCCTGCCGGCGGTCCGGGTCCTGCTCCCTCGTTCACCCTGACCGAGGTCGGCATCAGGAACACCGAGTCGTTCTCCGGTTCGCTGCAGATCCTCAAGCCCGGGGTGATCGACCCGCTGTGGACCGAGGCGATCACAATCGACGGCACCGACATCACCGTTGCCATCAGCATCCCGACCGGACAGGTCGTCGCCGGAGACTTGCTGACCCTGCGGCTGACCAACGTGAGCCCGAAGGTGCCGACGAACGCCACACTCGCCTTCCGTCACACGATCAACGGCACCACCGACGGCGCGTCGCTCAGCATCGTGAACAGCTGCGCGCAGTTGCTCCCGGTCCTGATCCCCACCGGTGAGGTCCTCGGGTGGATCAACGGTCAGCTCAGCTCCACGCTTCCTCCCCCGCCCGGCTGAACGCCCGCCGGGCTGACGCGCCGTCAGCCGTTGAAGTAGGGGTTCTCGCCGGTGGAGTGATCGGTGGCGTCGACGACCTTGCTGATGGCCGGCACCTTCTCCTTGATCATCACCTGCACGCCTTCGAGCATGGTGAGACGGCTCATGGAGCAACCGTGGCACCCGCCGCCCATGGTCAGGTAGGCCCGGCCCTCGCCGTCGTGGCCGAGGAACGTGACGAAGCCACCGTGGGCGGCCAGGCTCGGGTTCACCTCGTGCTCGACCACGGCCAGCACCTGGCCGGCGGTGTCGTCGTCGAGCCGCAGGCCCTCCAGGTTGATCGGGCGCGGCTTGTTCGGATTGCGCAGCACCAGACCATCGAGCTCGTAGTCGAGGGTGGCGCCCTCGAAGTTGGGCACGTCCTTCGACGGCACGATCACCCGGAGCCCGCCGTGGTTGCGCACGATGTCGGTCAGCGCCGCCTTGGCCGTCTCCTGGAACGAGAGGTCGTAGGTGAACTCGGCCCCCTCGTCGGACAGGATCTCGAGGCGGATGCCGAGCGCGCTGCCCTCGGGCTCGCCGTCGCGCAGCTCGATGAGCTTGACCCGAGCGACCTCGGTGACGCTGATCACGTCGGCATCGGCCGGCGCCGCCGGGGCAGCAGGGGCGAACGGGGAGGTCGGCGATTCGGTGCTCACGGCGACCACGCTACCGGTGCGCCAGCGGCGATGGCGATGCGGGCCCCGATGGGTGGGCCACGGGCACGATCGTGTCAGGGCGCGACGTGGCCGCGGCGGCCAGCCGATCGAGGGTACGGGCCGGGCGCCGCGGTGCAGGCGTGCTCATGTCAGTAGCTCAGCAGGTTGCCGCCGCCGTCGCACTCGATGCGCTGTCCGGTGAGGTAGCCGGCGCCGTCACCGCACAGGAACAGCACCACCTTGGCCACGTCGATCGGTTGGCAGGCCCGGCCGAACGGTGAGGTGGCGTCGAGCGTGCGCAGGTCGTCGATCGAACGGTCACCGGTGAGGGAACGGGCGAGGCGCACACCCATGTCGGTCTCCACGAGACCGGGGGCCACGATGTTCACGTGGATCCCGTGGGACCGCTCCTCCTTGGCCAGGGTGAAGGCCAGCGCCTCCATGGCCGCCTTGCCCATGTTGTACGGCGCGCCGTTGCCGCCGTACTTGCTGGTCGCCACCGATGAGATCATCACGATGTCGCCGCGGCCGCACGTGCGCATGCCGGGCAGCACCAGCCGGCACAGGTGGTGAGGCCCCAACGCATGGGTGGCCACGACGCGCGCCATCTCGGCCGGGTCGGTGTCGGCCACCGACTGGCCGCGGCTGGCGATGCCGCCGTTGTTGACCAGGATGCTCACCGGTCCCAGCTCGGCCACGACGGCCTCGACCATGGCGGCGTCCTGGTCGGCGTCGTCGACGCTGGCCTGGTACGCGCCCGCCACACCGCCGGCGGCCACGATCACGTCGACGGTCGCGTCGGCCGACTCACGGTCCTTGCGGTAGTTCACGCCGACCGCAGCGCCGTTGGCCGCCAGCAGCTGCGAGATGGCCCGACCGATGCCGCGCCCACCCCCGGTCACCAATGCGACCCGACGGTCCAGCTCCCCCACGGCGGCCTCCTCTGGCCCGGACCCGGGCATCGATGACAACCTAGGCCGGTGCAGGACGGAAGCCGAAAAGCCATCATCGCCGCGTTCGTGGCGAACCTCGGCATCGCCATCGCCAAGTTCGCCGGCTTCCTCGTGACCGGGTCGGCCGGGCTGCTGGCCGAGTCCGGACACTCCCTGGCCGACACGGGCAACCAGGGTCTGCTGCTGCTCGGCTCCAAGCGGGCCCGGCGCGCCCCGGACGAGGACCACCCCTTCGGGTTCGGTCGCGAGCGGTTCTTCTGGGCCTTCGTCGTCGCCCTCGTGCTGTTCTCGATGGGCGGCCTGTTCGCCATCTACGAAGGCATCCACAAGCTGCAGAACCCCGAGCCCACCGAGAAGCCGATCGTCGCGTTCGCCATCCTCGGCTTCGCCGTACTGCTCGAGAGCTACTCGCTGCGCACCGCCATGCAGGAAGCGACCCACCTCCGCGGGAACCGCACCCTGTGGCAGTTCATCCGGGCGTCGAAGCAACCCGAGCTCCCCGTGGTGCTGCTCGAAGACATCGGCGCCGAGATCGGTCTGGTGTTCGCGCTGTTCGGCCTCACGATGGGCGAGATCACCCACAACGCCCGGTGGGACGCGGTCGGATCCCTCGCCATCGGCATCCTGCTCGTGGTGATCGCCGGCGTCCTCGCCGTCGAGATGAAGGGCCTGCTCATCGGCGAGTCGGCCGACCCGCTCGACGTGGCCAAGGTGCGCGCCGCGATGGAGCAGGCCGAACCCGTGCGTCGCGTCATCCACATGCGCACCGAGCACATCGGCCCCGAGGAGATGCTGGTGGCGGCCAAGCTCGAGTTCGACGGCTCCCTCACCTTCGCCCAGTTGGCCGACGCCATCGACGCGACCGAGCGGAAGGTGCGCGAGGCGGTGCCAACGGCCACGGTGATCTACATCGAGCCCGACGTCTACCGGGACGGGGCCGTTCCCACCGACCGCGACGACGCATGACCGCGGCCGTCACGGCGTCGAGCCGGGCCCGTGCCGGCATGAACCACCGCAACGCCGGGGTCAGCGCCATCGCCGTGTCGGTCGCGGTGCTGTCGATCGGATCGACCCTCGTGAAGGAGACCGGCTCACCCGGTTCGGTGGTCGCGTTCTGGCGCCTGCTGGGCGCCTCGCTGGTGTGGCAGTTGGTGCTGCGCGTGCGGGGCGGCCGGGTCGATACGAAGGCGTGGCGCCGGGTGGCGCCGGCCGGGTTCCTGTTCGGCATCAACCTCGTGTGCTTCTTCACCGCCGTGCGCCTCACCCGCATCGCCAACGCCGAGTTCACCGGCACGCTCGCCCCTGCCATCGTGGTGCCCCTCGCCGCGTGGCGCCTGCGGGAGAAGGTGCCGACGCGCACGATCGTGCTCGGCGTGGTCGCCCTGTGCGGCGTGGCCCTCATCGTGCTCTCCAGCGCCAAGGGCGCCAGCTCGTTCAAGGGCGACCTGCTCGCCGTGACCGCGGTGTTCACCTGGTCGATGTACCTGCTGCTCACCAAGCGCATCCGGGCCGGCGTGGACACGAAGGTGTTCATGACCGTCATGAGCTCGGTGGCCGCCGTCGTGGTGCTGCCGGTGGCCATCTCGAGCGGGAAGATGTTCGACGTCACCGGCAAGGGCTGGGCCCTCATCGCCCTCATGGCCATCACGTCGGGCATGCTGGCCCACGGCATGCTGGCGTGGTCGCAACAGCGGGTGCCGGTCTCGACCATCTCGGTCATGCAACTCGCCCAGCCCGGCATGTCGACCCTGTGGGCCTTTCTGATCCTGGGCGAGTCGGTGCGGGGCATCCAGATCGTGGGCATGGCCATCGTGCTCGTGGCGGTGGGCCTCATCGCCCAACAGGCGGCCCGGGGCAGCACCCCGCCACCCGAACCGGACAGCGGGGGCGTGGCGGGCTAGAGTCGCCGGCAAGCAACGAAACGGGGAGCTCGGGGGGAACCGCCGGGCTGAGAGGGTGGCCGCCGCCACCGACCCGAGAACCTGATCTGGGTAATGCCAGCGGAGGGAAGCCGTGCAGCACGCCATCGTCGTCGTCGGGGGATCGCCACCAGAGGCCGCCGCCTTGGCGCGCATCGACGAGGCCACCATCGTGGTGGCGGCCGACTCCGGGTACGACCACGCCCGGGCGCTGGGGCTCGCGGTCGACGTGCTCGTGGGCGACCTCGACTCGATCACGCCCGAAGGTCTGGCCGCCGCCCATGCCGCCGGCGTGCTCGTGGAGCAGCACGACCCCGACAAGGACGCGACCGACACCGAGCTGGCGCTCGCCGTCGCCGTCACCCGGGGCGCGACCCGTGTGACGCTCCTGACCGGCGCCACCGGCGACCGCCTCGACCACTCGCTCGCCGTGATCCTGTCGCTCACCCACCCCCGGCTCGACGGTGTGATGGTCGACGCGTGGGTCGGCACCGCCGCGCTCCACGCCCTGCACGGCCCCGCGGCGCGCCAGGTGCCGGCGAACCAGGGCGAGACCCTCACGCTGCTCGCCATCGGCGGCGACGCCGTCGGCATCACCACCCACGGGCTGCGCTACCCGCTGCTCGGCGAGTCACTCGGCCCGGCGTCGAGTCGCGGCGTGTCGAACGTGGTCACCTCGCCCCACCCCACCATCACGCTGCAGGCCGGTCGTCTGCTCGTCATCCGCCCGGAGGCCCTCGCATGATCCGTGTCCGTCACCTCGCCGCCCTCGGCGCGCTCATCATCATCACCGGCGCCTGCGCCAGCACGTCGTCGTCGTCGGGGTCGGCGTCGGTGACGCTCGTGAGCCACGACTCGTTCGTGGCCACCCAGTCGGTGCTCGACGGCTTCACGGCCGACACCGGCGTGAAGCTCGACGTGCCCAAGGGCACCGGCGATGCCGGTGCCGTGCTGGCCAAGGCCATCCTGGCCAAGGGCAACCCGGAGGGCGACGTGCTCTGGGGCGTCGACAACACGCTGCTGTCCAAGGCGGTGGACGCCGGCGTCTTCGAGCCCTACGCGTCGCCCGCCCACCCCCAGCTCGACCCCACCACCACCGTGCTCGTACCCGGCCACGAGCTCACGCCGGTCGACGTCGGCTACGTGTGCGTGAACGTCGACAAGGCCTTCTACGCCGGGGCGAAGGGCCCCGCCCCCACCACGCTCGACGACCTGATCAAGCCGGCCTACAAGGACCAGCTCGTGGTGCAGAACCCGGCCACCTCGTCGCCCGGACTCGTGTTCCTGCTCGCCACCGTGGCGAAGTACGGCGACACGTGGCCCGACTACTGGAAGGCCCTGCGGGCCAACGGCGTGAAGGTGACCGAAGGCTGGACCGAGGCCTACTCCACCGACTTCTCGGGCTCGACGGGCAAGGGCGCGCGCCCGCTCGTGGTCAGCTACGCCTCGTCGCCGGTGGCCGAGGTGGTGTTCGCCCCCGATCCCAAGCCGACCACGCCGCCCACGGCCACCTTCACCGACGGCTGCTTCCGCCAGGTCGAGTTCGTGGGCATCCTGAAGGGCTCCAAGCACGTGGAGGCGGCCAAGAAGCTGATCGACTTCCTGGTGTCGAAGCCGTTCCAGCAGGACATGGCGCTCAACATGTTCGTGTCGCCCGCACTCACCGGCGCGGCGCTGCCGACCGAGTTCACGTCGTTCACCGTCACGCCCGACGCGCCGCTGAACCTGGCGCCGGCCGAGATCGCCGCCAACCGCGACAAGTGGGTGGAGGAGTGGACGAACATCGTCCTGCGCTGACACCGCGCCGGCGGCGCGTCGCCCCGGCCCCGCTGGCGCTGGCCGTCGCGCCGGTGCTCCTGCTGGCCGCCGGCTACGTGTGGCCGCTCGTCACCATGGCGCGCCGCGGGTTGGCCTGGGCCGCCCTGGGCGACGTGCTCGGCGCGTCGGTCACCTGGCGCGTGGCCTGGTTCACCGCGTGGCAGGCGGCGGTGTCGACGCTGCTGGCCTTCGCCCTGGCCGCCCCGCTCACGGTCGTGGTCGCCCACTACCGCTTCCCGGGTCAACGGGCGGTGATGGGGCTCGTGGGCGTGCCCTTCGTGCTGCCGACCGTGGTCGTCGGCAGCGCGTTCGCGGCGACGCTGCCGCGCCAGTGGCGAGAGGGTGTCGTGGCCGTGCTGGCCGCCCACGCCTACATGAACGTTGCCGTGGTGGTGCGCACGGTCGGTGGCGCGTGGGCCCGCCTCGACCCGCGCTACGTGGACGCCGCCCGCACCCTGGGGGCCGGGCGGTGGCACACGTTCCGCTCGGTCACCGCGCCACTGCTGCGCGGCCCGCTCGTGGCTGCGGCCGCCATCGTCTACCTGTTCACGTTCACGTCGTTCGGCATCGTGCGGATCCTGGCCGGGCCCCGACACCCCACGCTCGAGGTCGAGCTGTGGCGGCGCGCCACGCAGGCCGACGTGGGCCGGGCCGCCGCCCTCGGTCTGCTGCAGCTGGTGGCGGTCGCCGCCGCGCTCACCGTGTGGCAACGGGCCCAACACGGGCTGGGCCGCCAGGGCACCACGCGCGGCGCCCGGCCGGGGCGCCGGGCGCGTCACCGCCTCGAGCAGACCGGCGTGACGCTGGCCGTCGTGGCCACCGTGGCCGTGCTGATGGCCCCCCTGGTGGGGCTCGTCGGCCGGTCCCTGCGCGTCGGTGAGCGCTACGGGTTCACGTGGTACCGCCAGCTGCGCGGTTCGGGGCGCGGCACGACTCGAGCACTCGATCCGGTGGCGACCATGACCACCTCGCTGACCAACGCGCTCATCGCCGCCACCGTGGCCACCGTGGTGGGCACCGCGGCGGCGTACGCCATCGCTCTGGCCCGGCGGCGCTCGGGCGTGCTCGACGCCGGGCTGATGCTACCGCTCGGCACGTCGGCGGTCACGCTCGGGCTCGGCGTGTTCCTGGCCTACGGCCGCCCGCCGGTCGACCTGCGGGCCAGCCCGCTGCTGGTACCCCTCGCCCACGCGCTCATCGGCGTGCCGTTCGTGGTGCGCACCGTGCTGCCGGCGGTGCGCGCGGTCGACCCGCGCTACGCCCAGGCCGCGGCCACGCTCGGTGCGTCCCGCTGGCGGGCGTGGCGCACGGTGGAGCTGCCCCTGGTGCGCCGCGCGCTGGTGACCGCGGCCGGCTTCGCCGCCGCGGTGTCGCTCGGCGAGTTCGGTGCGACGAGCTTCCTGGCCCGGCGGGCCACCACCACCGTGCCCGTCGCCATCGTGGAGCTGCTGTCACGGCCCGGCGCCGCCAACGTGGGTCAGGCGTATGCGCTGGCGGTGCTGCTCGCGCTGGTGACCGCGCTCGTGTTCGTCGCCGCCGACGGGCTCGACCGGCGACGCGACGGCGGTGGGTGGTGAGCCTCGACGTCGTCGACGTGACCGTCGCCTACGACGGGCGCACCGTGCTCGACCGCGTGTCGCTGCACGTACCCGACGGCACCATCACCGCGGTGCTCGGCCCGAGCGGGGGCGGCAAGTCGACCCTGCTGCGCGCCATCGCCGGTCTCGTCGACCTCGACGGTGGGCGCGTCGTGGTCGACGGCACCGACGTGACCGCGGTGCCCACGCACCGCCGACGGGTCGGCATGGTGTTCCAGGACGACGTGCTGTTCCCCCACCTCGACGTGGCCGCCAACATCGCCTACGGCCTGCGCGCCGGCGGGGCCGACCATGCCACGATCCACGCCAAGGTGACCGAGCTGCTCGCCCTTGTCGGCCTGGCCGGTTTCGAACGGCGGCGCGTCACCACGCTGTCGGTCGGTGAAGCCCAACGCATCGCGCTGGCCCGCGCCCTCGCCCCCGCCCCCAGGGTGCTGCTCATGGACGAGCCGTTCGGCGCGCTCGACCGCGAGCTGCACGATCGGCTCGTGCCCGAGGTGCGGGCGCTGCTCACGAGCCTGCGCATCACCGCGGTGCACGTCACGCACGATTCGGTCGAGGCCGAAGCACTGGCCGACGCGGTGGTTCGTCTACCGTCGGCATGACGCGGCAGGAGGGACCAGCGTCGCCCCGCGGGTCCCTCTACCGTCGCGAGCGCACCCCGGTCGTGGTGCTCGCGGTGCCGGTCCGATCCGTTCAGCGCGCCGCCGTCACCCCTCCCAAGCGGAGCTCGACGTTGCGGCCCGTGCCGGCCGGCTGATTACGTTCAGCCTCGTGAAGGCGCTCGAGAAGACGAACGTGGGCTTGGACGCCGCCGGATCGCTCAGGCCGAACTGAGCCGGTTGGCCGGATCACCGCTGCGCTCGCTGAACGGTGTGGCCCGCAGGTTCAAGGTGGCATCGGACACCGGGTTCTCGCCCAGGGGCCATCTCGCCAGTTCTCGATAGCTACCCGTCACCTCCTGCGACAGCGGGTTGCTCGTGTGGATGTCGACGAGCGCACCCGAGTCGACCTCCACGCCCGACTTCGGATCGTGGTAGCTGGCACCGCGGGGCTGCAGAGCCGGGCTGACACCTCAGGTGATCTTCGGGGGGTCGAGCGATCACGATGGGCGTCCGAAATCACCCATCGGCGGATCCCCGTCACCATCCGTGGCGGGATCGTCTCGCTAGCCTCAACGCCGTGACGAGCCTCGCCATCACCGACGTCAACGTCGTTGACATCCTCGAGCTCCGTCGTCGGGTGCTGCGGACCGGCACCCCGTCGGCCGATCCCCGCCTGCCCCAGGACGACGCGCCCGGGGTGTTCCACCTCGCCGGTCGGCTTCGCGATGGCGGCCCCGACGCGGTCGTGGCCTGCGTGAGCTTCATCCCACAACCGATCGACCAGCGCCCCGGCGCATCGGCGTGGCGGTTCCGGGCCATGGCCGTCGACACCACCCTGCAGGGCGCCGGCCACGGTCGCCAGATCCTCACCGCCGGCATCGAGCGGGTGCGGGCCGCCGGCGGCCGGGCCGTGTGGTGCCACGCCCGCGACCGCGCCCAGGGCTTCTACGAACGCCTCGGCATGGTGGTGGAGGGCGAAGGCTTCATCGACGCCGACACGGCCATGCCCCACCACGTGATGGTGCTCGACCTCTGACGTTTCGCGGGCGACGGCTTCCACATCGGCCGGGTCCGCGCACACGCAGGAGGCATGACCGGTGATCTCCGCATCTCGTTCGATCTCGACGAGCCGCGCGTCGCGCTCGCGCTGCGGGCCGTGTGGGCGGCCGTGCTCGGTGCCGACGCGCCCCCTGCCGTGCGGCGCGCCGTCGGCACCGCCGTGGTCGACGCCCTGCGATCGCGACCCGACACCGCCCGGGCCGTGCTCCGGAGCCTGGCCGACGATGACCTGGCCGCCCTCGTGACCACGGTCGGCGAGGGCGCCGTGCTCGAACTGGTGGCGGCGGCCACCGACGGGCGGCGCTACGCGCTGGCCACCTCGCGTGACGTCATCGCCCGAGTGACCCGCGCCATCGCCGGAACCTGATCGGCACCGATCAGGTCCACGCGCCGGGAGCGCCCAGCTCGGGCACGACCTCGCGCTCGAGCAGCCACGCCAGACGGCGCTTCGGCGCCAGCGTGTCGGCGCCGGCGGGCAGACCGCCCCGCTGGTCCTGCTGGCGGCGCAGCTCCTCAGCCACGTAGTCGTCGCTCCAGTCCTCGAAGGAGAACGCCCGCAGGCCCATGTCGGCCAGGTGCACCTCGGTCTCCCGACGGCGGATGAACGGCAGCACCCGCACCGGGCGCTCGTTCCCGAACGCCGAGCCCCTCCCTTCGGCCCATGCCGCCTCGTCGATCGAATCGAACCCTGCCTCCAGCGCGGCGCACGCCGCGGTCACGTCGGCCACCAGTTCGGCGGCCGAACGGCCCGCCCCGGCCTCGATGTTGGCCGCACGCTGCTCGACTCCGCCCGGGTACATCGGGGCAACCTCACCCCTGGCCGCGCCCTCCACCATGCCGCGGAGCCCGTCGGCATTGCGAGCCAGGTGGGTGATGACGTGCCCGACCGACCACCCCGGGAGGCGGGAGGGGCGGCGCGCCGTGGCATCGTCGAGGTCCCGAAGGGCCGGGCGGACGAGGCCGTGGGAGATACGGACACCAGCCAGGTCGACATCGGGTCGAGTGTTCACAGGCCGATGGTGGCACCCAGACGACCGGGGTCGCGCTTGCGCGGCACGAGCCCCGGAACCGTGCCAGTGTTTCCGCCATGGAACTGGGCATGATCGGGCTGGGTCGCATGGGCGCCAACATGGTGCGTCGTCTGATGCGCAACGGGGTGCGCTGCGTCGCCTACGACGTCAACGCCGGTGCCGTCACGGCCATGGCGGGCGAAGGCGCGGTCGGGGCCACGAGCCTGGCCGACCTCGTCGAGAAGATGGCTGCGCCCCGCAACATCTGGATCATGGTTCCCGCCGCGTTCGTGCAGGGCACCATCGACTCGCTGGCGCCTCTGCTGTCGCCCGGCGACGCCATCATCGACGGCGGCAACAGCTACTACCGCGACGACGTCGACCGGGCCACCCCGCTCGCCGCGAACGGTCTCCACTACCTCGACGTCGGCACCTCGGGCGGGGTGTTCGGGCTGGAGCGCGGGTACTGCATGATGGTCGGCGGCGATGACGAAGCCGTGGCCCGGTTGGCGCCCGTGCTCGACGTGCTCGCCCCGGGCGCCGACGCCGCGCCCCGCACACCCGGGCTCACCGGCGACCTCACGCCGCCCGAGAAGGGCTGGCTCCACTGCGGGCCGTCAGGCGCCGGCCACTTCGTGAAGATGGTCCACAACGGCATCGAGTACGGCCTCATGGCGGCGTACGCCGAAGGGTTGAACATCCTCGCCCGGTCGGGCATCGGCCACGAGAGCCAGGAGCACGACGCCGAGACGACCCCGCTGCGCGACCCGCAGTACTACCGCTACGACATCGACCTCGGCGCCGTCACCGAGCTGTGGCGGCGCGGCAGCGTGGTGGCCTCGTGGCTGCTCGACCTGACGGCGGCGGCGTTCGTGGACGACCCCGCGCTCGACGGGTTCGCCGGCCGGGTGTCCGATTCGGGCGAGGGCCGGTGGACGGCGCTGGCGGCCATCGACGAAGGCGTCCCCGCCCCGGTGATCACGGCCGCACTGTTCTCCCGCTTCTCCAGCCGGGGCAACGACGACACCGCCAACAAGGTCCTGTCGGCCATGCGGAAGCAGTTCGGCGGCCACCAGGAGAAGAAGTGATGAGCCCGATGCCACAGAACCGGGCCGACGCCCTCGTGCTGTTCGGGGCCACCGGCGACCTCTCGAAGCGCAAGCTGTTCCCCGCCATCTACAACCTGGTGAAGCACGGGCGCCTCGGCGTGCCCATCATCGGTGTGGCCCGCGACAACTGGACCGACGAGGCGTTCCGCGCCCACGCCGCCGAGTCGATCCAGACGTTCGTGACCGACCCCGATCCGGTCACCGCCGATCAGGCCGTGAAGGGACTCGACCTCGTCACGGGCGACTACGCGAACATCGGAACCTTCCGTCAGCTCAAGGACGCGCTCGACAAGCTGGGTTCCACCAACGCCGTCTTCTACCTGGCCATCCCGCCGGCGGCGTTCGAGCTCGTCATCGAGTCCCTGACCACGCTCGGCCTGAACAAGCGCGGGCGCGTGGTCGTCGAGAAGCCCTTCGGACGCGACCTCGCGTCGGCCCAGGAGCTGAACCGGATCCTGCACGACGCGTTCACCGAGGACCACATCTTCCGCATCGACCACTACCTGGGCAAGGAGTCGGTGGAAGACCTGCTGGTGTTCCGCTTCTCGAACTCGCTGCTCGAACCGATCTGGAACCGCAACTACGTCAACAGCGTCCAGATCACCATGGCCGAGACCATCGGCGTGGAGGGGCGCGGCAGCTTCTACGACTCGGTGGGCGCGCTGCGCGACGTGGTCCAGAACCACCTGCTGCAGGTCGTGGCCCTGCTGGCCATGGAGCCGCCCGTGGGCCCCGAGGCCCGGCACCTGCACGACGAGAAGGCCAAGGTGTTCTCGGCCATGCAGGCCATCGAGTGCGAGCACATGGTGCGGGGCCAGTACGAGGGCTACCTGCTCGAGCCGGGCGTCACCCCCGGCTCGACCATGGAGACCTACGTGGCGGTGCGGCTGATGATCGACTCGTGGCGGTGGGCCGGTGTGCCGTTCTACGTGCGGGCCGGCAAGGGCCTGAGCCAGGCCGCCACCGAGGCCGTGATCGAGCTCAAGAAGCCGCCCCGCATGCTGTTCGACGAGGCGGGCGGCGAGGCACCGCGCCCGAACCTGATCCGTTTCCGCATGGGCAAGCAGGACGGCGTCACGTTCACGGTGCAGGCCAAGACGCCCGGGCCGCACCTCGACTCCGAGGACGTCGACCTGTCGTGCGACTTCGCCGCGGCGCTCGGCGAGCGCCGTGAGGCCTACGAGCGCCTCATCGACGACGCGCTCATGGGCGAGCTGCGCCGCTTCGCCCGCCAGGACGAGGTGGAGGAGACCTGGCGTGTCGTGCAGCCCGCGCTCGACGATCCCGGTGACGTGCACACCTACGTTCGGGGCAGCTGGGGACCGGAGCAGGCCGACGCGCTGATGGATGGCGCGGGCTGGTACCCGCCGTCCGTGGGTAGCTGAGCGGCCGTGGATGATCTGCTCCCCCGCCCTCGACTCGTCGTGGTGCGCCACGGTGAGACCGAGTGGTCGCGCGCCGGGCGCCACACGGGCCGTACCGACCTGGCCCTGACCGACCGCGGCGAGGCGGTGGCCCGCAAGCTGGCCGACCGCCTGTCGGCCCGCACCTTCGCCGAGGTGCTCACCTCGCCACTGCAACGAGCTCGGCGCACCACCGAGCTGGCCGGCTACGGCGACCGGGCCGAGGTGGTGTCCGACCTGGCCGAGTGGGACTACGGCGCCGACGAGGGCCGCACCACCGCCGAGATCCGCGCCGAACGCCCCGACTGGACGATCTGGCGTGACGGGCCCGCCGGTGGTGAACGCCTGGCGCAGGTGGCCTCCCGCGCCGACCGGGTGATCGACCGGTGCCTGGCCGCCGACGGCGACGTGCTCGTGTTCGCCCACGGACACCTGCTCGACATCCTCGCCGCCCGTTGGGTCGGGGTGCATCCAGAGCTCGGGCGCATCTTCTACCTGGACCCGGCGACGATTTCGCGTCTCGGCTGGCACCACCAGTCCAGAGTGATCGAGGAGTGGAACAGTGCGTGTTGAGATGATCCCTTCCGAAGCCCTGGCGGCGCGCGCCGCGGTGTGGGTGGCCGACCGGTTGTGGACGGCGTGGTCCGAGCGGGGCGCCGCCCACTTCGCCGTGAGCGGCGGCACAACGCCGGCGGCGATGTTCGTGGCCCTGGCCCACCTCGAGCTGCCGTGGTCGGACCTGCACGTGTGGCAGGTCGACGAACGGGTCGCTCCCGACGGCGATGCCGACCGCAACGCCGGTCAGCTCGGGCCGCTGCGCGACGCCGGCGCCAACGTGCATCTGATGCCGGTGACCGACCCCGATCTCGAGTCGGCGGCCATCGCCTACGACGGCGACCTCCACGTGGCCTGCCGGGGCGTGCTCGACGTGGTGCACCTGGGCCTGGGCGACGATGGCCACACCGCCTCGTGGGCGCCGGGCGATCCGGTGATCGCCGTGGAGTCGGCCGACGTGGCGGTGACGCAGGCCTACAAGGGCCGCGTCCGGCTGACGCTGACGCGCCCGGCTGTGAACCGGGCCCGCGCCGTCGCCTTCCTGGTGGCCGGCGCCGGCAAGGCCAACGCGCTGTCGCGGTTGCTCACCGACGATCCCGGCATCCCGGCCACCGCGGTGCGCCGCGACCACGCCGTGTGCTTCACCGACCCGGCCGCGGCCGGCCGGCCGTAGAACGGCCGGCCGCGGTCCGAAGCCCGTCAGCCACTCGATCTTCGCCGGTTGGGACCGCCGCGGTGCTCCCGACCGTCGGGCGTGCGCACAGTCAGGGCACGGTCGGGCCCGAGCTCGACGGCCCAGCCCCGGTCGTGGATGCAGTGGTGGTGCTTCGAGCACACGGGCAACAGGTTGGCCAGATCCGTGCGACCGCCGTGTCGCCACCAACGGACGTGGTGCATCGTGCAGTCGTCGAAGCAGACCGCGCAACCCGGGATGGCACACGTGCGGTACAGCGCCTTGAGCCCCCGCCGCTGGGCCCGGGTGGCCTTGCGCACCGTGCGCCCGAGGTCGAGCGCCCCCGTCGGGTCGAGGACACGGCCGTTGGCCACGATGACGATGTCGACCATGAATCGCCGCTTGAGATCGGCCAGGGCGAGGGCGGGCACGTCGATGGGGAGGCCCCAGTCGACGACGACGGGTTCGCCCGGCTCGTGGTCGGTGAGATCGATCACACCCGACAACTCGATCCGGCCCGGTCCGCCGCCGCGGTGCAGCAACAGGTCGACCAGGGCGAGGCCGCGCAGGTGGGCGTGGCGGGCCAGGGGATCGGACGGCACGCCGGCCGGATGGCGGTCGTGGAACAGCGCTTCGGTGCGGTCGCGCAGGAGCTTGGCGATGCGGGCACCGGTCAGCGGGTCGAACTCACCGTGCAGGTGCCACATGCCCGTGTCGGTGTCGGTCCACGTGGCGACCTTCACCGAGCGCCGCTGTTGCTCGAGCTCGATCACGCCCTCGCCGAAGCGGGCGCGGTCGCGCGCCCGGCGCAACGGACGGCCGAACCGGTCGACGGCCAGCTGCTCGGCCAGCCCGAGCAGGCGGGGGATCTCGGCCAGCAACGCCGGCTTCTCGCGCGGCTCGAGCGAGCGAACGGCCCGCTCGATCATGTCGACGTGAGCGGCCGTGATCCGGCCCTGTTCGAGCGCGGTGGCGACCGCGGGCACGGCGGCGAGGAACGCCGCCCGCCGCACCGCCTGCTCGGCTTCGCGCAACGACACGCGTTGGGTGTCGGCCAGCGCCCGTTCGGGGAACGACACGACGAGAGCCAGCGCACCCACGAGCTTGGCCTCGCGCCCTTCGACCCACGTGCGCAGGGCCTTGGCCTGGGCCAGGTTGTCCTCCAGCATGATCGCCCCGGAGGGCTGGTTGTCGGTGGCCAGCAGGTCCACGATCGCGTGCGCCTCAGCCGCGTTCATGACCACGACCCTACGGATGTGGTGTGACAGGGTTTCCGAGGCACCCTGGGGGTCACGACCTCGCGGGTTGGTTCGGGTGACCGCTGGCGCCCCGGCGAGGGGCACCGCGTCGAGAGGGTGCGCCGCTCGTGTCCGCGGGCGGTGTGCAGCTTCTTCGGGTACGCGGCAGCCGCCGTCTCCTGCGTCCAACCGATCCCTCAGGTACTGCAGTCGACCCGCACGCGCGTCACCGCCGGCGTCTTCCTCTCATGTGGGCGATCACCGGCGCCCAGACGGTCGCCTGGCTGCTTTCGGCCGCGCCCGCGGCCTCGTGGCCCACGGTCGTCGTGAACGTCGTGCTCGTGGTCTGTGCCACGGCGATGCTGCGCATGCTCGGGCACGGACGGGCCGCCAGGCTGGGCCGGGCCTACGCCGTGCTGGGGCGCTGGAGCGCTGGAGCGCGACGCCCGAGCCCTCGCTCAGCTGACGGCCACGAACCGCTCGATGGCGGCGGCCACCGTCGCCGCCTCGTGATGGGCGACCCAGTGGTCATCGCTGTCCAGCACCAGCAGCTGGGAGCGGGGCAGCAGCGCGTCGAGCTGCTCGCCGAGGGCCAGCGGGCTGATCGCATCGGCCGTGGCCCACACGAGCAGCGTCGGGACGGCCAGGCCGGTCAACCGGTCCGACAGGTCGGGCGTGGGGGCGAACGCCCACTCGGGCGCATCGGGGTGGGCCGCCCGTGAACCCGGCCGCCAGTCGGTCGCGCCGAACGCCCGCGGGTCCAGACCACCCGACGTGGCCGCCAGCACCAGGTGGCTGACCCGCTCGGGCGACCGGAGCGCGGCCTGCAGTGCGACGTACCCACCCATCGACTGAGCCACGAGCACCATCGGTTCGTCGTCGTCGTCGCCCAACGCCCGGTCGACGAGGTCGTCGTAGCTCTCCACGTCGTCGTCGGGCGGGTGGCCACCCAGCCCGGGCCAGTCGACCAGCCGGCACTCGTGGCCTGGCAGCCGGTCGACGACCGGCTGCCAGAACGATCCGTGGCCCGACATGCCGGGCAGGAACACCATGCGCATGGATGCACGCTGGCACAGCGGCGAGTGGTCAGGCGTCGATCTTCTCCCGCTCGGGCGTCGCGGCCGGCGGCGTCGGGGCGTCGCCCACGACGATCCGGTTCCGGCGGCGCCGCCACACCAGCACGCCGCCGATCACCAGCAGCACCGGCAGCCACGGCAGGGCGAACGCGGCGACCATGGCGAGGGCACCGCCTACGTTGACCACCGAGTCGATGCCCCGGTGCAGCGCACGCGACACGCTCGGGCGGCCGGCGGCGGCCGCGGCGACCGGGGCCGGCGACAACGTCACCGTCACGGTGGCCAGGTCGGTCTGCGATGCGAGCACGCGCTGCTGGCCCAGCAACTGCTCGAGCTCGGTCTGCCGACGGGTCAGCTCGGCCTCCAGACCGGCCAGCTCGCCCACGGTGGTCGTGCGGTCCAGGAACTCACGCACCCGCCCCACGCTGGCGCGGGCCGCGGTGATGCGGCTTTCGAGGTCGACGAACTGGGCGGTCACGTCCTCGGCCTGCTGGGTCTGGGCGGTGACCTTGCCCACGGACCCGAGCGTGCCGAGCAGGCTGGCGACCTTGGCCGGCGGCACCTTCAGCACGATCGACGACGACGGCCGCTCACCCAGGTTCGTCTGCTGGCTGAAGACGTAGCCGCCCACACCTTCGACCATCGTGGCGACCTTCACGCCCGACGCGCCCACGTCGTCGACGAGCAGGTCGAGGGTCACGGTGACGATCACCTTGCGATCGACGGGCGTCGGGTCCGCGACCGCGGTCACCTTACCCGCGCCGGGCACGGTGGTCGCCGCCGCCGCCGCGGCAGTCGCGCCGCCGGCGGTCGAACGGTCGGCGAAGCCCACGCCACCACCCTGCTCGGCGACGGTCTGGCCCGCCACGGTGTCGAGCGATGCCGTGCTCGTGCTGCTCGATCCGCAGCCGGCGAGGATCACGGCCAGGGTGCCCGCCGCCAAGGCGACGCGGGCCCGGTGCTTCGTTGAGTCGGGAGTCATGCCCCGTCTGACGTGGGGGATCCCCCGCCCGGTTCCGACGGCAGATGACGAACCGGCTACAACCCCATCGAACGGCCGACGATCTCCTTCATGATCTCGGTCGTGCCGCCGTAGATGGTCGTGATGCGGCTGTCGGCGTAGGCGCGGGCGATCGGGTACTCCCACATGTAGCCGTAGCCGCCGTGGAGCTGGACGCACCGGTCGACGACGCGCTTCTGCAGTTCGGTGCACCACCACTTCGCCGCGGCGGCCTCCTCCACCGTGAGCGTGCCCGCGTTCAGCTCCGTCACGCAGCGGTCGATGTACACCTGGCCGATCTCGACCTCGGTCTTGATCTCGGCCAGCGTGAAGCGGCTGTTCTGGAACGACCCGATCGACTGGCCGAAGGCCTTGCGCTCCTTGACGTAGTCGAGGGTCCAGCCGAGGGCGGCCGACGCCACCGCCACCCCCATCGCGGCGATCGACAGGCGCTCCTGCGCCAGGTTCTTCACGAGGTACGTGAAGCCCTGCCCCTCGTCGCCGAGGCGGTTGGCCACGGGCACCTGCACGTCGCTGAAGAAGAGCTCGGCGGTGTCCTGGCTGTGCATGCCGATCTTGTCGAGGTTGCGACCGCGCTCGAAGCCGGCCATGCCGCGCTCGAGCACCAGCAGGCTCATGCCCTTGTGCTTGAGCGACGGGTCGGTCTTGACCGCGGTGATGATCAGATCAGAGTTGTGACCGTTTGTGATGAACGTCTTCGACCCGTTCACCACGTAGTGGTCACCATCGCGGATGGCGGTCGTGGTCATGGACGCGAGATCGGAGCCGATGCCCGGCTCGGTCATGGCGATGGCGGTGACGAGACGGCCCGATGCGATGCCGGGGAGCCACCGCTTCTTCTGCTCGTCGTTGGCGATCTCGAGGTAGTACGGCGTGCAGATGTCATTGTGGAGCGTGATCATGGCGCCCGAACCCTGGATGCCGGCCTTGGCGATCTCCTCGGAGATGATCTGGTTGTAACGGAAGTCCTTGGTGCCGCCACCGCCGAACTCCTCGGGAACCGCCATGCCCACGAAGCCGTGCTCGCCCGCCTTGGCCAGCAGGTCGTGCGGCGTGATGCCGGCCTTCTCCCACTCGGCGAAGTGTGGCGAGATCTCCTTGGCCACGAACGACGCGAACGCGTCGCGGAAGAGGTGATGTTCGGATTCGAAGATCGTGCGCTCCATGCGCCGCACCGTAGCGGCGGTCCTCAGCCGGGGGCGAGCAGAGACGCCATGTGGTGCACCAGCCAGCGCGAACGCGTGGCGTAGCCCGCCTCGGTGAGGTGCACCTGGTCGGCGGCGAGCAGCGCCGGCTGGCTGCGCACCACGCCCGCCCAGTCGGCGAGAACCAGATTGGGGTGGCGCGGCACGGCGCGGGCCAGCGCCGCGTTGAACACCTCCACCGCAGGACCCTCGGGCGAGGCGGGCCCGCGGTACACCGTGAGCCACATGACGGGCGTGGCCGCGCCGGCGACGTCGAGGGTCTGGTCGATCAGGGCGTCGGCAGCCTCGCCGGTGAGCCCCACCCGCGCGTCGTTGGTGCCCAGCGCGACGACGACGAGGTCTCGGCCCGCCAACCGGCGGAGCTCGTCGACGCCCTCGGGGATCTGTCGGCCGATCTGGGCCGAGATGTCGAGGCGCAGACCGCGCTCGGCCGCGCCCGCGGGCAGGGTGGTGAACTCGCCGACGGTCAGCGAGTCACCGACCAACGCGATCGTCGCGTCCAGGGTGCGGCCGTCGTCGGCGGCGACCACCGGGCCCAACCGGGGTCGGGGGCCGGCACACGACGACAGGCCACCGACGGCCACCGCCGGGATGACGACCGACAGCACGATCGACATCACGGCCACACCCAACGGCGACTCCGACAACCGGCTCATGGCGGGACGGTAGGAACCGGCCGGGACGGCCCGTGGGCGTCGTGACCGAACCAGAGCGATCCTTGACGGATCGACCGATGGTGTCGCGCGCTGCGCGCGTACGGATATCGTCGTGGCGCCCCCGATCAAGGAGCAGCAGCCGGTGCCCTATCCCTTCCTGTCCGACGAGTGGATGGTCGCGGCGCGTGAGGTCTACGACCGCCACGCGCTCGAGGCTCACGAGTTCCCGCACAAGGTGCGCATCAACCTCGTGGCCACCGACGTCCCCTTCGGCGAGGGCAAGGTGAAGGCGTTCATCGACACCAGCGCGGGCATGCTGCGCATGGACCTCGGCGAGCTCGACAAGCCCGACGTCACCGTCACCACCGACTACCAGCTGGCCCGCGCCGCCTTCGTCCTACAGGACCAGACCGCAGTCATGCAGGCGTTCATGGCCGGGCGCGTGAAGATCCAGGGCGACATGACCAAGCTCATGGTCATGCAGGTCACTCCTCCCGACGACACGGCCCGCACCGTGGCCGCCGAGATCAAGGCCATCACCGACTGACGGCCCGGCGCCCCGACGCCAGCGCGGCTGGCCTCACCCCGGGACGGGCCAGGGCCACCATCAGCACGCCCCGCGGGCGGGGCGTTCGGACGGATCACGGGGGTCCGGAGCGCGCCGCCCACCACCGGGGATCGGGCCGGTGCGCCGCTCCCCCCGCATGCGCGCCGTACGATGGGTGACCGTGACACCGAGTGAGCACCGTCCCATCGCTGGCGGTCCACCTCCCCCGCCGCCCCCGCCGCCGCCCCCGGGCGCGCCGGTCGGAGCGACGCAGCCCCTACCCGTGATCCCGCCACCGCCTCCTCCGGGTGCCGGGTCCCCGCCTCCCGCGGCTCCGCCGGCACCACCGGTCACGCCGGCCCCACCGCCCGGTGGCGAGCACAACCCGGCCGGGCGCGGCCCCCGCCGTCTCTGGCTCGTCGCGGTGATCATCCCGTTGCTGTTCCTCGGCGGGTGCCTGGCCGCCGTCGCGCTGTCGCGCAGCGACACGAACGGCGACTCGTCGCGCTCCACCGCGGCCAGCCTCGGGTCGCTCCCCAGGGATCCGACGGTGCTGCCCACCCAGATCACCGCGCCCGACACCACGGTGGCGGCGACGGAGCCGGTGACCACCACGGCCGCTCCGGTCACCGAACCGGTCACCGAACCGGCCACCGAACCGACCACCGAGCCCGGCACCGAGCCGCCCGCCTCCAGCGCGACCAGCCGGGCGCCGGCCACGTCGCGCGGGACCGCGGCCACCACCGCGGCGACCACGGCGACCACGGCCCGCGCCACCACCATCGTCACGGCCAAGCCCACCACGACGGCGACCACACGCGCGGTCGCCGCCTCGTCACTGGCGACGTTCGCCAACGATCTCGCGCAGCAATTGGCCACTGCTTTGGCAAAAGGCGACTGGACCCGCGCCCGCGCGCTCGCGCCGTCATCTGCGATGACCGATGCCAAATACGGGGCCGACTACGGCAACCTCATCGACTCCACCGTGATCCCCGTCAAGACCACCGCGCTGAGCGCGACCACGTATGCGGTGCGCATCGGCCTGGTCGCCCACGAGTCGGCGGGCGGCGGAGGAACGCAGACCGTGCTGTACTGCGCGCACTGGAACGTCGACACGGCCAAGGGCACCATCACCCAGGTATCGGGCACGACGCTGCGCACCATCGCGGGCACGAAGCCGGTGTCGAACTACCGCACCGAGGTCAGCACGGCATGTGCGACGGCAAACCTTGCCTGACACTTGAGAAACAAGCGGCACTGACCCGTTCCCAATTGGAATAGATCACCGTACGATGACCCGGTCTTTGGGAAGAGGACGGGCGATGACCGGCGGACAAGGCAACAGCAACCCCACAACGGGCTCGAGCGGCTGGTCGCTGCTGTTCGCCCCCGACGCGCCCCTGCAGCCCACCACGTGCGCCGACTGCGGCAACGTGTTCGCGGCCACGGCGGCCTCGTGCCCGTGGTGCGGGCGGACCACCGCGTCGACTCGCCGCGCCGTCGCCGAGGCCGAGGCCGCCGTGACGTCCACCCGGCAGGGCCCCCACCTCACGTCGGTGCCCGTCCCCGCCCCGGCCGAAGCGATCGAGCCGTGGCTGCCGGCCACCACGGCCCAGCACGCCCGTCGATGGGCCGGGGTGATCGTGGCCGCCGGTGTCCTGCTCGCCATCGCCACGGGCGCCACGGTGCGCACCCGTCAGCACGACCAGCAGGCCGCGGCGCCGGCGACCGCCACGAGCGCGGCGACCATCGCCGCGCCGGCCACCGCCCCCGCCACCACCGCGGCCCCGGCCACCACGACCGCCACGACCACGGCCCCCGCCACCACGGCCCCGCCGGCCACCACCACGGCACCCGCCACCGCGACCGCACCCGTCACCACCACGGCCCCGCCGACGACCACGGCCGCCCCCGCCACCACCGTGCCGGCCGGTCCCAGCTTCTCGGCCATCGAGCAGCGGGCCATCACCGTCACGACCGACCTGTCGAAGGCCATCGTCGCCCACGACTGGAACACGGTGCGGGCGCTGGCGCCGAACAACGCCACCAGCGACGACGCCTACAACACGTTCTGGGGCACCATCAAGGACGCCTCGGTGGTACCCACCAAGGTGCGGGCCACGGGCGCCGACGCCTACGACGTCATCGTCGGCGTCGTGTCGGTCGACGCGCTGCCGTCGGGCCCGACGAGCACGCTGCGCTGCGGGCTCTACCACGTCGACACGGCCAAGGGTGTGGTCGAGTCGATCAAGACCGTCGACGTGCGCACCGCCTCGGGCGCCGTCGGCGGCACCGATCCGGCCGTTGCCGCCGAGCTCCGCAGCGCCTGCGCCAACGCCTCGTTCTGATCTGATCGCCGGACGCGACAAGGCCGTCGCCCTGGGACGACGGCCTCTCGGAGACTGGTGCGCTCAGTGCAGGTTGGCCAGCGCGTCGGTGAGCCCGGCCACCGTCCAGCGGTCGTTCTGCTCGACACCCTCACCGAACTCCCACGACTTCACCCGGGTGACGCGACCACCCTGCACGAAGAAGGTCTCACCGTTGAACACGCAGGCCTCGGCCGACAGGTAGGCGACCAGCGGGGACACGTTGGCGGGGTCCCACAGATCGAACGTGGCGCCGTCCTTGGGCTCGGCCAGCATGTCGCCCAGGCCGGGCGTGGCCAGTGTGAGCCGGGTGCGCGCCGCCGGGGCGATGCAGTTCGACTTCACGTTGTAGCGGGTGAGCTCCTTGGCGCAGATCTGGCTGAACGTGGCGATGCCCGACTTGGCTGCGCCGTAGTTCGTCTGACCGGGGTTCGAGAAAAGGCCCGACGTGGACGACGTGTGCACGACGTTGCGGGGCCTGGTGCTGCCCGCCTTGGTCTGCTCCCGCCAGTACGCCGCTGCCCACCGGGTGGGGGCGAAGTGGCCCTTCAGGTGCACGGCGATGACGGCGTCCCACTCCGCCTCCGTCATGTTCACCAGCACGCGGTCGCGCAGGATGCCGGCGTTGTTCACCAGGATGTCGAGATCGCCGAAGGTCTCCACGGCGGCGTTGATCATCCGCTGGGCACCCTCCCAGTCGGCGACGTTGTCGTCGTTGGCGACGGCCTCGCCGCCCATGGCGATGATCTCGTTCACGACCTGTTGGGCCGGCGTGGCGTCGGCTCCGGTGCCGTCGTTGGCGCCACCGAGGTCGTTGACCACGATCTTGGCCCCCTCGGCGGCGAACAGCAGCGCGTGCTCACGGCCCAGACCGCGACCTGCGCCGGTGATGATCGCGACCCGTCCCTGCAGCGCGCCCATGCCTCTCCCCTTTGGCGTCGTAGCGAAAGTGGGCGCACGTTACCCGGCGGCCGGGGACCGGCAAAGACCGCGTGCCGTCAGCCGAGGGTCAGGTTGATGGCGGTGCCCTTGCGGACCTGTTCGCCCGCGCCGGGCGCGATGGCCACGACGTTCCCGGTCGCCGGGCCGCTGACCGAACCGGGCACCAGCACGCCCGTGGCGGCGATGGCCGCCTTGGCGTCCTCGAACGTCATGCCGACCACGTTCGGCACCCCGAACAGCTGCGGCCCGAGCGACATCGTGATCCTCACGACCGAGTCTCGCCGCACCGCGACGCCCACGACCGGGTCGGCCTTGATGACGATGCCGGCGGGGACGTTGTCGGAGAACTCGTCGGGCTGGCGCTCGGCCTTCAACTGCACCGCGGCCAGGGCAGCCACGGCCTGGTCGTAGGTCATGTCCTTCAGCGAGGGCCGGGCCCGCGGCGCCGGGCCCTTCGACACCGTGACCAGCACCACGGTGCCCTTCACGACCTCGGTGCCGGCCGGTAGCGAGGCCTGGTCCTTCACGCCCCAGGTGATGACCTTGCCCGCCTCGACGTCCTCGCTGAAGGCGCCGTCGCCGACCAGTTCGGCCACGAGGCCGAGCTTGGTCAGCTCGGCCTCGGCGTCGGCCTGCACCTTGCCGTTGAGCTCGGGCAGAGCCCGCAGCGCCGGACCCGACGAGACCCACAGCGTCAGCGCATCACCTCTGCGCAGCGTGCCCGTCTCGGGGCTCTGCGCCAGCACCTGGTCGACCGGCGCGAGCTCGTCGGCGCGGGGTTGCGTGGTCAGGACCCACTCGTTCTGGCTGACGGCGTTCTCGACGACGTGGACGTCCTGACCGACGTAGCTGTCCACGGTGTAGTTCTTGGGCCCGTTCGGCTTCAGCAGGAGCACACCGACGGCGCCGAGGCCGGCGAGCACGGCCACCACCAGCACCACGAGCAGCCGGCGGGGCCGGTGCCGGGCGCCGGGCCGGGCGGCCACCGGCACGTCATCGTCGTCACCCGCCTCGATGGCGTGGTCGAACGGAGAGGGTGCGTAGGGCCCGGGTCGCTCGGCCGCCGGTGGCGTGGCACGACGGCCGCCGACGACGGCCCGGTCGCCGGTGGCCATCACCAGTGGCGGCGGCGCGTCGAACAGGGGCGCGTCGTCGATGCGGCGGCCGGGCGCCGACGGTCCGGTCATCGGCGCCGACGAGGGCGCACCCTCCAGCGCGACCGGCGGAGGGCCGTCCCCCGGGGACAGGGCCGTGCCCGGGTTCACCGACGTGGGGGCCGGATCGAGGTCGTAGGTGGTCAGGCGCACCAGCGGCAGAGGCGCCGGGCGGGGCATGAGCTTGGCCGTGGTCACCAGGGCCCGGGTCAGCTCGGCCCCGGTGGAGCGCTCGGCCGGATCGGGGCGGCCCGCCTTCTCGACGACCGGTGCGAGCTGACCGAGCTCGGCCGAGACCGGCATGAGCCTGTCGATGCGGCCCATGAGCGTGGCCACCGTGGTGTCGGCCGCGAACGGCACGGCGCCGGTGACCGCTTCGACCATCGTCAACGCCAACGAGTACACGTCGGTGGTGCCGTCGACCGCCTGGCCCTTGGCCTGCTCGGGCGAGGCGTAGCGTGCCGTGCCCAGCACCACGCCGGCCGGCTCGGTCCAGGCCGCCTCGGCGATGGCGCGGGCCAGACCGAAGTCGGCGATGCGCAGCCGGCCGTCGTCACCGAAGAGCAGGTTCGCCGGCTTGATGTCGCGGTGCACGAGACCGCGGGCGTGGGCGTACTCGAGGCCGCGCGCCGTCTCGAGGCCCACCAGCAGTGCCTGCGACGGCGAGAGCCGCCGGCCGCGGTCGAGCATGGCCCGCAGACTGCCGCCGGCCAGGTACTCGGTCACCAGGTAGGGCGCCCCGGCGGTGCCGTCCGCGTCGGTGCCATCGGTGCCCCAATCGAACACCGCGACGATGTTCGGGTGGCTCAGGGCCGCCGCCGCCTGGGCCTCGGCCCGGAACCGCTTCAGGAAGGCGGCATCGGCGGCCAGCGAGGGGTGCAGCACCTTGACCGCGACGTTGCGGGCGAGCTGGAGGTCCTCGGCCAGGTACACCGTGGCGGACGCGCCGCTTCCGAGCGGGGCCACCAACCGGTAGCGCCCACCCAGGGTTCGCCCGATGTCGACTGCTCGGGAAGCATCGCGAGGAACCGCCATGGCGGCCCCACGCTAGCGGCGGAGCCCTGCCCGGGGGCGACACATCGTCGCGGGGACGAACGGCACCACCGTCGATGGGACGCCGTCGCCCACGATGGGCCATCATGGTGGGGTGGCCGTGAGCACATCCCCCGCTCCCACGTGGACGTTCCGCCAGCGTGTGGTTCTGGCCGTGTTGCTCGGCACGGGGCTCCTGCTGATCATCGCCGGCCTGGGGGCGGCCAAGACGGGCGACGACGACGTGCGCATCACCGATCCGGCCATCGAGCGCCTCATCCCCAAGCCGGGCGATCTCGTGCTGCGTCAGGGCGAGGTGGGCATCGACCTCGCCCCCGGCTACACCGGTGAGCTCCAGATCGATGGCAAGCAGCTGACGACCCACACGATCGGCCAGACGGACACGCCCTCGCCGTTCGACCAGAACTTCGACGTCCAGTTCGACGCCGGCCAGGCCACCCTGCTGTTCACCCCCCGTGTGGGGGCCGACATCGAGACGTTCAGCCCGGGTCGCCACACGATCACCGCCCGCTACTGGCGCACGCTGCAATCTCGCAACGAGAGCCGCGTGTTCACCTGGCAGTTCGCCGTCAGCTGATCACGCCGGCGGAAGTTCGCCGGTCTCGAGCAGGTGCCGGAAACCGACCTCGTCGAGCACGGGCACCCCGAGCTCGGTGGCCTTGGTGACCTTGGCCGCGCCCGGCTCGGCGCCCACGACCACCGCCGTGGTCTTCTTCGACACGCTGCCAGGGCTCTTGCCGCCGCGGTCCTTGACGGCGGCCTCGGCCTCTTCCCGGTTGAACCCCTCCAGCGTGCCGGTCACCACCACGGCCTTGCCCACCAGCACCTGGGGCAGCACCGAGTTGGCCACGTTGCCGAACTCGACCCCCGCGGCGCGCAGCTTGTCGACGAGCGTCCCGTGGCGCTCGACCGCGAACCAGCGCACGATCGACGCGGCGATCACCGGCCCCACACCTTCCACCGTGGCCAGATCGGCCTCGCTGGCGGTCATGATGGCGTCCAGGTTGCCGAAGGCGTGCGCCAGTGCCTCGGCCGCCGCCGGGCCGAGGTGCTTGATGCCGAGCGCCACCAGCAGGCGGGGCAGGGGTCGGTCCTTCGAGCCCTCGACGGCGCTCAGCAGGTTGGTGGCGCTGATCTCGCCGAAGCCCTCGAGCGTGCGCAGCTGCTCCTTGGTGAGCGTGTAGATGTCGGCGGGGTCCTGCACGAAGCCGGCGTCGCTGAAGGCGAACACGGTGCGCTCGCCCAGGCCCTCGATGTCCATGGCGCCGCGCGACCCGAAGTGGATGATGCGCTGGTCGCGCTGGAACGGGCAGTCGGGCTCCACGCAGCGCGTGTCGGCCTCGCCTTCGGCCCGCACCAGGGTGGAGCCCAGCGGGCACGGGCACGTGGTGGGGAAGGCCCACTCGGCCAGCCCGTCGGGTCGGGCGCTGAGCACCGGCCCCACGACCTCGGGGATCACGTCACCGGCCTTGCGCACCACCACGATGTCACCCGGGCGCACGTCCTTGGCCTTGACCTGGTCGGCGTTGTGCAGCGTGGCCATGCCCACGGTGGAGCCGCCCACGAACACGGGCTCGAGCACGGCGAACGGCGTGGTGCGGCCCGTGCGCCCGACCGACACCTGGATGGCCCGCAGCAGCGTCGTGCGCTCCTCGGGCGGGAACTTGAAGGCGATGGCCCACCGGGGGGCCTTCGACGTGAAGCCGAGCGCCTCACGCTGGGTCAGGTCGTCGACCTTCACGACCACGCCGTCGATCTCGTAGGGCAGGTCGTGACGATGGGCCTGCCAGTGCTCGCAGAACGCCATCACCTCGTCGATGGAGCCGACGGTGCGGATCTGCGGGTTCACGGGGAAGCCGAGCTCGGCCAGCCACTCCAGCGTCTCGTGGTGCGTGGTGAACTCGGGCCCGCCGGTGACCTCGCCGAGCTGGTAGCACCACATCGACAGCTCGCGGTTGGCGGTGACGCGCGCATCCTTCTGGCGCAGGCTGCCGGCCGCCGAGTTGCGCGGGTTCACGAACCGCCGCTCCCCCGCCGCGACCTGACGCTCGTTGAGCGCCTCGAACGCAGCGACCGACATGTAGACCTCGCCCCGCACCTCGAGCGCCTCGGGCAGGGCGGTACCGTGCAGGCGCTTGGGCACCCCGGCGATGGTGGCCACGTTGGCGGTGACGTCTTCGCCGACGCGGCCATCGCCCCGCGTGGCTGCCTGCAGGTAGCGGCCCCGCTCGTAGCGCAGGCTCATGGCCAGCCCGTCGATCTTCAGCTCGCACCCGAACCGCGCCGCCGCCCCGCCGAGGCCCCGGGTGACGCGTTCGCCCCACGCCACCAGCTCGTTGCGGGCCATGGCGTTGTCGAGGCTCGTCATGGGCACGCGGTGCACCACGGGGCTGAACGTGGCCGACACCGGCGCGCTGCCCACCCGCTGGGTGGGCGAGTCGGGCGTGATCAGGTCCGCATGCTCGGCCTCGATCGCGCGCAGCTCGTGCACCAGGGCGTCGTACTCGGCGTCGGCGATCTCGGGATCGTCGAGCTCGTGGTAGCGACGATCGTGGTAGGCGATCAGCGAGCGCAGCTCGGTGGCGCGCACGGAGGGATCGGGATCGACCATGCGGTCGACACTACGCGCGGACGCGGCGCCGCTACGCGCCGAGCGACAACCGGGTGGCGACGGCCTGCGTGGCCGTCTTGCCGGCCAGATCGTTCACCGCGGCCAGGATGCGCGCCGCCCCGTCCAGGTCGTGGAAGGCCAGCCCGCACGCCGGGGTGATGAACGACTGGCGCCGCAGTTTGGCCGCGTCGCAGCCGTACTGCACGAGCTCGCACCACACCGCCGACAGCTCCCGCCAGTACCGGTCGGCCGACCCGGCCATGGGGGCATGGGTGGGGATGGCGCCCCACGCGACCCAGCCACCGCCGTCGAGGAACCGTGAGATGGCGCCGGCGGCGTCGACGATGCGGGGGTGCAGCGGCATCGACAGCACGCGTGGGCCCACGGCGAGCAGCGCGGCCACGTCGGTGGTGGCGCAGCAGTGCAGCCCGGCCGGCGCATCGAGCTCGATGGCGGCGAGGGCACCCGAGGTGAGATCGAAGCAGGCGTCGGTCGACAACGGGAAGCCCACCTCGAGGGCGTCGGCCAGCCGGGGCTCGTCGACGAACACGATCTGCTGGCAGCCGGGCAGGTGCTCGCCGACGTAGCGGTACATGGCCCGCACGGTGAGGCGCACCGCCCGCACGGCCACATCGAACGCGGTCTGCGGCGGCAGGCCCTGCTCGAGCAGCGCGACGCCGAGGGTGATGGGCCCGGCGATCTGCCACTTCACCATGCCCTGGCGGCCCTGGGCCACGCGGCAGAACGCCCGCAGGCTGGTGAACGACGGGTGCTCCAGGTCGGGCACGATGGCCGCCGACGGATCGACCCGACCGGCCTGCACCTCGAGCGAGCCGTCGGCGGCGAGGCGCACGCCGCGCACGGCGTGGGCGACCTGGGCGATCATGCCCTCGGCCGGGATGGCCCGCGGCAGCGTCGGGATCGCCGGCAGTTCGGGCAACGTCTCCAGCACGAAGGCCGCGGCCGCCTCCGGATCGTCATGCGGAAGGCTTCCTATGCCGGTGGCCGCCCCACTGGGCAGTTGGATCATGTTCACGCGTCTTCTCTCGGCCCTATCCCGGATCACGAGTGCGCGTTGCCGTGAGGCGGGAAGCTCCTACGCTGGCCCGCGGGGACCGACCTAGGCAAATCTCTAGGCGTGCCCTCCCGCTCCCGACCGCCCATCGACCGGACCTTGCTCTGGATCGCGCGCGGAGCGTGGGCGCTGCTCCCGCTCGGCGCCGGACCGGCCCTCGGCCACGCCCTCGCCGAGGCCAGCCGGCCCGTGCAGCTCACCGCCTCGCTCGGGCTGTGGGCGGCGTGGGGCGTGGGGCTCGTGGCCAGCCTCGTGCCCACCACGGTCAGCCTCACCACCTGGCGCCTGCTGGCGCCCGGTCCGCTGGCCGTCGTGGCGGTCGCGCTCGTGCACCGGAGCGACGGTGGCGCCGGGGCGCTGGCGGTGGCGGTGGCCCACGCTCTCGTCGTGGCCGTGCTGGTGTTCACGGGTGAGGTCGGCGAGATCTTCGTGCAGGGCTCGGCCTACGGGGCCGAGCACCGCTTCCCCCTGCGCGTACCCGGTCCGCTGCTGGTCGGTCCGTTGCCGATCGGCTGGGCCCTCGCCGCCGCCGGGCTGATGGCCGGACCGCTGCTGGTGGCGGCCGAACGATGGTGGCAGGGCGCGCTGGTCACCCTCTCGGGTGCAGCCTGGGCCGGCGTCTTCGCGCCCCGCTGCCACCGCCTCAGCCGCCGTTTCGTGGTGTTCGTGCCCGCCGGCTTCGTGATCCACGACCACCTCGTGCTGGCCGACACCGCCCTCTTCAGCGCCGACACCGTGCACGGCATGCGGCTGGCGCCGGTGAGCACCGAGGCGGCCGACGCCACCGGCGCCGCGCTGGGCCCGGCCCTCGAGGTGCACGTGGAGAAGGGCATGCTGGTCATGGCCGGCACCCTGAAGAAGCCGGGGGGCACCGCCCTGCACGTGCGCAGCCTGCTGGTGAGCCCCACGCGCCCCGGGCGCGTGCTGGCCCAGGCCGCCACGCGCCACTGGGCGATGGCTCACGACGCCGTGGCCCCCCCGAGCACGTAGGTGTCGGTGTCGTCGTAGAACGCGACGCTCTGACCCGGGGCCACACGGCGGTGGGGCTCGGCCCACCCCAGCGTGGCCGTGCCGTCGCCCGCACAGGTCAGTCGACCCGACGCGACGGCACCGTGGGCGCTCACCTGCACGAGGACGTCGCCCCGCACCGGGCCATCGGTGGTGGTGACGCCGTGGAGCGCGGTGGATGCCACCAGCAGGTCGTCGGGACCACCGACCACCACCCGACCCCCGGGCACGTCGACCTCGATCACGTAGCGCCGGTCGCCGCCCCCGATGCCGCCCACGCCACGCCGCTGGCCGATGGTGACGAGCTCGACCGCGTCGACCGTGCCGAGCGGCGTGCCGTCGGCCTGCACCACCGTCGCCGCCCGTAGCGGGATGCGCGCACCGAGGAACGCCGAACGGCCTTTGGCCGTGATGAAGCACACGTCCTGGCTGTCGGGCTTGTCGGCCGTGCGCAGCCCCAGCGCGCCGGCGAGCGCCCGCACGTCGGCCTTGGTGCGGTCACCCACCGGGAAGCGCGTGCGCCGGAGCGCCTCCTGGTCGAGCATGTGCACGACGTAGCTCTGGTCCTTGGCCGTGTCCGCCCCGCGGGCCAGCCGGAAGCGGTCGCCCTCGGGCACGATGCGGGCGTGGTGGCCGGTGGCCACGGCGTCGAAGCCGAGCAGGTCGGCCCGCTCCAGCAGGCGGGCGAACTTCAGGTGGCGGTTGCACTCGATGCACGGGTTCGGCGTACGCCCGACCGTGTGGTCGTGCACGTACGGCTGCACGACGTGGGTGTCGAAGTCCTCGGTGAAGTTGAACACGAGGTGGTCGATGCCGAGCTGCTGGGCGACGCGGCGGGCGTCGTCCACATCGGCCACCGAGCAGCACCCGGTGTCGCTGTCGCCGCCCCACAACCGCATGGTGACGCCCACGACCTCGTGACCCTGCTGCAGCAGCAGCGCGGCGGCGACCGACGAGTCGACCCCACCCGACATGGCGACGAGCACCTGCACGACGTTCAGCGCTTCCGGCGCAGCTGGGCCACGGTGGCGGGCACGGCGGCGAGGGCGGCGTCGACGTCGGCCTCGGTGGAGGCGAAGCCGAGCGTGAGCCGCAGCGCGCCGGCCGCCAGCTCCTTGGGCACGCCCATGGCCGTGAGCACGTGCGAAGGCTCCATGGCGCCGGCCGCGCACGACGACGCCGCCGATGCGCACACACCGGCCCGCTCGAGCAGGTACAGCAGCGCCTCGCTCTCCACTCCCTCGATGCACACGTGGGCCGACCCGGGCACCTTGTGCTGGCGCGGCACGGTCTCGTGCACGCCGGCGACCGTGGCCATGAGGCCGTCGACCAGCCGGTCGCGCAATGCGCCGACGCGGGCGTTGGTCGCGTCACGCTGTTCGGCCGTGGCCACCAGCGCGGCGGCGAACCCGACGATGCCGGCCACGTTGTGGGTGCCGCTGCGGCGGTCGCGCTCCTGGCCCCCGCCGAACAGCAACGGCTCCAGCTCGACACCGCTGCGCACCACGAGTGCGCCCACGCCCTTGGGGCCGCCGAGCTTGTGGGCGGTGACCGACACCAGGTGGCAGTGCTTGGCCACGTCGGCCAGGTCGAGCCACACCGCCGCCTGCACCGCGTCGGTGTGGACCCACGCCTGCGGCGCCCGCTTCGACGCGAGACGCGTCACACGCCTGAGGGGCTGCACGGTGCCGACCTCGTTGTTGGCCGCCATCACCGACACGACGCGCGTGTCGGCGTCCAGGGCGTCGGCCAGGTCGTCGAGCAGCACCACACCGTCGCGGTCGACACCGACCACGCGCCCGCCCAGGTGCTCCACCGGGTGCAGCACCGCGTGGTGCTCCACGGCCGTGCACACGGCGGTGCCACCGTGGCGGCGCACCGCACCGAGCACGGCGTGGTTGTCGGACTCGGTACCGCCGGAGGTGAACACGACCTCACCCGGCTGGCACCCGAGCACGTCGGCCACGCGGTCGCGGGCCTCGTCCACGGCCTGGCGCGCCGCACGCGCCAGGGCGTGACCTCCCGACGGGTTGGCGTAGTCGTCGGCGAGGAACGGCGCCATGGCGGCGCGCACCTCGGGCCGCAACGGGGTGGACGCCGCATGGTCGAGGTAGGCGAAGGACATGGCGCCCACGCTAGCGAGCGAGGCCGGCCCCGGCGCCGGCGTTGGTGATGTCGTGCTGGCGCCGCTGGTAGGCCGCCGCCACCACCAGCACCCAGAACATCGGATCGACCCCCGCCGGCACCGGCAGCCCGGCGTCGTGGCCGAGGCCGGCGCACAGCTGCCCGGCGAGCGTGGTGCGCGCACCGTGGGCCAACCCGGGCGAGCGCAGCACGTACGCCCGCAGCAGGCGGTACTGGTCCGGTCGCACCCGGCTGGTGTCGAGCCGGGTGAGGTACTCGTCCCACGTGGGCGGCACGGTGAACCACACCGCCTTCGTGGTGGTCTCGTTGGTGCGCCGCTCGGCCAGCACCAGCGTGCCCGCCACCACGTCGCCGAGCCGCTGGTTGCGGTGGGTGCCGAGCACCATCAGCATGGCCAGCGCGCCGCCCGGCGGCAGGAAGAAGTCGACGAGGCCGAGCATGGCCCGGATGGCGGCGTGGGAGAACCGCACGGGCGCGCCCTCCACCGTGACGACCCGCAAGCCCATCGCCATCTTGCCGACGGTGCGGCCGTGCCACAGCCACTCGCTCAGCCACGGGTAGGCCACGAACGCACCGAAGAGCGCCACGAACCCCACGACGAGCGATGCGGTCTCGCTCGCCCGGGCCACCAGCACCACGATCGTGAACACGAGCCACAGCGCGGCGAACTGCAGCAGCAGATCGATCAGCGCGGCGGCGGCCCGGGTGCCCACGCCGGCGGTGTCGAGCTCGAGCAGCACCGCCTCGGGCGTGACGAGGCCACGCCGGCTGGGGGTGCGGGGGACGTCCGCGGCCACGACCACCCCGATACGGTACCGGCAACGCCATGGACATCGACCGCTTCGTCGCCCGTCACCAGGATGCCTGGCACCGCCTCGGCGAGCTGAGCGCGCCGCGCCCCAGGCGTCGACCGCTCGACCCGGTCGAGCTCGATGAGCTGGTCGGCCTGTACCAGCGGGTGTCGGGCCACCTGTCGTACGCCCGCACCGAGCTGGGCGACCCGACGCTGGTGACGCGCCTCACCAACCTGGTGGCCACGGCCAACGGGCTCGTGTACGGCTCGCGGGCGCGCCGGCGCGGTTCGTTTGCCCGCTTCTTCGCCGCCACGTTCCCCAGCGCGGTGTGGCGCAACCGCTGGTTCGTGCTGTGGTCGGCGCTGCTCACCATCGTGCCGGCGGTGGTGATCGGCGTGTGGATCTCGCACTCGCACGCCGCGCTGCAGGCCACCGCGCCCGCCGCGGTGCGCGAGGCGTACGTGAACCGCGACTTCGCCAGCTACTACACCTCGCCATCGGCCGCCGCCTTCGCCACCGAGGTGTTCACCAACAACGTGCGCGTGGCCATGCTGGCCTTCGCCGCCGGCATCCTGTTCTGCGCGTTCACCGCGTGGATCCTGGTGCAGAACGGCGCCAACGTGGGTCTGGCCGGCGGGATGTTCGCCGCCGCAGGGCAGCAGTCGAAGTTCTGGGGCCTGATCCTGCCCCACGGCATGCTCGAGATCTCGGCGGTGATCATCGCCGGCGGTGCCGGGCTGCGCCTGGGGTGGACCCTCATCGACCCGGCCGATCGTCGCCGGGCCAGCGCGCTCGCCGAGGAAGGCCGGCGAGCGGCGATGGTGGTGCTGGGGCTCATACCGGTGTTCGGCATCGCCGGCGCCATCGAGGGGTTCATCACCGGCCGCGGCCTGCCCACGGTGCTGCGCGTGGGCATCGGCGCCGCCGTGTGCGCGGCGTTCTGGGCCTACATCGTGATCCTCGGCCGTGACGCCACGGCGCGCGGCGTGACCGGCCTGCCCCACGGCGACTGACCTGGCCCCCTTGACCGCCGCCCCGGGCGTGCCGGGCAACCGGGCGGTCAGAGGCGGCCGGTGGCCTTCACGTGGAGGTAGGCGTCGGCCAGCTCGGGGGCCAGGCGACCGGGCAGGGCGTCGACCACGGTGGCCCCCGCGGCGCGCAACAGGTGCACCGACCGTCGCCGTCGCTCCAGCGTGGCCAAAGCCGCGGCGCGTATGTGGGCGTCGATCGGCTCGACCACCGGCCGGGTGGCCAGCCGAACGACCTCGGGGTCGCGCACGGCCCCGACGAGCACCAGGTGGTGGCGCAGCACGATCGGCAACGCCGGTAGCAACGTCTCGGTGATGGACGCGTCGGCCAGCTCGGTGAGCACCACGAGCAGCGCCCGGCGGCGGAAGCGGGCCACGGCATGCATGAACGCACCTTGGAAGTCGCTCTCGGCCAGCGCCGGCTCCAGGTCGTAGAGCGCGGCGGTGACGGCACCGAGCTGCGACCGCTGCGCCGACGGCGGCACGACGGCGCGCACCTCACGGTCGAAGGCGACGAGCCCCGTGCGGTCGCCGAGCCGCGTCGCCACCGCGGTCAGCATCATCGCCGCGTCCATGGCGTGCTCCACACGCGGCACGCCCGCCACCTGCGCCGCCATCGTCCGGCCGTTGTCGAGCAGCACGAGCACGTGTTGGTTGCGCTCGGCCCGATAGGCGCGCACGATGGGCCGGTCGAGCCGCGCCGTAGCCGACCAGTCGATGCGGCGGAACTCGTCGTCGGCGGTGTACTCGCGCAGCTGCTCGAACTCGGTGCCCCCGCCCCGACCGCGCGCCGAGCGCAGCCCCACGTCGAGCACGCGGGCGCGGTTGATGCGCAGCTCGGCTTCGTCACGGCTCGGGAACGACGGCAGCACGCGCATCTCGCCCGGCAGGGCGCGCGTCGCCTGCCGGGCGGCCAGGCCGAGCGGCCCACGCACCCGCACCGTGACGGCGGTCGGGGTGAAGCGACCCCGCCGCGTCGGGCGGATCGGCACGCTCACCGACGCGACGCTGGCCGCCGGCAGGTCGACCTGGAAGCGCCGCCGGGGCGCCTGCCACGACGGCGGCAACTCGTCGGCCACGCCGACGACCACCGGCCGCGTGGTCGGGTTGCCGACCGTCCACCCGACCGTGCCGGTGCCGTTCATGGCCAACGCACCGGGTAGCTCGCGCACCACGGTGATGCGCGCCGGTCGCACGGCGGCGGCCCAGTCGGCCACCAGCAGGAGCAGGAGCAGCAGGTCGACGACCCAGAACGCGAACCACGTGCCGAACGGCGAGACGAGCAACGCCAGCGCGGTGACGAGCACCACGATCACGAAGCGGCGCGTGGGGACGGGCACGGTCAGCGGGGGGTCGGCACGGCGGCGAGGATGCCGTCGAGCACGGTGTCGGAGCTGGCGCCCTCCAGCTCGAGCTCGGGCTTCACGATGACGCGGTGGCGCAGGCACGGCTTGGCCACCGCCTTCACCTCGTCGGGCGTCACGAAGCCCCGGCCCGACAGCCACGCCCACGCCTTGGCCGCGTGCAGCAGCATGGCGGCCCCGCGGGGCGACACGCCCAGGCTCAGCGAGCCCGAGGCGCGCGTGGCCCGCGCCAGCGCCACCACGTACGCCAGCACGGCGTCGTCGACCGTGACCGCGCTCACCTCGGCGCGCGCCGCATCGAGGTGAGCCCGCGTGGCGACGGCGCGCACGCCGGCCCCCCGCACGTCGTGCGGGTCGAGACCGCGGTGGTGTCGGGCGAGCACCTCGTGCTCCTGGGCTTCGCTCGGGTAGCCGACGAGGAGCTTGAACAGGAAGCGGTCGAGCTGGGCCTCGGGCAGCGGGTAGGTGCCCTCGTACTCCACCGGGTTCTGGGTGGCGATCACCACGAACGGCTCCGGCAGCAGGCGCGTGATGCCGTCGGCCGACACCTGCCGCTCCTCCATGGCCTCCAGCAGCGCGGCCTGCGTCTTGGGCGGCGTGCGGTTGATCTCGTCGGCCAGCACCATGTTGGCGAAGATCGGGCCCTCGCGGAACCGGAACGAGGTGCCGCTGCCGTCGCGCTCCAGGACCATCTGGCCGAGCACGTCGCTGGGCATCAGGTCGGGCGTGAACTGAACGCGTTTGAAATCGAGATCGAGGGCGGCGGCCAACGCTTTCACGATGAGGGTCTTGGCCACGCCGGGCACGCCTTCGAGCAGCACGTGGCCCCGCACGAGCAGGGCGGCGATGAGGCCGGTCAGGATGCCCTCCTGCCCCACCACGACCTTGCCGACCTCGTCGCGCACGGCCACCAGGGCGGCGCGCGCCGACGACGCCGCCGGTGGGGACGACGCACCTGGCGACGGCGGGGCGGCTCCGGGGGGCGGGGGTAGATCGGTCACGAGACCTCCTGGCAGAGCTGGTCGAGGCGGTGGGCCAGCCCGACGAGCGCGTCGTCGTCGACCAGCACCGGTCCGTCGAGCAGGGCGGTGACGGTACCGGACGGGGCGCCCGTACGGGCGGACACGAGATCGTCGAGCACGGCGGTCGGGGTGTCCGACGCGACGCCCAGCCGCTCGCACAGCCGGCGGCGGCCGTCGCCGCGCAGCACGGTGGCGCTGTGGTCGACGTGGCGGGAGCGCGAGGCGAGCGCGCCGGTGGCCAGCACCAGCTCGGAGCCGGGCACGACCACGGGGTCGTGCTCGCTCACCGGCGCACCGAGCCGCCGCGACCGCCACCACGCGAGAGCCAGGAACGCCACCACCAGTTGGGCCAGCAGCATCCACACGCGCCGGGGCACGAGCTCGGTGAGCGTCTTGTCGCCGGCCAGCACCTCGCCCTGCAGGAACACGACCGTGCCCCGCTCGTCGCGGTCGAGCAACGCCAGGGCCAGGGCGGCGTTGTCGGCCTCGGCCAGCTGGCGGTTCAGGAAGGGCGACGAGCCGCCCAGCGCGGTGACCCGACCCTGGCCCTGCGCCCGTTCGACCACGAACGCCCGTCGATCGGTACCGAAGCAGCCCCGGTCGTCGGGGCCGATGGGATAGGCGAGGTCGTCCTCGAGCGACAGCAGGTCGAGCCCGTCGACGGCGGCGAGCACGCCGATGGTGCACGCCTGCCGGGGCCACGACCCGAAGGCGGCGCCGGCCCCGCCGTCGCGATCGGCGCCGGGGTGCAGCGCCGAGGTCGGGTCCGACACGACGAGGGAACCGCCGCCGTCGACGAAGGCCAGCAGCGCCTGGCGTTGCTCGGCACCCAGGTCGTCGCTCAGCACGAGCACGGTGGCCGCGTCACCGACGGCGGGCACCTGTGGGGTGACCTGCACCACCAGGCCGCGGTCGCGCAGCAGCGTCGCCATGGCCTTCGTACCGTCCTCGGCGGCCGAGCCGGGGTCGAGCGCGGTGGTCGCCCGCCCTTGCCGCCGCGAGCCGAAGGCGGCTGCCACGGCCGCCAGCAGCAGGATCACGACCACGGCGACGGCACCGGCGCGCCGGCGCCGCGGGGAGCTCATCGGGGCTTTCCGCGACCGGTGGCGTCGACGGCGCGGTCGAGCTCGTCGAGGGCGGCCACGTCGGCCGGCCCGGCCGGCTCGTCGCCGTACACGACGCGTTCGAAGGTGTCGGCGACCCCGTCGAACGTTGCCCCGAGCTCGGGCACCCGCTCAGCGACCTGCTGGCGCTCGTCGCCGGTCGTGCGGCCGGGTACGGCATCGAGGGTGCCCCGGTCGGCCAGGTCGGCGACCACGGCCCGGTAGCGGCAGCGCAAGGCCTCGCGCCAGCGGCCGGCGGCGGCGTGGTCGGCGGCCTCGGCCCGCCACTCGTCGGCCGGTCGATCGACCCGCAGGCTGATGGTGGTCTCCTCGGCGCCGTCGGCGGCGCCGGTGGGTGACCGCCGGGCCCGCCGCACCCCCCAGACGATCAGCAGCACCAACCCGGCCAGCGCGGCCAGCACCACGATCCAACCGACCACCGCGCCGGCGGCCCCGCCGCGGCCACCGAAGTTCAGCAGGTCGAGCAACCCGGCCAACCGGCGACCGAGCCACTCGAGCCCACGCTGCAGGAACGGTTTGGTCGGCGACCGGTACTCCTTGCCGGCGAGGATCTCGGCTGCCCGCCGGCGGGCGTCGTCGGGGTCGATCGGGTCAGTGCGTGACAGCACGGCGCGCTCCGGTCGAGGGGAACGCCAGCTCGGCGTCGAGCTGCAGGTCGAGGCCCTCGCTGCGCACGCGCAGGTCGAGGTAGGCCAGCGCGGCGGCGGTGGCGGTGAGGGGCACGGCCACCAGCACCTGCAGCTGCTGGGCCAGCGGGCGCAGGGCCCACTCGAAGCGCGTGAGCGGGCCGATGGCCAGCGCCAGCGGCAAGGCCGAGAACGCCAGGCCCAGCATCGACGCCACCAGCCCCGAGGCGAGGCCCACACCGAGCATCGGCCAGAACCGTCGGCGACCGAGCCGCCACGAGCGCCGCAGGCCGGCGATGGGGCCCAGGCCCTCGATGGCGATGGCCGGGGTGGCCACGAGGAACAGCGTCATCACCACGAGCGGGCCGACCACGGTGCAGCCGGTGATCAACAGGAAGGCGTGACCCAGCAGCCAGGCGGCGGCGATGGCCGGGTAGCGCCGCCCGGCCAGGCGCAGCGCCGCCGAGGCCGTCAACGGGTTGCCCAGGCGCTCGGCCGTGACGACGTGGGCGATGGCTCCCGCCGCCAGTTGAGCGGCCAGCCCGGCCAGCACCGCCAGCACCAGCGCCACCGCCACGTCCTCGCCCTGCCCGAGGGCGCCGGCCGACAACGGCCCGGGTTGCAGCCCCACGCAGGCCGAGCCCGAACGGCACGCCAGCATCGACAGCAGCTGCACCGGCAGCGTCGCCACCAGGGTGAGGGTCACCACGGTGGCGACCCGTCGCCGCCAGAACGAGGCGGCCTGGTCGACGATCTCGAACGTGGCCAGGGACCGCAGGTCGGCGGTGCGGGCCGCCGTCGAGGGGACGGGTCGGTAGATGCCGGCGCGGGGCACGGGGGTCGGCCCGTCGATCCCCTCCGGGCTCTCCGGCCTCGCCCACGGTTGCACGGCTGCATTCTGTCGGGCTGCGGGACGGCGCGTCGCGACCCTTCTGGGGGGCGACCCTCCCGACGACGGGTAGGTGCTGGCACTTTTGGCGCCCGGTCACCCGTCTGAGAAAGCGTTGAGACCCAGTCGGTACGACGCCTGGGAACCACCACCACAACCGACAGAGACGAGCAGGGCGATGCTCACCCGCAGGCAGTTCATCGCGTTCGCGGCCGGGACAGGGGTCCTGGCCATCGTGCCCGGCAGTGTCCGGTCACACGGGCGGCGGCCGTCGCCCTACCAGGGGGCGACACCGGCCTCGACCCGAGGGCCATCCCCAAGTACGTGACCGACCTGGTGCAGCCACCGGTGGTGCCCCGTCGGGCCATCACGGTCGCCGGGGTCCACCTGTACGACATCGGGGCGCGTCCCGTCGCGCAGCAGATGCTCCCACCCGGGCTGCCCCGCACGCCGATCCGGGCCTACGGGCCGGCCGACGACGCCGTGGCGTTCACCACGCCGGCCGCCACCATCGTGGCCACGGCCGATGTCCCGGTTCGGGTGCGCTGGCGCAACCAGCTCGTGGACGCGTCCGGCCGGTTCGTCCCCCACCTCCTCCCGGTGGATCCCAGCCTGCACTGGGCCAACCCGGCGGGGCCGCCCGACTCCCGCCCGTCGTTCTCGTCGACGCCGGGCTCCTACCGTGGACCGGTCCCGCTCGTCACGCACGTCCACGGTGCCCACACCTCGCCCGACAGCGACGGGGACCCCGAGTCGTGGGTGCTTCCCGACGCGCTCGACATCCCGGCGGGCTACGCCCGGCGGGGCTCGCGCTTCGACCAGTTCGACCGCACGAACACCGTGGCCGGCTCGGCCGTGTTCCACGACGACAACGACCAACGGGCCACGTTGCTCTGGTACCACGACCACACGCTGGGGCTCACGCGGCTGAACGTGTACGCCGGGCTCGCCGGGCTGTTCATCGGGCGCTGTCCTACCCCGACACGCGGGCCTTCTTCGACGGGGGCACGGCGCTCGACTACCTGCCGACCAACGGGTCGTCGCTGTCGCCCATCTGGAACCCCGAGTTCTTCGCCAACACGATGACCGTGAACGGGCACACCCGGCCCCGGGCCACGCTGGAAGCCCGGCGCCATCGGCTCCGGCTGCTGAACGGCTGCAACTCCCGGTTCCTGCTGCTCAAGCTCATCCGCACCGACCCACTGACCCTGGCGTCCGATCAGCCGACGCCCGGCGACGTCGCCCTGCACCTCATCGGCGGTGACGGCGGCCTCGCGCCGGGCACCGAGGAGTGGCAGATCCACAACTTCACGATGGACGCCCACCCGATCCACGTGCACCTCGTGACGTTCGAGGTGATCGAGCGCCAGCGGCTCGAGGTCGGACCCGACGGCAAGCCCCACCCGCGCACCGTGCCCGGCACGAGCCGACCGCCCGACGCCTGGGAGGCCGGACGCAAGGACATGGTCGTGGCCTACCCCGGCGAGGTCACGCGGCTGAAGGCGACGTACGACTACCCCGGCCGCTCCACCTGGCACTGCCACATCGTCGAGCACGAGGACAACGAGATGATGCGCCCGTTCGACGTCACGGTGGTGCCGTCGGTCGACCTCGGTGAAGCGGCCGAGTACGCGCTGCTCGCCCTGGGCGGCGCGAACCTGGCCGTCACCTCGGCGTCCGTGCAGGGCAACGTCGGCGCCGGGCCGCGCACGGTTCAACAGCTCCGCGACATCGCGGTGTCGCGTTCGCTGTTCACCGACCCGACGGCGCGCGTCGATCGCAGCCAGGGTGTGGCGGCGCGCGGGGGCGTGAACGTCCGCCCGCTCACCGTCGCCGCCGACGCGGCACGCGCCGCGTCGGCACGCGCTGCGGCCCTGCCGGTCTCCACGCGCCTCGGCGTCGTCAACCGCACGACGACGCTGGGCCGGGCCACGCGGCGAACCGTCGCGTCGCTGAGGTCGCTCGAACTGGCCGGAACGAGCACGCTGACGCTGCGGGGCGGGCCCACCGACGAGTTCGTGCTCAACGTGAGCGGCAACGTGAAGCTGAGCGGCTCGGCCGCCATCGTGCTCGACGGTGTGCTCGCCGCCAACGTGCTCGTCAACGTGCCCGGCACCGGGCGGGAGGTGAAGGTCGCCGACGCCGCCCGCGCCGTCGGCACGATCCTGAACCCGTACGGGTCGCTCCGGATGGCCGGTGGCACGCTCACGGGCGCGGCCCTCGTGGGCGCGGCCTTCGTGGGCGGCGAGGTGAACATCAGCGGCGGGGCGCGGATCGCCCGCTGCTGAGTTCGCGGGCCACACTGCACCGGTGAGCAACGTGCCACCCACCGGGTTCGGCCCCGGCACGTACGGCGCCTCGTTCGCCGACGTCTACGACGACTGGTACGGGGCGCTCCCGGGCGGCGAGGCCGCCGTCGACTTCCTGGCCGACGCCGCGGCGCGGGTGCACCCCCACCCCGTCCTGGAGCTGGGCATCGGCACCGGCCGTCTGGCGCTGCCGCTGGCCGCCCGGGGCCCGCAGGTGCACGGGGTCGACGCGGCCCCGGCCATGGTCGACATCCTGCGGGCCAAGCCGGGGGCCGATGCCTTGCACCTGACCACCGCCGACATGGCCGGCCCCGACCCCGCCGGACCGTTCGGCCTGGTCTTCGTGGCCGTGAACACGTTCTTCAACCTCGACACCGAGGCCGAGCAACGCCGCTGCCTGGCCAACGTGGCCGACCGCCTGGTGCCGGGCGGGCTGTTCGTGATCGAGGCGTTCGTGCCCGCCGCCGACCCCGACCGGGTCCGCGACCACGTGGGCATCTCCGCCCTGGCCCTCGATCGCCTCGTGCTGACCGCCACCCGGGAGGACCCGGCGGACCAGACCCTCACCGGCCAGCACGTCGAGCTGGTCGACGGCGCACCCGTCCGGCTGCGGCCGTGGCGGATACGCTGGGTCACACCGGCGCAGCTCGACGAGATGGCCGCCGCCGTCGGGTTGTCCCTGGTCGAGCGCTACGCGACGTGGTCCCGGGAAGCGTTTTCAGTGATATCTGCCCAACATGTCTCCGTGTTCTCGAAGGCCGACGTAGGCTGAGCGACGCCATGAGTCAGTTGCGCCTCAACCCCCTGAACGGACGGTGGGTCACCGTCGTCGCCGAGCGCGCGCAGCGTCCCAGCGACTTCGCCCCCCGCACGGCCCAGGTCGAGGCCGACCCCGGTCGCCCGTGCCCGTTCTGCCCCGGCCACGAGGAAGCCACGCCGCCGGCGCTCGAGAGCTACGGACGCGACGGTCGGTGGGTCGTGCGTGTCGTACCCAACCTGTACCCGGCGTTCTTCGGTGACGACTCCATGGCCGTGCGGAACCTCGGCCCCGTCCACGTGCAGGCGGCGGCCAGTGGCATCCACGAGGTGCTGGTGTTCTCGCCCGAGCACGGCGAGACGTGGGCCGACCTCGACGACACCGATGCCGCCCTCGTCATGAGCGCCCTGCGCGACCGCCTCCGCGACCACGCCGGCATGCCGCACGTGCGCTACACCCAGGCCATCGTGAACCAGGGCCGTGAGGCCGGCGCGTCGCTGGCCCACCCGCACGGTCAGCTGCTCGGGGTGCCGTTCGTGCCGGGCGAGATCCTCGACGAGGAGCGGGCCTTCGCCCGCTTCGATGGCGGCTGCATCCTGTGCACCACGGCTGAAGCCGAGCTGGCCGACGGCAGCCGCGTCGTCTACGCCGACGACCACGCCGTCGTCGTGTGCCCGTTCTGGAGCGGCACGCCCTACGAGCTCCTCGTCATCCCCCGGGCCCACGACGCCCACCTGCAGGACTCCGACGACGACATCCTCGTCGCCGTGGGCCTGGCCCTGCGCAACGCCCTGAAGGGTCTGCGTGATGCGGTGGGCGACGTGGCCTACAACCTCGTGTTCCACACCGCACCGCACCGTCACGACGGGCCGTTCCACTGGCACGTCCACGTGTGGCCGAAGCTCGTCACGACCGCCGGCTTCGAGATGGGCACCGGCGTGCTGATCAACATCATGCCGCCGGAGCAGGCCGCGCAAGAGCTGCGCCACGCCGACGCCGCCACCACTCCCGCCGGCTGAAGCGCCTGTCACCGCCGCCCGGTGCAGCAATGTGCCGCGGTCGCGGTCATGCTGGGCGCATGGCCCGGATCTACGTCTCCATCGTGCTCGATGCTCCACCGGAGCGCGTCTGGGAGATCGTCGAGCCCATCGAGACCCATGTCGAGTGGATGGCCGACGCCACCGCCATCCGCTTCCACGGTGAGCAGACCCGCGGTGTGGGCACGCGCTTCGTGTGCACCACCCAGGTCGGCCCGATGAAGACCGACGACGAGATGGAGATCACCTCGTGGGTGCCTGCCCGCGAGATGGGCGTGCGCCACCATGGCCTTGTCACCGGTACCGGCCGCTTCACCCTCACCCGCTCGGCTGACGGCGGCACGCTGTTCGCCTGGGAGGAAGACCTGCGGTTCCCGTGGTTCTTCGGCGGTCGCGTCGGTGAGGTGGTCGGCGGTCAGGTCGTGCTGAAGGCGATCTGGCGACGCAACCTGCGCGCCCTCAAGGCGCTGGTGGCCCGCCGGGTCGCGACGGCGGCCACGCCAGGTTGAGTCGGTCGGCCAACCGGTCGAGCGGTGCGGTGCCCACGCCCGTCGCCAGCGCGGCGTGCACCGCTTCCTGCGCCCGCTCCAGGGGCAGCGGTACCGGCAGACCCCACCCCTCCTGACCGACGAGCACGGCGAGGGCCGGGGCCAACGCCACCAGGGCGTCGGGCGACGCCGTGGCGGCGACGAGCGCATCCCACCGGCGGCGGACGGCGGCGAAGTGCTCGCCGGCCAGCGGCCGCAGATCGAGCGGCTCGCCGTCGAGATCGTCGAGGGCGCCGAGCGCGGCCCAGCCCGCCGGTGGCACCCACGCCCCGGCCGAGCTGCGACGCAGGCGACCATCGACCAGGGCACCGTCCACGGCCACTGCGGCCACACGCCAGCGGTGCACCGCTCCCGTACGGCGATCGGTCACGGCCAGCGGGCCTTCGGCGGTGCGCCGGATGCCGTCGTCGTGCCACTCGGGTGCCTCGACGACGTCCCACGCCGGGGCCACGTCGGGCAACGACCGGCCACTGGCCAGGGTCACCATGGCCGCCGCCGCCACCTGCGCCGGGGACCCGGCCAGTGCGGCCACGTGACGCTTCCACACCTGACCCCCGGTGCCCTGTCCGGCGTCGTTCGACGATGCGGTGTCGAGCACGCGGAGGAACTCGGCGACGGGCGGTTCGGTGCCGAGCTGGGCCAGACGGTCCATGCAGTGCGCGGCGTGGCGCATGACCTGCAGCGTCTCGATGCCGGCCAGGTCCCAGAAGAACCAGCCGCAGCTCGTGTACATGGCCATCGCCTCACGCTGCGACTCGAGCAGCGTGAGGGCGACCACGGGGTTGGCGCCGGGCACGAGATGGCGGTCGCAGAAGTCCTGGCGCTGCGACGGGTCGAGCACGACGCGCACGTAGTCGTCGCGCGCCGCCCACGGGTCGAGCAGCACGGCAGCGCCGCGGGTCTCGAAGATGCGGGCGGCGTGGTCGCGCAGCAGATCGAGCGCCTGGCGCAACGGTGCCCGCCAGCGTTGGTTGGCGTCGGGCAGCCCGCCGGTGGAGCAGCCGCAGTCGCCTTTCCACCGACCGACGCCGTGGGCACAGCTCCACGCGCTCTCGTGCACCGCCGCGGGGGTGGTGGGCGGGTGCTCGCGCAGCCAGGCGGCCAGCGCGCCCGAGGCCACGCCATGGGCCGGCGCCGCCACCGTGAACGCGTAGGCGATGGCCCGCTCGGTGAACTTGTGGTGGTGGCCGAACGTCTCTCCGTCGGTGGCCACCACGACCACACCGTCATCGGCCCCCGACCCGGCCCGCTGCACCAGGGTGTCGCCCGAGCGCAGCGCCGCGCCGAACGCGACGTCGTGGCTCAACGGTCCGTCGTAGAACACGATTGCCATCGAACCCTTGCCGTCCGGATGATCCCAACGGTGCACGACACCAGGTTCGGGGCGGGTGACGGCCTGGTAGGGCGACAGGATCGTGTACTGCACGCCCTCTTCGACGCAGATGGCGAGCACGTCGTCGTTCACGGCCGTCTCGGGCAACCAGATGCCTTCGGGTTCGCGCCCGAAGCGGTGGCGGAAGGCGGCCTGACCCCAACGGATCTCGGTGCGCACGTCGCGCGGATCGGCCAGCGGCAGGATCACGTGGTGGTAGGGCTGGGCGATGGCCCCGCCACCGACGCGGTCACCGGCGACCATGCGCTGCAGCGTGGCCGGCGCGTGGCGGGCGAGCCACGTGTCGAGCGTCGGCCCCACGTTGAACGAGATGAGCTCGTAGTTGTTGACGATGTCGACGACGCGGCCTTCGTGGTCCATGAGGCGTGCGGCCCCGTTGGGCCGGTAGCACTCGGCGTCGATGCGCTCGTTCCAGTCGTGCGACGGGGCCGCCGACGGCTCCACCGGCATGGCCTCGGTCCAGGGGTCGTGGCGGGGCGGTTGGTAGAAGTGACCGTGCACCACGACTCGGGGAGACATCGGATGCACCTTAGGAGCCGCGTTCACCCTTTCGCTCGGTCACCACCACCACCGGACCGTTCCGGACACGAACGAGACAGATGCGGGCCCCGAGGTGCGGGCGTGTCCGGGTCTGACGATCACCGCAGTTTCTCGGACACGTTGAAGCCACATGTGGCTCGGACGTGTCCGCGAACGGGTGAACGGCTTCCGAACCGGCATGGCTCGTGCACACGAAGGGGACATGCACCTCGACTGCTCTGTTCTCGGGTGGGCCCGATCCCATCACCAGCTCGTCACCCGCTCGGCCTGGACCGATGCCGGCGGCGCGTCGCGCACCTTCGACCGGGCCATCGAACGCGGCCTCCTCGTGCGGGTCGAGCGCAACGTCGCCGCCCTGGCCGGCGCCGAGATCACGCCGGTCGTCCGCATCGCCGCCGTGCTCCTGTCGCTCGACCGTCCAGCGATCGGCTCCCACCGCAGCGCGACCCACGTCTGGGGTGGGCCGCTCAGCGGCATCGATCCCGTGGACGTCCTGGTCGCCGGCCGGAGCCCGGCCACGCGTCGGACCGGGATCCTGGCGCATCGGCCGATCGACCGTCGCCACGCGCGTGGAGTGGCGCACCGCGGCATCCTCGTCACCACGCCGTTGCGTACGCTCGTCGACCTCGGTGCGGTGGCACCCGGGGCCGTGCCTCGCACCCTCGAGTCGTTCCTGATCGACGGGCACGTGTCGGTGAGCATGGTGCACCATGCTCTCGCCCGCCACCGATGCCGGGGCCGCCGGGGCATCGGACCGCTCGAGGCCGCGCTGGCCGACTACCCCCTCGGCCGCAAGCCGCCCGACAGCGTGCTCGAGACGGCCGTGGCGCGGTTGCTCCGATCGGCCGGTCTCGAGGGCTGGACGTTCCACCACGACGCCCTCGACTACCAGCTCGACTTCGCGTTCCCGGCGACGAAGGTCGCCATCGAGGTCGACGGGTGGTCGGCCCACGCCGACCGCGCCGCGTTCGAGTCAGACCGACGGCGCGATGCCCGGCTCGCCGCCGACGGGTGGGTGGTGCTCCGCTTCACCTGGCGCCAGGTGACCCATCAGCGCGGCGAGGTGACCGCGACCGTGCGGGCGACGATCACCGCCCGTTCTCGGACACGTTGAAGCCACATGTGGCTCGGGCGTGTCCGGGAAGGGGGCGACTGCGCCCGGACCGACCCGAGCGCGTACGGTGCGGCCAGGGACGGCAGAGGGGGACGACGTGTTGGCGAGCGAGTTGACCACGGTGGCGGCCGAAGCGGCGGAGCGTCTGATCGCCCGCAAGGAGACGGTGGCGGTGGCCGAGGGGTCGTGCGGCGGGCTGGTGTCGGCCGCGCTGCTAGCGGTGCCCGGCGCGTCGGCGTACTACGTGGGTGGCACGGTGATCTACACGCTCGCCGCCAGCCGGGCCCTGATCGCCGGCGCCGTGCCGGTGCCGGCGAACCTGCGCGGCGCGACCGAGCCGTTCGCCCGGTACCTCGCCGAGTCGATCTGCATCCGGCTCGAGACCACGTGGGGCATCGGCGAAGGCGGCGCAGCCGGACCGAGCGGGAACCGGTACGGCGACCCCTCCGGCCACGCCTGGTTCGCGGTCCACGGCCCCGCACCGGCCACCCGCCACCTGCTCACCGGCGACGACGACCGCGCCCGCAACATGGAGGCTTTCGCCACCGCCGCACTGCGGTTGTTCGTCGATCAGCTCGACGCCGCGACCTGAGCGAAACGGCCGGTCAGGCGAGCTGGCGCACCAGCGCGGTCACGGCCGCGCCGAGCACGATCACCACGGGCAGCGGCGCTCGCCGGTAGGCGGCCACGGCGGCCACCCCCACGCCGGGCACGCGCGCGTCGAGCACGAGGTGGCGATCGGTCACGAACGTGTTCACGGCGATCAACGCCGGCAGCAGCGCGGCGGGCAGCAGATCGATGCACGCCTGCAGCCGGGGCGGGACGCGGCGGCCCCCGAGGGCCACGATGCCGAGCGCCTTCAACAGGTACGAGCCGGCGCCGATGGCCAGCACCGTCCACCAGCTCACGACACCACCGTCGCCGGGTCGGGTCGCAAGCCGATGAGCACCGCCAGCGCGGCGATCAGGATCGGGGCCCCCGTCGGCAGCACGGGCGAGAGCACCAACGCCCCGGCGCCCCCGAGCAGCGCGGTGGCGCGGCCGCCCCGCTTGGCCAGGTGGGGCACGAGCAGCGCCACGAACCCGGCGGGGAAGGCGGCGTCGAGGCCGAGGCGCTGCGGATCGCCGAGCTTGTCGCCGAGCAGCACGCCCACCAACGTGCCGAGGTTCCAGCACACGAAGATGCCGAGGCCGGTGGCCCAGAACGCGTGGATGCGACCCTTGTGGTCGGGTTGGGCCAACGACATCGCCGTCGATTCGTCGATCACGAACTGGGCCGCCACCGCCCGACGGGCGCGAGAGCCGCCGAGCACCGGCGCCATGGCCAGGCCGTAGACCGTGTTGCGGGCGGCCAGCAGGAGCGCGCTGCCCACTGCGGCCAGCGGCGAACCACCGGCCTGCAGCACGCTCACCGCCGCGAACTGCGACGCCCCCGTGAACACGAGCAGGCTCATGGCGCAGGCCTGCGCCTGGGTCAGCCCGGCCTGCAGGGCGAGCACGCCGAAGCTCACGGCGTACGAGCCGACGGCCAACGCCAGCAGCAGGCTGGCGGCGATGGGTGAGCTCGCCTCGGGAGCCGACTCCGGGGTCGACGGAGCATCGCTCGTCATGGGGACGTGATGGTCACCGACGCGGCGCGGGCGCGCCGGATCATTCGCCGGCGCCGAGCCAGATCACGCTCATGGGCGGCAGCGACAGCCGCGCCGACGCGGCCTGGCCGTGCCAGCCCATGCGCTCGGCCTCGACCCCGGGCACACCGCCGTAGCCGGACCCACCGAAGCGGGGATCGTCGGTGTTGAGCAGGCAGTGCCACCAGCCGACCCACGGCAGGCCGATCACGTAGTCGTCACGCGGCACCGGGGTCATGTTGGCGATGCACACCACGACCTGGCGCGAGTCGTTCGACCACCGCAGGAACGCGTACACCGAGCGCTCCATGTCGTCGGCCTCGAGCCACTGGAAGCCGGCCGGCTCGTGGCTGCGCTGGTAGAGCGCGGGCCACGCCTCGGCGGTGTGGTTGAGCGAGTGGATGAGCTGGCGCACGCCGCGGTGGCTCTCGCCGTCGAGCGCGGCCCAGTCGACCCCGCGTTCCACGCTCCACTCGCCCCACTGGGCGATCTCGCCACCCATGAACAGCAGCGGGGCGCCCGGGTAGGCCCACAGCCAGCCGTACAGGGCGCGCAGGTTGGCGAACTTCTGCCACTCGTCGCCCGCCATCTTGTTGAGCAGCGAGCCCTTGCCGTGCACGACCTCGTCGTGCGACAGCGGGAGCACGAACCGCTCGGAGAACGCGTACAGAAGACCGAAGGTGAGGTCGCGGTGGTGCCACCGCCGGTGCACCGGATCGTGGGCGAGGTAGCCCAACGTGTCGTGCATCCACCCCATGTTCCACTTGTGGGTGAAGCCGAGCCCGCCGTAGTGCACGGGCTGGGTCACCTGGGGCCACGCGGTCGACTCCTCGGCGATGGTGAGCACCCCGGGGTGCTCCCCGTGCACCACCGTGTTCAGCTCCTTCATGAACGCGATGGCTTCCAGGTTCTCGCGACCGCCGTACTGGTTCGGCACCCACTCGCCTGCTTCGCGCGAGTAGTCGAGGTAGAGCATGGAGGCGACGGCGTCGACGCGGAGCCCGTCGATGTGGAACTCCTCGAGCCAGTAGAGCGCGTTGGCGACGAGGAAGTTCCGGATCTCGTGGCGCCCGTAGTTGAACACGAGCGTGCCCCAGTCGGGGTGCTCGCCCTGCCGCGGATCGGCGTGCTCGTAGAGCGCGGTGCCGTCGAAGCGCGCCAACGCCCAGTCGTCCTTGGGGAAGTGGGCCGGCACCCAGTCGACGATCACGCCGATGCCGCGCCCGTGCAGCACGTCGACCAGGTAGCGCAGGTCGTCGGGGGTGCCCCAGCGAGCCGTGGGCGCGTAGTAGCCGGTGACCTGGTAGCCCCACGACCCGGTGTAGGGGTGCTCGGCCACGGGCATGAGCTCGACGTGGGTGAAGCCGAGCTCGGCGACGTAGTCGGCCAACGGCTCGGCCATGTCGCGGTAACCGAGCCCCGGCCGCCACGAGCCGATGTGGAGCTCGTAGATGCGCAGCGGCTGGCCCACGGCCTGGCGCGCCGCCCGGCGACCCATCCACACCGCGTCGTCCCAGACGTGCGCGGCCGGCGCGACGACGATGCTGGCGTTGGCCGGCGGCGCTTCGCACCGTCGGGCCATCGGGTCGGCCCGCAGGGCGACGGTGCCCCACGCGTCGCGTATGGCGAACTTGTAACAAGCGCCGATGCCTGCGCCACGAGCGACGCCGGCCCAGATGCCCGACACGCCCTGGGGCTGCAGCGGGTCGGCGTCGGTTTGCCACCCGTTCCAGTCACCGACGACGGAGATCTCCTGGGCGTTGGGCGCCCACACCGCGAAGCGCACGCCATCGGGTACGAGCGAGGCACCGAGGACGTCCCACAAGCGGTGGTGCCGGCCTTCGCCGAACAGGTACAGGTCCATCTCGCCGAGCAACATGACGGGGCACCGTAGCGGAGCGTCACCGGGTGACTCGGTTGCGTGCTCCCAATCCAGAAAACCGCCCAACATGACCCGTTCTTGAGTGGCGTCCCGTGCTCACGCTCCGACAGGTCAGGCAACATCAGAGCGTGTCGAGACGGACGGCACACGGGCACCGCCGGCGGCATCGGACGGTCGCCCTGGGCGAGGAGACCTGATCGTGGGCGAGGACGGCATGGAAGCGGTTCACAGCACGAACGGCTGGAGTGCGCCGGCGGCGCCTCCGGCGGACGGGCGGCGCATGACGCTGGCGCCCGGCCAGACCCTGGCGGTTCCCCAGCCCCAGCGGCTGCTCGCCACGCCACCGCAACGTGTCGTGGCCGACGCGGTGCCGCTCGACGTCGAGGCGCTCGAGCACGCCGCCCAGCACGCCCGTCACCGCACGGTCACCCCCGAGTCGTTCGACACGCGGTCGGGACCGTCCACCGCCGAGCTCCTCACCCTCGACCCGACGCCGTTGCCGGCGACCCCCCACGTGGCACCGGCCATGCCGGCCCTGGCCGGAGGCATCGCGTTCGACGACGACCTCGACGCCACCCTCGACCTGTTCGCGCCGGTCGCCGGGACCACCGTCGTCGGGACCAACGTCGCCGGTGCTGCCGTCGTCGACGCCAGGGTCGCGGCCACCTCGGTCGCCGGGCCCGGCCGCGCCGGCAACGCGCCGGCCACGACCGACCTCGCGGCGGCCGCGCTGTCGTCGATGTCGTCCACCCGCAGCACGCTGGCCGTTGCGCCCCGGCCCGCGGTGCTCACGCCGCTCACCACCGCCGCCGACGCCGATGCCGCCGCCCACACCGTGGCGGCCCTCGACCTCGCACCCCCGCGCCGGCGGCCGGCGGCCACACTGGTGGGTGCCGTGCTCGCCTTCGCCGGCGTCAGCGTGGGCACCGCCATGTGGGTGCAGCAGCACCGGGCCACGCCCAGCGCGGCGCCCGTCGCCACCGTCAGCACCTCCGTGCCGGTGACCACGGCGGCCCCGGCCATCGCCGGCCCGGCCACCACCACGCCCGTCGTCGCCACGGCGAGCCCGGCCCCCCCGCCGCCCAGCACCGCCGTCGCCGTCACCCAGGCCATCACGCCGGCCAGCTCCCTGCCCGCCACCACCGAGGCGCCGGCCACCACGGTGGCCGAGCCGGCCACCACCACCGCCACCTCGGTGCTCGGCACCACCGTGCTGAACCGTGAGCTGCTCGACGGTCTCGGCCAAGGCACCCTCACCGGTGGGCAGGCGTGGCCCAAGGCCTCCTTCGTCGAAGGCAGGATCGTGCTCACCGGCGTCGTGCCCAGCGAACAGGACCAGGCGGTGGCCGTCGCCACCGCCGGCGGGCTGCTCACCCCGGATGCGGTGGTGAACCAGCTCACGATCGACCCGTCGGCCCAGTCGGTCCGCTACCTGATCGTCGCGCTGTTCGACAACCCGATGTTCGACCGCGGATCGTCGAAGATCCGCAAGGACAGCGAGCCGGTCTTCGAGCTGTGGGCCCAGCGGCTGCGGCAGAAGGTTGGCAGCACCGTGCTCCTGCTCGCCCACGGCGACGGGGCGGGTTCAGCCGGCTCCAGCCTGGCCGTGAGCCGGGCCAAGGCCGCCGGTGCCCGGCTGCTGGCGTCCGAGGGAGTGGCCGCCGACCGGTTCCAGTCGGTGGGCACCGCCGGCGCCGCCACCGGCCCGCGGCTCGACTTCGCCGTCCCGATGCCCTGACGCGGGCACGGCCTCGGCCGCGCACCGGTCGCCCCCACTAGGGTGGCCCCTCGTGCGCATCGCCATGGTCACGTGGGAGTACCCCCCACGAGTCGTCGGTGGCATCTCGCCCCACGTCGACGGCCTGGCCGGTGCCCTGGCCCGTGCCGGTCACGATGTCGTGGTGCTGACCCTCGCCCACCCCGACGCCCCGGCCGAGCAGACCGTGGACGGCGTGCGGGTGCTGCGCTGCGCCTTCGACCTGCCGTGGCTGCCCGAGGACAACCTGCTGGCCCAGATGGCCTCGGTGAACCACCAGCTCGTGCTGCTGATGGCCCGCCTCGAGGGCTGGCGCCCCGATGTGGTGCACGCCCATGACTGGCTGGTGGCCTGGGCCGGTGACACCCTGCGGGCGCTCTGGGGCGTGCCCATGGTGTGCACGGTGCACGCCACCGAGCGGGGCCGCCACGGTGGTCACCTGCCGGCCGGCCAGCCATCGGGCATCGACGCGACCGAGTGGTGGCTGACGTACCAGAGCCGCGAGGTCATCTGCTGCTCGCAGTTCATGGTCGACGAGGTCGTGCACGCCTTCCAGCTCCCGGCGGGCAAGGTGCACCTGGTGCCCAACGGCGTCGATGCCGAGGTGTGGGCCCCACCCACGCCCGCCCCACCCCGCGGCCGTGACGGCCCGCTCGTGGTGGCGTGGGGTCGGGTGCAGTACGAGAAGGGGTTCCAGACGCTGGTCGAGGCGGCCGCCCGCCTGCACCACGACGTGCCCGGGCTGCGCCTGGTCATCGCCGGCCGCGGCAGCTACCTGGACGAGCTGCGCCACCTGGCCCACGTCCGCGGGGTCGGCCACCTGGTCGAGTTCCCCGGGTTCGTGAGCGACCCCGATCTGCGCACCTTGCTGCACCGGGCGTCAGCCGTCGTGATCCCGTCGCTGTACGAGCCGTTCGGCATCGTCGCCCTCGAGGCGCTGGCGTCGGGCGCGCCACTGGTGGCCGCGGCCACCGGCGGCCTCGTCGAGATCCTGCAGGGCACGGGCGCCGCCCAGCTGTACCCGGCCGGCGACGTCGACGCGCTCGTGCACCACCTGCGGCGCGTGGTCACCGACACGACCAGCGCGGCGCGGGCCCAGAGCGCCGGCGCGGCGCTGGTGCGAGATCACTACAGCTGGGACGCCATCGCGGCGGCCACGTTGCCCGTCTACGAACGGGCGTCGGCCAGGACCGCGGCGGCGCCCTGACCGACCATGTGGGCCTGCAGCGGCGCGAAGCCGTTGAAGCCCACCGACGAGTACGTCGTGGTGTAGGCGCCGGTGGAGTGCAGCAGCACGCGGTCGCCCGGCGTGAGCGCCATCGGCAGGTGGTAGTCGCTCTTGTCGTAGAGCACGTCCATGCTGTCGCACGACGGGCCGGCGATGACCACGGGTCCGGAAGCACCACCGTCGTGGGGCGTGGTGATGCGGTAGCGGATCGCCTCATCGAGCGCTTCGGCCAGCCCGCCGAACAGACCGATGTCGACGGTGACCCAGCGCCGGTCCTCGATGGCGCTCTTGGTCGACACGAGCACGACCTCGGACACGATGACGCCGGCGTCGCCGACGAGGTAGCGACCGGGCTCGGCGATGAGCTCGGGCTCGGCCCCGCGCAGGTGGTCGGCCAGCGCGTCACGGATGGCGAGGGCGTAGGCACCCGGCTCGGGGATGGCCTCGTGGTAGTGGGCCGGGAAGCCACCGCCCAGGTTCAGCACCTCCAGGCGCACGCCGCGCGCCGCCAGCGACGACACGATCCACCCGACCTCGCGCAGGGCGACGTCGAACGCCTCGGGGTGGCGTTGCTGCGAGCCGACGTGGAACGCCAGGCCCGTGCGGTGGCCCGACGCCGCCGCCTCGGTGAGCAGCTCCACCGCCATCTCCGGCTCGCACCCGAACTTGCGCGACAGCGGCCAGTCGGCACCGGCCCCACCACACAGCATCCGGCACATCACCGTGGAACCGGGCGCCGCCGCCGTGAGCTTGTGCAGCTCGCCGCGGCTGTCGAAGCTGAACAGCGTGACGCCCTTGCCGTGGGCGTAGGCGATGTCGCGCTGCTTCTTGGCCGTGTTGCCGTAGCTGATCTGGTGCGGTTGCGCACCGGCGGCCAGGCACATGTCGATCTCGGCCGGGCTGGCCACGTCGAAGTTGCCGCCCAGCCCGAGCACGACCCCGAGCACCTCGGGCGCCGGGTTGGCCTTCACGGCATAGTGCAACGCCACCCCGCGCAGGGCGTGGGCCAACGCCTGGAAGCGTTCGGCCACGACGTCGAGATCGACCACGAGGTACGGCGTGGTCAGCTCCGGGTTCGCATCGATGAACGAGCGAATGGGGGCGGTGGTGGCGTTCAACTATCACGTCCTCTCTGGGGAGCGGTGCTCAGGCACACGAGCGTTGGACGCTACCAACATCGGCGCGTTGCTCCACGGCGTTGAGAGCATTGTGGGCCCTGTCACACAAGGTTTGTGTTGACTGGCCGACCAGTCGCTGACTGATCAGTTGACCAGTCGCAGCGCGTCGACGACGCGCGGCAGGCACTCGACGAGCGACGTGGCCGCGAGGGCGGCGTTGTCGAGGTACTCCTGCACCTGGAGCGCGTGCCCGGCGATGCCGTTGGCGAGGTTGTCGATCTTGCACACCGCGGCGTAGCGCAACCCGGCCTCGCCGGCGAGCACGCACTCGGCGGGGATCGTCATGCCGACCATGTCGGCGTGCTGAGCCAGCAGGCCGATCTCGGCGCGCGTCTCGAACCGCGGGCCCTGCACCATGGCGTAGGTGCCGCCGTCGACCACCGTGCCCGAGGTGACGGCGCGCCACGCGTCGACCGCCCGTGTGCGCCATGTCACGTCGAAGCCGGCCATGCGGTAGCCGGCCGTCGTCGTGTGAAACGTGGGGTAGGTGGTGAGGGCGAGGAAGTCGTCGGGGACCAGCACCGTGCCCGGGCCGAGCTCGGGCCGCAGCCCGCCGCCCGAACCGATGGCGAGCACGCGGTCGCAGCCCGCCGCGCACAGCGCCCGCACGTGGGCGTGGTGGTCCACCAGGTGTGCCGGCACGTCGCCGGCGGCGGTGTGGCGCATGAGCACCACCACGTCGTCGCCCCACTCGTCCAGCTGCACCGTGCGGGCGTGACCCTGTCGCCCGGTGACCGTGACCGCGATCGTGCCGGTGACGGGCAGCGGGTTGGCGGTGAGCGACGAACCGATCACCACGGCGAGCCGCGTACCGGTGACGACCGGCACCGCTGCGGTGGCGCCCGGGTCCGTCATGTGCCGGCCGCGACGAGCTCGGCGATCTGGGCGGCGGTGTCGACCACGCGCCAGGCGCCAGCGCGCTCGAGCTCGTCGACGCGGCCGAAGCCCCACGTGACGCCGATGCACTTCAGCCCGTGCACGCGCGCCCCTTCGATGTCGTGGTGGCGGTCACCGACCATGATCGAGTTCTCCGGCGCGGCGCCGGGCAGCTGGGCCAGCGCGTGGGCGATCACGTCGTGCTTGTGCATGCGGGTCCCGTCGAACGTGGCGCCGGCCACGACCGCGAACGGGCGACGCACGTCGAAGTGCTCGACGACCATCTGGGCGAACGGCTCGGGTTTCGACGTGGCCACCGCCAGGGTGACGCCGTCGCCGGCCAGCGCGTAGAGCAACTCGCGCATGCCCGGGTAGATCTCGGCCTCGAGGATGCCGATGGGCTTGTAGCGCGACCGGTAGGCGGTGATGAGCGGCTCGACCAGGTCGTCGGCCACGCCGTAGCGGGGCAGCACGACGGCCAGCGGCGGGCCGATCATCGCCTCGAGGTCGGCGTCGGACGGCACCTCGAGCCCGACCGCGGCGAAGCCGTGCTGCAGGCTGCGCACGATGCCGACGCGCGAGTCGGCGATCGTGCCGTCGAGGTCGAACAGCACATGGGTGAACACGCCTGCGCATGGTGCCCCAACAGGCGGTGCCGCGGCCAGCCCGGTAGCGTCGACACCATGACCGAAGGCCCGGCCCAGCTGGACGCGCCGTTCCTCGCCGCGTGCCGCGGCGAGACGCCCACCCGTCGGCCGGTGTGGTTCATGCGCCAGGCCGGGCGCAGCCTTCCCGAGTACCGCGCCGTGCGGGGCGAGGGCACCATCCTGGACGCCATCGCCCAGCCCGACCTGGCCGCCGAGATCACGCTGCAGCCGGTGCGCCGCTACGGCGTGGACGCCGCCATCCTGTACTCCGACATCGTCGTGCCGGTGGCCGCCATCGGCTTCGGTGTCGATGTGGCGCCGGGTACCGGGCCGGTGGTGGCCGAGCCGTTCGCGTCGGCCGCCGATCTGGCTCGCCTGCGCCCGCTCGACCCCGAGGCCGACACGCCCTACGTGTTGGAGACGTGCCGCATCCTGGCCGCCGAGCTGACCGTCCCGCTCATCGGCTTCGCCGGGGCCCCGTTCACCGTGGCCAGCTACCTGATCGAGGGCCGGCCGAGCCGCACGTACACGAAGACCAAGGCGCTCATGTACGGCGACGAGCCGCTGTGGCACCGGCTCATGGAGCGCCTCGTCGACCTGGCGGTCACGTCGCTGCGCTCGCAGGTGGCCAACGGGGCCCGCGCCCTGCAGCTGTTCGACTCGTGGGCCGGCGCCCTGTCGTTGCCCGATTACGAGCGCTACGTGCAGCCGCACTCGGCCGCCGTGTTCGCCGCCGTGGCCGACCTGGGCGTGCCCCGCATCCACTTCGGTGTCGACACCGGCGAACTGCTCGGCGCCATGGCCCTGGCCGGTGCCGACGTGGTGGGCGTGGACTGGCGCGTGCCGCTCGACGTGGCCCGCGCCCGCATTCACGCGGCCAAGCCCGGCCTGAGCGTGCAGGGCAACCTGGACCCCGCCGCCGTGGTGGCCGGCTGGCCCGTCGCCAAGATGCAGACCGACCGCGTGCTGGCCGCCGCAGGCGACCACCCCGGCCACATCTTCAACCTCGGTCACGGCGTGCTGCCCGAGACGGACCCGACCGTGCTCGAACGCATCGTCGCCCACGTGCACGGAGAGGACATCTCGTGAGTGCGCCCACCGCCGTGGTGCTCATGGCCTACGGCACGCCCCGCAGCCGCGACGAGATCCTGCCGTACTACACCGACATCCGCCGCGGGCGACCGCCCGAACCGCAGCAGCTGCAGGACCTGGCCGACCGCTACGACGCCATCGGCGGCCTGTCGCCGCTGGCCGAACGCACGCGGGCCCAGCTCCACGCCCTGCAGGCCGCCCTCGACGCCAGGGCGCCCGGCGGGTACGCCGTCACCATCGGCCTGAAGCACGCCGAGCCCAAGATCGAAGCGGCCGTGGCCGCGCTCGACGTCACCCGCGCCGTGGGCCTCGTGCTGGCGCCGCACTACAGCGCGTTCAGCGTGGGCCAGTACCACCAGCGCGCCGCCGCAGCCGCCGCCGAACGCGGCATCGCGTACGCAGGCATCGACTCGTGGCACCTGGAGCCGGCCTACCTCGACTTCCTGGCCACCGGTGTGCGAGCCCGGTTGGCCGAGCTGCCCGCCAACACCAAGGTGCTGTTCACCGCCCACTCGCTGCCCGAGCGCATCCTGGCCAGCGGCGACCCCTACCCCGAGCAGCTGCGGGCCACCGCCGCCGCCGTGGCCCAGCGCGTCGGCCTGGCCGAGTGGGGCCAGTGGGGTCTGGCGTGGCAGTCGGCCGGGCGCACGCCCGAGCCGTGGATCGGCCCCGACATCCTCGCCGTCATCGACGAGCTGGCCGCCGGCGAGAACGCCGGCGGCGTGCTGGTGTGCGCGTGCGGGTTCGTGGCCGACCACCTCGAGGTGCTCTACGACCTCGACATCGAGGCGGCCAAGCGGGCCGCCCAGCGCGGCCTGGCCTTCGCCCGTACGCCGTGCGTGAACGACGACGCCACGGTGCTGGCCGCACTGGCCGACCGCGTCATCGCCGCCGCCGCGGACCTCGCCGCGTCATGAGTGGCCGGGTCGTCGCCGTCGTCGGTGGAGGCATCACCGGACTGGCTGCCGCCCGCCAGGCCGTTGCGCTGGGCGCCGAGCGCGTGGTCGTGTTCGAGGCCTCCGATCGCCTCGGCGGCAAGCTGCGCACCTCGCCGTTCGCCGGCCTGCCTGCGGTGGACGAAGGGCCCGACGCGTTCCTGGCCCGCGTGCCCGAGGCGGTGGCGCTGTGCCGCGAGCTCGGCCTGGGCGACGACCTGGTGTCGCCGGCCATCGGCAAGGCGTGGCTGTGGTGGGACCACCGCCTGCACGCCCTGCCCGAGGGCCTGGTGCTGGGCGTGCCCAGCGACCTGGCCGGGCTGGCCCGCAGCCGCCTGCTGTCGTGGCGGGGCAAGGCCCGTGCCGCCCTCGAGCCGGTGCTACCGGGCCTGGCCGCCAGTGCGGCGCGCGACAACCTGGGCGCGCTCGTGCGGGCCCGCTTCGGCGACGAGGTCCTCGAACGTCTCGTCGACCCGCTGGTGGGTGGCATCAACGCCGGTGACGCCGACGAGCTGTCGGCCCGCTCGTCGGCCCCACAGATCCTCGACGTCACGGCCAGGAACCGCTCCCTGCTGATCGGCCTGCGCCGCCAGGCGGCCAGGGCGCCCAAGAACCCGGGCCCGATCTTCCTGGCCCCCAGGGGCGGCATGGGCTCGATCGTCGAGCGCCTCGTGGCCGAGCTCGCCGCGACCGGCGTGGAGCTGCGACTGAACACACCCGTCGAGCGGGTCGAGCGCGCCGGCGAACGCTGGGGCGTGGGCGACGTGGAGGCTGACGCCGTCATCGTGGCCACACCGGCGTTCGTGGCCGGGCCCCAGTTGGCCGACGCCAGTGCCGAAGCGGCCGGGGTGCTGCGGGCCATCCCCCATTCGTCGGTCGCCATGATCACGCTCGCGTTCCGGGACGAGCACGTGGGCCGGGCACTCGACGGCAGCGGCCACCTGGTGCCCAAGCCGGCCCAGCGGGCCATGACGGCGTGCTCGTGGGCGTCCACGAAGTGGACCCACTGGAAGGCGCCGGGTCAGAGCGTGCTGCGGGCCTCGCTCGGGCGCTACGGCAACGAGGCCGCCGCCCACGGCAGCGACGCCGATCTCACCGGACGCGCCATCGCCGATCTCACCGAGGCGCTCGAGCTGCGCGGCGACCCTACTGCGGTGCGGGTCACGCGTTGGGACAAGGCGTTCCCCCAGCACACGCCGGGCCACCTCGACCGCGTTGCCGGGGTCGAGGCGGCGCTGCGCCGCGACGCGCCGGGGGTGTGGGCGGTGGGCGCCGCCCATCGCGGGGTGGGCATCCCCGCCTGCATCCGCCAGGGCCGCGCCGCCGCCACCGATGCGCTGGCCCGGCTGGCCGAGCGCACCTCCGGCTGACACCGCTGCTGACAACCCGCCGGGCCGGGCGAATAGCCTTCCCCCATGTCGTCGCGCCCCCGTCCGCCCCGTGCCCGGTGGGCGGTGGCCGCGGTCGGGCTCGTGGTGCTCGCCGCGTGCGGTGAAGCCCGGGCGGTGAGGGTCACGGCCACCGTGGCCGTCGTGGCCGCGCCGGCGGTCACGACGACGGCGCCGACGACGACCCTGACGCCGGCGACGACCAACGCCGCCCCCACGACCACCGTCGCGGCAGCCACCACCACGACGGTGCTGCCGGCCGAGGACACCGCCACCACGGTCGGCCTGCCCACGCCGCAGGCGCCGCCCCCCGAGAACGACGTGGAACCGACCCAGGTCGTGGGGCGCATCGCCATCCCCCGCCTCGGGCTCGACCTCGACCTGCAGGAGGGCATCACCCTGCCCACCCTCGACCGTGGTCCGGGGCACTGGCCGGGCACCGCGTTGCCGGGCCAGCCCGGCAACGTGGTCGTCGCCGGCCACCGCGTGAGCCACACCCGGCCGTTCCGCTACATCGACGAGCTCGAAGCGCGCGACGAGGTCACCTTCACGGTGAACGGGGTGGTGTCGCGCTACGTCGTCACGGGCCACGAGATCGTGACGCCCGACGCCGTCCGCATCGTCGACCAGACGCCCGACGCCACCGCCACGCTGTTCGCCTGCCACCCACCGGGCTCGACGCAGTACCGCTGGGTCGTGCACCTCGCACTCCAACCCTGAACCGGCATGGGCCGCCCCGCCGCGGGGCCCCGTCCGACGAGCCCGGAGCGCGGCCGGTGGCTACGCTCGCCGGGCCATGAACGACGCCGCCCCGTACCGTGCGCTGTCGCTCTGGTTCGACAGCCTCGGTGATGACGCGCTGGTGCCGCGGCCGTCGCTGTCGGGCGACCGCCAGGTCGACGTGGCCGTCGTCGGCGGCGGTTTCACCGGCCTGTGGACCGCCTACGAGCTGCGCCGGGCCGACCCGACCCTGCGGGTCGAGGTGCTCGAGGCCGAGGTGTGCGGGTTCGGCGCGTCGGGCCGCAACGGCGGGTGGGCCTCGGCCCTGCTGCCCATGTCGCTGGGCACGCTCGCCGCCCGCCACGGCCCCGACGCCGCCGTCGCCCTGCAGAGGGCCATGCACGACGCCGTCGACGAGATCGGGCGGGTCGCGGCGCGCGAACGCATCGACTGCCACTACGCCAAGGCGGGCACCCTGCACGCCGCCACGAACCCGGCCCACGTGCCCCGTCTGCGGGCCGAGCTGGCCGAGGCCCGCGAGTTCGGGTTCGGTGACACCGACCTGCGCTGGCTCGACCGCCACGAAGCGGCCGAGCGGGTGCGCGTGCCCGGTCTGCTGGGCGCCACGTCCACGCCCCACTGCGCCACGGTGCACCCGGGGCGCCTGGCCCGCGGCCTGGCCCGCGCCGCCGAGCGCGCCGGCGCCGTCATCCACGAGCGCACGCGTGCCACCGAGATCGGCCCCGGCGTCGTGCGCACCGAACACGGCACGGTGCGGGCCGACGTGGTCGTGCGGGCCACCGAGGCGTTCACCACCCTGCTGCCCCACCAGCGGCGCGCCGTGGTGCCGCTGTACTCGCTCATGGTCGCCACCGAACCGCTGGGCGACGACGTGTGGGACGAGATCGGTTGGCACGGACGCGAGACGTTCTCCGACGCCCGCAACCTGATCATCTACGCCCAGCGTACGGCCGACGGGCGCATCGCCTTCGGCGGGCGCGGCGCGCCGTACCACTTCGGCTCGGCGCTGCGCCCCGAGTTCGACCGGGACGACCGCACCCACCACCTGCTGCGCCAGACGGTGCACGAGCTGTTCCCCGCCACCGTCGGGGCCCGCTTCACCCATGCCTGGGGCGGGCCGCTGGCCGTGCCGCGCGACTGGCAGTGCTCGGTGGGTCTCGACCGTTCCACCGGCCTGGCGTGGGCCGGCGGCTACGTGGGCGACGGGGTGACCACCACGAACCTGGCGGGACGAACGCTGGCCGATCTCATCACCGGGCGGGCCACCGACCTGGTGCGGTTGCCGTGGGTCGATCACCACAGCCGGTCGTGGGAGCCGGAACCGCTGCGCTGGCTCGGCATCAACGGGGGCCGCGCCCTCGCCGGTCGCCTCGACCGGGCCGAAGCCCGCGACGGTCGCACGCCCGTCGTGACCGCCCACGTCATGCGCACCCTGCTGGGGCGGGGCTGACGATGGACGGCGGGACCCCGACCCGTCGGGCGCGCGCCGCCGCCGCCCTCGCCGCGCTCGGCGCCGGCGCCCTGGTGGCCGCGGCGCTGCCGCCGTGGGGTTGGTGGCCGCTGGCCTTCGTCGGCATCGCCGTCGCCGACGCCCTGCTCGCCGGCCGGTCGCGCGCCAGCCGGTTCCGCCGGGGCCTGCTGTTCGGTCTCGGCTGGATCGCGCCGGGCACGGGGTGGATGTGGTTCCTGACCGCACCGGGGTACGTGGTCGTGGGCCTGATGTTCTCGACGATGATCGCCCTGGCCGTCATGGTCACACCGTCGGATCGCGGCCGGCGGCTGGCGCTGGTGGGCGCGCTCGTGCTGCCCGAGGCGCTGCGGCTGCGGTGGCCGTTCGGCGGGGTGCCCCTCGCCACGCTCGCTGTCGGTCAGGCCGCAGGCCCGCTGGCACCGGTGGCGCGCCTGGGTGGCGTCGTGGGCCTCGGCATGGCGACCGCGCTGGTGGGGCTGGCGGTGGCCGCCGCCTGGCGCCGGCAGTGGAAGGGCGGCGGGGTCATGGCGGCGGTGGCCGTGGCCGCGGTGGTGGCGGCTCACCTGGCACCGTCGGGTCACGTGGTGGGCGCCCGCACGCTGGCCCTCGTGCAGGGCGGCGGCGAGCAGGGGACGCGCGCCATCAACTCCGACCCCCGCCTGGTGCTGCAGCGCCACCTCGACGCCACCGCCGACCTGCCCGACGACGTGCCCCTCGACGCCGTCGTGTGGCCCGAGAACGTGATCGACGTGGACCGCTTCGTGGCCAGCGACGAACGCGCCGCGGTGGCCGCCGCCGCCGAGCGGGTGAACGCGCCGCTGGCGGTGGGCATCACCGAGAACACCGGCGACGGCGACCACTTCCTCAACGCCCAGGTGGTGGTCACACCGCAGGGTGCCGTGGTGAGCCGCTACCAGAAGGTGCGGCGCGTGCCCTTCGGTGAGTACATGCCGTTGCGCGGTCTGCTCACGGCGCTGGGAGCCCCCACCGATCTGGTGCCGCGTGACGCGGTGGCCGGTACCGGTCCCGCGTTCATCGACGTGCCCCGCGCCGACGGCGGCCGCTCGTTCCGTGCCGCGGTGGTGATCTCGTGGGAGGTGTTCTTCGGCGACCGGGCCCGCGACGGCGTGCGCCACGGTGGCGAGGTGCTGCTGAACCCGACGAACGGCTCCAGCTACACCGGCACGGTGCTGCAGAGCCAGCAGGTCGCGTCGTCGCGCCTGCGGGCCATCGAGACCGGCCGCTGGGTGGGCCAGGTGTCACCCACCGGCTTCAGCGCGTTCGTGTCACCCAACGGCCACGTGTACGACCGCACCGGTCAGCGGGAACGGGCCACACGCGTGCGCGCCATCGACCTGCGCCGCGGCCTCACCGTGTACACCCGCCTCGGCGACGCCCCCTTCACCCTGCTCGCCCTGGTGCTCGTGGGCATCGGCGCGTTGGTGGCCCGCCGCCCGACGAAACCGGACGAGGCCGACGACGCGACGCCGGACGATCCGCCCTCCGTTGGCTGAGGTCTCGTACCTCCTCGAGGGTCCCAGGGGTGGCCGGCGTTCGCCCGGGGCGTGGGGCCACGAATCGAGACGCGTCCGCGGCATCGAACCAGGCGTGCTGTCCGCGATCAACACCAGCGGCCCCCGTCGTCGTGCGGCTGGTCGGTCAGCCCGGATCCACCGCCTGCGGGAGGGCCGGATGCGCTCTGGGCAGCGAAGGCGTCACGGGGTAACGGGTTCGCTGCCCGGAACGGCGCAAAGGGGACCGGGGGCCCGCCGTTGCGGTGTAAGCGCGCTCAGCTCAGGCCAGGCGGGCGACCGGCTTGCCGCAGTACAGCAGAATGCGGCGGTGACGATCACCCACCCGCTGCTCGACCGGGCCCGTGCGCTGCAGCCCCTCATCCGGGAGCGGGCGGCCGGCGCGGAGCGCGCCGTGGCGCCCGACCACGACGTGGTGCGGGCCATGGCCGAGGCCCGGCTGTTCACCATGTGCGCGCCGGCCGAGGTGGGCGGGGGCGAGGCCGACCCGCTCACCACGATCGCCGTCATCGAGGCGGTGGCCGAGGCCGACGGGGCCGCAGGCTGGGTGCTCATGATCGGCGCCGAGACCACGGGCATCGGCTCGGCCCACCTGGCGCCCGAGGTGCTGGCGGCCATGTCGCCGCCCGACCGCGACGTCGTGATCTGCGGCGCCCTCAACCCGGTGGCGCGCGCCGTGCCCGTGGAAGGCGGCTTCCGGGCCACCGGGCAGTGGCCGTTCGCCAGCGGCTCACCCGAGGCCGACTGGTTCTGGGGCCAGTGCCTGGTGGAGGGCGGCGAGCGGGGCGAGGCGGTCGAGGTGTTCCTGCCCCGCGGCAGCTTCGAGGTGCTGCCCACGTGGAACAGCCCCGGCCTGCGCGGCACCGGCAGCCACGACGTGCGGGTGCACGACGCGTTCGTGCCGAACGAGCACGTCACCCGCACCCGCTCCACGTCGGCGCGCTACCGCACGCCGCTGTTCCGTCTGCCGTTCACCAGCCGGCTGGCCTACAACAAGGTCGGCGTGTCGTTCGGCATCGCCCGCGCCGCCATCGACCACTTCGTGGCCCTGGCCAACGCCCGCACGCCCCGGCTCACCGGCGAACTGCTGCGCGAGCGACCGCGGGCCCAGGCCGCGGTGGCCGAGGCCGAGGCCCGCCTGGGTGGCGCCCGCGGCTTCTGCACCGACGTGGTCGGCGACCTGTGGGACACGATCCTGCGGGGCGACCGGGCCACCACCCGCCAGCAGGCGCTCGTGCGCCTGGCCTGCTCCCATGCCGTGGTCGAGTGCGCCACCGCGGTCGACGTGCTCTACCGCGCCGCGGGCACGGCCATGAGCGACGCCGACCATCCGCTGGCCCGCTGCTTCCGCGATGCCAACGTGGTGGGCCAGCACCTGATGGTGTCACCCCATGCCATCGACGACGCCGGCCGGGTGCTGCTCGGCCTGGAGCCGCGCTCGCCGGCGTTCTAGGCGTCGACCTCGAGCCACACGGTGACCGGCCCCTGGTTCACCAGCTCCACGTCCATCTCGGCGCGGAACCGTCCGGTGGCCACCGTGGCGCCGAGCGAGTGCAGGTGGTCGCCCACCGCCGCCACCAGCGGCTCGGCCTGCTCGGGGCGCGCCGCGTCGATCCAGCTCGGCCGGCGACCCTTGGCCGTGTCGCCGTACAGCGTGAACTGGCTCACCACCAGCACGGCGTGCGTGGTGTCGGCGACCGACAGGTTCATCACGCCGTCGGCGTCGTCCATGATCCGCAGGTTCCAGATGCGCTCGGCCAGCTTGCGGGCCGTCGCCTCGGTGTCGGTGTGGGTCACGCCCACCAGCACGCACAGGCCGGGCCCGATCTCGCCGGTGACCTCGCCGCCGACGGTCACCTTGGCCCGACTCACCCGCTGCACCAGCCCTCGCATGGGCGCTCAGTGTGGCCCTCGTGCACGCCGGGCGGCCAGACAGAACAGAATGTCGCTGTGCTGACCCTCTCCACTGCCCGCGCGACCGCCGTGATCGACCCCGAGCTGGGCGGCCGCATCACGTCGCTCACGGTCGACGGTACCGAGGTCCTGGTGACCGGCACGTCGGCCGACAACGCCATGACCTGGGGGTGCTACCCGATGGTCCCGTGGGCCGGGCGCGTGCGGCGGGGCCGGTTCCGCTTCGACGGCCTCGGCCACCACCTGCCGGTGAACCTGGAGCCGCACTCCATCCACGGCACGGGGTTCACCGCCCGCTGGCAGGTGCTGCCCGACGACACCCTGCTGCACCGCTTCCCCGCCGACTGGCCTTTCGGCGGCCACGCCCTGCAGCGCTTCGAGATCGACGAGACCGGGCTCACGTGCCGCATGGAGGTCCACGCCGACCGCCACCCCATGCCGGCCATGGCCGGCTGGCACCCGTGGTTCCGGCGCCCGGTGGCGCTGGCGTTCTCGGCCGAGCAGATGTACGAGCGCGACGACGACGGCATCCCCGACGGTGCCCTGGTCTCGCCACCGCCACCACCGTGGGACGACTGCTTCGTCGGGGTGCGCGACCCACCCCGGTTGACCTGGCCCGACGGTCCCACCGTGACGGTCACGTCGAACTGCGACCACTGGGTCGTCTACGACGAGCCGACCCACGCCATCTGCGTGGAACCCCAGACCGGACCGCCCGACGAGTTCAACCTCCACCGCCACGTGGTGCAGCCGGGCACACCCCTCACGACCTGGATGCGCTTGAGCTGGGCCTGACGTTCCACCTGCCCCGACGCGCCGATCCTCTGAGGATCTTCTGGCCCTTGAGGATGAAATCTCTGCTTGCCCTCTTGAATCGAGGGCACCCGTGCCGACACGCACTCTGACGAGGGAGCTGTAGGTCCCTCGCCAGAAGGATTCCTGAGGGAGGTACACGGAGGTACCCGGCCATGCGGATCAATGTGAACATCGTCGCCATCAATGCGTCCCGCAACCCGATGGCCAGCAACGAGCAACTGCACAAGTCCCTCGCGCGGGTCGCGTCGGGCGATCGGGCCGGCCGGCCCGCCGACGACACCGACGGTCTGGCCCTGTCCGAGGGGCTCCAGGCCCGCCTCCGGGGCAACGCCCAGGCCCAGCGCGACGCGCAGGCCGGCATCAGCTACCTGCAGACGACCGAGGGTGCACTGACCGACGTGCACAACCTCCTGCTGCATCTGCGCGATCTCGCCGCCGAGGCCGCCACCGGCACCCCCGGGGCCCGCTCGCGGGCCGGGGTCGACAAGCTGCTGGCCGGCATCCGAGCCATCGGCACCACGACCACGTTCTCGGGCGTGCCGGTGTTCGCCGACCGCACCAATGCCGCACCCCCCGTGCCCGCCGGCGCCACCAGGGTCGACGTGCTCGCCGCCGTCGGCCGCAACCTCACGCTCGATCCCTCCACCACCGGCGTGCTCTCGGCCCCGCTGGCGGTCGACCTCGGCTCGGCCACGAACGCGGCGAACGCGGTGGTCGCCATCGACCGCGCCATCGGCGACGTCATCCAGGTGCGCAGCGACCTGGGCCTGGCCCAGAACCGGCTCGAGCACACCGTGGCGACCCTGGGCGTGGCCGCCGAGAACCTGACCGCCTCGCAGGACCACATCCGCAACGTGGAGAAGGCGACCGAGATCGTCGAGCTCACCCGGGGTCAGATCGTGGCCCAGGACCGCACGGCCCGCCTGGCCCAGGCCAACCCGGCCCCACCCAGCATGCTCCTCCTGCTCCAGGGGTGACCCCCGCTCAGGACGTGATCAGCTCCACCGGCAGGTGGCGGGTGTCGGACAGGCGCGTCAACGCGAACGAGTGGCCGTCGCTGATCGGCACGGGGAACGCCTCGCTGAACGAGGCGTGGCGGATCACGAAGCGCTCCCACTCCCACGGCACCGGCTCCACGCCGAGCAGGTGGCCCAGGATCACCGAGTTGGTGCCGCCGTGGGCGACCATGAGCACCCGGAGGTCGGGCCGGTCCACCGCCCAGAGGGGGAGCACGTCGGTCGACCGGCGCACGCCCACCGAGGCCAGGAACCCGACCAGCCCGCCGACGACGCGGGTGTGGAAGTCACGGAACGGCTCGCCCCCGGGGAGGCCGTCCCAGTGCTGGGCCGACGGCCGGCGCCGGGCGTCGGCGAAGATGCGCTCGGTGTCGTGCTCGGTGCCCTCCCACTCGGGGTTGCGGATCTCGGCCAGCCACGGGTGCACCTCGGCGATCACGCCCAGTGCGGTCTCGATGGGCGCGACGGTCTGGCGGGCCCGCACCAGGGGTGACACGAGCACCCGGTCGAAGCGCTCGCCCCGCAGTGCGGCGGCGGCGAGGGCCGCTTGACGGTGGCCCACGTCGGTGAGCACGGGGTCGTCCACGTTGCGTCCGGCCCGCACCCACTCCGGTTGTCCATGTCGTACCAGCACCAGATCCACGGGCCGGACCGTACCGGTCGGTTCGGGGTGACGCCGATGCTACCGACCGGTAGCATCGGCGCTCCATGCGCCCCGGAACCGACGAGCCCCTGCGACTCGCCTACCTGACCTACCGGGGCAAGCCCCACGTCGGTGGGCAGGGCGTGTACACCCGCCACCTCACCCGGGCCCTCACCAACCTCGGCCATCACATCGAGGTCTACGCCGGCCAGCCCTACCCGGTGCTCGACGAGCGCGTGGCCCTGCACGAACTGCCCAGCCTCGACATCTTCAACGACCACCATCCGGGCCGCTTCCCCGCTTACTGGGAGATCCGCCACCTCGCCGACCTCGTCGAGATCGGCCAGTTCTCGCTGGGCACCTTCTCCGAGCCGCTGGCCTTCTCGGTGCGGGCGTACCAGGCCCTGCGCAAGCGCGTCCGCGACTTCGACCTGGTGCACGACAACCAGTGCCTCGGCTACGGCATCCTCGGCATCGAGAAGATCATCCCCACCATCGTCACGCTCCACCACCCGATCACGCGTGACCGCATGCTCGAGATGGCGCACGCCGAGAGCAAGCGCAAGGCCCGCAGCGTCGGCCGCTGGTACAACTTCGTGAAGATGCAGGGCCGGGTGGCGTCGCGCATGCCTCGCGTCGTCGTGGTGTCGCAGAACTCCATCGACGACATCCACACCGACATGGGCGTGAGCCACGACCGCATGCGCCTCGTGCCCGTCGGCGTGGACATGGACCTGTTCCGCCCGCTCGACACCGTCGAGCGCCTGCCCGGCCACCTCATCACCACGGCGTCGGCCGATGTGGCCCTGAAGGGCCTGCAGTACCTGCTCGAAGCGGTCGCCAAGATCCGCGCCGAACGCCCGGTGCACCTCACCGTGATCGGGCGGGCCAGGCCGGGCGGCGCGTCCGACGCACTCATCCGTTCTCTCGGCCTGGGCGATGTGATCGAGTTCGTCACCGGCGTGCCCGACGAGCGCATCGTCGAGCTGTACGCCCGGTCCGAGCTGGCCGTCGTGCCCAGCCTGTACGAGGGGTTCAGCCTGCCCGCCATCGAGGCCATGGCCACCGGCACCTGCCTGGTCGCCACCGACGGCGGCGCCCTGCCCGAGGTCACGGGCAAGGACAACGACACGGTGCTCGGCTGCGTGGCCGGTGACGCCGAGGCGCTGGCCGCCACCATCCGCCGCGGCCTCGACGACGCCGAGCTGCGGGCGCGCGTGGGGGCCGCCGGCCGCCAGCGCGTGGCCGAGCGCTGGAGCTGGGTGCACTGTGCCGAGCTCACGGTGGAGCAGTACCGCGAGGTGCTGGCCATGCCGGCCAACCAGACCAAGCTGCGCAAGAACGGACGCTGAGACCCGTTCGATGCTGACCGTCCGCTACGACCGCCTCGACCTGCGCCCCGGCGACCGTCTGCTCGATCTCGGCGCCGGCTTCGGCCGCCACGCGTTCGAGGCCGCCCGCCACGGCGCGCGTGTCGTCGCCATCGACTACGCCGGCGACGAGCTCGTGTCGGTGCGCAACACCTTCGCCGCCATGTACGACGCCGGCGAGGTGCCGGCCGACCGTTTCCAGGGCGTGCTGCGCGGCGACGCCACCATGCTGCCCTTCGCCGATGCCAGCTTCGACCACGTGATCGTGTCCGAGGTGCTCGAGCACATCCAGCACGACGTGGCCGCCATCGCCGAGATCACCCGCGTCCTGAAGCCGGGCGGCACGCTTGGTGCCACCGTGCCCACGTGGTTCCCCGAGAAGATCAACTGGATGCTGTCCGACGAGTACCACGCGCCGAAGGCGGTGGGTGGCCACGTGCGCATCTACACCGCCACCGAGCTGAAGGCGAAGCTGCGTTCGGCCGGGCTCACCGTCACCGGCCAGCACCACGCCCACGCGCTGCACTCGCCGTACTGGTGGTTGAAGTGCGCGGTCGGGCCCCGCAACGATGACCACGCCCTCGTGTCGCGCTACCGCCGGCTGCTCGAGTGGGACATCGTGAAGGCGCCGACGATCACCCGCGTCGCCGACCGGGTCCTGAACCCGGTGCTCGGCAAGAGCCTGGTGCTGTACGCCCGCAAGCCGGGCACCCGGAGCGCGTCGTGAGCACCTCGGCCCATCGGCCGCTGCTCACCGAGGCCGAGCTGCACGCCAGCGGCGCGTCCATCGCCGCGCTGCAGCAGGCCGACGGCATGATCCCGTGGTTCGCCGGTGGCCATTGCGACCCGTGGAACCACGTCGAGACGGCGATGGCGCTCAGCATCACCGGTTTCACCGACGAAGCGGTGCGGGCCTACGAGTGGCTCGCCCGCACCCAGCGGACCGACGGCAGCTGGCACAACTACTACCTGGCCGACGGCTCCATCGAGGACGCCAAGCTCGACACCAACGTGTGCGCCTACATCGCCACCGGCGTGTGGCACCACTGGTTGGCCACCGGCGACCACGCCATGGTCGAGCGCTTCTTCCCCGTCGTCGAGCGCGCCCTCGACTGGGTCCTCACGCTGCAGACCCCGCGCGGCGAGGTCATCTGGGCCCGCCACGTGGACGGCAAGCCGTGGAGCTACGCCCTGCTGACCGGATCGTCGTCCATCAGCCACGCGCTGCGCTGCGGCGTGGCCCTGGCCACGCTGGTGGAGGGCGATGGCCGCCCCGACTGGGAGCTGGCCGCGGTGAACCTGGCCGAGGCCGTCCGTACCCAGCCGAACGCGTTCGAGCCGAAGCACCGCTGGGCCATGGACTGGTACTACCCGGTGCTGTGCGGCGCCATCACCGGCGCCGCCGCCCACGAGCGCCTCGCTTCACGCTGGGACGAGTTCGTGATGCCCGGCCTGGGCGTGCGCTGCGTCAACAACGAGCCGTGGGTCACCGCAGCCGAGACGGCCGAGTGCGCGCTGGCCCATGCCGTGTGCGGCCTCACCGACAGCGCCGCCGAACTGCTCGACTGGACGCGGGCCCACCGCACCGACGACGGCTCGTACTGGACCGGCATCGTGTACCCGCAGCAGGTCCACTTCCCCGCCGGCGAGCGCACGGCCTACACGGCGGCGGCCATCGTGCTGGCCGCCGACGGGCTGCACGGCGGCTCGCCCACCGCCGGCATCTTCCACGGCCAGCACCTGCCTCCGCTCCAGCCCTGACGAGCGGCAGCCGCGGCGGGCCGGCCTACGATGGGTTCGCCCGACGATCGGAGGACGACCATGGCGGCAGTGGACCTGTTCCTGAAGCTCGACGGCATCACCGGTGAATCGGCCGACGCCCGACACCCCGGCGAGATCGAGGTGCTGGCGTTCAGCTGGGCCGAGCACCAGTCCGTGCCGGCCGGTGGCAGCGGCGGCGGTGGCGCCGGCAAGGTGCAGATCGGTGAGCTGCACGTCGTGATGCGCACGTCGAAGGCCTCGCCGCCGCTGATGCTGGCCTGCGCCAAGGGCTCGCACATCAAGACCGCCGTGCTCAGCTCACGCCGCCACGGCAACGCCGGCCAGAAGGACTTCCTCGTCATCAAGCTCAGCGACGTGTCGGTCACGAGCTACCGCATCGGCGCGACCGAGTCGGGCGAGGACGACCTGCCCACCGATCAGGTCTCGCTGGCGTTCGGGAAGATCGAGTACGGGTACCACCCCCAGAAGCCCGACGGCAGCCTGGCCCCGGCCATCACCGCCACCTGGGACGTCAAGAAGAACGCCTGACCGGGTCGACCGCGACCCACGGCGAAGGAGCCCCATGTCCGACGTCATGATCACCACACCCCTCGACCGCATCGACGGCATCGTCTCGGCGACGCGCGCCACCTTCGCCAGCGGGCGCACGCGGCCCGAGGCTTGGCGCACGGTCACGCTGCGCCGGCTGCGCGAGCTGCTCGTGCAGCACGAACCCGCACTGCTGGCCGCCCTCGCCCTCGACCTGGGCAAGCCCGGCATCGAGGCGTGGACGACCGAGATCGGCTTCACCATCGCCGAGATCGACCACGCCCTCGCCCACCTGTCGTCGTGGATGAAACCCGAGCGCGTGGCCACGCCGGTCACGCTGCAGCCGGCGTCGTCGCACATCGTGCCCGAGCCGCTCGGTGTCGTCGCGGTGATCGCCCCGTGGAACTACCCGGTGCAGCTGCTGCTCGCCCCCATCGTGGCGGCGGTGGCCGCCGGCAACGCCGTGGTGGCCAAGCCGTCGGAGCTGGCACCGGCCAGCGCCGAGGCCCTGGCCCGCCTGCTGGCCGAGCTGGCCGATCCGGCCGTCACCGTGGTGGAAGGCGGCGTGGCCGAGACCACCGAGCTGCTGCGCCAACGCTTCGACCACATCATCTACACGGGCAACGGCCGCGTGGCCCGCGTCGTGATGCGGGCCGCCGCCGAGCACCTCACGCCCGTCACGCTCGAGCTGGGCGGCAAGAGCCCCACCATCGTGAGCCGCCACGCCCGCCTCGACGTGACGGCCCGGCGCATCGTGTGGGGCAAGTTCGTGAACGCCGGACAGACCTGCATCGCGCCCGACTACGTGCTCGTGGAACGGCCCGTGCACGACGAGCTCGTCGCCGCCATGGTCGCGGCGGTGGGCGAGCTGTACGGCGTCGATCCGGCGGCGTCGCCCGACTACGGCCGCATCGTGTCGGCCCCGCAGTTCCACCGCATCGAGAAGCTGCTGCACGAGGGCCGCGCCGTGTGCGGCGGCACCGCCGACCCCGACACGCGCTACATCGCGCCCACCATCCTCACCGGCATCACACGCGCCCACGCGGTGATGGCCGAGGAGATCTTCGGGCCGGTGCTGCCCGTGCTCGCCGTCGACTCGCTCGACGAGGCCATCGCCTTCGTGAACGCCGACGACAAGCCATTGGCCCTGTACGCGTTCTCCGAGCAGCGCCACGAGACCGACCGCATCGTGGCGGGCACGTCGTCGGGGGGCGTCACCGTGAACGGCACGCTCATGCACGTGGCCAACCCCAACCTGCCTTTCGGTGGGGTGGGCCCCAGCGGCACCGGCGCCTACCACGGCCGGGCCGGGTTCGACGCGTTCAGCCACCGGCGCTCGATCCTGGCCCGTTCCACCCGGCTCGACGCGCCGCTGCTCTACCCGCCCTACACCGCGACGAAGCAGAAGCTGATCCGGCGGGGTCTGCTGCTGCCCGACCCACGCGAGGTGCCCGCCCGCCTCAGCGCGGCGGTGCGCCGGCGGCGACGGGGCGGTTGACCCGCCGGGGTCGCACGATCACCGGGTCCGGACGCGCCCGAAGGCGGTGACCCCGGGTCAACTGCCGCCACGCCACGACGAGGGCCGCCACCACCAGTGCGGCGCGCACCGCCAGCACGGCGATCGACCCGGGTCGGCCTTCCAGCCACCACACGGCCAGGTCGCCGGCGAGGGCGCCGCCCGCCAGCACGCTTGCGCCCAACAGGTGCAGCACGGCCAGGCGCCCCTCGTCGACCCGGGCCACCAGCACCGCGGCCACCGCGGCGGCCACCACCACGGCGAGGCCGCCGCCGGTGCGCAGGGCATCGCCCAGCACGGGTCCGGCCGCCGCCAGCGTGATCGACTGCCGCAGCCCTCCGAGCACGCTCACCCCGACCAGGAACGTGAGGCCACCGAGCCGCCACCGGCGACCGGTGCCGACCCACAGCGGGCCGGCCGTGCGCCCCACCGCCACCGCCAGCGTGGCGGCGGCCAACCCCCGCCACACCTCGATGCGGGCGAACCCGCCCGGCCCGTCGCTCAACGCCCAGCGCAGCGCCACACCGAGCACGTGCAGGGCCGCCGCACCGGCCGCCCACCGGCGCCAGCGCAGCCCGCCGGCCAGCGCCGCCACCGCCGCCAGCACGAGCAGCCCGGTGCGGGCCGCTTCGTCGGCCACGACGGGCAGCGAGCCGTGGTTCAGGTGCCACATGCCCGGCAGGGGCAGGTCGCCGAGCACCACGCCCGACACGCCCACCACCGCCGCGCCCACCAGCACGAGGGGCACCACCCGGGCCGGGTCGGTCACATGACCGGGCGACGGGGGCCGCACCGGGCCCGCCCGGTTCACGCGATGCGCTCCAGGATGCGAAGGCTGCCGTGGACCCCCGTCTCGCGGAAGCGACCACTGGCCAGGGCCGGCAGGTAGATCTGCTCGTATGGCGGGCGCCCACCATCGGCGGGGTCGGGGAACACGTCGTGGATCGCCAGCGTGCCGCCGACGGCGACGTGGGGCGTCCAGCCCTCGTAGTCGGCCCGGGCCGGTCCCACGCCGTGGCCGCCGTCGATGAACACGACGGCGGCGGCCCGGCCCCACCAGCGAGCGACGGTGGGCGACTGGCCCACGACGGCCAGCACCACGCCCTCGAGCCCGGCGTCGTGGACGGTGCGCCGGAACACCGGCAGCGTGTCCATCTTCCCGACGGCCGGGTCCACCAGCGTGGGGTCGTGCCACTCCCATCCGGCCTGGTTCTCCTCGCTGCCGCGGTGGTGGTCCACCGCGAACAGCACGGTGCCGGCCGTGCGGGCCGCCGCTCCCATCCAGATCGTCGACCGACCGCAGTAGGAGCCGACCTCCACGAAGGGCGCGCCCGGCACCCTGGCGGCCGCGGCGACCGCGGCGTCGTGCAGGGCGTCGCCCTCGTCGGGTGGCATGAACCCGATCGCCGCCACCGCGGCGGCCCGCACGACGGGGTCGATCACCAGCCGTTCCAGTGGATGATCGAGTCGGGTTCGGGCCGCGACGCCGGCTTGAAGTCGGTGCCCACCGTGTAGGCCAGGGGCGACAGGCACACCTGCTGCACCTCGGCGAAGGGGATGCCGACGATCTCGGCGACCTGCTGCTCCATCATGAGATGGATGGTGGTCCACGCCGTGCCCAGCCCGCGGGCGCGCGCCGCCAGCATGAAGCTCCACGTGGCCGGCAGGATGTTGCCCAGCATCGACGCGCTCATCATGGGCGCGGCCTCTTCCAGGCGCCCGGCGGTCACCGCCAGCACCAGCGCCGGCACCTCGCCCATGTGCCCGCCCAGGAAGTCGGCCGAGCTGGCCGAGCGCTTCTGCTGCGCGTTGGCGTCGTCGGTCCCCTTGTCGATGGAGCCGATGTAGATGCCGTCCATGCTGCTGTAGATCGCGTAGCACTGCCGGTAGACCTCGCCGATCGCCTTGCGCTTGGCTTCGTCCTTCACCACGACGAACTGCATGGACATCATGTTCGAGCCCGACGGGGCCTGCATTGCCTGGGCCACGCATTCGCGGATCAGCTCGTCGGGCACGTCACGGGTCAGGTCGAGACGCTTGCGCACGGCCCGGGTGGTGGACAGCAGCTGATCAGGATCCAACGGCAACAGGCTCACGACGACTTCTCCCTGGGGTTCGGATGACGCGGCTTGGTCTAGCACGGCCGTCCCACCTGGTCGCGGCGCACGGCGCGTGGCCGCCGACCGCGTCGGGCGGTGGCACGCATGCCGCCCGGCGCGTCCGGCGCCGCACCTGCGAGACTCTCCCGATGGGCGCTGCGCTCGACGAGCTGATCTCCATCCTCGACCTCGAGGCCATCGAGGTGAACATCTTCCGCGGTGTCTCCCCCGACGAGAACCGCCAGCGGGTCTTCGGCGGCCAGGTCGCCGGCCAGGCCCTCGTGGCCGCGGCGCGCACGGTGACCACCGGGCCGGTGCACTCCCTGCACGCCTACTTCCTGCGGCCGGGCGACCCGGCCGTGCCGATCCTGTACGAGGTCGACCGCATCCGCGACGGCAAGAGCTTCGCCACCCGACGCGTCGTGGCCATCCAGCACGGCGAGGTCATCTTCAACCTCCAGGCCAGCTTCCACCGCGACGAGCCCGGCTTCGACCACCAGTTGCCCATGCCCACCGGGCTGCCCAAGCCCGACAGCCTGCCCGGGTTCAAGGAGCGCATGGCGCCCTACAAGCACCTGCTGGGCGAGTGGTACGACCAGCCCCGCCCCATCGACATGCGCTACGTCGACGGCATGGCCGTCGAGCGCAAGCAGGACCGGCGCCCGTACCAGCGGGTGTGGATGCGCACCGACGGCGAGCTGCCCACCGACCCCGTGCTCCACGCGTGCATCGTCACGTATGCGTCCGACATGACGCTGCTCGACACCACGCTGCTGCCCCATGGCACCGGCTGGACCGACAACACCGTGCAGATGGCCAGCCTCGATCACGCCATGTGGTTCCACCGCGACTTCCGGGCCGACCAGTGGTTGCTGTACGACCAGCACACGCCCACCAGCTCGAACGGCCGCGGTCTGGCCTACGGCAGCATCTACACCCACGATGGTCACCTGGCGGTGTCGGTCATGCAGGAAGGGCTCATCCGCCAGAGCCAGTGATACCGGACCACAGGTAGGAGGATCGCCATGCGCCCCACCACCCGATGCGTGCTCGCGTCGTTCACCGCGGTCGGCGTGCTCGCCGCCTGCTCCAGCGGCAAGGCCGTCAGCCCCGTCCCGACGACGCTGGCCGTGGTCCCGACGGTCGCCGCCGCCACGACCACCGTCGCTCCCACGACCACCACCACGACGGCCACCACCACGACGCTCGCCACGAGCGGCGGATCGACCACCGCGACCCCGGCCACCACCGCGGCGCCGACCACCGCCACCGCCGCGGCGCCGAAACCACTGCAGCTCGGCAACGTCGCGCTCAAGCTGACGCCCGTGATCACGCTGAAGGAACCGATCGCGCTGGGCATCAAGCCGAACGACGCCGACACGCTGTACGTGGCCGAGCGCGCCGGGGTGATCGTGGCGGTGACGAACGGTGAGGTCACCGCGACCGTGCTCGACATGCGCAACCTCACTGCACCCGGCGGCGAGCGCGGGTTGCTCGGCTTCACCTACTCGCCCGACGGCGCACGCCTGTACACGAGCTACACCGACACCGACGGCAACACGGCCGTCGACGAGTACCAGGTCGACGGCAACGGCGTGGCCGACAAGGGCACACGGCGCACCGTGCTCACCCAGGAGCAGCCGTTCGCCAACCACAACGGTGGCAACATCCTGTTCGGTCCCGACGGTATGCTCTACCTCGGGCTGGGCGACGGCGGTGCGGGCGGCGACCCGCAGCGCAACGGCGAGAACATGGGCACGCTGCTCGGCAAGCTGTCGCGCATCGACCCGAACGCCAACGGTTCGGCCCCGTACTCGGTGCCGGCCGACAACCCGTACGTGTCGACGCCCGGCGCCCGCCCCGAGATCTACAGCCATGGCCTGCGCAACCCGTGGCGCTACTCGTTCGACCCCGCCACCGGCGACCTGTGGATCGGTGACGTCGGCCAGAACGCCATCGAAGAGGTCGACCACGTCGCCGCGGCCGACGGGTCGGGCAAGGGCGCCGACTTCGGCTGGAGCGCGTTCGAGGGCACCGCCCGCTACAACGCCGACCAGTCGGCACCGGACCACGTGCTGCCGGTGCACGAGTACAAGCACGGCGACCTGGGCTGCTCCATCACCGGTGGCTTCGTGTACCGCGGCGCGGCCATCCCTGCGCTGGTCGGTGCGTACGTGTACGCCGACTACTGCGTGACCGGCATCCGAGCCATCGATCCGGTCTCGCCGGCCAACGCGGTGAAGATCGCCGAGCAGCCGGCCAGCGTCGTCAGCTTCGGCCAGGGCCCCACGCTCGAGCTGTACGCCCTCAGCTTCGACAACACCGTCTACCGCCTCGACCCTGCATAGCGCGCGGTTCGTACAAGACGCCGGCTCGAGCCGGCCCGCACGCCCACGACCGGCGACCCGCCGACGGCAGCCCCCCGACGCACGGCCTGACCGGCCCGCGATGTCCACGGCACGACCGGCGGCCGTCGCCCTACGGTCGCCGCCATGACCTTGCGCGTGTCCCACACGACCATCGACTGCCGGGACGCGTTCGCGCTCGCCACCTGGTGGAAGCAGGTGCTCGGCTCTGTCGACGTCGACGGCGACCCGAACGAACCCGGTGACGAGGAGTGCATGATCATCGGTGCTGTCAGCGGTCACCGGCTGCTGTTCATCGAGGTCGCCGACGACAAGGTCGTGAAGAACCGGGTGCACCTCGACCTGGCGCCGACCGACCGTCGCCGCGACGCCGAGGTCGGCCGGGTGCTCGCGCTCGGTGCGACCGTGCTCGCCGACCGCCGCGAACCCGCCGGCGCGGGTTGGGTCACGCTGGCCGATCCCGAGGGCACCTCCTGGCGCTGATCCCCGCCGTCCCGCACCAGCCCCTCCCCGACGGCTTCCACATCGGCTTCAGCATGCCGACCGCCGACGAGGTCGAGCGCCTCCATCACGCGCTGTCGGCCGCCCCGGTGTCCATCGGTTCGCTCGACGACGAGCGCCCCACCGAGGACTACGTGACGTTCCGCTGCTGGGACCCCGACGGCACCCAGATCGAGGTGTTCTGGCAGGGAGCCTGAAACCGTGGGCGCTGAAGTTCGACCGCGTCCAGCGCGGCGAGACCCACGCCGCCCTCGTGCTCGACGACACCGGCAGCGCCCAGGGCTGGTGCCAGTCACCTGCTTCTACGTCGACCCGAAGCACCGCGGCCAGGGCGTCGCCCGGACCGCGCTCGACGGTGCCCTCGAGCAGATCTCCGGCGCCGGCGGCGGACTCGTCGAGGCGATCCCCGAGGTCAACGTCGGCGTGAGGCGCAGGGGCGCATCCTGTACAGCGGCGCGGCGGCGAGCTACGCCACGGCGGTGAAGGTCACCTGGCGCGCCGCGGGGTCGGCAGCGTCCAGGCGCACGCGCAGGGCCATGCCCGGCTCGGCGCTCTTGACCCGCAGGCGGGTGCGCACCGCCGGTGCGTTGAGCTGGATGCGGGCCACCCCGTCGTGGTCCACATCGGTCACCGTGGCGGCGAACACCTCGCCGATGCGGCCCTGCAGCGTCACCGCCTCCACCAGGTCGACGGCGCTGCGGTCGACGCGGGCCTGCAGCGCGCCGGCCCGCTCCATGATCGGCGGCAGTGCGGCCAGCGTGCCCACCTCGTCACCCGACGGTGTGCGACCGGCGTGCAGCGCGCACACGAGATCGAGCACGTAGCGGTCGGCCAGGCGTCGCAGCGGTGCCGTGGCGTGGGCGTAGGTCGCAGCGATGGCGCTGTGCCACGGCACGCTCCCCTCGGCGAACGGCGCGTACGACGCGCCCCCACCGGCGCGCCGGGCGGCCATCAGGAACGCGGCGTGGCGCGGGTCGTCGGCGTCCAGGTGGAGCTGGCGCAGGTTGGCCCCGGCCGGCCAGACGACCCCGAGTGCGTCGGCCGTGTGGCGCAGCATGCTCACGGCCCGCTCGTCGGGTTCGGCCATCACGCGGAACAGCCCGGTGCGGGCGGCCAGCATGCGCCCGGCCACGGCCAGGTTGGCGGCCAGCGACAGGTCGGCGTTCTGGTCCTCGCTGGCCACGCGGGGCCGCAGGTGCAACGTCAGGCCGCCCGGCGCCGCGGGGTCGACCACGACCTCCTGGTCGGGGAACTCGATGCGGCTGGCACCGCGAGCGTCCTCGGCGGCGGTGACCCGGCGGGCCAGCTCGGCCAGCAGCGTGGGCAGCTGGTCGCCCGCCGCGGTCTCGTAGGCGAGCTGGGCCCGGCTGCGCACGATCGACCGTTCGGCCGATCGCAGGGTCACGGTGCCGTCGGGAGCCACCGCCACGGTCAGCAGCACCGCGGGCCGGTCCTGGTCGGGCAGCAGGCTGGCGGCACCCTGGGACAGCACCGTCGGGTACTGCGGCACCTTGCTGGTGGGCAGGTAGATCGTGGACCCGCGCCGCCACGCCTCGGTCTCGATGACGCCGCCTCGGTCGACGAAGAACCCGACGTCGGCGATGGCGTAGTGCAGCACGATGGCGTCGCCGTCGGTGCTGAGCGCGAAAGCCTGGTCCAGGTCGGTGGCACCGGCGGGGTCCAACGTCACCATCGGCAGATCGCGGGCGTCGCGCCGGTCGGGTCCGGGTGCCGCGGGCCGGCGGGCGGCGGCCACCGCGGCCGCCTCGACCGCGGCCGGGAACACCGCCGGTAGCTGGTTCTGGGCGACGATCGCCGCGAACCCGTCGGTCAGTTCCTTGGACGCATCGACATCGGCCCGCACGCCCGCCGTGTCTAGCACCCCCTTCCGCGTGCTGATGACCCCACGCCACCGATTCGGTGCGTTCGAGCTCCCAGATGAAGGCGCTGGCGCCTATCGCCGCGCCGTGGCGCACACGATGAAGCCGGCATGCTCGGCGACCTCGTCGTACAGGGCCCGTCCGGGCGCGTCAGATCATCATCTCGCCAGGGGTTCGAGGCGGGCGGGGACGTGCTTGTGCCACGGGGTGCCGGCCACCGGGTCGCGGTCGGCGGCCGCGGTGAGCTCGTTCGGCGCCGTGCCCGTACGGCCGGTGTCGTCCTGGTCGAGACCCATGCCGTTGGGCAGGCTCACGTGACCGATGTGCATGGCATCGGTCACCTCGACCACCACTTCGGCCGCGCCCCGCCGGGTGACGATGCGCACCATGCCGCCGTCGGCCACGCCGACCCTGGCGGCGTCGTCGGGGTGCACGCGCAGGGCCCCGCCGGCGTCACGCTTGCGCCACGTGGGGTCGCGCATGATCGTGTTGGCGGTGAAGCTGCGCCGCTCGCCGGCCGACAGCACCAGCGGGAAGTCGTCCGACGTCAGGGGCGCGTCGTCGGCCAGGGCACCGAGCTCCTCGAGCATCTCGGCCACGGCCAGCTGGATGCGGCCGTCGCCGGTGCGCAGGCGCGACCACGCCACGTCGTGCTCGTCGACGGTGAACACCACGCCGCTGGGCGACGCCAGGATGGCGTCGAACAGCCTCTCCCCCGGCTCGAGCCCTTCACCGGTGAAGCCGGCCCGGCGCACGCCATCAGGGTGTCCGAGCGCGCACCGGTGGGCCGCACCCCAGAGCAGGGCGGCGGCGGCGGCGCCGTCGGGCAGGGTGGGCCCCAGCGTGCGGTACAGCACGTACGGAGCGAGCGAGCCCAGCGTGGGGTCGGTGGCGGTCGCGGCGAAGAACGCGTCGGCGTAGGCGGCGCGGCCGCGCTCGGCCGCCTGGCGCAACGGCACCAGGGCGGCGGGATCGATGACGCCGAGCGCCTCCACGAGGCGGGCATGGATCTCGGGCTCGGGCAGCACACCAGGGGGCGCCGGCAGCAGCGGGCGCCGCAGGTGGAACACGTTGTGCGGGAACTCGAAGTTGAAGAACGTGGCCTCGTACTTCTCGTACTGGGTGGCGGCCGGCAGCACGTAGTGGGCCAGGCGGGCCGTCTCGGTCATGGCCACGTCGATCACGACGACGGTGTCGAGCGCGGCCAGCGCCTCGCGCATGGATGTGCTGTCGGCCAGCGAGTGGGCCGGGTTGCCGCTCTCCACGATCATGGCCCGGTAGCGCTTCGGGTGATCGGTCAGGATCTCTTCGGCGATCACGTTGCACGGCACGAGCCCGCTGATGATGCGGGCCCCGACCACCGGGCTCACGTTGCCGTCGGCCTTCTTCTCGCCCCCAGCGGCGGCGGCCGTGCGAGCCAGCGCGATCAGGGCCGACGGCACGTACTGGCCGCCGGGCTTGGCGAAGCTGCCCACCAGCACCCACGCCAGCTTCTCCAGGTAGCTCACGAGGGTCGAGTGGCGGTTCATCTGCACGCCGAGGTCCTCGAACACGGCGACGCTGGCGGCGCGGGCCAGGCGACGGGCGACGGCACGGATCTGCTCCTCGTCGACACCGCAGCGGGCGGCGTAGGCGGTCACGTCGATGGTGCCGAAGGCCGCTTCCACGACCTCGATGCCGCTGGCGTGCTCGGCCAGCCAGGCGCGGGCCGTCAGCTTCTCCTGCACGAGCACGGCCACGATGGCGGCGAGGCAGAAGGCGTCGGTGCCGGGACGCACCGCGAGGTGGATGTCGGCCAGCTCGGCCGTCTCGGAGCGACGGGGGTCGATCACGATCAGGCACCGCTCAGGGTCGCGGGCGATCTCCTTCAGCGTGGTGCGGGCGTGGGGCAGACCGTGCGACTGGTAGGGGTTCTTGCCGACGAACAGCGCCACCTCCGTGTGCTCGAAATCACCCCGCACGGAGGTGCCGAACATGCGACCGTTGACCCAGAACTCGCCGGTCTTCTCCTGGGCCAGCGCGTTCGACTTGTAGCGCGCACCCAGGGCCCGCAGCGTGGCGCCCGAGTAGGAGCCGCCGAGGTGGTTCCCCTGCCCGCCACCCCCGTAGTAGAAGATCGTCTCGCCGCCGTAGGTGTCGCGGACGTTGGCCAGACGGGCGGCGACCTCGCGGATCGCCGTGTCCCAGTCGATCTCCTCGAACGTGCCGTCGGCCCGGCGACGCAGCGGCGAGGTCAGCCGGCCGGGCGAGTGCTGGTAGTGGTCGAGCCGCAGCGCCTTCTCGCACGTGTAGCCCTTCGACGCGGGATGGGCCTTGTCACCCCGGATGCGTTCGAACCGTGTGCCGCTCTCGCCACCGAGGCGCACCTCGATCCCGCAGTTGCACTCGCACAGGATGCAGGCGGTCGGCTGCCACGTCGCTTCCATCAGGGCCCCCTCAGACGTTCGTTGCGTGTGGCAACGGACCTTAGGCCCTGCTCGTTGCGTGACGCAACGGTCTAGGCTGTGACCCATGTCGAGGCGAACGAGCGTGGCCCACTTCCCGTGCTCCATCGCCCGCACGCTCGACGTGGTGGGCGACTGGTGGACCCTGCTCGTCGTGCGTGACGTCTCGTTCGGGCTGCATCGCTTCGAGCAGCTCCAGCAGAACCTCGGCATCGCCCGCAACGTGCTCACCGACCGGCTCATGTGGCTGGTCGACACCGAGGTCCTGGAACGGCGTCCCTACCAGGAGCGGCCCGAACGCTTCGAGTACCACCTCACCCCCAAGGGCGACGATCTCTTCCGCGTCCTCATGGCGCTGTGGTCGTGGGGCGATACGTGGACAGCGGGAGCCGGCGGCCCGCCGATGCGCCTGTTCCACAAGCCCGCCGACGCGCCGGCCGACCAGCGCGGCCACGAATGCCACCCCGTGGTCGTGTGCGGCACGTGCGCCGAACCGCTCGAACGCCGACGCGTGCGGGTGGCCCGGCGCCGGCCGACCGGCGGGCCTCAGCGCCCCACGTAGTTGGCGGGCCGCTTCTCCAGGAACGACTTCACGCCCTCGCGGTGGTCCTCGGTCTGGAACAGGCGGCCCAGGGTCGACGACACCCACGTACCGAGGTCGTTCCAGTCGGGATCGAGCGCCTTGCGCAGACCGGCCTTGATGGCCTGCACGGCCAGTGGCGGGTTGCCGGCGATCTTCGTGGCCAGCGCCATGGCCGTGGGCAGCAGCTCGGCGTGCGGCACGACGCGACCGACCAGGCCGATGCGCAACGCTTCCTCGGCGGGGATGACGTCGCCCGTGAACACCATCTCGGCCGCCTTCTCGCGGCCCACCAGCTGGGCCAGACGCCCGAGGCCAGGCACATCGGTGCACAGCCCGCGCAGCACGAACAGCTCGCCGAACTTCGCCTTGTCGCTGGCCACGCGCAGATCGCACATCATGGCCAGCTCCATGCCCCAGCCCACGGCCGCGCCGTTCACGGCGGCCACGACGGGCACGTCGGTGTGGAGCAGGGCGTCGGCCGCCGGCGTGAGCCGGGGCCCGGTCTTCGACCCCGCCCCCACGTCGGGCGGGCGGTCGCCGCCCCCCATCACCTGGCGTACGTCGTCGCCCGAGCAGAACGCCGGGTCGGCCCCGGTGATGACCAGGCAGCGGGCCTCGGTGGTGCGCACCGCCTCCTCCAAGAGCGCGTAGGTGCGCCACGTGAGCGCGTTGCGCTGCTCGGGACGGTTGAGGGTGATGACCCCCACATGTCCCTCCACGCGGTACAGCAGTTCGTCGTCGGCCATGGTTCCCCCTCGATCCGATGCCCCAGCCTGTCTACACCGCCGTCGCCCGCCGCTCCCAGGCCGGGCCGACCGGCCGACCGGCCGACCGCGACCGGGTCGCGTGTCGTCCGTCACGCCAGCGGATACCCTCGACGTCGTGAGCCCCACCCGTTCCGGCCGTCCGGTCGAACCCCCGTCGTTGCTGCTGCGCCTGGCCGAGAGCCGGGCCTGGTTCGAGCTCGGTGCGTTCACCGCCGCCGCGCCGTGGCTGCGCCTCATCGGCCGCGGCGACCGGCACCCCGTGCTCGTGCTGCCCGGCTTCACCGCCAGCGACCGGTCCACGGTGCCGCTGCGGTCCACGCTCATGGCCCAGGGCTACTGGGTGCACGGTTGGGGTCTGGGGCAGAACCTGGGGCCCACCGACCGCATCATCGACGGCATGCACGACCGGCTGGCCGAGCTGCACGAGCGCCACGGCCGACCGGTCAGCCTGGTGGGCTGGAGCCTCGGCGGCATCTACGCCCGCGAGCTGGCGCGGGAACTGCCCGACGCGGTGCGCCAGGTGATCACGCTCGGCAGCCCGTTCCGCATGACGCTGGCCGATCGCTCGGGTGCGTCCCAGCTGTGGGAGGCGCTGAAGCCCGGCTACAGCCAGCGCCTCCTGCGCATGGCGCTGGCCGAGCACGACAAACCACCGCTGCCGGTGCCGTCCACCGCGATCTACAGTCGCACCGACGGCGTGGTCCGATGGCACACCTGCATCGACACCGAAGACGACACCCACGAGAACATCGAGGTCCGCGGCAGCCACAGCGGCCTCGGCTGGAACCCGGCCGTGCTCGTCGCCCTGTCCGACCGCCTGTCGCAGCGCGCCGGCGAGTGGCGCCGGTTCTCGCCGCCCCTGCCGCTGCGCCCGTGGTACCCGTCGCCGGCGTCCTGGTCCACCGCGGCCGCCTGACGACGCCGCGACGCCGAACCCACGCGATCGGTCGCTAGCCGGGCAGCTTGATCGGTTCGACGTGCACGGAGCGGGCCTCGCCCGACGACCGGAACGTCACCAGCGCGCACGAGGCGTAGCGCTTGGGTGAACCCGAGTACCACGCCACCACGTCGCCGGCGCTCACATCGTGCTGCACGTCCCAGTGGCCCAAGGCCACGTAGTCGCGGTCGGTCGCCGCGATCTGCTCCGACGTGATCAGGTACGAGCGGTGCCGGTCCTCGTCGTAGCGCACCAGGTGGCCGTGGGCCAGCGCCACCTGCCACGGCTGGGCCCCTCGGGGCGGCAGATCGACGAGCGGCGACTGGTCGGCGAACGACAGATGGGGCCGACCCCACAGCTCGAGACCCAGGTGGGGCAGCTCCACGGTGGCGCCGTCGGGCGCAGTGATGAGGTGGACGTGCCCGGGCAGCTCGGTGCGGTGGTACACGCCGCCGGGCATGTACGGGTCGTGGTTGCCGGGCAGCACCACCACGGGCACCCGCAAGCGCTCCAGATGGGACACGAAGACGGCGACCGTGGTGTCGTGCACGCGGTTGTCGTCGAAGGTGTCGCCCACCAGCACGACCACGTCCACGTCGAGCTCGAGCGCGGCGTCCACCAGCTGCACGAGGCCCTTGTCGCCACCGGGCCCGTTCTCGATGTGCACGTCGGACGCGTGCAGCATGCGCACGTGGTCGCTCACGCGCCGCCCCGCGCCACGAGGTGCTCGACGGGATCCAGACCAGCCTTGGCGGCAAGCCCGTCAGGCGTCAGCTGGAACACGGTGGCCCGGGCCACCCCGGCGTTCACCTCGAGCAGGCCGACGGTGCCGAGCTGGGTGTTGAGGTTGCGCGGGTAGGTGGGCGAGCCGGGGTTCACGCACAGCGTGGACCCGATGACGTCGATCGCCTCCACGTGGGTGTGGCCGTACACCACGACGTCGACGTCGACGGTGCCGAAGCGCCGTTCGAACCAGCGGGCCACCGTGTAGTTCGGTGGCACCTCGGGGATGGGCAGGTCGTGGGTGAGACCCACGCGCACGCCGCCCAGCTCCAGCAGCCACGACTCCTTGAGCAGCGGGTGGTCGGGCGTGACCGGCCGGCCGCCGGAGCCGTCCTCGCCGTTGCCCCGCGCCGCGTACACGGGCGCCACCGCGGTCAGGGCGTGCAGCACCGACAGCTCGTGCAGATCGCCGCCGTGCAGGATCAGGTCGACGCCGACGAAGGCGTGGAAGACCTCGTCCCACAGCTCCTCGCGCGCCTCGGGGATGTGGGTGTCCGACACCAGGCCGATGCGCAACGGCCCGTGGTGCGTCGCCGTGCCCAACAGGTCCGGCCCCAAGCTGTCCTGCATCCCGACGCCCCCACGGTCGTTCGTGCCCAGATGCATCGTGTCGCCCCCTGGCCGGCGATGCAACCGGGCGAGCGTAAGGTCGCGGCATGCGCTTCAGCTTCTGGCCCAACCCCCGCAGCGACTGGTCCGAGATCCTGGGTTCGTGTCAGCACGCCGAACGCGTCGGCTACGACGGCATCTGGCTGTCCGACCACTTCATGCCGTTCGTCGGTGACCTCGACGGCCCCGTCCACGAGTGCTGGACCGGCCTGGCCGGCCTGGCCGCCGCCGTTCCTCGGGTGCGCATCGGGTCGATCGTGGCCGGCAACACCTACCGGCACCCGGCGGTGCTGGCCAAGCAGGCCACCACCGTCGACCACATCGCCGGCGGCCGCTGCGTGCTCGGCATCGGCGCCGGTTGGCAGGAGAACGAGCACGTCGCCTACGGCATCGAGTTCTCCACCGTGAAGGGCCGGCTCGACCGCCTGGAGGAGGCGTGCGAGGTCATCGTCTCGCTGCTGCGTGACGAGCGCACGAACTTCGACGGCCGCTACTACCAGCTGAAGGACGCGCCGCTGTTCCCCAAGCCGGTGAACCCGAAGCTGCCCCTGCTCATCGGGGGCGGCGGCGAGCAGCGCACGCTGCGCATCGCCGCCCGCTTCGCCGACGAGTGGAACATCTGGGGCGAACCCGACCTCATGGCGGCCAAGGGCGCCGTGCTCGAGCGCCACTGCGAGACGATCGGCCGCGATCCCGGCGAGATCCACCGCAGCGCCATCGCCCTCATGTTCCTGAGCGACGACGAGGCGTGGGTGAAGGACATGCGAGGCCGCGATCACGGACGGGCCACCATCATCGGCACCCCGGCGCAGATGGTGGAACGGCTCCACGCCTACCAGGCCGCCGGCGTGTCCGAGCTGATCGTGCCCGACTTCACCATGCCCGACCCGGCCCGCAAGCGGGAGACCATCGAGAAGTTCATGGTCGAGGTGGCCGCCCAGGTCTGACCCGGATCCCTCAACCGGCCCGGTCGACGGCCGATGGATGATCGTGCTCACCGGTCTGACGAACACGCCACTCGGCGCGGACGCGTGGACCGAGATCGTCGACGTGCTGCCCGAGGGCATCGTGGTGCAGGACGCCGACGGGGCGATCGTGGGAGCCAACGTCCAGGCGTGCACCGTGCTGGGCCTGACCGCCGACCAGCTCCTCGGGCGCACCTCGTTCGATCCCCGCTGGCGGGCACTGCGGCCCGACGGCAGTGACTTCCCCGGCGACGAGCACCCGGCGATCGTGACGTTGCGCACCGGGCAGCCGTGCGACGGGGTCGTGATGGGCGTGGAGCTGCCCACCGGCGAGCGGCGGTGGATCAAGATCAGCAGCCGGCCCCTGACCGATCGCGCCGGCGCGGGGCGAGTGGTGGCGACGTTCTCCGACATCACCGCCCAGATCGCCTCGCACGACGCGCTGGCCGAACGCGAGCTGGTGTACCGGATCTTCACCGAGACGAGCCGAGACCACGTCGTGCAGGTCAGCGATGACGGCACGATCCGCTACCAGTCGCCGGCAGCCATCGAGGCCGGCGGGCCCATGGTCGGTACGAAGATCGCCGATGCCCTCGCCCGCAACGTCCACCCCGACGACCTGGCGCGCGTCGTCGACCACATGGCCCGCATCGACCGCGAACCCACGGGCGACCGGTCGGCCGAGATGCGCATCCGCCACCGCGACACCACCTACCGCTGGTACGACGTGCGCGTCTGGCGGGCGCCGGGCATTCCGGGCGTGGTGTTCGAGGCCCACGACATCACCGCCATCCGCGCGGCCGAGCGGCGCCTGGCCGACGCCGAGACGTTCTTCCGCCAGGCGTTCGAGGACGCGCCGATCGGCCTGTGCCTGGCCAGCATCGACGACGTCGCGCCACCCCAGCTGGTCGCCTGCAACCGGCTCTACGCCCACGCCTTCGGCTACGAGCCCGAGGACCTCGTCGGTCAGCCCACGAGTGGGCAGATCCACGCCGACGACTGGGCCGCCGCCCAAGCCGGTCGCCAGCGGCTCCTGAACGGCGAGACGACCCGCGAGCGCATGCAGGTGCGCATCGTGCGGCGGGACGGCTCGGCGCTGTGGTGCTCGATGACCCGCTCGATGCTGCGCGACGGCGACGGCACGCCGCGCTTCACGATGGCCCAGCTCGAGGACGCGACCGAGTCGCGCGCCGTGGTCGACGAGCTCGCCGCGCTGGCCCACAGCGATCCCCTGACCGGCGTCTCCAACCGGCGCGGCCTCGACGTGGCGCTCGCAGGCCTCCTGACCGACGCCGTGGCATCGTCGCCGGCCGCCCTGTACTTCGTCGACCTCGACGGCTTCAAAGAGGTCAACGACCGCCTCGGGCACGCCGGCGGCGACGTGGTCCTACAGACCGTGGCCCAGCGGCTGCTCGGCCTCACCCGCACCGGCGACACCGTCGCCCGCGTCGGCGGCGACGAGTTCATCGTGCTGGCCCGCCACGTCGGATCCGAGGAGGCCGCCGAGCGCCTCGGCCAGCGACTGCGCGACATGGCGGTGACCGTCGACGCCGCCGCCGCGCTGGTGGTACGGGCCAGCGTGGGCATGGCCCGCCCACGGGCCTACGACAGTGCGCAGGCGCTCATCGACCGGGCCGACCGCATGATGTACCGGGTCAAGCAGGCACGCGTCGTCAGCGACGCGCACCCATGAACATGTCCTTGACCTCGTCGTAGTGCTCGATGCAGTGCCCGGCGCCGAGCACGACCGACTCGAGCGGCGCCTCGACCATGTGCACCGGCACCTTGGTCTCGCGCTCGATGCGACGGTCGAGGCCGCGCAACATGCCACCGCCACCCACGAGGTGGATGCCGTGGATGAGGAAGTCCTGGCACAGCTCGGGTGGGGCCTTGCTCAGGCAGCGGATGACCGAGTCGACGATGACCTGCACCACTTCGTCGATGGCGCCGCGCACCTCGAGCGGTGACAGGGTGACCGTCTTGGGCAGACCGCTCACCAGGTCGCGACCGCGCACCTCGGCGTGGGCCTCGTCGGGTGTGGCCGCGGCCGAGCCGATGGCGACCTTGATCTCCTCGGCCGTGCGCTCGCCGATGGCGATGCCGTACTCCTTGCGCACGTAGTTCTGGATGGAGGCGTCCAGGTCGAAGCTGCCGACACGCACCGCTTCCAGCGCCACGATGCCGCCGAGCGAGATGACCGCGGTCTCGCTGGTACCCCCACCGATGTCGATGACCATCGACCCGACCGGTTCGTAGATGGGGAGGCCGGCGCCGATGGCGGCGGCCATGGGCTGCTCGATGAGCTGGGGCTCGGCCGCGCCGGCCCGCCGCGCCGCTTCGGTCACGGCCCGCTTCTCGACCTCGGTGATGGCCGACGGCACGCAGATGAGGACCCGGGGGCGGTTGAAGCGGCTCACACCGACGCGCTGGAGAAGCAGGCGGATCATGCGCTCGGTGATCTCGAAGTCGGTGATGGCGCCGCCCCGCAGCGGTCGCACGGCGACGATGTACCCGGGCGTGCGCCCGATCATCTGCCACGCCTCGTGGCCGGTGGCCAGCACCTCCTTGTTCTGGCTGTTGACGGCGATGACGGTGGGTTCGTTGAGCACGATCCCGCGGCCCTTCGCGTAGACCAGTGTGTTGGCCGTACCGAGGTCGATGGCCAGGTCGCGTGCCAAGCGTCTACCCCTTGCTCTCCGCCGAGTGACCGCCGGCCGTCCGGTCGCGTGCAACCTCGGCCACCGTGGTGACCTCGTGGGCACCGAGCGCCCAGTCGGCGCCCTCGTCCCACCGCTCCTGCTTCCAGATCGGTGCCGTCGCCTTCAGGGTGTCGATGCCGAACCGGGCCGCCTCGAACGCCTCGCCGCGATGCGGCGCCGAGACGACCACGACCACTGACGACTCGCCGAGCGCGAGCGGACCGGTGCGATGCAGGATGCCGACGCGCCCGGTGGTCGGCCACTGCCGGCGGATCTCCGCGGCGATGGCGGCGAAGCGCGGGAGCACGTGCTCCTCGTAGGCCTCGTAGGTGAGCTCGACCACACCGGTGCGACCTTCGGCGTGGTCACGCGCCGTGCCCGAGAAGAGCACGATCGCTCCGCACGACGGCAGCACGGCCCACTCGTAGGCGGCGCCCACGGGCAGCACGTCAGGAGTCAGCACGAACCAGTCGTCGACGTGAGCCGGGGGTAGCACATCAGGGATGCTACCGCCCGTCAGCCGTGCATCGGCCCTCGGGCCGGCGCGCGTGCTCGCATCGGCCCTCGTAGGTGCTGGCCCGCGACCACAGCGCGGCAACGTGTCAGTACGCTCCTGCCCCGTGGAGCGGAGTGGTTGGTTCGATGATGACGACGATGACACGCCGTCCGAACCGGTGCCCAGCGAGCGCGCCTGGCGTCACCCGAGCGAGCTCGGGCCGCATGGTGCGTTCCAGGCCGCCGCGCCGTTGCGTCGGCGCGCCGGCACCCGCTTCGTGGCCGCCCTCACGTTGGGCACCGCCGGTTCGCTGGTGATCGCCCTGCTGGCCAGCGTCCACGCCTTCGGCCCCACCGGTGAGGTCTCCGCGGCGAGCAACGCCATCGAGGGATCCATCGTCGGTGGGTCACCCTCGTTCGGCTTCGCACCGACGACCACGCAGCTCATCGCCGTGCTGACGAGCGTCGCCACCTCCACCACGGTGGCCGCCAGCATGCCGGCGGTGGTGAAGGTGCACACCGCCGACCCGAACCACACGATCCACGCCGCGCTGGTCGACGACGGCTCGCTGGTGACCACGATCGAGGAACTGGGTGACGCCAAGGAGGGTGAAGCGGTCCTGGCCGACGGCAGCACCGTCAAGGTCACCGTGTACCGCATCGACGCCGTGACGGGCATGGCCCACCTGCGGGCCGCCGCCGCGGTGGACGGAGCCGCCGAGCCCGACGCCGCCTGGATGGGTGTGAGCTGCGGCGACGGCCGCGAGGCGACGCCCACCGCCGACGGTCCGGCCGAGCCCAGCCGGCCGACCACCGCGGTCGAGGGGCCCTCCACCACCACCGGCGATCCCACCACCGCGGCCACCGCGTCGGCGCCGGTCGCCGGGGCCACCGCGTCGTCCACTGCGGCGCCCACCACGGTCGCCAGGAACGGGGCCCCGCCCCTGGTCGGCCCGTCGGCCGCTCCGACCACGGCCGCGCCCACCACCGTCGCACCGGCCGCGGTCCGGTCGACGGTGGGCGGCCCGGTCGCGACCGGTGCCGACGCCACGACCACGACCGTGCCGGTCACGGCGCTGGGCCTCAGCACGACCACCGAGACCGCGCTGGCCACCACCACCACGGCGGCGGCGATGGTCGCCGGCGTGCGCGTGCTGGCGATCTTCCCCAACAGCCCGGCCGCCGGCACGTTGCAGGAGGGCGATCTGATCATCGGCCTCGACGGTCACGCCGTGCACACGACCTGGGCACTGGTGCTCGCCGTGCGCCAGCACCCTGCAGGCACGACGGTCACCGTCGAGTTCCTGCGCGACGGCCGCCGCTACGAGCGACCGGTCCTGCTGGCGCCGGCCCCGACCCGCTGACCGCTCCGACCCCGGTGACCGCACGTCAGCGGCGCGAGCGCACGACCTTGCCCACGACGCCGACCACGGTGCCGACCAGGCCGAGCGCGCCCACACCGGCGGCGCCCAGGGCCAGCTCCTGCTTGCGGCTCGGGGTGAGCAGCGACCACCACTTGGCCTCGGTGCCGGCCACGTAGGCCTGCTCGCTGGTGAAGCGGGCCGACCAGCCGTGCGCCTTCAGCCGATCGCTGGCCACGACCCAGGGGTGCTGGGTGAACGGCAGCATGCCGGGCGGGATGGGACCGCGCTGGAACCGCCAGCGCAGCTTGGCCGTCACCGCGGCGAGGCGACCGGGCAGGCGCAACCGCGGGCGGGCCACGGCGAGGGCGCGGACCATCTCGCCCGGCATCCACCCGTCGGGCGCCACGTTGTACACACCGTCGAGCGCCTGGACCCGCGCCAGATCGATGGCCCGGGCCAGATCATCGAGGTGCAGGAACTGGGCCGGCGGGTCCTCCTCTCCCAGCCGCATGCCGGCGGCGGCGGCCAGCGACGCCGCCAGCCACGGCGAGCGGTCAGGGCCCAGGGCGAGACACGGGCGCAGCACTGCGGCGACGCGCCCGGGCGCGGCGCTGACCCACTCGGCCACCAGCTGCTCGCGCTGGCCCTGCTGCACGGCGTAGGCGAAGCCGGGGTTGGGGCGCACCGGCGCGTCCTCGGTGAGGGGCACCGGGTTGTTGGGCCATGCCCCGTACACCAGGGCCGATGACATGGCCACGATGTGGGGCACGCCGGTGGCGGTCATGGCGGCGAGAAGTCGCCGGGTGCCCTCCACGTTGGTGGCCTCGCTGTGCCGCCGGCGCCACTCGGTGTCGACGGCGAAGGCCAGGTGCACCACGGTGTCCGCCCCGGCCACCAGCGGCTGCAGGTCGGCGACGGCCACGCTGGCCTGGTGGTGGGTGACCTTGGGCAGCTCGTGGCGCGCCGGCACGATGTCGAGTGCGACCACGCTGGCCACCGAGGGGTCGGCCGAGAGCAGCCGCAGCACCCGCTGGCCGACGCCGCCGGCGGCGCCGGTGACCACGACCCGGGCACCGCGGTGGATCTCGCTCGTCACCTGCCTACCATGCCCTTGTGAGCGATCCTGGTCCAGCCGGAGGTTCGAACCCGTTCGAGGGTTTCGGGTTCCTCGGCGACATCGCGCGCCTCCTCGGTCAGCAGGGACCACTGAACTGGGACGCCGCTCGCCAGTTCGCGCTCATGCTGGCCACCGAGGGCGCGCCGGAAGCGAACATCGAGCCCACGACGCGCATCCGCTGGGCCGAGCTCGGCCGCATCGCCGAGCTGCACGTGCAGGGCGCCACCGGGCTCGACCTCACCGTCGGCGGCCGCGCCGTCGAGGTCGTGGCCACCACTCCCGGCCTCTGGGCCCAGCGCACGCTCGACGCCTACCGGCCCCTGTTCGAGAACCTCGCCGGCGCCCTCCACCGTCCCACCGCACCGGGCGACGCCGTCGTGGCGCCCGACGATGCCGATGGCGGGCCCGAGGCCATGCTGTCGGGCCTGTTCCAGATGCTCGGCCCCAGCCTGCTCGGCATGTCGGCCGGCTCCATGATCGGCCACCTGGCCCGGCGCAACTTCGGCTCGTACGACCTGCCCATCCCGCGGCCCGTCACCCACGAGGTGCTCGTGCTGCCGGCCAGCGTCACGCGCTTCGCCGACGACTGGAGCCTGCCGGGCGACGAGTTGGCCCTGTGGGTCTGCCTGTCCGAGCTGACGCATCACGCCGTGCTCAACATCCCCCACGTGCACCGGGCGCTCGACGATCTCATCGGTCGCTACGTGGCCGCGTTCCGCGCCCAGCCCGACGACCTGATGGACCGGTTCGCGTCGCTCGAGTCACCCAGTGCCGACCCGGCCGACCTGCAGCGCATGTTCGGTGATCCGCAGGTGCTGCTGGGCGCCATCACCTCGCCCGAGCAGCAGGCGCTGGTACCCCAGCTCGACGCCCTCATCGCCGTGGTGCTCGGCTACGTCGACCACGTGCTCGATCAGGCCGCCCCGCGCGTCGTGTCGGCCACCACCCGCATCGCCGAGGCGGTGCGACGCCACCGCACCGATGCCGGTCAGGCCGACCAGTTCGTCGAGAAGCTGTTCGGCCTCTCGCTCAACCGCAGCCAGGTCGAGCGGGGCACCGCCTTCGTCGAAGGCGTCATCGAACGCACCGGCGGCCCCGACGGCCTGAACCGGCTGTGGCAGGACAACCGCGCCCTGCCTACTCCGGCCGAAGTGGACGCTCCGGGCCTGTGGCTCGCCCGGCTGGAGTACGACGCTTAGCGGCCGCGACCCGGCGGGCGTTGCGCCGCAGCACCACGGCGTCCATCAACCGACCGAGCGGTGGCCGCGGCGGTGCGCCCTTCAGGTGCAGGATGCGGATGCCCCCCACGTACCAGAGCACGCCCCAGGCCATGAACAGGGCGCAGCCGAGGAAGCCGAGCCACCCCGGCAGGTGGAACACCACGGGCAGGAAGGCGCCGGCCACCCACGCCAGCTGGAAGCGGGTCTCGAACCCGGCGAAGGCCCGGCCCCGGTCGGCATCGGGCGCGTCGCGCTGCACGATGGCGTCGAAGGCCAGGCGACCCGTGGCCGCGGCCACGGCCACGGCCAGGGTGGCCACCGCGGCCAGCGGTACCGCACCCGATACGGCGGCGGCCACCGCCAGCACCGCGCCCACGATCATGCCGGCCATGAGCATCAGCTCCTCGCGCAGGCGCTTGCGCAACCGCGGCGCCACCGCGTTGCCGAGCATGGTGCCGCCGGCGCTGGCGGCGATCATCACGCCGAACCACGCCTTGGCCACGCCGCCGGTGCGCAACCAGAACGCGAGGTGGAACGTCAGGAAACCGACCGTGGCCCTCAGCCACGACATCGACGTCGCCGCCAGCGAGATGCCACCGGCGCGCAGGGCGGCGCGCTGGTGCAGGGTCTCGCGCTCGCTGGCGTCGCCCAGCGCGGTGCGCATGTGGCGGGGCAGACCCAGCGCGGCCACGGCCGCGCCGAAGAACACGACGGCCGACAGGGCCACGGTGATCGCCGGTGACGCCAGCTGGGCCAGGGCGGCGGGCACCGCGGCCACGAAGCCGCACACACCCGAGATGAGGCCGAGCTTGGCGTTGGCCTCTACCAGCTCGGTCTCGTGGTGCACCACGGCCGGCACGAGCGCGCTCTTCGACACCGCGTACGCCTTCGAGAGCACGAGGCTCAGCAGGGCGATGGGGAACAGCAGCAGGGTGTCGTAGTTCGAGATGAGCAGCACACTCAGGATGCCGCGCCCCAACGCCAGCAGGGCCACCGTGGCCCGGCGCCCGCCCGGCGCCCGGTCGATGATCGGGCCGACCACGGGAGCGACCACCGAGAACGGGGCCATGGTGAGCAGCAGGAAGAGCACGACCTTGCTGCGGGCCTGCCCCGGATCGGTGCTGAAGAACACCGACCCGGCCAGCGCCACGGCCATCATGCCGTCACCGGCCGCCATGGCCGCGTGGGTGCGGGCCAGACGGGTGAACGCCGATGCCGCAGGCACGGGCGCGCCACCCGGGCGCGACCGACCCCCGAACGGTCGCCACCCGGCGTCGCTCATCGCAGGCCCCTCACGGCGCGGAGCCTAGAGGGCGGCGCTCAGCGGCGGGGTGGCTCGTACTTGTAGCCGAGCCCGCGGATGGTGACGATGCGGGTCGGGTTGGCCGGATCCTCTTCGATCTTGGCCCGCAGCCGCTTCACGTGGACGTCGAGGGTCTTGGTGTCGCCCACGTAGTCGTGGCCCCACACGCGGTCGATCAGCAGCTCGCGGGGCATGACCCGGCCGGCGTTGGCCAGCAGCAGGTGGAGCAGGTCGAACTCCTTCAGCGGCAGGGCGATCTCGTCGCCTCGCACCCACACCTCGTGGCGTTCGGGGTCGAGGCGCACGTCCCCGACGTCGATGGCGCCCAGGCTCACGCACTCTTCGTCGTCGCCGGGGCTGCGGCGCAGCACGGCCCGCATGCGGGCCACCAGTTCGCGCAGGCGGTACGGCTTGGTCACGTAGTCGTCGGCGCCGACCTCGAGGCCGACCACGGTGTCGATCTCGGCCCCCTTGGCCGTGACCATGATGATCGGCACCTTCGACTTGGTGCGGATCTGGCGACACACGTCGATGCCCGACATCTTGGGCAGCATCACGTCGAGCAGCACGAGGTCGGGCTTGTGCAGATCGAACGCGATGAGCGCGTCGACGCCGTCGCGGGCGATGGCGACGGCGAATCCTTCGCGTCGGAGGCCGATGGTGCGCGCCTCGATGAACGACTCTTCGTCTTCGACGACGAGCACGGTCTGGGACATGGTCAGGCGACCTCTCCGATGGCGGGGGTGATGGCCGGGGCGGCCGTAGGGGTGGGAACGGGGATGGCCAGGGTGAAGGCGGAGCCGACGCCCTCTTGCGATTCGACCGTCACCGAGCCGCCGTGGTTGGTGGCCACGTGGCGCACGATGGCCAGGCCGAGGCCGGTGCCACCGGTCTCGCGGCTGCGGGCACGGTCGACGCGGTAGAAGCGCTCGAAGATGCGGTCGAGGTCGGCCGGGGGAATGCCCACGCCGTGGTCGCGCACGGTGACGGCGACCTTGTCGTCGACCAGCCCGGCGTGGACCTCGACGGTGGAGCCCGACTCGGAGTACTTCACCGCGTTGTCGACCAGGTTCGTGACGGCCGAGACGAGCTGGCGCCGGTCGCCGGTGGTCCGCAGAGCCCGGCCCCGGTCGCCCACGTCGACGCGGATGCCGCGGTGCTCGGCGGCGGCGCGGACGCGATCGACGGCTTCGGCGATGACCACGCCGATGACGACATCCTCCTTGCGGGCGCCCTCGACCTCGAGCCGCGACAGCTCGAGCAGATCGTCGATGGTGCGCGACACGCGGTGGGCCTCGACGACGATCTTGCTCGACAGGCGGTCGACCACGTGGGCGTCGCGCTCGCCTTGGAGCGTCTCGGCCAGCAGGGCCAGGCCACCCACAGGCGTGCGCAGCTCATGGCTGATGTTGGCCACGAAGTCGGTGCGCATCGACTCCAACCGCACCCGGTCGGTCACGTCCTCCACCGTGATCACGGCGGCGTGGTCCTTCGGCAGCATCGTCGACGGTGTCGACGTCACCACGACCGGGAAGGACCGGATGAACACGGTCCGACGAGGTGGCCCGTAGATCTCGAGCTGCTGACGCCGGGCGTGGCCCTGAGCGGCCGAGGCCACGTGCTCGGCGACCGCTTCATCGACGAGGGCGTCGGCGTGGCGGGCGCCGACGATCGCCTGGGCGGCGCGCGAGCGCAGCACGACGGCGCCGGTGTCGTCCACCACCACCACGCCCAACGGCAGCGCGTCGAGGGCGGCGCGCAGCGTGGCCGCGTTCCACCGGGCCGCTTCCAGGTCGGCGCGGTCGGCCGCGGCGGCCCGCTCGATGACCGACAGCGCCGAGGTGGGCACCGTGGGTTCGGCGCTGGTGACGCGCAAGCGGTTGCCGACGGCCACGACCTGTCGGCTCAGTCGGCGCCGGCCCCACCTCCAGCTCGCAGCACCGGCGAGGACGGCCGCCGCGAGCGCGGCGAGCAGGGTGGTCACAGGCCCTCCGCGTCCTCCGCGGCGAGCTGGCGGCGCACGCCGAGGCGGGCCGCTCCCGTGTGCTCGGGGAGCCAGCCGGTGACCATGTAGCGCACGCGCTGGCCGACGTTGACGGCGTGATCACCGATGCGCTCGTAGAACCGGCACACCACGGCCAGCTGCACGGCGACCTGCAGGTCGACCCGACCGGCGGCATGGCTCTCGAAGATGGCCTGGATGAACTCACGCTGGAGGTCGTCGAGCAGGTTGTCCATGTCGTCGATGGCGGCGGCGAGGGCGGCATCGTTGTCGGTGTAGGCGTCGATGGCCGAGGTGAACAGGTGCTGGGCCTGGTCGCTCATCCGCCGGATGATGCCGCGCAGCTTGGGATCGAGCTCGTGGCCGTGGATGCGCCGCGCCGCCTTGCAGATGTTGACGACGAGATCGGCCGAACGCTCGATCTCGCCCACGATCTTCAGCGCCGCCACGATGACCCGCAGGTCGCGCGCCACGGGCTGCTGCAACGCGAGCAGCTGGTAGCAGCGCTCCTCGAGCTCCAACGAGCGGGCGTCGAGCTCGTCGTCGCCCATGATCACGTAGTCGGCACCTTCGAGGTCGCCGTCGAGCAGGATCGTGGTCCCGCGGGGGATCACCTCCACCACCGACGAGGCCATGCGGACGATCTCCTCGCGGACGAGGTCGATCTCCTGGTGGTAGCTACGGCGGGTCTCGGTCATCCGAACCGTCCGGTCACGTAGTTCTCCGTGCGCTGATCGCCCGGGTTGGAGAAGATCTTCTGGGTGTTGTCGAACTCCACGAGCACGCCGGTGCGGCGGTCCCCCGCATCGCTCACCTCGGCGGTGAAGAACGCGGTGCGATCGCTGGCGCGGGCGGCCTGCTGCATGTTGTGGGTCACGATGACGATCGTGTACTTCTGCTTGAGCTCCTGCATCAGGTCCTCCACCCGGGCGGTGGCGATGGGGTCGAGCGCCGAGCACGGCTCGTCCATGAGCACGACCTCGGGCTCCACCGCGATGGTACGGGCGATGCACAGCCGCTGCTGCTGGCCACCCGACATGCCGAGGGCCGACGACTTCAGCCGGTCCTTCACCTCGTCCCACAGGGCCGCGCTCTTCAACGACTTCTCGACGATGTCGTCGAGCTCGCTGCGCTTGCGCACCCCGTTCACCTTGGGGCCGAAGGCGACGTTGTCGTAGATGCTCTTGGGGAACGGGTTCGGCTTCTGGAACACCATGCCGATGTGGCGGCGCACCGCGGTGGCCGACACATCGGGGCCGTACAGGTCGGCGCCGTGGTAGAGCACCTTGCCCTCCACCCGGGCCGAGCTCACCAGGTCGTTCATCCGGTTGAGGCACCGCAGCACCGTGGTCTTGCCACAGCCCGACGGTCCGATGAACGCGGTGATCTGCTTCCGCTTGATCTCGATGTTCACGTCGCGCACGGCCCGGAACGCGCCGTAGTAGACGTGCAGATCGCGGATGTCGAACACGATCGACGCCCCGGCCGGGTCGGAGTCGGCCGGGCGCGCCGTGGCGACCGGTCGCGACACCAGGGTCGCCGCGCTCGACGTGTCGTGGGCGGTGTCGTCAGGCGGCATCGCGGAATCCTCCGAGGGGGAACGGCTGTCGTCGGTGGCCATGGTCACCGAGCCTTGCGCAAGGGATCGAAACGGGCAACGAGCACCCGGGAGATGAGCGTGAGCAGGAAGGCGATGAGCACCAGCGTGAGCGCGGCACCCCAGGCCCGGGCCTGGGCGCCCTCGAACGGTTGCGACGCGTTGGCGAAGATCTGCGTCGACAGCGCCGTGTTCGGCCCGCTGAAGATGTTCTTGTTGATCTTGGTGACGGTGAGGATGGTGAACAGCAGCGGCGCCGTCTCCCCCGCGGCACGGGCCACGGCCAGCAGCACGCCACTCGAGATGCCGGGCAACGCCGCGGGCAGCACGACCGTGAGGATGGTGCGGGCTTTGCTCGCGCCGAGGGCCAGGCTGGCCTCGCGCAGGTAGTCGGGCACCAGGCGCAGCATCTCCTCGGTGGAGCGGATCACCACCGGCAGCATGAGGCAGGCCAGCGCCATCGACCCGGCGAAGCCGCTGAAGGGATCCTTGCCGGCGTGCAGGATGTAGATCGTGTAGATGAACAGGCCCATCACGATCGACGGCACACCGGTCATCACGTTGGACAGGAAGCGCAGCAGTTGCGCAACCCGGGTCTGCTTGCCGTACTCGTGCAGGTACACCGCACCGAGCACGCCCAACGGGATCGCCATCAACGACGCCATGCCGGTCATGAGCAGCGTGCCCACCACGGCGGGGCCCATGCCCGGGCCCTTGCGGCGCACGGTCGGGATGTCCTTGGTGAGGAACGACCACGACAGCGACTTGCCGCCCTTGGCGATGACGGTGCCGAGCACGGCCACGATGGGCAGCAGCACCAGCAGCACGGCGACCACGATGAGCGCGGTGGCCAGCCCGTTGCGGACCGTGCGGGCCGAGCGTCGCGGCCGCAGATCGGGGGTCAGGGTGGTGGTGGCCATCAGACGGTGCCCCGGCTCCGCTTGATGGACCGCTGCACCAGGCTGGTGGCGGCCACGTTGACCAGGACGGTGAGGGCGAACAGCACCACACCGCACCCGATGAGGGCGGCCCGCTTCAGCCCTTCGGCGTCACCGAACTCGTTGGCGATGACCGCCGGCAGCGAATCGCCGCTGGAGAACAGGTGGGCGGTGACCTGGGCGCTGGAGCCGATCACCAGGGCCACGGCGATGGTCTCGCCCATGGCCCGGCCGAGGCCGAGCGTGACGGCACCCACGAGGCCGCCCTTGCTGTGGGGGAACACCGAACCGCGGATCATCTCCCAGCGGGTGGCGCCCAGCGCGAGGGCCGCCTCCTTCTCCGACGCCGGCGTCGTGGCGAACACCTCGCGGGCCAGGCTCGAGATGATCGGGGTGATCATGATGGCCAGGATCACCCCGGCGGTGAAGAACGACTTTCCGCTCACCGGCTTGTCGAAGAGCCGGCCGACGAGCGGGATCCAGCTCAGCGCACTCGACATCTTGCCGTAGAAGGTGCCCGCCGGCTTGTTCAGCACGAGCACCCCCCACAGACCGAACACGACCGACGGGATGACGGCGAGCAGGTCCATCACGTACACGACCGGCTTGCGCAACCAGGCCGGCGCGACGTCGGTCACGAACAGGGCGACGCCGACGCTGACGGGCACCGACAACACGAGCGCCAGGGTGGCAGTCACGACGGTGCCGAACACGAACCCGAGCGCGCCGTACTTGTCGTCGGCGGGCGCCCACCGCTTGGTGAACAGGAACTCACCCGGACGGTCGCGGAAGATCGGCCACGCCTCGCGCGTGGTCGAGAAGGCGATCAGGACCAGGATGGCCAGCACCGAGAAGCCGGCGACCAGGGCGACGATCGCGAAGGTGCGGTCACCGGCCGATCGCTTGCCGCTGATCTGCGCGGCCATCGGGCTGGACCCGGGCTGGGTGGTGGAGATGACGCTCATTGGTCAGTCGAACCTTGTCGCCAGATCGAGGGTGGCCAGATCGAGGGTGGTCGGATCGGGGTGAACCGAACGAGTATGGCCGAGCCAGCGGTGTCGCCGGCCCGGCCATCTTCGCTCGTGGGGGAGATGCCTGCGTCAGCCGACCGTGATCTTGGCCAGCTGAGCCAGCGCCTTGTCGGCGATCGACTTGGGCAGCGGGGCGTAGTCGAGGTCGGGCAGCAGCTTCTGACCGTCGGTGATCAGGTAGGTCAGGTACGCCTTCAGGGCATCGGCCTTGGCCTTGTCGGTCTGCTTGGCGTACACGATGATGAACGTCTGGGCCGTGATCGGGTAGGCCTTCTCGCCGTCGGGGTTGGTGCCCTGGAAGATCAGGTTGTCGGCGACGGTGACGCCCTCACCGGCGGCCGAGGCGGCCTCGGCGGAGGGCTCCACGTACTTGCCGGCCTTGTTCTTGATGGCGGCGAACTTCAGCTTGGCCGCCACCGCGTCCGACAGGTCGACGTAGCCGATGGCACCGGCGGTGGCCGTGATGGCCTGGGCGACACCGGCGTTGCCGTTGCCGGCCTGGGTGTCGGCCGGCCACTCCACGGTCGAGCCGCTCTTGAGCGTCCACGTGGTGGGCGCCGCCTTCACCAGGTACTCGGTGAAGTTCTGCGTGGTGCCCGAGCCGTCGGAGCGGTGGGCCACGGTGATGGCCGAGTCGGGCAGCTTGGCGCTGGGGTTGTCGGCGGCGATGGCCGCGTCGTTCCACTTGGTGATCTGGCGCTGGAAGATCTTGGCGATCGTGTCGGCCGACAGCTGGAGCTTGTCGACGCCGTCCAGGTTGTAGGACAGGGTGATCGGGCCCATGAGGACGGGGAAGTACAGGACGTCGCCGCCCTTGTTCTTGGCCAGGTCGGCTTCCTTGTAGGGCGAGTCCGAACCGGCGAAGTCGACGAGCTGGTCGGCCAGGTCCTGGCGACCCTTGCCCGAGCCACCGCCGGCGTAGTTGATGGTGACGCCCTTGTTCTTGTCGCTGAACGCCTTGGCCGCCTCTTCCTGGTAGGCCTTCGAGAACGTCGAGCCGCTGGCGTTCAGGGTGGCGCTCAGCTTGGCCACGGGGGCAGCCGTGGTGGCGGCCGCCGAGCTGGCCGTGGTGGACGAGCCACCGGCCGTGGTGGGCGCGGCCGACGAGGCGGCGCTGGAGGCCTTGGTGGTGGTCGCGCCGTCGCCCGACGACGAGGACGACGAGCTGCCACAGGCGGCCAGCACCAGGGCCAGGAGGCCGCCGACGATGGCGGTGCGGGAGGTAGTGCGCTTCACGGGTGTTGCCACTCCTTGGGTTGGGTCTTCGTTCACGAACGGTACGGATGCCCGGTGTCGCTCAAGGATGAACGAGGTGAACGAGAGGTGAACGGGCCGGGAACCTTTGGTCGCGGCCCTGGTCAGGGGCTCGCGCCCGCTGTTCACCCGCCGGCCACCCGGCGTGCGCCCGCCCGGGTGGCGGTCAGCTCAGGCGTTCCAGGGCGGCCAGCACGGTGACGCGCTCGGTGGCGTAGTGGAGCAGCTCCATCGCCTCGCCCGGCGTCACCCAGCGCAGCTCGTCGACCTCGTCGTTGGGCGCGAAGGCCCCGCCGACGACGGTCATCGTCCAGTACCGGACCTCCTTGGCCCGGCCCTTGTGATCCTCGTACGCGGTGGGCGGCAGCTCCTCGCCGAGGGCGCACTGGAACCCCGCCTCTTCGTGCACCTCGCGGAGCGCGCAGGCCGCCATCGACGCGTCGGCGCGCTCGAGCTTGCCCTTGGGCAGCGACCAGTCCTGCCGATGGGGACGGTGGACGACGACGATCTCCACCCCACCTCCGGCCCGTGGGCGCCACACCACCCCGCCGGCGGCCAGCACCTCGGGCGGCCGGCCCGGTCCCGCCGACGCGCGCTCAGCCACGTTCGTGGGTGCGACCCACCTGGGGCCGGACCGAGCTGTACAGGTACTCCTGGCTCGACGCCGCCACCGGGGGCCGCCGACGCCGCCAACGGCCGGTCGGCTCCAGCTCCCACCCCGGCGCATCGTCGGCCCAGCTGGCCGCCAGCACCTGATCGAGCCGGGCCCGCTGGGCGGGATCTTCCACCGACACCAGGATCTCGACGCGACGGTCGAGGTTGCGGGGCATCAGGTCGGCCGAGCCGATGAAGTACGCCGGGCGCCCGGTGCCGTTGCCGTTGGCGAAGCGGTAGATGCGGCTGTGCTCCAGGAAGCGCCCGAGGATGGAGCGCACCTCGACGTGGTCGCTCATGCCGGGTACGCCGGGTCGCAGGCAGCAGATGCCGCGCGCGATGAGCTGGATGCGAGCGCCCTTGCCGCTGGCGTCGTACATGGCCTCCACCAGCTCGGGGTCGGCCAGCGCGTTCACCTTGCACACCACGAGGCCGGCGGCGCCGTGGGCGCCCTCGTTGGCGATGAGCTCCACCAGCCGCGGCCGCAGGTTGCGGGGCGCGTCGAGCAGGCGGTCGTAGGTGTGCTCGCGCGAGTAGCCGGTCAGGTGGTTGAACAGCGCGGCGAGATCGTCGCCCAGGTCGGGGTCGGCCGACATGAGGCCGAGGTCCTCGTACAGGCGCGCCGTGGAGGAGTTGTAGTTGCCGGTGCCCACGTGCACGTAGCGGCGCAGGCCGTCTTCCTCTTCGCGCACGATGAGCACGCACTTGGCGTGCGTCTTCAAGCCGACCAGCCCGTACATCACGTGCACCCCGGCCTGCTCCAGCCGCTTGGCCCACGTGATGTTGGCCTCCTCGTCGAAGCGGGCCTTCAACTCCACCAGGGCCACGACCTGCTTGCGCCGCTCGGCGGCGTGGATGAGCGAACGGGCGATCGGGCTATCGGGCGACGTGCGGTACAGCGTGACCTTGATGGTGAGCACGCGCGGGTCCGTGGACGCCTGGCGGATGAGCTCCTCGACGCTGTCGGCGAACGACTCGTACGGGTGGTGCACCAGCACGTCGCGCTCGCGGATCACCGAGAAGATGCTGCGCCCGTTCTCGGCTGCCTCGGCCAGGCGCGGGGGCGTGATCGGCGGCCACGGTTGGTCCTTCAGGTCGGGCCGGTCGATGCCGAGCAGCTGGAAGAAGCCGGTGAGGTCGAGCGGTGCCCGGTGGAACGACACGTCCTCGGCGTCGAGGTCGAGCTCTTCCAGCAGCAGCTGCACGAGGTCGACCGACATGCGCTCGTCGATCTCCAACCGCACGGCCCGCCCGAAGCGCCGCCGCCGCAGCTCCATCTCGACCGCGGCGAGCAGGTCGTCGGCCTCGTCCTCCTCGAGCGACAGGTCGGCGTTGCGGGTCACGCGGAACGGTCGGTGCTCCACGATCTCCATGCCCACGAAGAGGGTTTCGAGCTTCGCCGCGATGATCTCCTCGAGCCGCACCCACCCATCGCCGTCGGCCAGGGCCACCAGCCGGGGCAGCGACTCGGGCACCTTCACCCGGGCGAAGCGCCGCTCCCCCGTCTCGGGGTCGCGCACGGCCACGGCCAGGTTGAGCGACAGGTTCGAGATGTAGGGAAACGGGTGGGCGGGGTCGACGGCGAGGGGCGTGAGCACCGGGAAGACGCGAGCGTCGAACCACTCGCTCAGCTGTTTGGCGTGGTCGCCGTCGAGGTCGTCCCACGCCAGGATGCGGATGCCGGCGGTGGCCAGTGACGGCAGCAGCATGGCGCTGGCCAGATCGTCCTGCCGACGCACCAGGTTGCCGACGCGATCGGCGATGGCCAGCAGCTGCTGGCCCGGGGTGCGCCCGTCGGGTCCGCGCGACGACACGCCGGCGGCCACCTGATCGTGGAGGGCAGCCACCCGCACCTGGAAGAACTCGTCGAGGTTGGACGAGAAGATGGCGCAGAACTTCACCCGTTCGAGCAGGGGCAGCGAGGCGTCCTCGGCCAGTTCGAGGACGCGCGCGTTGAAGTCGAGCCAGGACAGCTCCCGGTTGATGAACCGATCGTCGCGGGCGTCACCCGCGATCACCGTGCCCAGGTCCACCGCCCGATCGTACCGAACTGGCCGCGTGGCCGGTGGGGCAACATCCGGTGAACGCCGGGTGAACGAGGGCACCCGGGGCGCCCTCGGGGTCAGTCGGCTTCGGGGTCAGTCGGCTTCGGGAAGCCCGAGGTCCCACTCGAGCAGGATGCCCTCGCGCTCGGCGTCACGGACGATGCGCTCGCGGTTGCGGCGGAACTGGGGGTCGTCACGCGGCAGGAGCACGAGGCGAGCCAACGCGCGCGCCCGGAACTCCTCGAGCACCGTGCGGTCACCGAAGTCGCTGTCGAGCTCCCAGTGGGGCGACACGGAGCCCAGGTACACCATGCGGGCATGGGCACGGGGTGCGGGGGCCTCGGGGGCGACGTTCGACATGACAGCTCCTGGCGGTACGACGGCCCGACCCAGCTCGGCTCGGGACGATCGAGTCTAGCGGGTGCCGTTCAATTGGCCGCCCGGGAGCCCAGCGTGGCGGTGACCGTGCGGGTCTGGCCGTCGCGCTGCACCTCGATGGTGAGCTCGTCGCCCGGCTTGCGGGCCTGGATCGCCTTGCGCACATCATCCTTCGACGTCGCCGGCGCGCCCTCGATGGCTACGATCACGTCGCCGGCGCGCAGGCCCGCGGTCTGGGCCGGGGAGCCGTTTCCCACCCCGACGATGATCGCGCCGCTCGTCACCCCGGTCACGCCGAGCTGCTCGGCGGTGGTGGGGTCGAGCTCGTCGGGGTTCAACGACTGCACGCCCAGGTAGGCGATGGCCGCCGCGCTGCCACCGCTCTTGAGGTCCTCGATGACGGGCTTCACGGCGTCGATCTCGATGGCGAAGCCGAGGTTGTTGGTGTTCTCGATGCCGGCCGAGTTGATGCCGACCACCTCGCCCTGCATGTCCACCAGCGGGCCACCCGAGTTGCCGTGGTTGATGGCGGCGTCGGTCTGCAGCAGGTTCTCGAGCTGGATCTCGCCGTTGTCGAGCGAGCGCCCCTTGGCCGACACGATCCCGCGCGTCACCGTGGGCGAGTCGCCCAGGTCGAGCGCATTGCCGATGGCGATGACGTCGTCTCCCACGTTCAGCGCCGCCGACGACCCGAGCACCGCCGGCGTGAGCCCGGACGCGCTGCGGATGCGGATGAGGGCGATGTCCGGCGACGACGCCGACCCGACGAGGTCGGCGTCCTGGGTGGTGCCGTCGGCGTACTTCACGGCGATCGTGGTCGCGCCCCGCACCACGTGGGCGTTGGTGAGCACGAGCCCGTCGGCCGAGATGACCACGCCCGATCCGGCGGCCGACCGGCCCCGACCGAGCTCGACCTCGATGGCCACGACGCTGGGCCCCACCTTGGCCAGGATCTGCCCGGCGCTCAGCGTCGCGCCGGGCGCGGCCGGCGTGGTCAGCGTGGTCCGCGCCGCGCCGCCGGCGTCGTGCTCGGCGAGCTTCACCGTGGTGAAGGCCACCGCGGTGGCCACCAGAGCTCCGACGACGCCCCCGGCGATCGCCGCCCGCCACGTGCCCCGAGGGGCGCGCCGCCCCGCCGGCGGCCCGGGCAGGGTCGGCGGTGCCGGAACGCCGACGCCCCGCAGCGGCGCCACGGTGGGCACGCCCCAGGGCTCGGTCACCGGAGCACCAAGTTTCGGGCCGGTACCCCTGGGCGAAAGGGGCCGCTCGATGGGGTCATGCGATGATTCGCCCACGCTCAGTGATGGATCGAGCGCAGGGCTGGGAATGAAGGTCCAAGGATTGTCACTCATCGTGGTCATCGGCGGTCTCGTGGAAGGCTCGTGGTGGGTAGGCACGACGAGATGAGCCTCGTCGATGGAAGATGCGGTGGCTAGGGTGTTCTCGCTTCGGGGAACCAAACGCTCGGCTCGAGCGTCAAGTTCCCTGACCGCGACCGATTCGGGAACTGACAGCGGGCGGAGAACGCTGAACGTTCGCACCGAAGGAGCCCCCCAATGAACGAAGAGTCGAGCGAAGCCACCTGGATGGCGGCGGGCCACTGCCGCAACCATCCACCCGCGACGTTCTTCCCCAGCGATGGCGTCGGCGTCGACCGAGCCCGCAAGATCTGCGGCACCTGCCCCAGCCTCGAGCCCTGCCTCGAGTACGCGCTCGGGAACCGCATCGATCACGGGGTGTGGGGTGGCACGTCCGAGCGCGAGCGCCGCCGCATCCTGAAGCGTCGTCGTCTCACGCTTCTCACCGCTCGCTGAGTGACCTCCGGGCCGCTACCCGAGTCCGAACGCATCGAGCAGGCCGCGGGCGGCGGCGTCGATGCGGGCGCCCAACGACGGCTCGGGCACCTCGGCGTCCGCCTCCTGCGCCAGGGTCTGCTCCTCCGAGCCGTGCGGGACCACCAGCACGATCACCACACCGGGGCGCTGCACCAGGATCACGTCCACGTCGGCGGCCGCGACCCGCCATGCCGGCATGGCGTTCACCGCCACCGGCTCCGCGTCGACCGGGAGGGCCGACACGTCGAGCTCACCGGGCTGGACGAACATCGACAGCATGCGCTCACCGTCGCGGTAGAGCAGCTGCTGGCGTCCGCCGACGGTGACAGATCCCAGGTAGCGGTTGCGGGCCAGGGTGCGAGGCGCCGACGAGCGGGCGCTGTCGTCGGCACCGCCGGTGCCCCCGCCGAGGGCGAGCGGCGACGACAGCACCGAGGCGTGGGCGCTCACCAGGTCACCGATGGCCGGCCGCACGGTCTGGGCGCCGGTCACGCGCGCCACGGCGACCACGCCGAGCCACACGGCGGCCGCCGCCACCAGGTTGGCCACGGCGAAGCCGGTGCGCCGCGGTGCCCGCGCCCGTGCCCGTGGCCCGTGGGCCAGCACCTTGGCGTAGAACTCCGGCGGCGGCAGCACGAGAGGCAGGGTGCGCACGAGGATGCGCACGGTGGTTTCGGCGGCCAGCGCCTGCCGGCAGGGCCCGCAGGCGCCGAGGTGCCGCTCGACGACGGCGATCTCATCGACCGTGGCGTCGCCGTCGAGGTAGGCGGTGAGGAGGTCCTCGGGATGCTCGGGCGGCACAGGTGCCGGCCACCGACCCTGGTGCGGGGCGTCGGTGGTCATGAGAGCTTGCTCCGCAGCAGAGCCCGGCCCCGGTGGATGCGGCTGCGCACGGTGCCGGGCGGGATCCCGAGTGCATCGGCGATCTCGGCGTAGTCCAGGCCGACCACGTCACACAGCACCACGACGGCGCGGAAGTCGGGCGGGAGCGACCGGATGGCGTCCTGCACGTCGTCGGGGAGCTTGGCCTGGGCCAGGGCGACCTCGGGGTCGGCATCGACCGCGAGGGATCGCTCGGTGAAGACCGGCACGAGCTCGACCGGGCGCCGTCGGCGGCGCCGGACGTCGTCCAGAAAGGCGTTCGTGGTGATCCGGCTCAACCAACCCTCCAACGATCCGGGCTCGTAGGTGGCCAGGCCCCGCTGCACGCGGAGCAAGACCTCCTGGACCAGGTCCTGGGCGTCCTGGTGATCGCCGGTCAACCGGTACGCGACCGTGTAGATGAACCGCCCGTGATCACGGGCGATCTGTTCCCACGTCGGACGCAGCGGTGTCGGGCGATCTGCCGGTTGAACGTCGGCGGGCCCGTGCCGGTTCCCGGGCGTCGGCCCGGTCACGGACGCGGGCTACTTGCTCTTGGGCGCGTCCGTGGCGTCGTCGTCCTTCTCGCCCTCGGCGAGACCCTTCTTGAACTCCTTCTGGGCCTGGCCGATGGACTTGGCCAGCTTGGGGAGTTGGGAACCGCCGAACAAGAGGACGATGACCAGGACGACAATCCCGATCTCGGCCGGACTGTCGAGAAACGCGAGCATGTGGTCAGGCTAGCACCGGGGACCCCGAACGGTAAGGGCGCCAGCCCCTCAGTCACCGCCGCATGGTCAGGTGTTGGTCAAGCGCTCACCGAGCGCCGCAGGCCGAGGGCCCGCTGGCGACGGATGCGCCGACGCTCGCGCTCGGACAGGCCGCCCCAGATGCCGAACTTCTCGCCGTTGGCCAGCGCGTACTCGAGGCACTGCTCGCGCACGACGCAGCCGCGACACACTTCCTTGGCCTCGCGGGTGGACGCCCCACGCTCCGGGAAGAAGAGGTCGGGATCGACGCCCAGGCAGTTCGCGTAGTCCTGCCAGCCGCGCTCTTCGGTCTCGCTCGTCATCGCTCGCATCGTGGTGGCCTCCTTGGGGCCGTGTGCACCGGTTTCTCCGCCGTCGGCGCCGGCACCGTTGCCGCCGCTTCCCACCGGGAGGCGGCCGCCGGAGCGGGGGTTCCGCCGACCCGGATCTTGTCTGCCCGGTCGCACCGTTGTAGTTACAACGGTGTCATTGTCCCCTATCACATCACGATTGCGCAAGGGGGGATATGGAATTCGTGGCGCGATGCTCGCCGCGCGTGGCGACGAGGCCACCGTGGCAAGCTCGGACCATGAGCGACGCCGTCACCGGGTACCTCCATCGGGCCATGCCGCTGTGCGCCACGCTGGCCATCCGTGGCATCCGCAACGATCGCGAGGGGGTCGACCTCGAGCTCGATTGGGCTCCCGAGCTGTGCACGTCGGCCGGGCTGCTGCACGGCGGTGCCGTCATGGCGCTGGCCGACACCGCCGGCGGGGCGCTGGCCTTTACCAACCTGCCCGAGGGCGCCACCGGCACCTCCACGATCGAGTCCAAGACCAACTTCCTGCGGGGCGTGCGCGCCGGCACCGTACGGGCGAGCGCGCGCGTCCTTCACGCCGGCGGCACCACCATCGTCGTCGAGACCGAGATCCGCGACGACGCCGGCCGGCTCGTCGCCAAGACGACCCAGACGCAGGCGGTGCTGCGCCCCCGGGCCTAGCCGGTCAGGACGCCCGGCGGCCCTTGGCCAACGAGCGCTTGTGCTCGATGAAGTCGACGAGCACGTAGTCGCCCAGCGTCTCGGGCGTGGTGAAGAAGGCCCGGCCCCGGTTCAGCGCGGTCAGACGCTCCACGAACGTCTTCAGGTAGCTGTTGGCGTCGAGCATGAAGGTGTTGATGCGGATGCGATCGCGCGTGCACCGGTTCACTTCGTACAGCGTGGCGTCGACGGTGGCCTGCACCGGCGGGTAGTTGAAGAACACCTCGCCGTCGGGCTCGATGTGGGCGGTCGGCTCGCCGTCGGTGATCATGATGATCTGCTTCGTACCGGTCTGGCGGGCCAGCAGCTGGCGGGCCAGTTGGAAGCCGTGCTGCATGTTGGTGCCGTAGACGAAGTCCCACGAGACCTCGGGCAGCTGCTCAGGGGTGAGGACGCGGGCGACCTCGCTGAAGCCGACGATGCCGAGGTAGTCGCGCGGGAACTGCGAGCTGATGAGGCTGTGCAGCGCCATCGCCACCTTCTTGGCGGCCAGGAAGTTGTCGCGCATCGGCATCGACAGCGACAGGTCGAGCATGAGCACCGTGGACGAGCGCGTCAGGTTCTCGGTGCGCTCGATCTCGAAGTCGTCGGGCGTGAGCCGCACCGGGGTGCCCGTGCCCTCTCGCGTGATCGCGTTCTTGATCGTGCGGTGCAGGTCGAGGTTGAACGGGTCGCCGAACTCGTACTGCTTCGACTCGAACGTGCGCTCGTGGCCGATGCCGTTCAGCGACATCTGGTGCTGGCCCGACTTGTCCTTGGCCAGCTTCGAGAACAGCTCGCCCAACGCGTTGGCCCCGATCTTGCGCAGGCCACGCGGCGTGAGTGTGAGCTTGCCTTCCTTGTTCTCGATCAGGCCGGCCTGCTCGAGCTGGCGGGCCAGCTCGGCCAGCCGTTCCAGCGAGGCGGCGGCGTCGTCACCCATGAGCTCGCGCGCCTTGTCGATGTCGACCTCGGCCAACGCGCCCGGGTTGGTGGCGCCCCGCATGAGCTGCTCGAGCTGATCCATGTCGCCCAGCTGCTCCATCATCTGCATGGCGTCGCCGAAGCCCATGGGGTCCTGCCCCTGGAAGTCGTAGCGCTGCTGCCATCCCATCTGCGGGAACAGCGAGCGCAGGTGCTCGCCCAGCTGGTCGGCTTGGAAAGCGAGGTCGAGGTCGCCCATCAGCTGCTCGCTCAGCTCCTGGAGCTGGCGGCGCTGCTCGGGTGTCATCGAGTTCATCATCCGTTGCATGGCGGCCATGCGGGCCGCCATGTTCTCGAGCAGCTCGTCGAGGGTCTGCGGGTTCTCCGGGAAGAAGTCGCCGAACTCCGTCATGAACTGCTCGAAGCCGGGGTCCTCGCCCCGCTCGCGCTTGTCGAGCATCTCGTTGAGGCCGGCCATCATGTCCTTCATGCGGGCCATCTGCTCGGGCGACATGTTCTGCACGCCCTCGGACATCTGGTTCAGGAAGCGCTGCATGAGCTGCTCGCGCAGCTGCTCCATGAGCTGATCGAACTTCTCCTTGGCCTCGGCCGAGGTGAAGTCGTACTCCTGCAGCTCGCGCACCTGGCCGGCGAGGTCGGGCGGCAGCAGGTCGAGCTGCATCTGGCGCTCGCCCATGGCCTGGTCGGTGATCTCCTGACGGCGGGAGTCGCCCGACTCGCGCGCCTGGCGCTGCAGCTCGTCGAGCGTCTTGCGCTCGGTGTCGACCACATCGCGCAACTGGTCGGCGATCTCGTTGAAAACGCCGCCGAGCTCGTGCTGCTCGAGCATCTCCTTGCGCTTCTGCTTGAGCTTGTCCATGAGCTCGCGCAGCCCCATCAGGTCACGTCCGTCGCGGTCCTTCAAGCCGTTCTGCATGAGGCGCCGCAGCGCCGAGTTCATGTCACCGTGGTAGAGCAGATCATCGGTGATCTGATCCATGATGGCGTCGGCGTCGAGGTCGAAGCCCTTCTGCGTGCCATCCCAGCGGGAGTAGGTGAACCGGGTCGCCATGGCTGCACCGTACTCCCGTCAGCAAGGCACGGTCGCTGCGGACCCGATCTGGGGATCGACCCGATCTCGGCACACGCGAACGGGTCAAACCCCGTAGCCTGTGTGCGATGCGCGTACCCCGCACCTTCGTGTTCGTCGATCTCGGCGGTTTCACGAACTACACGGCCGAGAACGGGGACGACGCGGCCGGGCTCATCCTGGCGTCGTTCCGGGGGATCATCCGCGACATCGCCTCGCAGCGCGGCGTGCGCATCGCCAAGTGGTTGGGTGACGGCTGCATGATGGTCGCCGTCGATCAGGGCGACGCCATCGTCGCCGCCCTCGACCTCGAGGCCCGCACCGGCACGATCCTGACCCCGCTGTCGCTGCGCATCGGCATGGCCACCGGCTACGCCCTGTTGTTCGAGGGCGACGACTACATCGGGTCGGCTGTGAACCTGGCCGCCCGCCTGTGCGACGCGTCGGGTCCGTTCGAGGTGCTGATGCCCGCCGGTCAGCTGGAGGCCCTGCCCGAGGGCGCGGTGGCCACGCCGCACGGGCCGCTCAGCCTGCGCGGCTTCCCCGAGCCGATCGAGGTGATCGAGCTGTCGGGCAACCCGGGGCCGGCCGATCGGCACGACACCGGCGAGTTGTGGACCCGTTCACCGTTCGTGGCCTGAAACGTCACCTTCGCCACACCGTGTGTTTTCCGCAAGCTTAAGGTCGAGTCCCTAAGTTCTCCACGGAAACCTGCCGATGCACCCAGCATGGATCGGCAACGCGTCGCCGTGAACCCACCCATCGCTCTGGAGAGCCACCCCCTGCCCTCCGGCCCCACGCCCGACCTGGTCCGGCGCCGGGGTCTGGGCTACCAGCCCGTCCCGACCGATCCGTCGGCCGAGGGTGCCCCGAGCGCGGCGCCACGACCGAACCGGGCCGCCCGACGCAAGGCCACCCGCCCTGGTCGCCTGCGGCTCGCTGCGCTGCTCGTGGCGCCGGCCAGCGCCCTGCTGGGCGCCAGCCCGTCGTTCGCCTCGCCCGGGTCGTCGGATCCGTCGCCGAGCAGCACGACCGTCGGGACCTCAGCCGATGGCAGCAGCACCGGCGTCGACGGCTCCTCGAGCACCACCGAAGCCGACCCGAACGGCTCCTCGTCGTCGTCGTCCTCGTCGATCGACGACCCGACGTCCACGACCGGCGCCGGCACGACCACCACCGCCACGGGCCGTCACGGACCCTCGGGCGGCACCAGCACGACGACGACGACGACGGCGGCGACCACCACGTCGCGAGCCACCACGACCACGACGGCCCGGGCCGGTTCCGCGGGCACCTCGGGCACCGGGTCGACGTCGTCGACCACCCAGGTCGACGACAGCACGACCACGACCTCGACGACCATCGCCGCCGCCACCGAGCCGCTGCCGGTGGGCGAAGCCGAGCTGCCGCCCGAGACGCCGGCCGACGCCGACCCCGTGGCGGTGGGCGCATCGCAGGCGTTGGCGCTCCACGCCGAGCAGGTGAACGCCGCCCACGATCTGGCCGATCTCGTCGACGACCACGCCTTCGCCGACGTGCGGGTCATCGAGCTCGAGGGGCGCGTCAGTGAGCTCACCGGCCTGGCCTTCGACTACGCCCAGCAGCAGCTGCCGACCGCCGAGGTCGAGCTGGCCCGCGCCGCGGCCCAGGATGACCTGGTCTCGCTGCGCACCGGCCAGTCCACGCTGGCACTGCAGGAGGCGGCGACGCGCACGGTCGTCGACGATCTGACGGCGCGCCACGCCGAGACCCGCAAGGCCTTGGTCGCGCTGGTGACCCAGCGCGCCGGCGGCGACCCCACCACGCTCGACGCGGTGTGGGCCACCACGTCCGACGCCCGGCTCGATGTGGTGTACGCCGCGCTGGCCCAGGTCGGCGATCCGTACGTGTGGGCGACCGGCGGTCCCGATACGTTCGACTGCTCCGGCCTCACCGGCTTCGCCTGGAAGGCGGCCGGCGTGAACCTCGACCACTACACGGTGACGCAGCGCCAGACCACGCTCGACGTGGCCGAGCGCAACCTGCGTCCTGGCGACCTCGTGTTCAACCTGGACGGTGGGCCGACCGGCGGCCACGTCATGCTGTTCCTCGGCATCGGCCATGTGATCGTGCACGCGCCGGCCGCGGGTCAGCTGGTATCGGTCAGCGAGTGGCGCACGGTCACGGGTTTCGGCTCCCCCATCGCCGACGACACCCTCGCCGCCGTCGTGGTGGCTGACGACGCCGTGGTGTCGATCAGCGCGCCGACCACCGTCGCCGGCTGAGCGCCGACGGCTTCGGGCCGTCCCAGAGCCCCTCCCACCTGCCTCGCCTCGGCCCGGACGCGACACGACCCCCGGTGCATCAGCCAGGGGTCCGTGTCAGGGGGGCTCGGTCAGATGTGCGCCGCGGGCGCCGCCCTCACGGGAGCGTGCGCTGGAAGTACCGGTAGAGCGACGCCGAGTGCGACACGTCGACACCTTCGTTCTGGGCCGCCCGCCGCAGCTCGAGGCGGCGGGCCGGGATGGCCCCGGCGAAGAAACCCGTGCGGAGCCCTTCGGCGATGGCCGAGGACAGGCAGGCCATGCGCACGTCGCGCTCGCAGCCGTTGCAGGCCTGGCGGGCCTTGGCGTACGGGTCGCCGCGGCGCTCGACGCGCAGGTCTTCGAAGAAGTGCTGGAGCCCGAGGTCGCGGCAGTTGGCGCGCTCGGCCCAGTCGGAGGGGAACGTGACGGGGGCCTCGGTCATGGTGGCGGTCATCGGTGGCTCCTGGAGATCAAAAGTTCTTGGCGGACGAGAAACGGGATCGGACGGCGTCAGCCGACGCGGGAGAGCTGCTGGCGGACGTTGGCGGCCGGGTGGGCCAGCTTCGAACGGGCGCTGATGCGCTTCGAGCGCACGAGGGTGGCGGGCAGGCCGGTGGAGGCGGCGACCTCGTCGAGCGTGGGCGCATCGCCATCGGCCGACAGGAACAGCTCCATGATCTGGCGCTCGTGCCGGTCGAGCAGCGTGAGCACCGGGGCGAGGGCGCCGACCTGGTCGTCGGAGGCGACCGAGTCGTCGACGCCGTGGTAGCCGGCGGGCCGCTCGGACTCGATGCGGTCACCCAGGCTGTGGCCGTCGTCGCCGGCCACGAGGGGCTGGTCGAGCGAGGCGGGCACGACGCAGGCGGCGAGCAGCTGGTGCGCCGTCTGGCGGGTCATGCCGAGCACGACGGCGGCCTCGTCGATGGTGTGGCCCTCTTCCTCGACGAGGGTGCGCAGGCGCACCTCGTTGAGCTGCTGGGGGTACGGCACGTGCATGGCCGGGCCGACGTCGGACAGCGCGCCGTTGATCGCCTGACGCACCCACAGCGTGGCGTAGGTCGAGAACTTGAAGCCCTTGTCGGGGTCGAACAGCTCGGCGGCACGGAACAGGCCCTGCACGCCGTACATGAAGAGGTCCTCGGTGTCGCCACCCGAGCGGAGGCGGTAGCGCCGGGCCACGCTCTGGGCGAGGCGCACGTTGCGCACCACGAGCTCGTTGCGGGCCCGCAGGCCCTCGGCGGCGAGCCACTTGTCGGCCCGGGGGTCCACGGCCGTCTCGTCGTCGAGACGGTCCTGGGCGGCCCGGCCGGCCTGGACCGAGCGACCGAGACGAAGCTCGTCCTCGTGACCGAGCAGGTCGGCCATCCCGCCTCGCCGGATGATGTCGTTCAAGCTGTGGTTCGCCATCGTGGGTCTCCGTCGGCTCGGACTTCCTGGGTAGAAGTCGTTCGTGCACTGACGGTGATCACCATAAACGGTAGCTAAGGCTTCGCCAAGACCTACGGGGGTGGTTTCCCCCTTAGGAAATAGATAAGCGATACACAAATCCACGCTACGCACTTGAGCGACCGCTTTGCGTGGCCACTCTCGGCCACCGAACGCGCGCCGCGGACACTCGACCGCTCAGTGCAGCGGGATATCGCCCGGTCCGATGCCGTACTGATCGGCCAGGACGCGCTCCGGCCCAATTCGACCCAAGCCGCAGTAAAGGCGCAGCAAGCCGACGTGGATGCTGGCCATCGCGGTCACCAGATCGGCGGGCTCGTACATGCGGAGGCGCTCGGTGGGCACCGAGTCGACGCCGCCGGCGTGGAGCGCCGCGGCCAGCAGGAGGTCCTTGGCCAGCTCGCGGTCACGGATCCGCACGCCGTGCGCGGGCAGGATCTCCTCGGCCCACGTCTCGACGGGATAGGTGAAGTGGTGGTCCTCGTGGGTCCAGGCCAGCAGCGTGGCCACACCACAGGTGGCCAGCAGCAGCCACTCGTCGGGCGAACGGTCCACGTCGACCGGCCCGAAGGCCGCGCCCGGCATCATCTGGCCGAGCACCCACTTGCGGTAGCGGTACACGATCACCGGAGCCACCGACCCCACCGCCGACCGTGCCGTCATGTCAGCTGTGGCCACGTGGGGCACCATGCCGACCTCGCTGGCGGTCGGTGGCGGGGTCCAGCCCGGCGCGTCGGCCGCCGGCGTGAGGGGCGACATCGGCACCACCTCGGCGGTGCGCTCACCGGCGAACAGGTCGACGAACTCGCCCGCGGTGCGATCGAGGTGGGCGTCGCCCAGGGCCACGCCCGGGTGCACGTCGACCACGGGCGCAGACGCCGGGGGCACCGAGGCCGGCGACACGGGTGGGGGCGGCGGCACCGACGGCGCGGGCGGCGGCGCCACCGGCGGGGCGGCGGGGCCTTCAAGGGCGGGTGCGGCCGCCGCCATGGCCGCGAACACCTCGGCGGCACTGCGGGCGGGCGAGGCGG
>JANMAT010000168.1:0-44820 GCA_031359995.1 Actinomycetes bacterium
CGGCTACGCCCGTGTACTGCTGGCGCGGACGCGAGATCTTCTGGTCCTTGTCGAGGAGCAGTTCCTCCCAGTGCGTCAGCCAGCCAGCCGTGCGCGGGATGGCGAACAGCACCGTGAACATGTCCATCGGGAAGCCCATCGCCTGGTAGATGAGGCCCGAGTAGAAGTCGACGTTCGGGTAGAGCTTGCGGCTGGTGAAGTACTCGTCGCTGAGCGCCACCTCTTCGAGCTTGAGGGCGATGTCGAGCAACGGGTTCTTGCCGGTCACCTCGAACACGGCGTCCGCGGTCTGCTTGATGATGCGGGCGCGCGGGTCGTAGTTCTTGTACACGCGGTGGCCGAAGCCCATGAGCTTGGTGCCCTTGCCGTCCTTCACCGCGTCGATGAAGCCGGGCACGTTGTCGATGTGGCCGATGTCGGTGAGCATGCGCACGACGGCCTCGTTGGCGCCGCCGTGCAGCGGGCCGTAGAGCGCCGAGGCCGCGGCCGAGGCGGCGATGTACGGGTCGGCCTGCGACGAACCGACCACGCGCATGGCCGTGGTGCCGCAGTTCTGCTCGTGGTCGGCATGCAAGATGAACAGCACGTCGAGGGCGCGGGCGAGCACGGGGTCGACCTCGTAGTCGTCGCCCACGCGGAACAGCATGTTCAGGAAGTTCTCGGTGTAGCTGAGCGAGTTGTCGGGGTACACCGACGGCATGCCGATGGCGGAGCGGTGGCAATAGGCCGCCAGCGTCGGCGTCTTGGCGATGAGACGTAGGACCTGCTTGCGCCGTACGTCCGCGTCGAAAATGTCCTTGGCGTCCGGGTAGAAGGTGCTCATGGCGGCGAGACCGGACACGAACATGCCCATGGGGTGGGCGTCGTAGTGGAAGCCCTCCATGAACCGCTTGCGCATGGCCTCGTGCAGGAACGTGTGGTGCGTCACTTCGTACGACCACGAATCGAGCTCGACCTTGTTCGGGAGCTCACCGTTCAGCAGCAGGTAGGCCACCTCGAGGTAGGTGGAGTGCTCGGCGAGCTGCTCGATGGGATAGCCGCGGTAGCGCAGGATGCCGGCGTCACCGTCGAGGTAGGTGATGGCGCTCTTGCACGCGGCGGTGGACAGGTAGGCGGGGTCGTACACCCTCAGGTCAGGATCGAGCTCGCGCAGCGCGGTCGACGGGAACGTGCCGTCGGTCAGCTCGACGGTCACCTTCTTGCCTGTCCGGTCGTCGATGATCGTGATCGTCTCGGCCACGTGGCTCACCTTCCCCTTCGGTTGCAGTCGGCGAGGTTAGATCAGGGCCGTGCCTCGGGGCACGGCCGGCGGGATCGGGCCCCGGATGTTCGGCAGGCGAACACGCGCCCGTCCCGTCAGAGTGGGGTGTTGTCGTGCTTGCGGGCCACCAGCGTCTCGCGCTTGGCCGACAGCATCTCGATGGCGTCGGCCACCGCGGCCCGGGTGGACGCGGGGTCGATCACGGCGTCGACGAAGCCCCGCTCGGCGGCGATGTACGGGTTCAGCAGCCGCTCGCTGTAGTCGGTCTCGAACGCCGTCTTCTCCTCGGGCGTGGCCCGGCGCATGAGGATGGCCGAGGCCTGCCCGGCACCCATGACCGCCAGCTCGGCGGTGGGCCACGCCATGCAGATGTCGTTGCCCATGCGCTTGGAGTCCATCACGATGTAGGCGCCGCCGTAGCTCTTGCGCAGGATCACGCCGACGCGGGGCACCGTGGCCCGTGCGTAAGCGAACACCAGCTGGGCGCCGTGGCGGATCATGCCCCGCCACTCGAGGTCCTTGCCCGGGTAGAAGCCCGGCGTGTCGACCAGCGTGACCACCGGCAGGTTGAAGGCGTCGCAGAACGACACGAACCGGGCCGCCTTCTGCGACGACGGGATGTCGAGGGTGCCGGCGATGGCCAGGGGCTGGTTGCCCACGAGCCCGACCGGTCGGCCGTCGATCGCGCCGAACGCGGTCACGACGTTGGGGGCCCAGCGCGCCCGCAGCTCGAGCACGATGCCGTCGTCGCAGATCATCTCCATGACGTGGCGGATGTCGTAGCTACCGGTCGTCTGGGCCGGGAGCAGAGCGGCCGCGTCGGGCAGGAGCCGGTCGGCGGGGTCGGAGGTGGGGCGCGGGGGCGGCTCCTCGTCGTTGTGCTGGGGCAGGAAGCCGAGCAGCTCCTCGATGGCCGCCTGGGCGGCGGCCTCGTCCGCCACCACCAGGCTGGCGGCGCCCGACTGGCGGGCGTGGGCGGTGGCCCCGCCCAGCTCCTCGGTGCCGACCTGGACCCCGGTGAACTCGGCCACCATCACCGGTCCGGACACGAACGCGTACGACTCCTGGGTCATGACCACGTGGTCGGCCAGGCCGAGCAGCAGGGCCGGACCGGACACGGCCGGGCCGGTGACGGCGAACAGCACCGGGATGACGCCCGAGCACTCGGCGATGGCGCGAGCGGCCAGGCCCCAACCGTGGAGGGCGGGGATGCCCTCGCCGATGTCGGGACCGCTCGAGGCCACGAACACCACCAGGGGGACGCGAGTGGCCAGTGCGATGCGGGCGGCGTCGGCCAACGTCTCGGTGGCCGACGACGACAGCGCACCGCGCCGCTCGGTGGCGTAGATGTCGACCCGCACGACCGGGCGGCCGCCCAGCTCGTGGAGCCCGGCGCGAGCCGCACCGGGGGCCTTCACCCGGAACCCGACGAGGGCGGGAGGGCCGGTGGGGACGTCGGTGGCGGTCACCACGCCAACGTAGCGCCGCCGCCTCGGGGCCCGCAGCGGCGACGCCGGCGTCGGCCGGGACGCATCCTCAGGTCGTGGTGCCGGGCTCCGCCCGCGCCGTCACCGTCACGCCGAGCTGCCGCTCGCCTTTGGTGATCACGACCTCGGTGATCACGTCGGCCAAGGCACGCGCCGGCGCCGACGGCACCGTGCGCCGGCGGCGGGCGAGACCCACATGCCGCTGCGGGAGGCCGGGCACCCGGACGCGCTTGAAGTTGCCCTTCACCCAGCCCGGCACGGCGGTGGCGGGCACGATGGTGGCGCCGAAGCCCTCCATGGTGAGGGAGGTCATGAGGCGCACCCCGTCGATCTCGGCCAGCGGACGGAGCTTCACGCGGTGCTTGGCCGCCACGTCGTCGAGCTCGTCACGCAGTGGTGTGCCCGGTGGGCTGAGCAGCAGCTCGTGCTCGCCCAGCTCCTCGATGGGCACCTCGTCGTAGCGGGCCAGGGGGTGGTCGCCGTGGGCCAGCACGATGAGGTCCTCGGCGAACAGGGGAGCGGTCGCCACTTCCGGGTCGTCCACGGGCAGGTTCAAGATGGCCAGGTCGACCTGGCCACCGGTGAGCTGGGGCACGAGCGACAGGGTGGTGCCCTCCACGGCGACGACGCGCACGCGGGGGTGTTGGCTGCGCAGCGCGTTGAGCACCTGGGGCATCAGCCAGCGGGCGGTGGTGCCGATGACGCCCAGGCGGGCCTCACCGGTGATGTCGCTGTCGAGGGAGTGCATGTCCGCGTAGATCGCGTCGAGCTTGTTGTTGATGCGGCGGGCCCGCGCCACGACCATCGTCCCCTCGGTGGTCAGCTCACCGCGCGCGCGGTCGACCAAGGTGGCCCCCAGCTCGCGCTCCAGGCGGGCGATGTGGGCCGAGACGTTGGACTGGACGGTGAACAGGGCTCGGGCGGCGCTGGAGAACGAGCCGTGGTCGGCGATGGCCACGAGGGCCGAGAGCTGGCGGAGATCCATCACCAGAACAGATAGCACATATCGCTGACGTGATCTTGAAAGATGCCTGGCGCTCGTGCATACTTTCACTAACAGATCGGTGCGGTGGTCTTCCCCCAAGACCCTGCAGCGACAACAGGCCGAGAACGAGTCCCCCAACTCGATCGGTCAGGTTGAGAGGCCCCGCTCCCCCAGCGGGGCCTTTCCCGTTCTCCCTGATCGGTCGAGAGACCCACCGTCGCGGGCGGGCCGTCGCCAACCCGTGGGCGGGGCGCCGCCGGCCAGGGTCTACCCTGGCACGGTGGGTCAGACCGCCGCCTTCTTCGACCTCGACCGTACGCTCCTCGCCGGGAGCTCCGGACCGGTGTTCTCCGAGGCGCTGCGCGCCGCCGGCATCGTCACCGGCAAGGCCGTACCGGGTGAGAGCCTGCTGTTCAAGCTGTTCGACGTGGTGGGGGAGACCCTGCCGTCCATGGCGCTGGCCCGGCAGGCCGCCTCGCTGGCCAAGGGTCGCCGGCAGGACGCGGTGCAGGCGGCGGCGACCGAGGCGGCCAAGGTGCTGGCCCGACGCATCCAACCCTTCGCCCATGCCGTGCTCGACGAGCACCGCGCCCACGGCCGCGCCCTGGTGCTGGCCACCACCACGCCCCACGACCTGGTCGACCCGCTGGCCCGCCTGCTCGGCTTCGACGCCGTGGTCGCCACGCGGTACCGGGTCGGCCCCGACGGCCGCTACGACGGCACCCTCGAGGGCCCGTTCGTGTGGTCGGCCGGCAAGCTCACCGCCGTGCGGGCCTGGGCCAAGGCCCACGACGTCGATCTGAAGGAGAGCTGGTTCTACTCCGACAGCGTCTATGACGCTCCGCTGCTGATGGCCGTGGGCCATCCGGTGGTGGTGAACCCCGACCCGCGCATGGTCGTGCTGGCGGCCATGCGGCGCTGGCCCACGCTGCATCTCGACGTGCCGCCCGGCGTGCCCAAGCTGCTCGGCGTCGAGCCGCAGCAGGTGGCCTTCGCCTTCGTGCGGCCCGAGCTGTTCCCGTACGCCCGTTGGGACATCAAGGGCTTCGAGAAGATCCCCAAGGACGGGCCCGCCATCATCGTCGGCAACCACCGCAGCTACTTCGACGTCACCGCCGTCGCCATGCTGATGGCGAAGTCGGGCCGGTCGGTGCGCTTCCTCGGCAAGAAGGAGGTGTTCGACGCGCCGATCATCGGCAACATCGCCAAGGCGATGGGAGGCATCCGTGTCGATCGCGGCACCGGCAGCGACGAGCCCCTGAAGGCGGCGGTCGACGCGTTGGCCGGCGGCCAGGTCGTGGCGCTGATGCCCCAAGGCACCATTCCACGCGGGCCGGCGTTCTTCGATCCCGAGCTGAAGGGCCGGTGGGGCGCGGCGCGTTTGGCTGCGCTCACGAAGGCGCCGGTGATCCCCGTGGGGTTGTGGGGCACCGAGAAGGTCTGGCCCCGCAGCGCCCGGCTGCCCAACCTCACCAACCTGACCAACCCGCCCCGCATCCGAGTGCGCGTCGGCGAGCCGGTGCCGCTTGGCTACCGCAGCGCCGACAAGGACACCAAGCGGATCATGGCTGCCATCGCCGAGCTGCTGCCGGCGGAAGCCCGTCGGGCCCACACGCCGACCGATGTCGAGCTGGCCCGCACCTACCCGCCCGGTTACAAGGGCAACCCGCGCCAGGAGACCGAGCGCCGCCCCGGCACCGACTGAGCGTCCGCCGGTGCGGCACGGTCACTCGCCGGTGGTGCCGTCGATCAGCTCACGCAGCAGGTCGAGGTGGCCGTTGTGGCGGGCGAGCTCCTCGATCATGTGAGCCAGGACCCACCGCACGCTCACGCGCTCGCCGGCGGCGTTGGGCACGTGCGTCAGCGTGCTGAGGTCGCCGATGGCGGCCAGCACGTCGCGGCTGCGTCGGCACGCCGCGTCGTAGAGCGCGAGCAGTTGTTCGGGGCTGTCGAGCGCGGCCGAGTGGAAGTCCCAGTCGGGGTCGTCGTCGAACGGCGCGCTCGTCCACGGCTCCAGGTCGCCGTTGTCGGCGATGCGCTCCCAGAACCACGAGTCCTCCACCAGCGCCAGGTGCTTGAGAAGCCCGCCCATCGTGGTGCCACTCGGCACGATCGAGCGGTTCAGCTGCTCATGGGTGAGCCCGGCGACCTTCAGGCGCACGGTGGCCCGGTGGTACTCGATGAACTCCACGAGCGTGGTCCGCTCGTCGGTGGCCGGTCGCGGGTCGGTGCGCATGACCGCCCACCCTAGGCTCGACCCGTCGGCGCACTCGGGGGCTTTGTTTGCGCCGAACCACGCCCAGCGCAGCCTGGCGAGTACAGATCGCCGTGTCCCGGGGGCGGGGTCCCGGGTGCCCGGGAACTGGTTGCGCCGAACCGCCGCCGGCGCCGGCTCGCGCAAACAAAGCGGCCGACGACGGGACCGGCGGCCGGGCCGGGGAGATCGGGGCTCAGCGGCGACGGGGCGGTTTGACCCGCACCGGCACGGGGACGGGCTGCGGGGTGCCGCGGCCGCCGAGGGCCGAGGTGACCAGGTCGACCAGGCGGTCGAGGGCCTCCTGCACGGCGTCGCGGACCGAGGCGAGCAGCATCGTCATGGGCGTCCGATCGGCAACATGGCTCCCAGTCTCCACCACGCGGCCCTCAGGATCTCGTCAACCGGCCGCGAGCGGCGGTCCGTCGAAGCGGTCGATGGTGGCGAACGACGCCACCGCGTTGCGCGTCAACTTCGTGGGCTGGTGGACGGGGTGGCCCAGGAAGACGGTGGCCGCCAGTGCGTGACCGGGGGGCAGACCCAGTTCGGGGCCGGCCGCGGCCTCGGCCCGGGACATGAACGTGGTGAGCACTCCGCCCAGACCGCGGGCCCGGGCGGCCAGCACGATCGACCAGCAGAACGGGTAGATCGACGCCCCGCCCACCACGGGCGGACGGGTCGGGTTGCCGAAGTCCATCATCGACACCCGCGCCAGGTCGATGGCCACGGCCAGCACCACCGGCACGTGCTCGATGTCGTCGAGGAGCGGGTTGGCCATCGCTTCGGCCGGCGGGTGGTCGGGCACCGGCACGACCACGTTGAACGGGGTGACGCCGGTGGCCGCCTCGGCGAGGTAGTCGGACCACACCGGTGACATCAGGTCGGCGAGCCGACGCCGACGGCTGGGGTCCTCCACCACGGCGACCCGCCACCCCTGGCGGTTGCCACCGCTGGGGGCGAAGCGGGCGTCGTCGAGGATGTCGAACAGGGTGGCGTGCGCGACCGGCTCGTCGGTGAAGGCCCGGACCGAGCCGGTGCCGCGGAGCGCCTCGCGCAGGTCCACCGTCAGGCCTTGCCCTGGGCGACCTTCTGCCGGACGATGTTCAGCGCCGAGCCGGCCCTGAACCACTCGACCTGCTCGTCGGAGAAGGTGTGGGTCCCCTCGAAGTCGATCGTCGAGCCGTCGGGCTTCACGATCTGGCAGCGCACGTTGTGGCCCGGCTCGGGGGGCAGGTCGAGGACGTTGATGCGATCGTCCTCGCCGATGGCGTCGTAGCTCGCCGGGTCGGCGAACGTGAGCGGCACCAGGCCCTGCTTCTTCAGGTTGGTCTCGTGGATGCGGGCGAAGCTGCGGGCGAAGATCACCACGCCGCCTCGGTAACGGGGCTCCATGGCGGCGTGCTCGCGCGACGAGCCCTCGCCGTAGTTGCGGTCGCCGATGGCGGTCCAGCGGATGCCGGCCTCGCTGTACTTCTTGGCCAGGTTCGGATACGTGTCGACGCTGCCGTCACGCGTGTCCTTGGCCTCGCCCACGGCGCCGCCGAACGCGTTGACCGCACCGAGGAACAGGTTCCCCGAGATGTTCTCCAGGTGGCCGCGGTAGGTGAGCCACTTGCCGGCGGCCGAGATGTGGTCGGTGGTGCACTTGCCCTGGGCCTTCATCAGCACGGGCAGGCCGATGTAGTCGTTGCCGTCCCATGCCGGGAACGGCTGGAGCAGTTGCAGCCGGTCGCTGGTAGGGCTGACCGCGACACTGACGCCGGATCCGTCCGCCGGCGGTGCCGTGAAGGTGTTCTCGCCCGGGTCGTAGCCGTTGGCCGGCAGCACCTCGCCGACGGGAGCGTCGAGCTTGACCTCGACACCGTCGGGGTTGGTGATCGTGTCGGTGGTGGGGTCGAAGTCGAGCCGGCCGGCCAGGGCCAGGGCGATGACCGTGTCGGGCGACGTGACGAACGAGAGCGTGTTGGCGCTGCCATCGTTGCGCTTGGGGAAGTTGCGGTTGAAGGAGTTGACGATGCTGTTGGGCTTGTCGGTGATCTCCTTGGCCCGCTCCCACTGGCCGATGCACGGGCCGCAGGCGTTGGCCAGCACGGTGGCGCCGATGGCCTCGAGGTCGGCCATGAGGCCGTCGCGCTCGATGGTGGCACGGATCTGCTCGGAACCGGGCGACACGAGCAGATCGGTCTTGGCCCGCAGGCCCTTGGCCGCGGCCTGGCGGGCCACCGAGGCGGCGCGCGTGATGTCCTCGTAGGACGAGTTGGTGCACGAGCCGATGAGGGCGGCCGAGATCTCCAGCGGCCAGTCGTTCTCGCGGGCCGCCGCGCCCACGCCGGCGCCGACCTTGTGGGCCCGGTCGGGGGAGTGGGGGCCGTTGATGAGCGGCTTGAGCGCGTCGAGGTCGATCTCGATGAGCTGGTCGTAGCTGGCGCCGTCGTCGGGGCGCAGTTCGACGGCGACCTTGTCGGCGGCATCGGCGATGGCTTCGCGGCCGGTGGCCTTCAGGTAGGCGGCCATGTTCTGGTCGTAGGCGAACACCGAGCAGGTGGCGCCGATCTCGGCCCCCATGTTGCAGATGGTGGCCTTGCCGGTGGCCGAGATGCTGTCGGCGCCGGGGCCGAAGTACTCGACGATGGCGCCGGTACCACCTTCGACCGTGAGGACGCGGGCCACTTCGAGGATGACGTCCTTCGGCGAGCTCCAGCCCGACAGCGTGCCGGTGAGCTTCACGCCGATGACCTTGGGCCAGCGCACGTTGAACGGGAAGCCGGTCATGACGTCGACCGCGTCGGCGCCGCCGACACCGATGGCGACCATGCCCAGGCCGCCGGCGTTGGGCGTGTGGCTATCGGTGCCGATCATCATGCCGCCGGGGAAGCCGTAGTGCTCGAGCACGACCTGGTGGATGATGCCCGAGCCCGGGCCCCAGAAGCCGATGCCGTACTTGGCCGACACCGAGCGCAGGAAGTCGTAGACCTCCTTGTTCGTGTCGACGGCGACGCCCATGTCGATGCGGGCGCCGGCCTTGGCCAGGATGAGGTGGTCGCAGTGCACGGTGGACGGCACGGCCGTGGTGGGCAGGCCGGCGGTCATGAACTGGAGCAGCGCCATCTGGGCGGTGGCGTCCTGCATGGCGACACGGTCGGGGTTGAAGTCGGCGTAGCTGCGGCCCCGCTCCATCTGCTGGCCCTCGGGATCGACGAGGTGGTTCACGAGGATCTTCTCGGCCAGCGTGAGCGGGCGCCCGAGGCGCGTGCGGCCGAGCGCGGCCCGCCCGGGCAGCGTGGCGTAGACCTTCTCGACGAGCTCGATCGGGGTGCCGGCAGAAACGGCCATCGCGGATCCTCCATGGGGCGGCGGGGCAAGAGAGAGTGGTGGTACGACCACTGTACCGTGGCCAGACAAGTACAAGACAAGTTGACCGCGAGGGACCTGGCGGCCGAGGTGCCTCCACTCGCGGGTGGTCCGGACACTACGTTCGTATGGTCCGAGTCGCGATCGTGGAGGCGAGCGATCCAACCCATCCGAAGAACCAACCGTCGTCCTCGACGCGAGGGGATGGGCGTGACGGCGCTCCTCCTCGCCGCCGGGCTCCTCGTCGCGTGCGTCGGGCAACGCCCCACCACCGGCGCCGCGGTGTCGACCACGCCCCCGGTGGGCCGCGCCGTGCCCATCACCACTTCCACCGTCGCGGGCGCCACCACCGCAGCCACGGTCCCTGGCGCGACCACCGCAGCCACGGCCCCTGGCGCGACCACCGCCATAGGCGCGACCGCCACCGTCGCCCGCGGTGACGCCGGCCCCGATCCCACGGCCAAGCTTCCCCCTGGCGGGCTCTACGACGGCAAGCGCCCGCCCCAGTTCGTGCTCGTCAGCTTCGACGGCGCCGCCGACCCCGTGCTGATGCAGAGGTGGCGTGACGTCGCCGCCGCCGCACCGGCGCGGCTCACGTTCTTCCTGTCGGCCGTCTACCTGCTCGGCAAGCAGAACCGCGCCCAGTACCAGGGGCCGGGCCACCCGCCCGGCGCCTCGGCCATCGGGTTCTCGCCCACGCCGGCCGGCCAGGACGATCAGGCCTACATCACGTCGGTGGTGCGCAGTCTGCAGGCGGCGAGCGCGGCCGGAAACGAGATCGGCAACCACTACGGCGGCCACTGGTGCGGCGCCGGTGGCGTGAACGGCTGGACGAAGGCCGACTGGGCCGAAGAGCTCAACGCGGTCGAGAACGTGGTGCTGAAGGTCGACGCCAACAACGGTCTGAGCCCGGCGCTCGGCCCGCCCTACGACCCGATCAACGTGGCCGGCTCGCGCACGCCGTGCCTGGAGGGCAAGCTCGACGACCTCTACCCCGTGCTCAAGGCGCGCGGCTACAAGTACGACGCCTCGAACACGAAGGGCCTGTTCGACTGGCCCCGCAAGAAGGCGGGGCTGTGGGCCTTCGGCTTCGCCGGCATCACCATCGAGGGCCTGAACCGGCCCACGCTCACCGTCGACTTCTCCATCTCCACCGGCTTCAACGGTGACGCGGCCAAGGGCACGCTCACCACCGAGCAGACGAACCAGATCTACAAGGCCGTCACCGGCGCGTACCTGAAGACGTTCGACACGCTCTACTACGGGAACCGCACGCCGCTGGAGTTGGGCAACCACTTCAACCACGCCGACGGCGACGCCTACAACAAGGCGGTCGAGGACGTGATGAAGGCCGTGTGCGGCAAGCCCGAGGTCGTGTGCACGACCTACGGTCAGGTCGTGCAGTGGCTCGACGCTCACGCCGACCTCCTGGGCACCCTCCAGGACAGCAAGTTCACCAAGCTGCAGCGGGGCGCGGCGCCGTGAACGGGCGCAACCGGTCGGGTCGATCCATCCGCTACCAGGAGATCGCTGACGCGTTGCGCCTCTCCATCGGTGGTGGCGACTTCGCCGCCGGCCGGTTGCTGCCCTCCGAGGCCGAGCTGTCCACCACGTATGCGGTGTCGCGGGTGACCGTACGCCGGGCGCTGGAGCTGCTGCGCGACGAGGGGCTGGTCGACTCCCGCCAGGGGTTCGGCTGGTTCGTGGCCACCGCGCCCGTGCGGCAGGTGCTCGGTCGCCTCGGCACCATCGAGGAGCAGATGGCGGCCTCGGGCCTGCGGCCCGAGCGGCGCGTGCTCGACTTCGCCTTCGTGAACGCCCCAGCTCGCGTGCGCGAGCTGCTCGGCACCGACCAGGTGCTGCAGGTGCGGCGGGTCAACCTGGCCGACGGCGAGCCGTTCGCCCGCGTCACCGTGTGGTGCCCGGCGGCGCTGGCCCACACGGTGTCGCGCTCCGACGTGGAGCGCTCCCCGTTCTACGAGCTGCTGCCGGTGGCGCTGGCGTCGGCCACGCAGACGATCGGCGCGGCGGCGGCGTCGGCATCAGACGCGGCGATCCTGCAGATCCCGGCGGGTTCGCCCGTGCTGCGCTGCGAGCGGGTCACGACCGACGCCGCCGGACGCAACGTGCTCGTGAGCGTGCACGTGTTCCCGGCCCACCGCACCGAGTTCGTCGTCGAGTTGGCCCAGGCCGATCGTTCGATCGCGCCGAGCGGTCTGCGCCTGGTGGAATGACGCGTCGGGTCAGCGGGCGACGAAGGCGCCGCGGTCGAGCCGGGGGGCCAGCGGTGACACGTCGAGCTCGCTGGCCAGGGTGACGTCGTTGCCGAAGCCGCGCCCGACCAGTTCGCGCGCGCTGGCGCAGTCGGCGACGGCCTCCACGATGCGGGGCCGGGCGGCCGCGAAGGCGGCGCGCGCCGCGGCGGCCTCGGGGGAGCAGCCGGGGCGGCTGGTCGATCCGGCAGGGTCGAGCGCGGCCAGCACGGCGCCGGCACCGAGCAGGTCCTCCACACACGGGCGCAGGCGGCCGCCCGAGTCGGCCCAGCGCTCGCCCGAGGCCACCACGGCGATGGGGCCTGATCCGGCGGCGACCCGCGCCGCGCCGGCCACGGCGCGGGCGTTGCGCAGGCACGCGGCGAAGATCACCGCGCTCGACGCCCGCGTGGCCGCGGTGGCCAGGGTGGCGCCGTTGGGCGAGGGCAGCACCAGGCGTGTGCCCGGCGTGAGGCGCCGCAGCGACGACGGCGACAGGCTCGGCGCGGCCAGCGAGCGCTCCCGCGCCGCCACCACGGTGTTGGCCCGCGCGGCCAGCAGCGCACCGGCCTCGGCGTCGGTGGAGGCCGGCACCACTTCGGCGCCCACACCCACGGCCACGTCCACGCACGTGGTGAACGACAGCAGGTCGACGATGACGAGCACGGCCGCCGTGGGGCCGAGCGCGGCGATGCCGTCGAGCCCCCAGTCGAAGCGGTAGGCGAAGTCGCTCTGGTCGTACACCCCCATGACGACGCCCCTACCAGGTGTCCCAGTGCACCAGGTTCGTCGTGTCGATGCGCTTGGCCGGTTTGAAGTCGGTGCCGAGCGTGTAGGCGATGGGGAACAGGCCGGCCTGGCTGTAGCGGTCGTGGGGGATGCCGAGCAGTTCCGCGACCTCGCGCTCGTTGGGCAGGTGCAGCGTGGTCCACGCCGAGCCGACGCCCCGCTCGCGCAGCGCCAGCATGAAGCTCCACACCGCCGGCAGGATCGAACCCCAGGCACTGGCCCCCTGGAAGACCGACGCACCGTCGAGGCGGCCCTCGATGAGCGGGATGAGCAGCACGGGCACCTCGTGGAAGTGCTCGCGCAGGTACGTGGCCGAGTCGCGGACGCGGCCGTGCTGGTCGGCCCGCGGGTCACCCTCGGGCCAGGTGCGCGACTGGGCGGTGTAGGCGTCGAAGTTCGTGCCGTAGTAGTCGGCGATGATCCGCTTCTTCTCGGGGTCTTCCACGAACATGAACGACCAGCCCTGCGCGTTGGAGCCGGTGGGCGCCTGCAGCGCGAGGTCGAGAGACTCGAGGATCACGTCTCGGGGCACGGGGCGGGTCAGGTCGAGTCGCTTGCGCACGCTGCGGGTCGTCGCGAGGACCTCGTCGGCCGAAAGGTTGAGCTTCATGGCTGGCAGCATGCCAGGTCGCGGAGCCGACGAGCCCATGCCGGTTCCCGGCCGGTGGGACGGGGCCAAGTTTCGTGGGTAGCGCTCACCGGGGCCCCAGGGGCGCCACTATCCTTCCTCACGTGATCGATGGCGGGAGTGGCCCGCTTACCCAGAGCAGCGGACGAGCGGCCCTGGCCGAGCGCGTGCGCACCCCGGCGGTGGCGTGGAGCATCCACCTGTTCACGGGCACGGGCATCGTGTTCGGTCTGCTGGGTCTGCTCGGCGTGCTCGACGACAGCCCGCGCGCCGCGCTGCTGTGGCTGATGGTCGCCCAGGTGGTCGATGGCCTCGACGGGCCCATGGCCCGTGCCTGCTGGGTGAAGCTGCTCGTCCCCAGGGTCGACGGCAACACGATGGACCTCGTCATCGACTACGTGACGTGTGTGCTGGCGCCGGCGGTGTTCGTGCACCAGTTCCACCTGCTGCCCCGGCAGATCTCGTTGGTGGGTACCGGGCTCATCCTGGTCAGCTCGCTGTACGCCTTCTCCCGCACCGACCTGATGACGCCCGACCACTACTTCAACGGGTTCCCGGCCATGTGGAACCTGGCGGTCAACGTGATGGTGGTGCTGCACACCCGGAACTCGGTCAACGTGATCGTCGTGCTCGTGCTGGTGGCGCTGACGTTCGCTCCGGTGCAGTTCCCCCACCCGTTGCGGGTGCGGGGCAACCGCTCCCTGACCATCCCGATCACGGTGGTCTGGCTGGGCACCATGGCCTACTTCACCGCCATCGAGTCGACGCCGCGCTGGGGCGAGGTCGTCCAGGTCCTGTGCGTGGCCTGGTACGCCTGGCTCGTGATCGAGCGCACGGTCAAAGGCCCTCGGCCCGACCCCCTGCCCATCACGGTCTGACGGGCCGGTGCACCGGTACGGGTGCCGCCCGCCGGGCCGCCCGCACCCGTCGCACGAGCGATGCCACGGCCAGGGTGCCCAGCACCGTGACCAGGCCGGCGACCACCAGGTAGACGACGCGGGGCATGTGGCGCCCGGTGAGCACGATGAACGCCTCGGGCGCCAGGAACGTGGCCACGGCAACGATGCTCCAGCGGGCGGCCAGCCGGCCGTGGCGGTCGATGAGGGCACCGACGAGCCGGGCGGTCGACAGCCCGTACAGCCACGACGTGGTCAGCTCGACGACGCCGAAGACCCAGATGTTGACGCCGTAGCGCCTCACCGTGCGGTCGGCGACGAAGATGCGCAGCCCCCCATAGGCCACCGAGCCGACGACCCACAGCCGCTCCAGCAGGCGGCGTCGCGCGGAGCGCTCGGAGGGCGGCACGGGTGCCACCGTACCGGCCCCGCGCCGCGATCAGCGGAGCGGTCCCTACCGGATCGGGCCCGCCCGGACTAGGCTGATGAGACTGGTCACCCGTGCCGGCGGACGCGGGTCGGACGGTGCTGCCTCGGCTCGGGTCAGCGCTCGATCCCAAAGGGTGGGCATGAGGCGTACGGCGGTTGTCTTCACAGCAGTGATCGCAGGGCTCGGCGGTGGCTCTCTCGCGTTCCAGCTCTCCACGTCGGGCGCCGTCGCCGTGCCGCGGGCGGCGGCACCGGCGGCGGGCAGCATCCGCACCATCGCCGGCGCGCCGGCCAGCGGTGGTGATGGCGGGCCGGCCACCGACGCCCAGTACAGCCAGGCCAAGGGCCTGGCCGCCGGTCCGGGCGGCACGATCGTGGTCGACACCGGTTTCCACCGGGTGCGGATCATCGCCGGTGGGGTGGTGCAGCGGCTGGCGGGCACCGGGGTCGCCGGCGCGGCGGGTGACGCGGGGCCGGCGCTCACCGCCCAGTTCCGCAACCCCAGCGACGCCGCGGCCGACGCTTCCGGAAACGTCTACGTGCTCGACGCCGGCAACGCCCGCATCCGGCGCGTCGCCATCGACGGCTCCATCGCCTCGGTCGCCGGCGACGGCACCGCTGCGGTCAGCGCCGATGGTGCCGTGGCCGCGCTGTCGCCGGTGCAGGCGCCCACCGATCTGAGCGTGGACCCCACCGGCCGGCTGCTGTTCGTGGAGGGCGGGGTGGTGCGGCGCATCGACGCCGACGGCACCCTCGCCACCGTCGTCGCCTACGGCACCGGGGTGCGGCACCTCGACGTCGACGCCACCGGTGTGGCCTTCGTGGTGCGCGCCGCCGGCAACGGCGAAGAGCTCGTGAGCATCAGCCCCGAGAGCGTGGTGACCCCCTGGGCCGCCAACGACGGCGCCCTCGCCGGCGGCTGTGAACTGTTCGCCGCGTCCAGCGGGCTCGGCGCGTTCTGTGCCCGCCCCGGCCCCGTCGCCGATCGTCTCCTCCGGTACCCGCCCGCGGTGGCCGCGCCCGTCGCGGTGGCCGCGCCCGTCGCGGTGGCCGCGCCCGTCGCGGTGGCCACGGCCGACGCCGGCGGTCCCGACTGGATCACGGCCGTCGCCGTCGACGGCGACGGCCTCCTCGTGGGCGCCCTGCGCTACGACGGCGGCGCCGGACTCACCGGGGAGAACGCCGTGCGGCACTACCAGTTCGCCGCGGGGGCCACGCCGGCCGATCCGGTGGTGGTGACCAACGCCGTGGTCGCCGGTCCGTCGACCGAGGCGTGGGGCAACGGCCGTCCGGCCGCCGCCGCCGGTCTCGCCGGCGTGGAAGATGTGGCCGTCGGCGCCGACGGCACGGTCCTGCTCAGCCAGGCCGGGGCCCAACGGGTGCGGGCCATCCGGGGCGGCGCCATGAGCGCGGTCGACACCGTCGACCTCGGCGGCCAGGTCACCGTCGACCAGTGGTCGCGCCTCGTCATGGTCGGCAGCCAGGTCGTGGTGGCTCAGCACCGGTGCATCTCCGGCGTCAGCGGCGGGTGCGGTGGCGTACGGGTCATCGGGCCGGGTGCCGTGCCGGTGCCGCGCGCCACCGACGTGTCGCTCGTGGCGGTGAGGCCCGACGGCGGGCTGGCCGTGGGCAGCGACGCCGCCAGCGGCACCGGCGCCATCTCCAGCGTCGGCGCCGACGGCTCGGTCACGCCCATCGTGGCCGGTGCGCCGTTGAGCGATGCCGACGGCACCGCCGCGCTGAACCTGACACCGCTGCAGGGCCTGCGGGGCATCGACTACGACCGCTCGGGCAACCTCTACTACACCGACGTGAACGCCGACGGCGTGGGCCGCCTGCGCCGCATCGGGCCGAACGGCACCGTCGCCACCCTGGTGTCGTCGCCCTCGTCGGCCTTCGGCGACATCGCCGTCGACTGGGCGGGCACGGTGTTCTTCGTGGACGGTGCCGCCGTGCGCCGTCTCGGCGCCGACGGCGTGCTCACGACGGTGGCCGGCCTGGTGGCCACCGCGGGTGGCACCGGTGACGGCGGTCCTGCCACCGCCGCGCTGGTCGACCCGCAGGGCATCGGCCTCGACGGCGAGGGCAGCCTGTACATCGCCGGGGGCGGGCGGATCCGGGTCGTCCAGGGCATCGCCGTCATGGCGCTGCCGTACGTGGGCAGTCGCCTGTCGGCCGACCTTCGCGGCCGGCTCGTGGTACCCGTGCCCGGACCCCGTCGGGGCATCGGGGCGGTCACGTTCACGTTGAACCTCGGCCAGCTCTGCCTGGAGGGCGCACCGGTGGTGCACGGCACCGACCCGGTGGTCACCATCACCTTGCTCGAGGCGGCGTACGGGCGCACCGGTGCCACCGTGCTCGACCTCACGCCGATGACCGGTGGCGTCGTCTGCCTCGCCGTGCCCCACGACCGGTTGCAGGATCTCGCCGACCGGCCCGGGGCCTACGCCGTGCAGATCACCACCGGGCGCTACCCCGGCGGCGCCATCCGCGGTCAGCTGCGCGCCGCCGCCTGACCCACCCGGCGGCGCACGACGCGCCCGCATGTCGGCCGGCGGTCGGGCCCGTGCCAGACTCCGGAGATGAGTGACGACAGGGTGACGTGCACCATCGCCGACGGCGTGGCCGACGTTCGGTTCAACCGGCCCGAGAAGCGCAACGCGCTCGACGGCGCCATGTTCAACGCCATCGTGGCGACCGGCGAGCGGCTGCGCCACACGCCGGGCGTGCGGGCCGTCGTCGTGTCGGGCGAGGGTCACTCGTTCTGCGCCGGGCTCGACTTCTCCAGCTTCCAGGCCATGGCCGGTGGCGGCAACATCATCGGTGACCGGCCGGAGATCCCGGCCGATTCGCCCGTGGCTGCCCTTGGCCAGCAGGCCGTGTACGTGTGGCGCATGATCCCGGCACCGGTGATCGCCGCCGTCCACGGGCATGCCCTGGGGGGTGGATTCCAGCTGGCGCTGGGCGCCGACCTACGCATCGTGGCGCCGACGGCGCAGATGTCGGTGCTGGAGATCCGTTGGGGTCTCATCCCCGACATGTGCGGCACGCAACTGCTGCCGCCTCTCGTCGGTCTCGAGCGGGCCAAGGAGCTCACCTTCACCGGCCGCATGATCGACGGGCACGAAGCGGTGCGCATCGGTCTGGCGTCCAAGGTGGCCGACGACCCCCGGGCCGAGGCCCTGGCGCTGGCGGCCGAGCTGGCGGCCAAGAGCCCCGACGCCCTGCGCGTCAGCAAGCAGCTGCTCGAGAACGCGGCGGCCGCCGGGCTGGTCGAGGGCTTCAAGGCCGAGCAGGTCGGCATCCGCTCGCTCATCGGCCACCCCAACCAGGTCGAGGCCGTGAAGGCGTTCTTCGAGAAGCGGGCGCCCTCCTTCGCCGACTGAAACGGCGCCCCGAGCTGGTGCTGAGACCACCACGATCGGGGACACCAGAGGTTCGGCGCGCGCCGGGCGTACCGTCTACACTGACCCGACTGGCGGGCCAGCGTCGTCCCGTCCCTGTCCGATGCCCCTTCCCGGGCCCAAGACTGCTGGATGGAACGATGCCTCTTGACCCCGTCGCGGGCTCCTTCGCGTTGACGCCTGGCGCCCACGGTCTCTACGACCCCCGCTTCGAGCACGACGCCTGCGGTGTGTCCTTCATCGTCGACGTGAAGGGCCGGGCCACCCGGCGCATCGTCGAGCTCGGCCTGGGCGCGCTCTGCAACCTGGAGCACCGCGGGGCCACCGGCGCCGAGGCCGACACCGGCGACGGCGCCGGCATCCTCATCCAGATGCCCGACCGCTTCCTGCGTTCGGTGCTGCCGTTCGACATCCCCGCCGCGGGTGCCTATGCCGTCGGTCTGGCCTTCCTGCCCACCGACGACGAGGACCGCCTGAAGGTGTGTTCGGCGTTCGATGCCCTGGCCCGGGAAGAGGGCCTGCGCGTGGTCGGCTGGCGCGACGTGCCCATCGATGCGTCGAGCGTGGGCGCCACGGCCCGCCGCGTGATGCCGGCCTTCAAGCACGTCGTCGTGGTCGACGACAAGGGCACCGCGGGCATGGACCTGGAGCGCAAGGTCTTCGTGCTGCGCAAGCGGGCCGAGCGCAGCATCAGCGGCATCTACTTCCCGAGCCTGTCGTGTCGCACGCTCGTGTACAAGGGCATGCTCAACACGGCCCAGCTCGGCGCCTTCTTCGCCGACCTGCGCGACGAGCGCGTCGAATCGGCGCTGGCGCTGGTGCACAGCCGCTTCTCCACCAACACGTTCCCGAGCTGGCCCCTGGCCCACCCGTACCGCTACCTGGCCCACAACGGCGAGATCAACACGGTGCAGGGCAACCGCAACTGGATGCGCGCCCGTGAGGCGCTGCTGCAGAGCGACCTGTACGACGGCGACCTCGAGCGGATCTTCCCCATCTGCACCGACGACGCGTCCGACTCGGCCAGCTTCGACGAGGTGCTCGAGCTCCTCCACCTGTCGGGTCGCAGCCTGCCCCACGCCGTGCTCATGATGATCCCCGAGGCGTGGGAGAACAACCCGGGCATGGACAAGGCCCGCAAGGACTTCTACCGCTTCCACGCCTCACTCATGGAGCCGTGGGACGGACCGGCGTCGGTGGCGTTCACCGACGGCACCCTCATCGGTGCGGTGCTCGACCGCAACGGTCTGCGCCCCAGCCGCTACTGGGTCACCGACGACGACCTCGTCATCATGGCGTCCGAGGTCGGCGTGGTCGACGTGGACCCGGCGTCGGTCGTGCGCAAGGGCCGCCTGCAGCCCGGGCGCATGTTCCTGATCGACACGGCCCAGGGCCGCATCGTCGACGACAACGAGATCAAGGACGCGCTGGCCGCCGAGCACCCCTACGGGGCGTGGCTCGACCAGGGCCTCGTGTACCTGCGCAACCTGCCCGACCGCGAGCACGTCGTGTTCAGCCACGATTCGGTGCTGCGCCGCCAGCAGGTGTTCGGCTACACCCACGAAGAGCTCAAGATCATCGTGGCGCCCATGGCCAAGGCCGGCGCCGAGCCCATCGGCTCCATGGGCACCGACACGCCGATCGCCGTGCTGTCCGACCGGCCCCGCCTGCTGTTCGACTACTTCGCCCAGCTGTTCGCCCAGGTGACCAACCCGCCGCTCGACGCCATCCGCGAGGAGCTGGTGACCGCGCTCGGCTCCACCATCGGACCCGAGGCCAACCTGCTGGCGCCGTCGCCCGAATCGTGCAAGCAGGTCGTGCTGTCGTTCCCGGTCATCGACAACGACGAGCTGGCCAAGATCATCCACATCAACGACGACGGTGATCGCGCCGAGTTCACGTCGGTCGTGGTCTCTGGCCTGTACCGGGTGGCCGGGGGTGGTCTGGCCCTCAAGCGCGCCCTCGATGCCATCCGGGTGCAGGTGAGCGAGGCCATCCAGCAGGGTGCCCGCATCATCGTGCTGTCGGACCGCAACGCCGACGAGGTGTACGCACCGATCCCGTCGCTGCTGCTCACCTCGGCCGTGCACCACCACCTGATCCGCGAGAAGACCCGCACCCAGGTCGGTCTCGTGGTCGAGTGCGGCGATGCGCGCGAGGTGCACCACATGGCCTTGCTCGTGGGCTACGGCGCCGGTGCGATCAACCCGTACCTCGCCTTCGAGTCCATCGAGGACATGATCGCCAACGACCTCAACGGGTTGGGTGGCATGGACGCGCACAAGGTCGTGCACAACTACATCAAGGCCGCCGGCAAGGGCGTCCTCAAGGTGATGTCGAAGATGGGCGTGTCGACGGTGGCGTCGTACGCCGGCGCCCAGATCTTCGAGGCCATCGGCCTCGGCCAGGAGCTGGTCGACGAGTACTTCACCGGCACCATCTCGCGCCTCGGTGGCGTGAGCCTGGACGAGCTCGCCGCCGAAGTGGCGGCCCGCCACGCCGTGGCCCACCCCGACCGGGCCGAGCGCCGCAGCCACCGCCAGCTCGAGCTGGGCGGCGAGTACCAGTGGCGCCGTGAGGGCGAGTACCACCTGTTCAACCCCGAGACCGTTTTCAAGCTGCAGCACGCCACGCGGGCCAAGCGCTACGACATCTTCAAGGAGTACACGCGCCTGGTCGACGACCAGTCCAAGCGCATCGCTACCTTGCGCGGGCTGTTCGAGCTGAAGACCGCCGGGCGCACGCCGATCTCCGTCGACGAGGTCGAGTCGGTGCGTGACATCGTGAAGCGCTTCTCCACCGGCGCCATGAGCTACGGCTCCATCTCGGCCGAGGCCCACGAGACCCTCGCCATGGCCATGAACGCCATCGGCGGGAAGTCGAACACGGGCGAGGGTGGCGAGGACGCCGACCGCCTGTACGACCCGTCGCGACGCAGCTCCATCAAGCAGGTCGCATCGGGCCGCTTCGGCGTCACCAGCGAGTACCTCACCAACGCCGACGACATCCAGATCAAGATGGCCCAGGGGGCCAAGCCGGGCGAGGGTGGCCAACTGCCCGGCCACAAGGTGTATCCGTGGATCGCCAAGACCCGGCACTCGACACCCGGCGTCGGCCTCATCTCGCCGCCGCCGCACCATGACATCTACTCCATCGAGGACCTCAAGCAGCTCATCCACGACCTGAAGAACGCCAACCCGTCGGCCCGCGTGCACGTGAAGCTCGTGGCCGAGATGGGGGTGGGCACGGTGGCCGCCGGTGTCAGCAAGGCCAAGGCCGATGTGGTGCTCATCTCCGGCCACGACGGTGGCACCGGCGCCAGCCCGCTCACCTCGCTGAAGCACGCCGGCGGCCCGTGGGAGCTCGGCCTGGCCGAGACCCAGCAGACGCTGCTGCTCAACGGGCTGCGCGACCGCATCGTCGTGCAGGCCGACGGCCAGTTGAAGACCGGTCGCGACGTGGTCGTGGCCGCGCTGCTCGGCGCCGAGGAGTTCGGCTTCGCCACCGCCCCGCTGGTGGTGTCGGGCTGCGTGATGATGCGCGTCTGCCATCTCGACACCTGCCCGGTGGGCGTGGCCACGCAGAACCCCGAGCTGCGCAAGCGGTTCTCGGGCAAGCCCGAGTTCGTCGTGAACTTCTTCGAGTTCATCGCCGAAGAGGTGCGCGAGCTGCTCGCCTCACTCGGCTTGCGCACGCTGCAGGAGGCCATCGGCCACGCCGAGCTGCTCGACACGCGTCCAGCCGTCGACCACTGGAAGGCCAAGGGCCTCGACCTGTCGCCCATCCTGGTGGCGGCCCAGAACCCGTACGAGCAGACGTTGCACCAGTCGGTGGCCCAGGACCACGGCCTCGAGGCCGCGCTCGACGCCGAGCTCATCCGCGAGTGCCAGGACGCCGTCCACGACGGCCGGCGCGTGCAGCTGGTGAAGAAGATCAGCAACGTGAACCGCACCGTCGGCACGATGCTCGGCCACGAGATCACCAAGCAGTGGAAGCGCCAGACGCTGCCCGACGGCACCATCGAGATCAACTTCTTCGGCTCGGCCGGGCAGAGCTTCGGGGCGTTCGTGCCCCAGGGCATCACCTTGCGGCTCGAGGGCGACGCCAACGACTACGTCGGCAAGGGCCTGTCGGGCGGCCGCATCATCGTGCACCCACCCCGCACGTCCACGTTCGTGGCCGAGGAGAACACCATCGCCGGCAACGTGATCGGCTACGGCGCCACCAGCGGCGAGATCTTCCTGCGCGGCGTCGTGGGCGAGCGCTTCTGCGTCCGCAACTCGGGAGCCCTCGCCGTGGTCGAGGGCGTGGGCGACCACGGCTGCGAGTACATGACCGGCGGTCGGGTGGTGGTGCTCGGCGGTACCGGCCGCAACTTCGGTGCCGGCATGTCGGGCGGTGTCGCCTACGTGTTCGACGCCGATGGCACGTTCCCGTCGCGGTTGAACAAGGAGATGGTCGAGCTCGACGATCTCGACGACGAGGATCGTTCCTTCCTGCGCGGCGCCGTGCAGCGCCACCACGTGCTCACCGGTTCCGCGGTGGCCGAGCGGCTGCTCGACGACTGGGACACGTCGGTGGAACACTTCCGCAAGGTGATGCCCACCGACTACAAGCGGGTGCTCACGGTCATGAAGCAGGCCGAGGCCGATGGTCTCGACGAGGCCACCACGTTGGCCCGAGTGATGGGACAGAGCTGACATGGGTGAGACGACGGGCTTCCTGAAGTGGTCGCGCGAGCTGCCCGTGCGGCGCTCGGTGCCGGTGCGGCTGAAGGACTGGAAGGAGGTCTACGAGCCGTTCCCGGTCGACAAGATCACGACCCAGGCCGGGCGCTGCATGGACTGCGGCATCCCGTTCTGCAACAACGGTTGCCCCCTGGGGAACCTGATCCCCGACTGGAACGACCTCGCCTACCGCGACCACTGGCAGGACGCCATCGAGCGGCTGCACGCCACCAACAACTTCCCCGAGTTCACCGGCCGCCTGTGCCCGGCGCCGTGCGAGTCGGCCTGCGTGCTCGGCATCAACGCCGACCCGGTCGCCATCAAGCAGGTCGAGGTCGAGATCGTGGACCGGGCGTGGCGTGAGGGCTGGATCACGCCCCAACGCCCGTCGCGCCAGACGGGCAAGCGCGTCATCGTGATCGGGTCGGGCCCCGCCGGTCTGGCCACGGCCCAGCAGCTCACACGCGCCGGCCACGACGTGGTCGTGCTGGAGCGGGCCGACCGCATCGGGGGTTTGCTGCGCTACGGCATCCCCGAGTTCAAGATGGAGAAGGCCCACCTCGACCGCCGCCTCGAGCAGATGAAGGCCGAGGGCACGGAGTTCCGCGTGAACGCCGAGGTCGGCCGCAACGTCGACATCGACGTGCTGCTGGCGTCGAGCGACGCGGTGGTGCTGGCGGTGGGGGCCACGGCCTGGCGCGACCTGCCGATCCCCGGGCGTGAGCTCCTCGGCATCCACCAGGCCATGGAGTTCCTGCCGCTGGCCAACCACGTGCAGGAGGGCGACTACCCCGAACCGGCCATCAGCGCGGCGGGCAAGCACGTGGTCATCATCGGCGGCGGCGACACCGGCGCCGACTGCCTCGGCACCTCGCACCGCCACGGCGCCGCCTCGGTCACCCAGCTCGAGATCCTGCCCCGCCCGCCCGAGACCCGCGCCGGCGACAACCCGTGGCCGCAGTGGAGCTTCATCCTGCGCACGTCGTCGGCCCACGAAGAGGGTGGCGACCGGCTGTTCAGCGTGAACACCGAGTGCTTCCGGGGCGACGACGACGGCAACGTGCGGGCGCTGCGCGGTCACCAGGTCGAGAGCCGCGGCGGTCGTTTCGAGAAGATCGACGGCACCGACTTCGAGCTGCCCGCCGAGCTGGTGCTGTTGGCCATGGGCTTCGTCGGCCCCGAGAAGGGCACGTGGATGGAGTCGCTCGGGCTCCGGTTCGACGCCCGCGGCAACGTGGCCCGAGGCGCCGACTTCATGAGCGACGTGCCCGGCGTGTTCGTGGCCGGCGACGCCGGCCGCGGCCAGAGCCTGATCGTGTGGGCCATCGCCGAGGGGCGCTCGTGCGCCGCCGGGGTCGACCGCTGGCTCATGGGCGAGAGCACCCTGCCGGCGCCCATCACGCCGACCGCCCGGCCGTTGATGTGAGCGACGACCAGGACACCGACGGCGCGCCGGTCCGCATGCCCGGTCGCCTCACCGGCATGCCCGGCGCACTCGACGTCGCCTTCCTGCTCGACGGCCGGGTCCACTGCGACCTGGTCCTCGTGCGGCACGGGCAACAGGACTTCCCCGACCTCACGGTCACCGGCGTGGCCGGCATGGTCGACCCGCCCCTGTCGCCGGTCGGGCGCCGGCAGGCGGAACGGGTCGGCCTGAGGTTCGCCGACGACCACGTCGACGCGGTGTACGCCAGCCCGCTGCTGCGGGCCTACGACACGGGCGCGGCGGTGGCCGGTCACCATGGCCTCGAGGTGCAGGTGCGCGACGACTTGCGCGAGATCGAGGTGTACCGCGATCTGCCTCAGGACCAGCCGCTGCTCGAACTGGTGGGTCGCGAGCGCCTGCTGGGCTACCGCGAGGCGATGATCCGGCACCGGCGCTGGGACGTGTACCCGGCCACGGAGCTGAGCCTCGACTTCCGCCGCCGCTGCTGCTCGGTGATCGACGGCATCGCCGTCAGCCACCGGGGTCAGCGCGTCGTCATCGCCTGTCACGGCGGGGTGATCAACGCCTACCTGGCCGACCTCATCGGCACACCGACCGACATGCTGTTCCGGCCCGCCCACACCGCGGTGAACCAGTTCCGCGTGGGCCGCGACGGCGCCCGAGCCATCGAGTCGGTCGGTGACACCGGCCATCTGGTGGGGTTCGAGGGCCTCCTCACCTACTGAGAGCGGGAAGGGTGCCGCCACCAGGGGCGCGGTTGGACCTAGGCTGAGTGGCCATGGACCGCAGCACCTCGCTCAAGGCGTCGTTCGGGCGCGCCGCCGTCGTGGGTCTGTGTGGTCTCGTCGGGGCCGGCGCCCTGCTGGCCGGCTGCGGGCTCACGGGCGTGCAGTCGAAGCAGTCGTCCACCAAGTCCACGCCGACCACGCGCAAGGGCGGCGCCACGTCGTTCGCCACGGTCCCGTACCAGCCCACGACCACCACGACCACGGCGGCGCCGCTGCCCACGGTCACCGCCGGCGGCGCCGACGCGCCGGCCGCCGGCGACACCGCGGCCACTCAGGACTCGCCGGGCAGCTACACGGTGCGCGCCGGCGACGTGGCCGTGCTGATCGCCCGGAAGAACGCGGTCACGTTCGGGGAACTGCAGGGGGCGAACCCCGACAAGGACCTGAACAAGATCCAGCCCGGCGACGTGCTGGTGATCCCCCCGCCGTCCGACGCCGGCGTCACCGTGCCGTCGGCGGGCACGCCGTCGCAGTCGAGCGCGGCGGGCAACCCGGCCAAGACCACGACCACCACAGGGGCGGCCAAGACCGGCGCCACCTACACGGTGCAGTCCGGTGACACGCTCGTGGGCATCGCCAAGAAGATCGGCATCCAGCTCGCCACGCTGCAGTCGCTGAACCCGGGCGTCACCGCCAACGGTCTGCAGGTGGGGCAGAAGTTGAACATCCCCAAGGGCGGCACCGCCACCACGGCGGCCAAGACCACCGCCACCACCAAGAAGTAGCTGGTCTACACCAGGCCCACGCGCACGCCGACGAGCTCGTGGGTCTCGCCGGCCCGGCTGCGGTCGGCGGCGGTGAAGGTGAGACCGTCCACGCCCTCGCCCCGGGCTCCCGCGGGCGTGAACGTCAGCACGGCGTCGGCCAGCGCCACGCTGACCCCGTCGGCGCCCACGGGCGCGTCCAGGGCGGCGGCCCAGCGGGCGGCCATGGCCGCGGGGTCGGCCGCGCCGATCTCGACGCCGGCGAAACCGGTGACCACGTCGGTGCGGATGTGCCCGCGCCAGCCGGGACCGGCCCACTCCCACGCCTCGGGCGGGTCGGCGGCGTCGATCGACACGATGGCGCCGCCGGTGTCGCGCGGATGCAGGTGGGTGCCGGCCATGGTGGGCCGATCGCTCTGCCACACCACGCGGATGCCCAGGTCGGGCAGGCGGGACCGCAGCCGCTCGAGCTCGGCCCTGTTCTCGGCCTGCACGATCACCATGTAGCCGCCGTCGCCGCCGCGCCGCTCCAGCAGGCGCCCCGCGGTGGTGCCGTCGCGCTCGGGCGACACGACCTCGAGCAGCTGGTCGCCGACGGGGAACAGGGCGTTCACCAGTCCGAACACGCCCACGTTCGGGTCGCGGAAGCAGAGCTCGACGCCGAGGGTCGAGGTGATGGCCGCCTCGGCCGCGGCCAGGTCCCCGGCCACCAACGCGATCTGTCGCAGTCGCACCGTCATGTCCCCACGCTCCTCGTGCCTCGCTCGAACCGGAGCCCGAACGCACCGGATCGGGGCGCCGGGGTCGTGAGTACGCGTCCGTTCCCCGGGGGGTGACCGTAGCGCGGTGGGGTCAGCGGGCGAGCTTCTCGGCGGCGATCGAGAGCAGCTCGGGGCCGAGCCAGTTGGCGACCTGCAGCGCCGCCTGGTCGGTGAAGTGCACGCCATCGGGCCGCATGATGCGGTCGAGCTCACCGCCGGGCGACTGGGCGAGGAAGCCGGCCAGGTCGACGATGCGCAGGTTCGCCCGCTCGTTGGCGACCTCGCCCAACAGCTGGTTGAAGCGGACCATCCGGGCCGGATCCGACATCGGGTGGCGGGGCGAGATGCCGTTCTCCTTCAACCCGAAGTCGATGAGCGGGCACGTGAGCCACACCACGACGGGCGACTTGGTCGACAGCTCGTCGACGGCGGCCAGCATGTCGCGCTTGAGGTAGGCGTCGTAGATCGGGTCGCCGGGGGCGCGCCACTGGGTGTCGCCGGGAAGCTGGTGGTCGGTGACGTCCCACGTGCCCACCAGCACCACGGAGACGTCGGCCGGCTGGCCGTCGAGCACCTTCGTCCACCGCTGGGCCCAGTTGTTGCACTCCTCGCGCTGGGGTCCCTCGCCGAAGCCGGGCACGCGGTACTTGCCGCCCCGCACGATGCCGCAGCCGAGGGCGGTGCCCTGGATGTCGACCTGGAGCGTCCTGGTCTCCTGGCCCCACGTGTCGAGGCCCCCGCCGGTCAGCAGCGCGGTCGAGTCACCGAACGCCGCCACCCGGAGCAGCGGCACCGGTTCCCGCGTGGTCGGGGGCGCCGGCGTGGTGGGCACCGAGGTCACCTCGGTGGTGGGCACCGTGGTCGCCTCCGTGGCCGGGGTCACCACGGTGCCGGCCACGTTGGCCGCCGCGGCGAGGGGCACGTCGGTGGTGGGCAGCACGGTGGTGTCACCGGCCGGCGCGCGGGTCGGCTCGGGCGGACGGGTCGATCGGGTGGTGGCCGACAGCCGCTTGCGGGTCGCCTCCACCGACGGCGGGAACCCCCCGGCGGCCGCCACCCCGCCGGGCCCGTCGACCAGGATCGACGTGGCCAGCACGGCGGCCATGCCGGCGACCAGCGGCATGCCGATGCGGCGGTGCTGCACCCAGCCCGGCCGGTCGCCGTGCAGGATGGGTCGTTCGAGCAGGTGGTAGCTGAGCAGCGCGGCGCCCACGGACACGCCCACCTGCAGGGCGAAGCGGGGCCCGGCCTCCAGGCGCACGCGACGCTGGTTGAACAGCAGGAACAGGGGCCAGTGATACAGGTACAGCCCGTAGGAGATGCTGCCGAGCCAGCGCAGGGGGCGCAGGCTCAGGATGCGCTGCACCGGGCCCACCCGCACGCAGCCGAGCACCACCGCGGCCGACAGCAGCGAGTAGGCGGGCAGGCCGCCGCGGTCGAGCCAGCGCATGTCCTTGGTGGTGGCGACCCACAGCAGCACGCAGGCGGACAGCGCCATCATCGGCACGTAGCGGCCGTATGCGCTGCTCCACCGTTGTGCGGGGCGCCCCAGGGGCACCAGGGCCAGCGCGCAGCCCATCAGGATCTCGGCCGCCCGCAGCGGGGTGGCGTAGTACACGAGGGTGCTCTTGCCGGCCAGGCCGGCCAGCGTGGACCCCACCGACGCGGCGATGGCCAGCACCACCACGACCAGCCCGAACACCGCCCGCTTGGCCCTCAGCTTCACCAGCACGAGCCAGGCCAGCAGCGGGAACACGAGGTAGAACTGCTCCTCGATCGCCAGGCTCCAGAAGTGCAGCAGGGGCGACTGGGTCGCGAACAGGCTGGCGTACGAGCGCTGGGCCGCCCAGAAGCGCCAGTTGGCCATGTTGGTGAGGGCACCCACGACGTCGCCGGCCAGGTGCTCGCGGAACACCGACGCCATGGTGGCGGCGAGGATGACGACCACGGCGACCGTGGTGACCGCCGCCGGCAGCAGGCGCCGGATGCGCCGCTCCCAGAACGCCCGCAGGTCGACGGTGCCGGTCTCACCGAAGTCGTGCACGAGACGGGCGGTGATCAGGTAGCCCGACAGCGTGAAGAACGTGGACACGCCCAGGAAGCCGCCGGCGGCCCAGCGCCAGTCACCGTGGAAGCACAGCACCGCCACCACGGCCAGGCCACGGAGGCCGTCGAGCGCGGGCAGGTGCGGGAAGGGGCGACGGGTGCGGGGGGTCGGCCCGACGGCGAGGGAGTAGTTCGGCCCCAGCAGCTCGGCCGGCCGCGTGGAGGAAGGGTGCTGGGTGCCCTGGCTCACCTCCCCAGGGTAGGAGCCCGGATCGGGGTCGCGCACGGACCTGACCCTTTCGAGACGAAGCCGCGCTCAGTCGAGCGTGGGCCAGCGTCGCTTCTGACGGCGACGGCGTGCGGCGGCTCCGCGCTGACGGTGGTCGCCGAGCGCCCAGGCGCGGCGCCAGCCCGTGGCGGCCGGCCCGGTGAGGCGGGGCGTGGCCCCGGCGGCGGCGCGCTGGCGGGCCGTCCACCAGTCGTAGAGCGATTCGTCGCCCAGCTCGCTGACGGCTCGCTCGATGCGGTCGCTGAATCGGCGCACGTTCTCGTCGTCACGCTGGTGCAGCGGGGCACCGAAGGTCACGGTGACCGAACCGGGCTTGATGCGCGACGCTCCCTTGCCCCAGATGGCGCCCGTACCGTCGATGTGCACGGGCACGACGGGCACGCGGCACTTGTCGGCCAGGAAGGCGGCCCCGCCCTTGAACGGCTGCCCCCACCCGTCGGGGGAGCGGCCGCCCTCGGGGAAGATCACCATGCTCCAGCCGTCGGCGATGAGCGCGGCGGCCTGGTCGGACGTGCGTCGGTTCACCGTGGAGCGGTCGATCGGGATGGCCCCGAGCGCCAGTGCCGAGGCCGCGCTGGTGACGCGCGAGGTGAAGAAGTAGTCGGCCGCCGCCACCACGAACAGCTTGTCGCGCCAGGGGGCCGGGATCGACGTGAGCATGAGTGGTGCGTCGAGGTGGCTGTGGTGGTTGGCCACGAAGATCATGGGCGGTGCGTCGTCACGCCGGCGCAGGTCGGCCAGGCGGTCGAGACCTTGGATGCGCGGGTCGGCGAAGGTCTTCACCGCGGCGCGCAACGGCCCGGCGACGAGCGTCTTGCGGACTCGGTTGGCCAGCGGCGTGCGGGCCCACTCGGTGTCGAAGTCGATGCCGGTCTTGCCCTTGGTGGGCTGCAGCTCGGCGTGGCCGGGCGTGGTGGGGGCGCGGTACGGGAAGCCGGCGCGGCCGATGGTGGCGCGCGCGATGGTGACTCGGCGGCCCACCGAATCGACGGCGCGCGCCGCCTTGCGGAACGCGACCAGCTTGGACTGTTGCCCCGCGGCCATCAGCGCGACCTCGTGAAGCGCCGGCTCATGACACGTCGGCCATCATCAACGGCGGGGCGTGCAGGTGGGTGATGGTGGCGTCGCGGCCGACCACGTCGCTGGCCATCTCGAGGGCGTCGTCCAAGGTCGACGCCGGCATGAAGCCGAGGCGGCGCACCGAGCGGGGTTCGCCGCCCACGATGATGATGCGGCCACAGTGCTGCAGGCCGTGGCTGCCCCAGTACCACATGTAGAACGGGTGCACGCCGTGGTAGGCGTAGCTGGTGCGGTACAGGTGGCGGTACCACTCGTCCTCGGCGAAGGACTTCTCGTACTTCTTCGACAGCTCGGTCGGGTCGGTGGTGTCGGCCAGGCACTGCTCGAAGAAGTCGATGTAGCTCGGGTGGTGCACCGGGTTGAACTCCCACGGCGTGGGGTGGGTCATGATCACGACGCCGCCCTCGCGCACGAGCGGCTTCCCGCGGTACAGGTTGAAGTAGTAGCCGAGCCCCATGCACATGACCAGGACCGGGTTCATGATCGAGTTCACGTTGTACGGGCTGATGTACGGGATGCCCATCGTGAGGATGTCGGTCTGACCCTGCACCGGCACCATCTGCTGCTTGTACACGTGCTCGGTGGTGATCTTGTGGACCGCACCGACCTCACCGCACTGGATCGAGGTCATCTGGTGCGGCGCCTCGATCGAGTGGAAGATGCCACGCGCCATGCGGTTCGGCGTCACCTTCAGGCTCTTCGACAGGGCCAGGAACGCGGCGCGGTCGCGGCCAGTCCACTCCCACTCGCGCTTCGACAGGAACTCGAACTTCGAGGGGAACGTGTCGGTGTTGAGCGTGGTCTCGATCTGGAACACCTTCACGCCCGAGTCCACCAGCACCTTGCCCATGCGCCAGTTGCTCTTGTGCAGCTCGGAGCGGTGCTGGTCCATGAAGCTGTGCGAGCGCTGCATGGTGTCGGGGTTGTGGTGGTGCCGCAGGCTGCGGTAGCTGGCCAGGCCGGTGGCGGTCGACTTCCAGCCGCCGTCCATGGCGACCAGGTTGATGTTCACGTAGACGAGCAGGTCGCTCTCGGCCGCCCGCTTGTTGATCTCGACCTCTTCGCCCTCGGGCGTGGTGCCCAGGAACGACAGTGCCTTGGGGTCTTCGGCATCGTGCTGCTGCAGCAGACCACGCGGGGCGAAGGCGTCGTAGATGCGATCGCCCAGGGCGTGGCGCAGCTCGTCCTCGGTCATGCGGCGGTGCAGGGCCAGCGCGGCGATGAGCACCACGTCGTCCACGCCGGCCGAGGCGGCCGCGTCGAGCACGGCCTCGATGACGCGCTGGCGCACGTCGGGGCGGCGCATCTTGGGCAGCGGCAGGCTGATGTCGTCGAAGGCGATGGTGAGCCTCATGCCCGGGAACAGCAGCGCCGACAGCGGGTCGGCGTCGTGCGGATGCTCGAGCGCGTGGGCGATGGCGCCGTCGATGTCGTCGAGCGCGGGCAGCGGCTCGCCGGGGTAGATCACGCGCGACCGGCCGGCGGGCAGCTTCTCGAGGCTGAAGCCCTCGCCCCGCCAGAACAGCGTCGGCGGGGTCGAGCGGTCGACCTCCAGGACGTAACCAGGGCGGGGCATCAGCGGGTCCTTCTCGTCGTCGTCATCGTCGCTTCTCGGCTCTCATGTCGAACGCGACCTTCACGGCACCGCGCCGACCGGCCGACGCGGCGTGCTCGAGCGCGTCCTTGTACCGACGCAGCGGGTACGTGGCCGACACCAGGCGGCCCAGGTCGAACCGGCGCACGACGTCGATGGCGGTGTCGAAGTCGGCCCGCTCGTAGGCGTAGCAGCCGCGGATGGCCGTCTCGCGGTGCCACAGCCCGGTGAGCTCGAGCGTGACCTTGGCCGGCATGCCCACCAGCAGCACCTCGCCGCCGGGGGCGGCGATCTTCAACGCCTGGTCGATGGAGTCGCTGGTGCCGACGCAGTCGACGACGTGGTTGAACCCGCACGTGAGCTGGTTGCCGACGGCCAGCGAGCCCGACAGACGCCGCACCCAGCGGGGCAACTCGTCAGGGGCGCACACCACGTCGGCGCCGAGCTCCTTGGCCAGGCGCTTCTGCTCGGCGTACTTGGCCGTCACGATGATGGGGGCCGGGGTGCCACCCCGCTGCTCGCGGCGTGTCGCCATGGCCGCCAGGGTGAGCAGGCCGAGCGTGCCGGCGCCGATGATCACCGTGTGCTCGCCGGTGTCGCGCGCCGCGGCGTGCACGGCGCAGGCGGTGGGTTCGAGCATCACGGCGGCCTCGTCGGAGAGGTCGTCGGGCACGGCCACGATCTGGCTCGGGTGGGCCACCATCGAGGTCGACCAGCCGCCGCCGGTGTCGGCGCAGAAGCCGGTCTGCAGGCCGGGGGAGAGGTGGCCGAACGCCACCCGCTCGCACAGGTTGATGCGGCCGGCCGCGCACATGTCGCACACCGGGTCGATGCCGCGGGTCACGCAGCTGAGCACCGGCACGATCACCACGCGTCGACCGTCAGCCGTCTCGGCCACCACCTCGTGGCCCAGGGTGAACGGGAAGCTCACGATGGGCTCGAAGTAGCGGCTGGAGCGGGCGTCGATGGTGGCCAGGTCGCTGCCGCAGATGCCCGACAGGCGGGGGCGTAGGCGCACCCACTCGTCGGTGGGCAGCGCGGGGTCGTCGTCGTCGATCAGCTCGAGCGGGCCCCACGCCGCGCCGCGGCCGGGCGCCACCGAGCCGGCCATGAACGCGGCGGCGATGCGCAGTGGCTTGCGGTCGAACTGGAGGGCCTTCACTGCTTGCCCTCCATCACGCGCCGCGTGATGCGATCCATCATCGGCTCGGTCACCGGGTCGTTGCTCGTGCCCAGGCGGCGGCCGATCGGCAGGAGCGGGCGGGGCCCACCGGGCGCCTTGGCCCAGTGCTCCACCAGCCAGCCCCGCTTGCGGGCGATGGCGGCCAGGCGGGTCTCGGGGTTCACGGCCACGGGAAAGCCGACCGCTTCCAACAACGGCAGGTCGCTGGTGGAGTCGGCGTAGGCGATCGACTCTTCGATGTTGAGGCCCTCGGCCTCGCAGTACTCCTGCAGGATCTGAGCCCGCGTCTCGCCGGTGGGCGGCACGCCGGTGAGCTCGCCGGTGAAGGTGCCGTCGGGCTTGCGGGTCATCTCGGCGGCGACGATCACGTCGAACAGCGGCTTCAGCGGGGCGACCACGAAGTCGAGGGCGCCGGTGATGAGCACCGTGCGGTGGCCCAGCGCCTTGTGCTCGCGGACGCGACGGATGCCGGCCGGGAAGCTCTTGGTGACGATGAGGCGCGTGAGCAGCTCCAGGGCATCGTCGCTGAGCACGTCGATCGGGGCGTTCTCGTAGCGTCGGTAGAAGTGGCGCAGGAAGTCGCCGCGGTCCCTGCGGTCGAGCTTGAGCAGGCCGGGTGCTTCCAACAGCGTCTTGAGCACGAAGCGGGTGCGGTCGTCGTTGGGCAGCCGGCGGGTGGCCAGCCACGCGTAGCTCTCGACCACGTTCGAGGCGATGAGGGTGTTCTCGAGGTCGAAGGCGGCCACGTGGCGTTCGGGTGACAGCACGCCCTTGCGCAGGCGGTTGCGGCGCTCGTCGGGCTTCTGGCGCGTCGGCGTGGTCTTCACGCGCGCGTGCTGCACGACCGAGGGCAGGTGGACGTCGTGGATGTAGCGGGGCCAGTCGACGACGCGGGGGTCGAAGGCGAACGCGTCCTGATCGGCGCGGTCGAGCCCGGCCCACATGCCGAGCAGGTTGTCGACGTCGTAGAGCGCCTCGCACTCGGCGTAGGCGCCGTAGAGGTCGACGTACTCGATGGCCCGCTCGACCTCGTTCTTGCGCTCTTCGACCTTGGCGGCGAACTGGGCCTGCTTGCCCCGCAACGGCAGCGCCTGCAGCACCTTCTCGCCGCGCGTGAGCAGCTTCTCGGCCCGGTGCAGCTGGCCCTGCACGCGTCCGCGGCCGGGGAACTTCCACTCGGGCACGTCGATGGGCTGGCCGTGGTTGTCGTAGAGCGGATGCTCGGAGAACCACTCGCGCACGTTGTCGACCAGCGTGCGGTACTTGAGCGGGTTGACGCTGCCCGAGGCGACCTGGGTGATGCGGGGCGCCTGCTCGGGCCCCATGGCGGCCACGCAGATGGTGGCGGCCACCACGTGGTCGACCGGGATCACGTCGATGGTGCCCTCGGGCACGCCGGGGAACTCGGTGAGCAGGCCGCGGGCGTAGCTGACGATGACCGGCTCGGCCATGCGAAAGCCGCGGATCCAGCCGGGGAACGGCTCGGACACGGCCGACTCGATGATGGAAGGACGCACGATGCAGACCGGCACGTCGCCCTTGGACTCGGTGAGGGCCTGCTCGCCGAGGGCCTTGGTGTAGGCATAGGCGTCGGGCCACGCCACGCTGGCGGCACGGGCCCGCCCGGCCTGCACCAGCTGATCGGTGACCCAGCGCTCGCGGTACCGCTCGGTCTTGGCCGCCAGGGCCGGGGCACCGGCGGCGCCGAGCTCGTGGCGGGCCCGCGTGCGGAACTCGCCCAGGCGGGCCGGCTGACGGCTGAGCGCCTCGGTGTCGCCCTTCAGCCGACGGGCGGCGGCGACCTCGTTCTTCCAGGACAGGCCGAGGTCGAAGGGGCCCTCGGACACGAGGGCCTCGGGGGCCCGCCCTCGGCGGTTGCCGGCCACGTAGCAGGTGGACACGGCCACGAGGAACGGGGTGACGCCGACCTCGTTGAGCAGCGTCACGATGCGCACCGGGCCGAGCAGGTTGACCTCGACGGCCTGGTCGAGGGGCGAGTCGAAGCTGACCGAGGCCGCCGAGTGGATGATCACGTCACAACTGGTGAAGGTGGCCCGGTCCCCGGCGCTCAGGCCGAGACCGTCGGTGGACACGTCGCCGGCCACCACCTTGATGCGGCGGGCACAGTGCTCCTCGAAGGCCTTGGCCCCGCCGAGCTGCTCGCGCAGGCGGTCGAAGGCGTCGTTGCGCAGGATCTCGCGCTGGACGCGGCTGGCCACGGTGCTGCGCTTGCCCGGGCGGACGAGCAGCACCAGTTCACAGTCGGGGACGCAGCGCAGGAGCCGTTCCACCATGGCGGTCCCCAGGAAGCCGGTGGAGCCGGTGACGGCGATGCGCTTGCCGGCGAGCGACTCGGCGATCACGGTTCGATGGTCTAGCACATCGTCTACCATCCGGTAAGTGGCTCGGTTGACGACAGCGCGGCCGGTGGCGGTCCGCCCCACCGCCGATCGCATCCTCGACGTCGCCGTGGCGGCCTTCGGCACGCGGGGTTTCGAGGCCACGTCGCTCGATGCCCTCGCCGGCGAGCTGGGCGTCACCAAGCAGACCGTCCTGTACTGGTTCCCGTCGAAGGTCGTGCTGCTGGAGGCGGCCATCGAGCGTTCGGCCGACGAGCTGCGCGAGGCCATCGACGCCGCCCTGGCCGGCGCCCGCACCGGGGTGGCCCGCTTCGACGCGGTCATGCGCACGGTGTTCCGGTTCGCGGTGCGCCGGCCCGAGCTGCTCGGCCTGGTGCGGGAGGCGGGCCGGCTGGGGCCCGACGTCGCCGCCGACATCGGCGCCCGGCTGGCGCCGCTGGTGGACCGGGCCGTCGCTCTGCTGGAGGCCGAGATGCGGGCCGGCACCATCCGCCGGGCCGACCCTCGGCTCACGCTGCTGTTCCTGTACGCCACCGTCGTAGGCGTGGCCACCGAGGCCGAGGCGGTGCGGGCCGTGGGCCTGCCGTCGGGGCCGACCACCCTGGCCCGGCTGCGCCGGGAGCTGTTCACGTTCGTGCGGGCCGCGGTGGGCCTTCCCGCTTGACCGCGCCAGCCCGGGTGTGAATAGATGACTCCTATAGTCGGGAATTGGGTCCCGACAGGTTCTACCTGGGGGAACAACCGTGACGATCAACGACGTCAACCTGCCGGCCGTGGCCGGTCTGGCCGCGCACATCCAGGCCACGCCCGAGGCCGCCGCTACCGTGTGGAACGCCGAGGTCACGTGGAAGGGCGCCTTCCGCAGCGAGGCGAAGATCCGTGACTTCGCCCCCATCCCGTCCGACGAGCCGGCCGGCCTCGGGGGCACCGACACCGCCCCGAACCCGGTGGAGCAGCTGCTGGCGGCGCTGGGCAACTGCCTGGCGGTGGGCTACGCCGCCAACGCCTCGGCCGCCGGGGTCGAGATCCGCGAGCTGAAGATCAACCTGTCGGGCGACCTTGACCTGAAGACGTTCCTGGGCCTGGCCCAGGGCAACGCCGGCTACGAGTCGATCAAGGTCGGTGTGCACCTGGACGCCGACGCCACGCCCGAGCAGCTCGCCGCCATCCACGACCAGGTCGTGGGCACCTCCCCGGTCGGCCACACCCTGGGCCGGGCCGTGCCCGTGGCCATCGAGCTCGTCTGAGTCGGTAACGATCGGGCGGTGCCCGACAGAAGCCCGGTGTGAGCACGGCGCCCGAGGTGGTCGACGCCCTGTGCAATCGCGACAGACGGGGGCGCCGGGCCCGCCGCGGACGCGCCGTCGGGAACTGGCGCGGCCGTCGCCGGGCTGAAAGCCTGACCGGAATGTCTCTCGCGCTCGTGGTCGGCGAGTTCTGCCCGCCCGTCATGGCCGACCTGGCGTTGGTGCACGACGCGGCGCGACTCGCCGACGGCGTCGCCGTGCTCGTCGTCGATCGTGAGGACGACGCCGTGCCCGCTCCGGTGCGCGTGGCGTGGCTGTCGCGTGCCCTGCCGGGTGTGGCCGTCGCGGCACTGGTGGCCGCCGACGCCGCGGCGCCATCGGTGGTGGAGCGCACCCTCGGTGCCCGTCCCACGGTCGTGGCCGGCGCGGTGGGCCTGGCCGACGCGTGGCGGGCCCGCGTGCTCGACGACGCCGGCACGTTGGCCGAGCGCGAACGGGCCCGACGCGATCCGGTGGGCGCGTGGGGCGAGCTGCTGGCGACCGTGCGCGGTGGCCTGACCCGCCGGATCTGCTTCGTCGGGGCGGAGTCGTCGGGCAAGACCACGCTGTCGCGACTGATGGCCGGCCGCCACGGCACCACCTGGGTGCCTGAGTGCGGCCGCGACTACACGGTCGACAAGATCGCCGAGGGCACCAACGACCACTGGGACACCGACGACTTCGTGATGATCGCCCGCCGTCAGGGCGAGCTGGAGGACGACACCGCCGAGGGCGCCGGGCCGCTGCTGTTCTGTGACACCGACGCGTTCGCTACCGCCATCTGGCACGAGCGCTACCTGCACTTCCGTACCACGCTGGTCGAGGAGATCGCCAACGCCCGCCGCTACGACCTGTACGTGCTGTGCGGCATCGACGTGCCGTTCGAGGCCGACGGCGTGCGCTTCAGCGAGTACATCCGGCCGTGGATGCAGCAGCGCTTCCGTGACGGGTTGCGCTCCCGCGCCCGCCGTTTCGACGAGCCGTGGGTGGAGCTGACCGGGCCGGTCGACGAACGGGTCGATCGGCTCGAGGCCGAGGTGACGCGGCTCGGGTTGCTGACCGCGGGCTCGATGCTGGCCCGCTCGCGGTGGACGTAGCCGCGTTCAGCGCGTCGTGTTGCGTCGGCGCCGCTCGTGGCGGGCCAGCGCCAGCCGCACGAGCTCGTCGATGAGCTCGCCGTAGCCCACACCGGTGGCCTGCCACAGCTTCGGGTACATGGAGATCGGCGTGAAGCCGGGCATGGTGTTGGCCTCGTTGCACAGGAAGCCGCGCCCGTTGGGGCCTTCCTCGAAGAAGAAGTCGATGCGGGCCAGTCCTTCGCCCCGCAGGGCCCGGAACACCTGGATGGCGAGTTCGCGGACGCGGGTGGCGTCGGCCTCGGCCAGTGGCGCGGGGATGAGCAGCTTGGCGCCGCCGTCGATGTACTTGTCGTCGAAGTCGTAGAACTCGTGGCCGGGGATGATCTCGCCCGGCACCGACGCCCGCACGACCTCGTTGCCGAGCACACCGACCTCGATCTCGCGCCCGGTGACCGCCTCCTCCACGACGACGACGCGGTCGTAGGTGAGCGCGGTGGCGATGGCGTCGGCCACCGCTTCCACCGTCTTGGCCTTGGTGACGCCGACTGAGGAGCCCATGTTGGCCGGCTTCACGAACACGGGCAGGCCGAAGCGTTCGACGACCTCGGCCGCGGTGGTGGCGGTGATCTCGTGCTCGAGGAACGCCTGCCAGCGGGCCTGGGGGATGCCGTGGGCGTCGAGCACGGTCTTGGCCATGGCCTTGTCCATGGCGACGGCGCTCGACAGCACGCCGGCGCCCACGTAGGCGACGTCGGCCAGTTCGAGCAGGCCCTGCACGGTGCCGTCCTCGCCGAGGGGGCCGTGCAGCAGGGGCAGCACCACGGTGGGGGCGCCGGGTTCGGCGCCGGCCAGCACGGGCCCGGCGTGGGTGGCGGGGCCGACCACCTCGAGCCCGGCGGCGATGGCCGGGCCGTCGCGCAGCTCGCCTTGGCGCAGGTGCTCGATCTGGGCGCGGGCGGCGTCGCCGGCGTCCACCCAATGGCCGTCGCGGTCGATGCCCACGGCCCGCACGTGGTAGCGGTCCTCGTCGAGGGCGGCGAGCACGTGGGCGGCGGTGGCCCGGCTCACGTCGTGCTCGGCCGACTGCCCGCCGAAAAGCACGACCAGGTTGACGCGAGGGGGCAGCGGCGAGGGATCGGGCACGGGCCCGAGCCTACGGCGAGCCACCCCACGCCGACGGGCACCCACTACCGTCAGGCCGGTCATGCGATTGCTTCTCTCCGAACTGGCCACCGCGTGTGGCGGGCGTGTCCGCGGCGCCGATGTGGTGGTCGACGGCGCGTCGTTCGACTCCCGTTCGCTGCAGCCGGGCCAGCTGTTCGTGCCGGTGGCGGCCGACCGCGACGGCCACGCCTTCGTGGGCGCGGCCATCGACGCCGGCGCCACCGCCTACCTCACGTCGGCCGGTGTGGTCGACGATCGCGTACCCGCGGTGGACGTGGCCGACACCGCGGCGGCGTTGATGGCGCTGGGCCCGTTGGCCCGCTCGCGCCTGGGCGACCGGGTGGTGGGCGTGACCGGTTCCGTGGGCAAGACGAGCGTGAAGGACCTGACCCACGCGGTGCTCGCCCGGCACTACCGGACCACGTCGAACCCGCGCAGCTTCAACAACGAGCTGGGCCTGCCCACCACCATGCTGGGCGCGCCCGACGGCACCGAGGCGGTGGTGCTCGAAATGGGCATGCGCGGCTTCGGTGAGATCACCAGGCTGTGCCGGGTGGCCTCGCCCACCGTGGGCGTGATCAGCGTGATCGGCGAGGCGCACATCGGCCGGGTGGGCGGCACGATCGAGGGCGTGGCCCGGGCCAAGGGCGAACTGGTGGCGGCGTTGCCCGCCACCGGCGTGGCCATCCTGAACGCCGACCAGGCCGTGTGCCTGGCCCTGGCCGACCGTACGACGGCGCGGGTGCTCACGTTCGGGGCCACGGCCGGCGACGTACGGGCCGACGCCATCGAGCTCGACGACATGGCCCGGCCCCGTTTCACGCTGGCCACGCCGTGGGGGAGCGCGGTGGTGCAGCTGGCGGTCACGGGCGCCCACATGGCGGTGAACGCCGCCGCCGCCGCGGCCGTGGGCCTGGTGCTCGATGTACCCCTGGCCGAGGTGGTGGCGGGGCTGGAGGGCGCCACGCTGTCGCCGTGGCGCATGGAGGTGGCCCGCACGCCGTCGGGTGCGTTGGTGGTGAACGACGCCTACAACGCCAACCCGACGTCGATGGCCGCCGCGCTGGAGGCGTTGGCGGCACTGCCGGCCACCGGCCGCAAGGTCGCCGTGCTGGGCCCCATGGCCGAGCTGGGCGACGATGCGCCCGAGCGCCACGTGGCCATGGCCGCGCTGGCCCGGTCGTTGGAGCTGCCGGTGATGGCCGTGGGCACACCCGACTACGGCGACGGCCCCGGGGTCACCCGGTTCGATGACATCGACGGCGCGGTCGCCGCCCTGGGCGAGCTGGGAGCCGACGACGCCGTGCTGGTGAAGGGGAGCCGCGTGGCCGGCCTGGAGCGATTGGCGGAACGGTTGCTGCGGCCGCGGTGACACACTGGCGGCCATGAGCGACTCGTTCCCCGGTGCCGTCACGTCGATCGACCAGCTGCGCCAGCACTACCGCGCGCCGTCGAAGCTGGTGCAGAGCAAGAAGGTCACGGTGCTCGACGAGCCGACGCGGGCGTTCATCGCGGCGTCGCCGTTCGTGCTGCTGGCCACCGCCGACGCGTCGGGCCGGTGCGACGTGTCGCCCCGCGGTGGCGCGCCGGGCTTCGTGCGCATCGTGGACGACCACCGGCTGCTGCTGCCCGACCTGAACGGCAACAACCTGCTCGACTCGTTGCAGAACGTGGTGGTGAACCCGAGCGTGGGTCTGCTGTTCGTGCTGCCCGGGCGGGACGAGACGCTGCGGGTCGACGGCCACGCCGTGGTCACGGTGGACGACGAGATCCTGTCGTCGTTCACCGACATCCGCCGGCCCACCAGCGCCATCGGCATCACGGTGGAGCACGCTTTCATCCACTGCGCCAAGTCGTTCCGCCGTGGCAACGTGTGGGACGCCGACCGCTGGGCCGAACTGGTGGCGCCCACCGCGCTCGAGCTGCTGCAGTGCCACCTGAACATGCCCGAGCCGATCGATCCGGCCCGCATGGAGGCGGGCTACGCCGCCGACCTGGCCGCCGACGCGCCGGCCTGACCGCCGCCGCCCTCGACCGAGCGGCGCCCACCGATGGTCAGGTTGCACCACCACGCCAGCACGGCCGCCGACGCGGCGCCGATGCCGAGCACGACGTAGCCGTTGGTGGCGTCGAGCAGAGGGCCGAACACGGGGCCGCACAGCGACACCGTGCCGCCGAAGCTCATGAACCACAGGGCCATGACGCGGCCGCGCACCTTGTCCTCGACCCTGCCCTGCAGCACGGTGAGCAAGGAGGTGGTGGTGCCGAAGTAGCAGGCACCGAGCACGAAGAAGGCGGGGAAGGCGACCCAGGCGTTGGCGGTGACAGCGATGAGGGCCATGCAGCCGGCGAAGCCGCCCAGCCCCCAGCGCACCGTGCGATGGCGTTCGACGCTGGCCAGCGCGCCACCCACGGCCAGGCTGCCGACGAGGGCGCCCACGCCGAACACCGCGTACAGGGCGCCGATGGTGCCGGCCGAGTGCAGGTGCAGGTGCACCCGCATGAGCGACGACCACAGCGACAGGAACGGCAGCGACAGGAACGAGAAGAACGTCATCGTGAGCAGGATGCGCGACAGCAGCGGGTCGGCCTTCACGACCCGGAACCCGACCGCCAGTTGCTGGAGGCCTTCGGCCTTCGACACGGTGAGCTCGGGGAACCGGATGCGCAGCAGGGCGGCGATCACGAACAGGAACGTGACCGCGTTCATCAGGTAGAGCCAGCCGGCGCCGAGCACCGGATAGAGCAGGCCGGCGATGACGGGGCCGACGACCCGGGAGAGGTTGATGGCGGCGGAGTTGAGGCTGATGGCCCCGGGCAGGTCTTCGCGTCCGACGAGGGTGGGCAGAAGCGCGCTGTAGGCGGGCGCGTTCATGGAGTTGCACACACCCCCGCCGAACACGAGGACGATGACAGCAGCCTTTGATGGTGAGTTGTCAAGGAGCGTGAGCAGGCCGAGCGCGGTGGCCAGCACCAGCTGGGCCGACTGCAGGCTGATGAGGAGCTTGCGCCGATCGAAGCGATCGGCGATCACCCCACCGGGAATGGTGAACAGGAGCATGGGCACCATCTGGGCGAACATGACGATGCCGACCCACGCGCCCTGCTTGGTGAGCTTGTCGATGAAGACGCCGATGGTGAACGTCTGCATCCAGGAGCCGACCGAGGAGCCGAGCTGGCCGAGCCAGACGATCCGGAACTCCCGGTGGGAGAGAGCCGAACGTGCGGTGCCCGGTCGGGGCGGATCACGGTGTGCCTTCGGCGCGTCGGCGTTGCCGCCCTTGCGCGTCATGGTCATCGTGTCGCCCCGGTCATCGCCATACGATCGTCGCATGAGCGCAGGCCAGTCACCAATGTCGTCGGATGTGCCGTGCGGCCCGCGCGACTCCTGCTGCGACGGCCCGTACTGACCGGCCCGCCCTCAGGCGGGCCGGCGTCTTCGGGGCGGGCCGGTGGCGTGGACCTGCCCGTCGGGCGTGGTGACGGTGAGCTCTCGGTTGGGGCCGAGCTCAAGGTGCCAGGCGGCATCGTGGATGCAGTGGTGGTGCCGCACACACACGGGGAACAGGTTGGCCAGGTCTGTGTCGCCGCCGTCGCGCCACCGTCGCAGGTGGTGCAGGACACAGTCGTCGTACGGGACGGTGCAGCCCGGGATGCCGCATGTGCGGTAGAGCGCCGACAGCGCTCGTCGTTGGTCGCGGTTGGCGTGGCGGGCGGTGCGGCCGGCGTTCAGCTTGCCCGGCGCGTCGACCACGACGCCGTTGCGCACGAACACGCACGTGACGTCGATCTTGTGCCGGGCTACGAGGGCGGCGAGTGGGATGTCGATGCCGGGCAGCGCCCACTCGATGGTGGCGGTGCCACCCGGCGGCGTGTCGGACAGGTCGACCACGGCGGTGAGGTCGGCGCGCCCCGAGCGCCCGACGCCGCCGTTCAACACCAGGTCGGCGAAGCCGAGGGCGCGCAGGTGGTGCAGCCGGGCGACGGGGTCGGACGGAGCGGTATCGGGGTGCTTGTCGTGGAAGATGGCCTCGGTGCGTTCCTTGATCGCCTGCGCGAGGCGGGCGCCGGTGAGCGGGTCGAACTCGCCTCGAAAGTTCCACATGCCGGTGTCGTTGTCGACCCAGGTGGTGAAGCGGGTGGCCAGTTGCTGGCGGCGGAAGCGATCGATGCCGTTGTCGCGTCGGGCCGCGTCGCGCGCCTTGCGCACGACGCGGCTGAACTCGTCGGCGTCGACCGACGCGCCCCGTGCCACGAGCGGTTCCGTCTGGGCGACGAGCAGAGGCCGATCTTCCAGCTCGAGCGAGGCGAGGGCTCGGCGGAACACGTCGACGTGCGTACCCGACAGCCGACCGTCGGCCAACGCCGCGGCGAGCACAGGTGACGTGGCCAGCAGGTCGGCACGCTTCACCGCTTGCTCGGCGGCGCGGAACGGCACGCGCTCGGCTTCCGCCACGACCTTCTCGGGGAACGACGCCACCTGCCCGAGTGCGTGCACGAGCACGAACTCTCGCCAGTCGAGGAAGCGACGGAGCGCGCCCACATCGGCCAGCCCGGCCGCCAACGCGTCGGCGTCGGCGGCCGCCGCGTCGAGCGCGTCGACACGCTGCAGCAGTGCGCAGGCGGTGGCCGTTTCCATGTCCCCGACCCTACGGAGGGGGTGCGACGGAGTTTCCGGGCTCGGCCGAGAACCCGCAGGAAATCTTCAGCCGAGCACGAGATCGGCGTAGAAGGGCAGCACCTGAGCCGGACCCGACACGAGCATCGTGGTGATGCACGTGTCCTTCCACTTGTGGAGCTCGTCCTTGATCTTGTCGACCGGGCCGACGAGGGCGACATCTTCCACCATGGCCAGCGGCACCGAGGCGGCCGCCTCCTCCTTCTTGCCGGCGAGGTAGAGCTCCTGGATCTTGGTGGCCTCGGCCTCCCAGCCCATGCGGGCGAAGACCTCGAAGTGGAAGTTGGCGCCCTTGGCGCCCATGCCGCCGGCGTACAGCGCGACGAACGGACGCACCTTGTCGGCGCACTTCTCCACGTCGTCGCCGGGCACGATGGTGACGCCGCAGGCGACCTCGAACCGATCGGCCTTGCCGGGCTCGCCCGATGCGCCGAAGCCCTCGGCCAGGCAGCGTCGGTAGTGGGCATCCTCCTTGGGGGAGTAGAAGAGCGGGAGCCAGCCATCGCAGATCTCCGCCGAGAGCGCCACGTTCCTCGGACCCTCGGCACCGAGGAAGATCGGAATCGACGAACGCAGCGGGTGCACGGTGCTCTTCAGCGGCTTGCCGAGGCCCATGCCCTCCTTGGCGGGGAGGTCGTAGAAGTCGCCGTGGAACTGCACGGGCTTCTCGCGGGCGATGATGTCGCGCACGATCTGGACGTACTCACGTGTGCGGGCCAGCGGGCGCGGGTAGGGCTGGCCGTACCAGCCCTCGACCACTTGGGGGCCGCTGGCGCCGAGGCCGAGGATGAACCGCCCGTTCGACAGGTGGTCGAGCGTGATGGCCGCCATGGCCGTGGCCGAGGGCGTGCGGGCCGAGATCTGGACGATGCCCGTGCCGAGGCGGATCTTCGAGGTCGGCGCGCCCCACCATGCCAACGGCGTCAGGGCATCGGATCCGTAGGCCTCGGCCGTCCAGAACGAGTCGTAGCCGAGTGCCTCGGCCTGCTTGACCGCGTCGGCCACGCCCGCAGGCGGGCCGGCCGACCAGTACCCCGTGTTGTACCCGAGCTTCATGGTGCGCACCGTAGTCATCGCGGGAACCGGTCACAGCACCCGCTCGTCGGAGTCATGTGCATGAACATGAACCTGAATCGCACCGTCACTCTCATCAGCCTCGTGCTCTTCGCCGCGCTCGGCCAGCCGGGGTCCGTCGGACCGTCCGACCCCGTGCTCGTGTGTGGTTGCGGCCACTCGGAGCTGATCGTCTCCGCTCCGAGCCCGATGGGTGCGTCACAACCGACCGTCGCAAGGGTCAACAGGCCGATGTGACACGACCAGCCGATCTGGCTCCCTTGGGTTACCATCGTCGCCGTTCGGTCTCGGGCGGCCGGGAGGTACGAATGCGTCGAATCCTTGGCATGGCGGTGCTGGCTACGGCCGCACTCATCGCGGGCTGCTCCGATTCGAAAGGCGGCGGCTCGGTCAGCACGGTGACGTTCCTGGGTTCGTCCAGTTCGCAGGCGTCCTCGCCCTCGACCACCTTGGCGGCCACCACCATCGTCGGTGCTACCCCGACCACCTTGGCGGTCGCGGCCACGACGACCTCGACCGTCCCGGTCACCACCGTGGTGACCGCGAGCCCCGACCTGACGGCCGTGCTGCCCTCCAACATCAGCCCACCGCCGACCGTGCGTGATCGCAGCTCGAGCCCCGATGATCCGAAGATCTTCGAGACGTACAAGGCCTCGTGGGACGGTTACGTCTGGACGGCGTCCCACCCCGACGACCCCCGGTGGGACTGGATAGACAAGACGATCGAGCCGTCGAACCGAAAGGCCTGGCGAAGAGACATCGAGGACCACTGGGCCAAGGGTCAGATCCTCAACGCCGACCTGGGCGTCACCGTGAACCCGCAC
>JANMAT010000169.1:0-30725 GCA_031359995.1 Actinomycetes bacterium
GCGCCGGGCCCCTCCTGGGCCAGCAACATGGCGGCGGCCCGCAGCAGCTCCACCCGCTGGTCGGGGTCGGCCGCGGGACCGGGCTTGCGCCCCGGAGCGGTCTTCGACGCGGCCATCGCCGCCCATGTTAGGAGCGCGGGCGCCGACGGCCCCGGATCGCCCGTGCCCGATGACACGCCCGGTGGGTGTTGCACGTCCATGCCATCGATTGTAGAACATCGTTATCAATAACAGTGTTCAACGATCAGGAGCCGCCGTGGAACAGTCCCTCATCCATCGACGCCGGTACGCCATCCTCGGCGTGCTGTGCCTGTCGCTGTTCATCAGCGTCGTCGACAACACCATCGTCAACGTCACCCTCCCCACCCTCGTGCGGCAGCTGAACGCCTCCACCAGCCAGCTGGCCTGGGTGGTCGACGCCTACTCGCTGGTGTTCGCCGGCCTGCTGCTGGCCATGGGCTCGCTCGGTGACCGTTGGGGCCGCAAGGGCGCCCTGCAGGTGGGGCTGGCCCTGTTCATCGGGTTTTCGACCGTGGCCGCCTTCACCCAGACCGCCGGGCAGCTCATCGCCGCCCGCGCCGCCATGGGCATCGGCGCCGCCCTGATCTTCCCGGCCACGCTGGCGATCCTGGCCAACGTGTTCACCGACCCCCGCGAGCGGGCCAAGGCCATCGGCATCTGGTCGGCCGTGGTCGGCGCCGCGGTGGCCCTCGGCCCCATCTCCGGCGGCTTCCTGCTGGAGCACTTCTGGTGGGGCTCGGTGTTCATCGTGAACCTGCCGCTGGGCATCATCGCCCTGGCCCTCGGTGCACGCCTGGTGCCGACGTCGCGTGATCCCGAGGCGCCCCGCCTCGACGTGCTCGGTGTGGTGCTCTCCATCGCCACCATCGGCGGGCTCGTCTCCACGATCATCGAAGCGCCCAAGCACGGCTGGTCCAGCCCGCTCATCATCGGCTCGTTCGTCGCCATCGTCGTGCTCGGCAGCGCGTTCGTGACGTGGGAGGCCCGCAGCACCCACCCCATGCTCGACGTGAAGGTCTTCACCAACGCCCGCTTCTCGGCCGCTTCGGGCTCGGTGATGTTGGCCTTCTTCGCCCTGTTCGGCTTCATCTTCCTGCTGACCCAGTACCTGCAGTTCGTACGGGGCTACGACACCCTGGCCGCCGGGGTGCGCACCCTGCCGTTCGCCTTCGCCACCGGTGCCGTCGCTCCCGTGGCGCCCCGGCTGGCCCACCGCTTCGGCACCAAGCGCGTGGTGGCCCTCGGTCTGGTGCTCATGTCGGTCGGCTTCGTAGTGGCCGCCACCATCGGACGCACCACGCCGTACACCGTGGTGGCCGTCTCGGCGATCATCCTGGGCGCCGGGCTCGGCCTCACCACCTCGCCGGCGACCGAGTCGATCATGGGGTCACTGCCGGCCGAGAAGGCCGGTGTGGGCTCGGCCGTGAACGACACCACCCGCGAGGTCGGCGGCACCCTGGGCGTGGCCGTGCTCGGCAGCCTGCTCGCCTCGGTGTACGGCTCCAAGGTGGCCGACGGCCTGGCCCCGCTGCCGCTGCCGGCCGACGCCAAGGCCCTGGCCGGCGAGTCGGTAGGGGCGGCGTTCGCGGTGGCCCAGCGGGTCACCGAGCAGGCCGGCGCCCAGGCCGGCGGGGTCGTGCGCGCCATCGCCAGCAACGCCTTCATGGACGGGTTCCACCTCGGCTCGTGGGTCGCCGCCGGCGTCACCGTGGTCGGCTCGCTCGGCGCCCTCGCCTTCCTGCCCGCCCGGGCCCGGGCCGGGTCCGGTGCATCGGCCGCCGCCGAGCCGGCGCTCACGCCCCAGCCCGAGCTCGCCATCTGACCCGGCGCCAACCGCCCGGCCGAGCGTTGGGTCACACCGGAACACCCCGAGGGTCCGGACCGACCCAACGCGAACGATCGTCCCGGCGATGGGTCACGTGGGAACGCCCCTGCGTTCCGGACCGACCCAACGCCAGCCGGGCCCACGAGCTCGGACCGGTCGGTCGCCCCCAGCGGTCGGCGGGTCCGGCCGAGCCGAGCCGAGCCGCCGCCGGCGAGCGTCATGCGTACAGGTCGAACAGGCCCTCGGGGACCTTCACCGTGGTGACGCCGTCGACGCACGACTCGATGAACACCACCGGCACCAGCGCGCCGGAGTCGAGCTCCAGGATGTCGTGGGCCGGGTTCTCGATCACCGAGACCACGGTGCCCCGCCCGGTGCCGTCGGCCTCGACCACCCGGGTGCCGATCAGGTCGTCGACCCACAGCGCCTCGGGATCGTCGAGCGCCTCGGCCTCAAGCACCAGGCCGACCAGGGTCTCGGCCTGGTTGCGGTCGGCGTAGCCGTCGAACACCACCAGCCACTTGCCCTGGTGGGGACGCGACGTCCGCACCACCAGGGGACCCTTCTTCGTCGTCAGCACCGTGCCCACGTCGACGCGCTCGTGACGGTCGGTGACCAGATCGACCACGACCTCCCCGCGCAGCCCGTGGGGTTTCACGATGCGCCCGACCTCGAGCAGCCGGCCGCTCACAGGCGAACCCTCGTCAGTCGGCGAAGTCGACGTCGACGTCGACGCCGTCACGCGTGGCCGCGGCGCGCACGACGGCGCGGATGGCCTGCGCGGTCTTGCCGCGACGGCCGATCACGCGGCCCATGTCGCCGGGACCCGTACGGACCTCGAGCAACGTGTTGTTCCGACGACCGCCGCCTTCCAGCACCTCGACGCGAACGGCGTCGGGTTCGTCCACCAGCGAACGAACGAGGTGCTCGAGCACGGCGGTGGCCACGGGGACCGGGCCGTCGCTCACTTCTTCCCGGCGGTGAACTCCGCCCATGCCCCGGAGATCTGCAGCAGCTTCTGCACGCGCTCGGTGGGTTGCGCGCCGTCGTTGAGCCACTTGACGGCCTTGGCGTTGTCGATGTTGATGATGGACGGCTCGTTGCGCGGGTTGTACTGCCCGAGGATCTCGATGAACCGGCCGTCGCGGGGCGAACGGCTGTCGGCGGCCACCACGCGATACGTGGGCTGCTTGGTCTTCCCGAACCGCATGAGACGGAGCTTCACTGCCATTGGTGGGTCTTCTCTCTTTGTGCTGGTGTCGATCGTAGGTGCTGGCGGGCCGCGACGCCCGCTCAGTTGGAGGGGAACCCGGGCGGCAGCCCGAGGCCGGCCAGGTTGGGCCGGCCCTTCTTGCCCTTCTTGCCGCCGCCCATGCCGGCCATGGCGCCCATGCGCTTCATCATCTTCTGCATCTCGCCGAACTGCTTGACGAGGCGGGACACCTCGCCCACGGTGGTGCCCGAGCCGGTGGCGATGCGGGCGCGACGGCTGCCGTCGATCATCTCGGGGCGGGCCCGTTCCTGCTTGGTCATGGAGTGCACGATGGCCTCGACGCGGCTGATCTCGTTGTCGTCGATCTTCTGGTTCTTGAGCTCCTTGGGCATGCCCGGGAGCATCCCCATGAGGCTCTGGAGCGACCCCATCTTGCGGACCTGCTGGAGCTGGTCGAGGAAGTCGTCCAGCGTGAACTGGCCCTGGAGCAGGTTCTTGGCCGCCTTCTCGGCCTCGTCCTTGTCGTAGACCCGCTCGGCCTGCTCGACGAGGCTGCGGATGTCGCCCATGCCGAGGATGCGCTCGGACATGCGGTCGGGGTGGAACTGCTCGAAGGCGTCGAGCTTCTCACCGGTGGACGCGAAGGCGATGGGACGGCCGATGACCTCTTTGACGCTGAGGGCGGCACCGCCGCGGGCGTCGCCGTCGAGCTTCGACAGGATCACCGCATCGATCTCGAGGGTCTGGTGGAAGGCCTGGGCGGTGGTGACGGCGTCCTGGCCGGTCATGGCGTCGATGACGAGGAACGTGTAGTTCGGCCGGACCGCTTCGGAGATGCGGCGGACCTGGTCCATCATCTCGGCGTCGATGGCCAGGCGGCCGGCGGTGTCGACGATGACGACGTCCTTGCCCAGGCGGCGGGCCTCGTCCATGCCGCGGGCGGCCACGAAGACCGGGTCACCCTTGCCCGAGCGGGCGGCCTCGTCGTCGGAGAAAACGGGCACGTCGACCTGGCGGCCGAGGGTGCGCAGCTGGTCGACGGCGGCCGGGCGCTGCAGGTCGACGCCGATGAGCAGTGGGTTGCGGCCCTGGCTGCGGAACCAGCGGGCCAGCTTGGCCGAGTTCGTGGTCTTGCCCGAGCCCTGCAGGCCGGCCATGAGCACCACGGTGGGCGGCTTGGACGCGTAGGCGATCTTCAGCGTCTCGCCGCCGAGGATGCGGGTGAGCTCGGTGTCGACCGCCTTGAGCACCTGCTGGGCCGGGTTCAGCGCCTTGGTCGCCTCCAGCCCGATGGTGGCCTCGCGGATGCGGGCGACCACGTCACGCGCCACACCGACGTTGACGTCGGCGTCGAGGAGGGCCGCGCGGATCTCCTTGAGCACCTCGTCGACGTCGGCTTCGGAGAGTCGTCCCTTCCCCCGGAGGCGGCGGAAGATGCCCTCGAAACGGTCGCTCAGCGTGTCGAACATGCGGCCGAGAAGGTTAGCCGACGATCGGACCGCTCCCCCAGCCCGCGGGCCGACGACACGCACACGGCCGGCCCGACGTGACCGCCGTCACTCGACCGAGCCGACCCCGATCGCTCCCCCGGCCACGGCGACCAGCCCGGCACCGTTGACCACGTCGAACCGCAGCACGGTCGGTCCGGCGTGCAGGAGCCGCACGGTGACCGTGGTGTCGAGGTCGACCATGGCCGCGAACCGTCCGGACACCCGGCGCACGTCGGCCAGGGGCACACCGGCCATCCCGGTCACCAACGACACGGCGCGAGCGAGCGTGGCCGTGCCGTGCAGGATCGGCGCGTGCAGACCGGCCTCCTCGGCCACGGCGGTGTCGGTGTGGATCGGGTTCCAGATGCGGGCGCACTCGGTGTACACGTGGGCGTCCACCGACCGCACGTGGGACCTCACCTGGGCTAGCGGTCGGGGCGGGGCGACGGTGTCGGGCTCACCGAGACCCTCGGGCCAGCCGACGTCGACGGTCACCGGTTCGCCGACCAACGCCACCCCGCGGAACAGCGACGTCATGCGGGTGCGCCACACCGTGGCCCCGCTGGCGTCGACGGCGTGGAAGACCACGTCCTGGGTGGCGCCGGCCCGGCGCCGGTCGACGCCGATCACCGTCGCCGTCAGCACGAGCTCGTCGTCGGGACGCAGGCTGCGCTCGACGATCACGTCGTGGGCGTAGTGGACACCCCGCACCGACTCCGACCGCGGCATGGCCCGCGGCGTGGAGTGGGAGGTGATGAGCAGCTCCCACTCGGGCGCCACCGGGAACAGCGGGTGGGTCACCAGCGCGGCCCGGGTCTCGTACAGCTCGGGCCGTTCGTCGGGCACGCCGGCCGCGTAGGCCATCAACCAGCGGGCGTCGGGCCGCACGTCGAGACGGCCGAGCTCCCGGCCGACGAGGGTGGGATCGAGGGGCATGCCCGCATCGTCGCGCGCCGGGCGATCAGCCCGGTGCGACGACGCGGCCGGTGGGCGCGACCACGGAGGTGGCGGGCGGATCCCACACCGGGGTGGTGGCCACGGCCGCGACGACGAACCGGGTGCCGTCGGCGCCCACGAAGGCGTAGCCGGGCACGGCGTACAGCTCGGCGCTGCCATCGCTGGGCGCCAGGGCGAGCACCGCCGGTTCCACCGCCACGATCGTGGCGCGGGCGGGGCCGAGCCCGCCGGTGGCGTCGATGGCGCCCTGGGCCGAGCGCAGCTCGACGAACCCGTTGCGCTGCAGGTCGCTCATCGCCTCGGCCGAGCTGATGCGGCGCGCCGGCACCGCCCGGGGGGTCACGGTCAGGCCCTCGGCCGCCTGCACCACGGCGTCCTCGAAGCGCAGCTTCAACCCGGAGCGCACGGGCTCGCCGCCGAGCAGCAGGTGGGCGACCGCGTACCCATCGCCATCGAGCGCCGGTTCGACCTGGTAGAGACCGAGGTCGTAGCCCATGGCCGTCCAGATGGCGCGGGCCTTGTCGACGGCGTGGCGCCCGCCCCGCCAGGCGAGCTTCTCGTCGATGATCGCCTGCTGGCACCGCGGGAAGGCGCGCGGGTCGTTCAGGTCGAGGTTGATGCACAGGAACGGCACCGGCCGACTGGTGGCCGGCACCTCGTAGCGCCACGTGGTCGCCGTGACCTGGAACAGCCCGGGGTCGGCGGTGTGCAGGGCGGCGCCGACCTTCTCGAGCGTGGCCCGCGCCGTGCCCGACGGCTCCAGCACCCAGGCGTCGGCGTCACCGCCCAGCGGGGTGAGTGACGTCCCCAGTGCGAACGAGGTGCGCCCGGCGGGCACGACGGTGGTGGTCGCCCCCGGCGCGGAGCTCGGCACCGTCGCCGCAGTGGTCACCGACACGGTCATCGCCACGGTCGTGGCCGTCGTGGCCGCCGGCAGCGACAGCACCGGGTTGGTGGCACGCACGACGGCGGCGGGGCCCTCGTCGGTCGACGGCCGGCCCACCAGGGTCACGCCGATCACGGCGAGGACGACGGCGGGGATGGCGATCGCGGCAGTGCGGATGCTGCTCACGCCGTCTCCATCGGCGCCCGGCCCGTCGGGCTGAAACGGGCGGGTGCGGTTGGGCAGGACGAGACGGAATCGAGACGAAGCCCGGGCTACGGCTTGACGGTGGACCCCGCCGTCACGGTGTCGACGGCGGCCACGACGGTCGTGTCGATCGGTGCCACCGCAGTGGCCGGGCCGGCCGGCACGACCTCGACGGCGATCGGCGGCGCCGGCGCCGTGCCGTCGACGGCCACCGGCGGGTTCACCGACTCGACGAAGGAGCGGTCGATGGCCGGCACCACGATGTCGCCGTCGGTCGACAGGAACCGGTACCCGGGCACCAGCCAGATGTCGCCGTCGACGCCGTACAGGCTCACGAGGGCGGGGGCGACCCCGCTGATGGTGACCTGGCGGGGCGGCAGCGTGGTCGGCGGCTCCTCGACGACCGTGGACGACGTGTCGATGCCGTCGGCCGACGGCGGGGCGACGGCCGGTTCCCCGGCGCCGCCGATCGTGGTGGTCGGCGCCACGGCCACCGGGGCGTCGGCGCGTCCGGGGCTGGCGACGGCGCTACCCGTGCTGGCGCCGCCCGAGCCCGAGGCACCGGCGCTGTCCGCCGAGCCGCCCCCGGTGTCGGTGGCCACGCCGCTCGCGCCCGTGGCCTCCATCGGGCGGACGTCGTTGAAGTACGAGGTGCCGTCCTGCAGCGCCTTCAAGGCCGCCGCGGTGCCGATGCGGGGGTAGGGCGCCGCTTCCTGGGGATCGACGAGCGTGCCCGACGCGCTCACCAGCCGGCCCTCGGCGCCGTAGGCGGCCGACCAGGTCATCGGGTTGAGGAGGTCGCCGAGCGCCGTGCTCCACGTGGCGTAGCGTCCGTACTCGTCGCCCACCACGGTGACGGCGCCCGACGGCTTGCTGCCCAGCGCCTTGGCCAGGTCGGTGGCCTTGGTGCGGGCCTCGGCCTCGCTGGGCACGTTGGCCGGCAGCGGCTGTGCGCAGCTCGGGTCGGGGATCGTGGTCGGGATGGCGCCCGGGTCAGAGCCGGCGGGCTGGTCGGGGGCGGGCTCACCCTTGGCCATGCCGGCACACGTGCTGCGGACCGAGTCGTCGACGCCGCCGCTGAAGAACCAGTTGCCGGCCGCGTCAGCCGACACCGTGAGCACCGGGCCGGCGTAGTCGGCGGCGCCCACGCGCCAGCCGCCGCCCTGCTCGGCCAGCACCTCCTCGACGTCGCCCGGCAGCCCCAGGGCCTTGGCCAGCGCGGCGATGCTCGCCTTCGTGATGGCCGGCTTGGCCGGGTAGTGCCACGCCGGGCCGTCGCCGTCGAGGGCGGCCAGGATGCCCTGGGCCACGTACTCGACGGGCTGGAACGGGTAGAGCGCGACGTCGCTCGATGCCGCGCCGGCGGCGAGCTTGCTCTCGGCCGCCCGCGGGGCGGTCGACGAGCCCGACGCCGACGAGATCCGGATCTTGGCCGGGGGGCCTTTGGTGGTGCCGCTGCCGGTGCTGCCACAGGCGGCCAAGGCCATGGCGGCGACGGCCACGGCAGCCCCGGCAAGGCGGCGGCGGGAGGGGTGGTTGCGCATCGTCATGCCCTTCTGACGACCGGAGCCGTCGGCGTGGTTCCCCGCGGGCGAGCCCGGATCACGCGAAGAGTGCATCCACGAACTCGTCGGCGTCGAACGGCACGAGATCGCCGATCGTCTCGCCGAGACCCACCAGCTTCACGGGGATGCCGAGCTCGGTCTGGATGGGGAACACGATGCCACCCTTGGCCGAACCGTCGAGCTTGGTGAGCACCACGCCGGTGACCGCGGTGGCCTCGGTGAAGTCGCGGGCCTGGCTCATGCCGTTCTGGCCGGTGGTGGCGTCGATCACCAGGAGCACCTCGGTGACCCGGCCGGCGCCCTTCTCGGCCACGCGACGCACCTTGCGCAGCTCTTCCATCAGGTTCGTCTTCGTGTGCAAGCGGCCCGCCGTGTCGCCCAGCACCAGGTCGCAGTGGCGCGCCGACGCGGCCTCGACGGCATCGAAGATGACGGCCGACGGATCGCCGCCCTCGTTGCCCCGCACGATGTGGGCGCCGGCCCGCTCGGCCCATGTGGTGAGCTGCTCGGCGGCGGCGGCGCGGAACGTGTCGCCGGCGGCGAGCAGCACGTGGCGGCCTTCGCGGCCCTGCTGGGCGGCGACCTTGCCGATGGTGGTCGTCTTGCCCACGCCGTTCACGCCGACGAAGAGCCACACGTTGGGACCCTCGCCCGGCTCGAAGCGGAGCTCGCGGTCGAGGCCGGCCAAGCGGCGCTTCATCTCGGCCTTCAGCGCGTCGAGCAGCTCGTCGGGGGTGGTGATCTCCTTGCTCTTCACCTGGGCCCGCAGGCCGTCGAGGAGCTCGGTGGTGACCCGCAGGCCGACATCGGCCTTCAGCAGGGCCTCTTCCAGCTCGTCCCAGCTCTCCTCGGTGATGCCGGCGCGGGATCGCACGCCGGTGAAGGCGGCGGTCAGCGAGGCCCTGGCCTGGCCCAGGCGGTCGCGCAAACGGGGTCGCTCGACGACGTCGGGCTCGGCCTCGGGCTCGGGCTCGACGACGTCGGGCTCGGCCTCGGGTCCGACGGTCTCGACGTCGACCGTGGCGACCTCGACGGGGGGCGCCTCGGCCACCAGTTCCTCTTCGAGCACCGGCGCGAGGGCAGCGTCGATCTCGGCGCGGGTCTCGTCGGAGATCTCGGCCGGGGGCCGGGTGGGGATGATCGAGGGGGTGGCCGGGCGGGCGGCGGGCAGGGGCGGTTCGAGGTCGACCCGGGCCCGGCGGGAGTTGGCCCGGGTGGCCAGCGCGACGCCGACACCGAAGGCGACACCGACGATGAGGAGGATGAGGAGCACGACTGGCATGGCCCTGCCACCCTACCGGCCGCGCCCCGCCGGTTCCCGGCCGGGTCGGGCCGACGCCCAGCGCCCGGTCAGCGCCCGACCGGCGTGCCCGCGCTGTCGCCGCCCGCCAGGCGTTGGGCCAGCCAGACCGGCACGATCGAGCCGATCACCACGGCGGTGGCCACCACGTTGACGACGGGCAGCTGGTTGGGCCGGGCCAGGTTGTCGAAGATCCACTGCGGCAGCGTCTTGCCCGTGGCACCCGAGGTGAAGGTGGTGACCACGATCTCGTCGAAGCTGAGGGCGATGGCCAGCAGGCCGCCGGCCATGAGCGCCGAGCGCACCAGCGGGAACGTCACGTGGCGGAACGTCTGCACCGTGTCGGCCCCCAGGTCGGCCGAGGCCTCCTCCAGGCTGGGGGCCAGCCGGCGCAGGCGGGCCACGACGTTGTTGTACACGAGCACCACCGAGAACGTGGCGTGGGCGATCACCAGCGTCAGGAACCCGAGGTCGAACCCGATCTGGCGGAAGCCCGCGTTCATGGCGATGCCGGTGACGATGCCGGGCAGGGCGATGGGCAGCACCACGGCGAAGCTGAGCGCGTTGCGGCCGAAGAAGCGGAACCGTTGCAGTGCGAACGCCAGCAGCGTGCCGAGCACGAGCGCGACGAGCGCGGCGCACACGGCCAGCTTCACCGACACCCACAACGCCGAGCGGGCGCCGTCGTTGTGGGCCGCCTGCGACCACCAGTGCAGCGTGAGACCGGCCGGCGGCCACACGAAGTTCTTCGACGTGTTGAGCGACAGCGCCGCCACCACCACCAGCGGCGCGTACAGGAAGGCGAGGCCGAGCCACGCCACGACGCGCAGCACGATGCGGGCGGGGCGCGACAGGTGCATCAGAGGTTCTCGAAGGCACCGGTGCGCCGGGCCAGGCTCAGGTACACGAACATGATGACCACGGGCACCACCGAGTACGCCGCCGCGAACGGCAGGTTGTCGACGAAGTTGGCGTACACGACGCTGCCGAGCATCTGGGTGGTGCCGCCCACGATGCGCACCGTGATGTAGTCGCCCATCGACAGCGAGAACGTGAAGATCGACCCGGCCACGATGGCCGGGACGATCATGGGCACGATGACGCTGGCGAACGTGCGGCCGGCCTTGCCGCCCAGGTCGGCCGACGCTTCCAGCAACGAGTCGGGCAGGCGTTCGAGCCCGGCGAAGATGGGCAGGATCATGTACGGCAGCCACAGGTAGGCCAGCGTCAGTGTGACCGACGTGGCGCCGAAGCCGGGCGTGCCGCCGAACCAGCGGTCGAGCACGCCGCCCGACGGCGTCACGATGGCCCGCCACGCGTACGCCTTCACCAGATAGCTGGCCCACAGCGGCAACAGCACGGCCACCGCGGCGAAGGAGCGCACCCGCGAGCTGGCCACCTTGGCGAGGTAGAACGCGATGGGCAGGCCGATGGCGATGTCGATGGCGGTGACGGCCAGCGCGATGCCCACGCTTCGGACCGTCACCGCCCGGTACACGCTGCTGGTCAGGATGTCGCGGAAGTTCGAGAACCCGATCTTGTGGACGATGGCCGACGTGAACTCGTCGATCGAGAAGAGCGCGGTGGCCAGCAGCGCGGCGAGCGCGCCCAGGTAGGCCACCACCAACCACACCACCGGTGCGGTGAGCAGTGCGGCCAACCGGGCGCGCGGGCGCCGATGCAGCGCTCGCGACAACCGGCGACCGGGGCCGCCGGCAGTCATCGCGTCAGCCATGGACGATCAGCCCTTGATCTCCGTCCACGCCTTCGCCCAGTCGGCGAAGGCGACGCACTTGGCGCCCCGACCGTCCAGGCACTCCTTGGTCGGCGTGGTCCAGTAGTAGAGCTGCTTGTGGAAGGCCTCGTCGGTGGCCTGGTACGTGGCGCAGTGCGTCTTCATGTCGGCGCTCACGTCGCACGCCTTCGGGTTGGCCGGCGCCTCACCGAACCACTGGGCCACCTGGGCCTGCACGTCGGGCGAGGTGATGTAGTCGAGCCACAGGTACATGCAGTTCGGGTGCTTGGCCTTCGACGACACCATCCACGTGTCGGACCACGCCGTGGCGCCCTCCTTGGGGATGATGGCCTTCACCTTGGCCTTGGCGTCGATGTCGACGAGCCCCTTGATGACCTGCCACGTGGTCCCGATGACGGTGTTGCCCTGCGTGAAGGCGCCCTGGGCGTCGGTGTAGAGGCTCCAGTACGACCCGATGATGCCCTTCTGGGCCTTCAGCAGATCGACCGTGGCCTTGAACTGGGCATCGTCGAGCGAGTACGGGTCCTTGATGCCGAGCTCGGGCTTGGTCTTCATGAGGTACAGCGCGGCATCGGCGATGTAGATGGGCGCGTCGTACGCGGTGACCTTGCCCTTGTAAGGCGAGTTGGCGTCGAACACCGCGCCCCACGAGTCGGGGTCGGGCTTCACCACGTCGGTGTTCCACATGAGGTAGTTCGCGCCCCAACCGTGGGGGATGCCGTACTGCTTGCCACCCTTGGAGTTGTAGTTCTGGTCCTTCAGGAAGGCGCTGATGTCCTTGTAGTTGGGCACGAGCGCGGTGTTCACCTCGGTCACGTCGCCGGCGGCGATGAGGCGCAGCGTGGCGTCACCCGATGCCGACACGCCGTCGTAGTCGCCGGTGCGCATGAGCTGCAGCATCTCGTCGGAGGTGTTGCCCACCTTCACCGTGGTCTTGCAGCCGGTCTTCTCGGCGAAGGGCCCGACCCAGTTCTGCTTCGGGTCGGTGGAGCCGTCCTCGGCGTAGCCGGCCCAGGCGATGATGCTCAACGCACCCTCGCCCGCGCCCACCTTGGTGAGCTTCCCGCTCCCGCTGCCGCCCGAGCTGCCGCACGCGCTCACGACGAGTGCGACGGTGCCGACGCCGGCCAGCCAGGCCTTCGTTGGTTTCATGGTGTCTCCCCTTTGGTGCTGCTGACGGTGATGGTGGTCGTGGCGATGGCGAACACGTGCTCGTCGCGGAAGACGAGGCGCACGCGACGACCACCCGCCCCGAGGGCGTCCATCGAGGTGGTCGTGTGGTTCTGCTGGGTCGCGATGAGCTCGCCGCCGGCATCGAGGGCGACGCGGAACCGCGTGTCGGCGCCGAGGTACCGCACGTCGGTGACGGTGCCGTCGGCCGCCCGGTCCCCCGTGCCCACCGGCGCGTCGGGCTCACCGAGGCGGATCTTCTCGGGGCGCACCGTGAACGTGCCGGGGCGACCCACGATGCGCTGGGCCACCTCACCCTGCAGCAGGTTCGAGGTGCCCACGAAGCCGGCCACGAACGCGGTGGCCGGGCGCTCGTACACCTCGGCCGGCGTGCCCACCTGCTCGATGCGACCCGCGTTGAACACGGCGATGCGGTCGCTCATCGAGAGCGCTTCGTCCTGGTCGTGGGTGACGAACAGGAACGTGATGCCGACGTCACGCTGGATGGCCTTCAGCTCGACCTGCATCTCCTCGCGCAGCTTCAGGTCGAGAGCGCCGAGGGGTTCGTCGAGCAACAGCACGCGCGGCCGGTTCACGAGGGCGCGGGCCAGGGCCACCCGCTGACGCTGACCGCCCGACAGCTGGTTCGGCCTGCGCTTGGCGTACTCGGCCAGGCGCACCTGGGCCAGCGCCGCCTCGACGCGGGCGGCCCGCTCGGCCGCGGCCACCTTCTTCACCATGAGCCCGTAGCCCACGTTCTGGCCCACCGTCATGTGGGGGAACAGCGCGTAGTCCTGGAACACGGTGTTCACGTCGCGGTCGAACGGCGGTCGGTCGGTCACGTCGACGTCGTCGAGCAGGATGCGACCCTCGGTCGGCTGCTCGAAGCCGGCGACCATGCGCAGCATGGTCGTCTTACCCGAGCCCGACGGGCCGAGCATGGAGAAGAACTCGCCCTGGGCGATGTCGAGGTCCACCCCGTCGACGGCCACGGTGCCGCCACGAGCGGGATCGCCGAAGCGCTTGCGCACCCCGACGAAGCTGATCGCCGGCGCTGCGTTGTCCGACACTGCTATCGCCCCCTGCGGCGCTCTCCGTCGTGGAACGGAATCGGCGTCACGATAGTGCTCGCGAGGCGGGCGTGCTGACGATGCGGCGCGGCGTCAGGTCTCGCTGTGGGCGCGGACCTTCTCGCTCACCACGCGCGACGAACCGCCGGGCTGCATGGTGACGCCGAACAGGCAGTCGGCCGCCTCCATGGTGCGCTTCTGGTGGGTCACGATCAGCAGTTGGGCGTCCTGGCGGAACTCGTCGACCAGGCTGAGGAACCGGTGCAGGTTCACGTCGTCGAGGGCGGCCTCGACCTCGTCCATCACGTAGAAGGGGCTGGGCCGGCTGCGGAAAACGGCGAACAGGAACGCCAGCGCGGTGAGGCTGCGCTCGCCCCCCGACAGCAGCGACAGCTTCTTCACGTTCTTGCCCGACGGCTTGGCCTCGACCTCGATGCCGGTGTTCAACAGGTCGTCAGGGTTGGTGAGGTGCAACTTGCCGAGACCGCCGGGGAACAGCATGCCGAACAGCTTGGTGAAGTTGTCGGCCACATCGGCGTAGGCCGCGGCGAACACCGACTGGATCTCGGTGTCGACCGCCTTGATCACCTGGCCGAGCTCACGGCGGGTGCTGCGCACGTCTTCGAGCTGCGCTTCCAGGAACGTGTGGCGCTCCTGCAGCGCGTTGAACTCCTCCAGCGCCAGCGGGTTGATCGGGCCCATGATGCGCAGCTCGCGCTCCAGGTCGCGCACGCGCGCCGGGGCCGAGGTGCCTTCGGCCAACGGTGGCATCTCAGCCACCATGGCGACCTCGGGCTCGGTGTCGTGGTCGCGACGCAACGTCTCGACCGCCTGCTCGAGGCGCAGCTTCACCTCGGCTTCGTCGAGCTCGGCGCGCCGTTCGCGCTCGCGCAGCCCTTCCAGGCTGCGTTCGTGCACGGCGCGCTGCTTGCGGTGCCCGTCGAGCGCCTGGGCGACGGCGCGTGCCTCCTCGCTCTGCAACCGGCGGCGCTCCTGCAGCTCGGCCAGCTGGGCGTCGATCACGGTGCGGCGGGTGTCGAGCACCGCGGACAACCGGTCGAGGGCCACGAGCGTGCGCTCCAGCTGCTGGCGGCGCTCGGCCGCCTCGGACCGGGCGATGCCGTCGGCGGTGAGGCGGGCCTCCACCTCGGCCATGCGCCGCGTGAGGAAGCTCTTGCGCTCGTCCAGGGCGGCGGCCCGCACCGACAGATCGCGGCGCTTGCCGGTGACGGCGGCGATGGCGGCGTCGAGCCGGGCCCGCGCCTCGCGCCGGCGCCGGGCCGCTTCGGCCTGGGCGCTCTCGTTGGCTTCCAGTGACGGCAGCAGCGACTCGAGCTCGACGATGCGAGCGCGCTCACGCTCGAGCCGCTCGGCCAGTTCGGCGCGGGTCTGGGCCAGGGCCTCGGCCTCGGTGCCCGCCTCACGGCGCTCGCCCTGGGCCCGGTTGAGCCCGTTCTGCGCTCCGGTGAGGCGGCCGTCGTTGGCGTCGAGCCGGCGGGTCAACTCGGTCTCGCGCTGACGCCACGACGACACGTCGGAGCGGGCGGTGCGCAGGCGCTCCTCGTGATGGGCGAGCTCGGCGTGGGCGGCCTGGGCCCGGCCGGTGGCCTCTTCCAGCGCGGCGCCGGTGGCACCGGCCGAGGCCTCGCCGACCCGCCAGCCCTGGGCGCCGAAGCGGTCGCCGTCGCGCGTGACGACCACGGCCTCGGGATGGGCGAGCACGGTGTCGACCGCCGCGGTCCAACCCCCGTCGACGGCGACGGCGCCGCCCACGATGGCGTCGAGCAGCCGTTCCACCGACGGGTTGCTGCTGCGCACGTGCCGGCGCACCGGCTCGCCCACGGGCGGCGGCGTGGCCGCACCGAACACCGAGCCGAGAGCGAGCACCGCGCCGGGCGTGTTCGACGAGTGCAGCATGGTGAGGGCGCGTCGGGCGGCATCGAGCCCGTCGACCACCACGGCCGACAGCGCCTCGCCGGCGGCCGCTTCGAACGCGGCCGACCAGCCCTCGTCGACCTCGACGAGATCGAGCAGGGTGCCGATGACCCCGGTGACGGCGGCGAGCTTCTCGGCGCCGGCGCGGGCGCGGGCCTGGTCGAGGGCGAGGGCCAGGGCGTCAGCCCGGGCCTGCCACGTGGACCGCTCGGCCTGAGCGGTGCGGTGGTCCTGCTCGGCCGCGTCGAACGCGGCCTCGGCCGCGCCACGGGCCGTCTCGGCCAGGGTGAGCTCCTCCACCAGTGGCGCCTCGGCCTCGCTGGCCTGCGCGCATTCGCCGCGGAAGCGCTCGGCCTCGCTGTCGAGGCGCGTGACGCGCTCCTCGAGCGCCTTCAGGCGGGCGTCGAGCCGGCCGGCCTCGGCCGCGCCGCGCTCGGCCGTGGAGCGCAGGGTGCGCAGCTCGCCGCGGATCTCGGCCGCACCGACCTTGTGGGCACCGGTGGAGTCGCTGCTGTGGCCGTGGGCGGCGTCGGCCGCGGCCCGTTCGGCGTCGGCCTGCTCGGCTTCGGCGAACTCGGCCTCCAGTTCGGCCCGGCGGGCTTCGACGGCCTGCTCTTCCTCGGCGAGGTCGGCGGCGGCGGGTGCGAGCCGTTCGAGGCCGGCATCGACCTCGTCCAACTCGGTGCGCATGCGGGCGGCATCGGCCTCCAGGTTGGCCACGACGCCGGTGTCCATGAGGCGACCGCGGTCGCGCTCCACGGCCCGGCGGCGCTCGCCGAGCACGGCGGCCAGGCCCCGGGCCCGCTCGCGGAGCTGCTCGACCCGCACCAGAGAGTCACCCAGATCGAAGCCGCCCAGCGCGCTCAGGCGGGCCTCGGTCGACAGCACGTCGGTGTCGAGGCGGGCCAGTTCGGTGCGCAGCTCGGTGTCGCGACGGTTCAGATCGCCCCGCTCGGCCGACAGTGCGGTCAGGCGCGACTGCAGGCCGGCGATCTCGCGTCCCGACAGGAACAGCTGCAGGGCCTTGAGCTCGCCGACGACCTCGCCGTGGCGGCGCGCCGCATCGGCCTGGCGCTCGAGCGGGCGGAGCTGGCGGCGCACCTCGCGCAACAGGTCCTGCACGCGCAGCAGGTTGGCTTCGGTGGCCTCGAGCCGGCGCTCGGCGCGTTCCTTGCGCTTGCGGTACTTGAGGACACCGGCGGCCTCTTCGATGATGCCGCGACGGTCCTCGGGTCGGGCGTTGAGGACGGCGTCGATCTGCCCCTGGCTGATGATCACGTGCTGCTGACGGCCGACGCCCGAGTCGGACAGCAGGTCCTGCACGTCGAGCAGGCGACACGGCGTGCCGTTCAGCGAGTACTCGCTCTCCCCGGTGCGGAACAGGGTGCGGGTGATGGTGACCTCGTTGAACTCGATGGGCAGCAGGCCGGCCGAGTTGTCGATGGTGAGGCCGACCTCGGCCCGGCCGAGGGCTGAGCGCTTCGAGGTGCCGGCGAAGATGACGTCGTCCATCTTCTGGCTGCGGACCGCGCTGGGGGCCTGGGCACCGAGCACCCACGCGATGGCGTCGACCACGTTCGACTTGCCCGACCCGTTCGGGCCGACGACGACCGTGACCCCGGGTTCGAGGTGCATCACGGTGGTGTCCGCGAAGGACTTGAAGCCCTTGAGGGTGAGGGAGCGCAGGAACACGTCAGGTCGCCGAGGGGTGAGCCGGTGAGAACACACCGGGAAGCGGGGCGACCCTAGCAGGGGCCGGCCCGGCCGCTCACGGGAGGGTATCGTCCCTGGTCAGGCCGGGTGCCGGGCCCGGAGGGGTGGGTAGTGGCCCGGCCGCCCGGGCGCCGCTCCCCCACCGCACTTTGTTTGCGCGAAACCCCGGATGCGGCGGTCCGACGCAACAAGAGCGCAGGAGGGGCGGGGTCGCGCCACGACTCGACCGCTCGGCCCGCCCCTCCCTCGCTTTGGTTGCGCGAAACCCCGGATCAGGGGATGTCGCGCAACCGAAGCTCGGGCGCGACGGGCCGGTCCCTGAATCCGGGATCTAGCACTCGGACATGTCGACGAGGCCCTCGTTGAGGGACCTGAGCGTGCAGGTCACCGAGGTCGACCCGTTGGTGAAGGTGACGATGACCGTCGGCGGGCCGACAAGGACCGGCAGCCCGACCGACCAGCCGGCCGCCGGCACCGCCTGCGTGAGACTCACGCCCGTCGCGCATACCTGGTAGATCACCACGTTCCGGCCAGTCACGGCGCGACGGCCCGATGTGCACGTGCCCGGTGCGGGAGTGGTCGCCGGCGCGGTCACGGACGCAGGCGGGACGGTGGTGGCGGGCGCCAGCGTCGTGGTCGTGGCGACGGTGGGTGGGGCGGTGGGCTCGGCGGCGACCGTCGGCAGCGCGGTCGATTCGACGGGGGGAGCGGTCGACGAGGACGGACGGGTGGTCGACGCCGTCGATGCGACCTCGACCGACGAGGCGACCTCCGGGGACGACGCCGGCGAGGTCGGGCTGACCGGAGGAGCGGTGCTCGGGCTTGAACCGACGACGCTCGTGGCTGTCGTGATCGTCGGGGCCACGGTCGTGGTGGTGGGCGGGACGGACCGGGTGGTAGCCGGGGCGATGGCGGGGTCGGGGCGTTCGTGGCGGGTGGCGACGAACAGGACCACGAGCGCGGCGGCCGCGGTCAGGGCGGCCCCGGCCAGCCGGGGCCGCCGGCGGACGGGCGGGGCGGCGGCCCAGGGCGACGCGACGCCGTCGACCCGCTCCTCGATCTCGGTGTCGAGCCACCGCCCGAACCGGGTCAGCTCGTCCAGGACATCAGGCACAGTCCACCTCCAGCGCCGTGCGCAACTTGGTGAGGCCCCGCGACAGATGGGTGCGCACGGTGGCGTGCTCCACCTCGAGCAGGTCGGCCACCTCCTGCTGGGTCCACTGGTAGGCGTGCACGAGCACGACGCACACGCGCTGCGGCTCGGTCAGGCCCTCCAGCAACGCCAGCAACCGGGGCTCGACCTCGGGCGGGCCCGCCGGGGACGCGGCGCCGTCGAACAACGGTCCGGCCGGCCGCCGCAGCCGGCGCGCCGCCGTCTGCCCGACCCGGTACAGGTACCCGGGCGCGTTCTCCATGCGCAGCACCTGCTCGGCGTGCTCGCACGCCCACACCATCGCCTCGCCCGCGGCGTCCACGCCCACGGTCGGCCGTAGGCCGCCGACAACGCCCGCCGCAGCCGAGGCTCGGTCTCCCGACAGAACACCTCGAATCGCTCCACTGCGATCAGAGAGCCCCGATCCCGCCCGGATCGTGACATCGACGGACGGAATTCTTCTAGATCTCGAACTGGACCCCGGCCCGCTCCGTCAGCCAGGGCGCGATCAGCTCGCGGCGGATGCGCATGTGCTCGTCGGCCTGGTCGTAGGCGGCCCAGCCAGTGAGGTCGTCGAAGGTGGCGGCGATGCCGAAGGCATGGTTCGTGTCGGCCCCCACGTTCGGCCCGCACTGGTACGACCGCACGCCGGGCAGCGTGGCCGCGAACGCCACCAACTCGGTGCGGATGCGCTCCAACTGTCCGGCAGGCAGGTCGTCGCTGAACCGGAGGAGGACGCAGTGCTGGATCACACCGGCGACGGTACCGCCGGCGACACACGCCAGGCGACAACGTCAAGCCAGCCGAGCACACGCGCGTATCACCCCGTTCATGACCCGCGTCTACGCGGCCATGAACCTCCGGCCGCCGACGTCGCGTCGTCGCGTCGCTGCACTCTGCGTCGCAGTCGTCGCGTTCAGTCCATCGTGCGCCTCCGCACCCAGCGCGTCAGTAGCCAGCACCGGGCCTCTCCCCCGACCCATACCGACGACGACCACCACGACCAGTCGGTCCCCCGTGCCCTCGTCGGTCGTTCCGTCGACGACAACGGCACCACCGCCGACGTCGACCATCGACACGGAGACATCCACGACCGCGACGACATCGCCGGCTCCCCGTCACCCGACCACGGCGCCGCCCACCTCCGGCCCGCCGAGGGGGACGACGAGCGCGCCCGAGCCACCGACCACCTCGCCGACGACTGCGCCGGCCGTGATCACGACGGCTTCTCCCACCACCGCGACGACGAGCCGCGGGAGCGGCGACGCGCCGAGTTCGATGGACGAGCAGATGCTCGTCGGCACCGGTGGTGGCGGCGGTGTCGGCTGCTTCGGTCTCGGCGAGGCCTGGGACGGCAAGGCGATCGTGGCGCTCAACGGCGGCGGGGCCATTCCGTTCGGCGAGCGAGTGCAGTTGTGTGTCGCGGGGTACCGCACGGATGCACCGGTCGAGGTCACCGTCGACGGACCCGGCGGCTTCCGACGCGCCTTCCGCCTGCTCCTCCAAAGCGCGCCGATCCCGAAGTGGAGCCTGCCTCGCCTCGACGGCATCCTGTTCGGGGCGGCACGTTCGGAGGAGGTGACGCTGGGCAGGTACGACGCGTCGATCTTCGCGACCGACTACGCCATCCTGACCGACAAGCGAGGCCCTGACGCCGGCCTCGGTGACTACACCGTTCGGGCCCGCCAGGGCACCACCGAGTCGGTCGCGACGAACCGAATCGTTCCACACTTTCCGCCCACCGGCACGGTGCCGCAGGTCGTGGTCGCCGGTGGGCAGGTCGGCATCTCGGCCGTCGGGCCCGCGGGCCAACTGGTCGACATCGGCGTCTACGAGGACATCTCGGGCAAGCCCATACCCGCCTCCGGCATCCCGGTCCGGCTGCTCATGGTGCTGCCCCGCCTCGAGCTCGACGGGCTCGGCGTCGGCTCCATCGTTCGGCCCCGGTCCGAGCTCCCTGCGGGCCCCTTTTGCGTACTGACGCGCTCGACGTCGCTGTGCCTCGACGGCAACAGGGTGGGCTCTTGACCGGCACTGAACCGGTGGACCCCGGGTCGGCCGAGGAACCGAAGGGGCGTGTTGCCGAGATCGCCGCCAATCTCGGCCTCGTCGGTCGCGCATTGACAGTGACGATCGGCGTCTTGGCGGGGGCCGGCCACTCCTCCGGAGCGTTCTTCCGCATCCTCGGCGTGGGTGTCGCGGCCCTGGTCTCCGTGCTCGAACTGGCCGGCCAGGCACGCTCACGTCGAGTCCTGCTCGTTGCCAGCGGCGTCTCCGTTGCTGCGCTCATTGTCGGGCTCGCCGTGGGCGGCCCTCAGCGGCCGCGACCAGTGGTGCCCACTGACCTCGCCATCGGGCTCCTTCCGTTCGATGCAACCGGACCGTCGGAAGGTGCCATCCGCCTTCGATCGTCGCTGTTGGAAGAGGCGAGCCCCACCTCCAACCGATCAGGAAGTGTGCTCACGACAGCTGTGCGAGCGATCGATGAGCGTCCACCGGACGACCACGGCAGCTCTGGGCTCGCGGACGTCGCGCAACGGTTCGGTGTGTCTGCGGTGATCGGTGGCTCCCTGGGCGCGGACGAGCTCGGACGCTCGACGGGGACCTTCTTCGTGTCACTGTCGTCCGATGTGATTCGGGATGCCCCTGAGCTGGGCCCTGAGCTCGCGGTACCGCCGATTCGCGTCGACGGCGACATCGAACAGGGCGGCGAGCCGCTTCGGCAGATGCGCGCTCACGTCGAGCGGACCATCCGGCAGGTGGTGCTCGTGCTTGACGCGGCCGAACAGACACGAGCACGTCGCTACGACGTTGCGGCCCAGCGCATCACCGACGCGCTGGAGTTGACCGGAGACGCCACGCCGATGTCGGCCGACGTGCTGCACGTACTGCTCGGGAACACCTACCTCGCACGGACGACCGCCCGGCGCAGCGACGCCGACATCGGCGCGGCGACGGCTGCCTTCACGGCGGTCGACCCCGGACGGAGCGGAGCGCTTCCGTCGAGACGTTGGCCTCGCCGAGATCGCCTACTTCAAGCTCGCCGGCAGCGGCTGCCGAGCGGGCCTCGACCTCGTGTCTCTGGGTGCCGTGGTGCGCGACCTGAGCGCCGTGTTCCAATCGACGCGGTCTGAGCCGACGGCCACGCGCACCGCCGGCAAGGCGGCTATCGGGGCGGTGCGGGCCAGCGTGTGCGAAGCACTCGCAGGCGGCCGTCAGCAGGTGTCGCAAGAGCTAGCCATGCTGGACCAGTGGCTTTCGACGGCGGGCACGGCGGTGGAGGTGGATCTCCGCAGCCTCGCCCGTTCGTGGCAGGCGATCGGGCTGCGCACCGCAGGTGACCCGGGTGCTGGCGCGACCTTGCTCGATGCGCTGTCCACAGCCTCCGATCCCGCGCTGGCGGGCCGGTGGTGGTTGATTCTTGCCGGCTGGCGCACCGAGGACTGCGACCCCGCTGGCGCTCGGGCGGCGATCGAACGCTCGCGCCAGGAGTTCGCACTCTCGCCGGACGAGGCGCTCCAGGGTGAGGGCGAGCGCTCGATCCGCCGGGCCGAAGAGGAACTCGGCGCCCGGCGGTGCGCCTGAACCGTCCACCGAGGCGCCCAACGTACGAGCGGAATCGGACCCCACGGCCCGGCGCTCCTACATTGGGCCGATGGAACGGCTGCGGATCCTGATCACCAACGACGATGGCGTCACCGCCCCCGGCATCCACGCGCTGGCGGCAGCGGTGCACAGCGCCGGGCACGACGTGATCGTGGTCGGCCCCATGCACGAGCGGTCGGGGTCGGGGGCGGCCATCGGCCATCTGGGCCACGGCGTCACCATCGACGTGGACGCCCACGAGCTGCCCCACTGCCCGGGCGTTCCCGCCTTCGGCGTGGACGGTCCGCCGGCGCTGTGCACCCTGCTCGGGTTCTTCGAGGTGTTCGGCCCCAAGCCCGACCTGGTGCTGTCGGGCATCAACATCGGCGCCAACACCGGGCGCGGCCTGCTGCACAGCGGCACGGTGGGCGCGGTGCTCACCGCGGCTGACCTCGGCATCTCGGGCGCGGCGCTGAGCCTGCACCACGACGTCATCGACGGCACCTACCTGCACTGGGACTCGGCCGCCGAGGTGGCACTGGCCTGCATCGAGTGGCTGCGCGAGCTGCCCCGCAAGACGGCGCTGAACGTGAACGTGCCGAACCTGCCGCTGCGGAAGGTGCAGGGCGCCAAGTGGGGCCGAATCGCTGCGTTCGGTACGAACAAGACCCAGGTGATCGGCACGGTGCCGGGCAAGCTCACGGTGAACATCACGCCGCGCGAGGTCGAGCTGAAGCCCGACACCGACACCGCGCTGGTGCACGCCGGCTACGTGACCGTGACGTCGCTGGTAACACCCCGGCCGACCGAGCCGATCGACGTGGGCGCGGCGCTGGAGCCGCTGCTGGCCCGCCACGCCGGCCACGCCGACGCCTGAGCGACGCCGGCTACAAGAGCCCGGCGTAGGAGCCGCCGTCGATGGGGATGTGGGCCCCGGTGATGAACTTGGCCGGCTCCGAGCACAGGAACGCCACGACCTTGCCGAAGTCGTCGGGCTGGCCGACCACGCCGGCGGGGATGCCGAGCTTGAGCGCATCAGGCGTGTGGCCCTCGGGGAACAGGCCCTTCACGCGGTCGGTGGCGTGGTAGCCGGGCTGGGCCGTGTTCACGGTGACGCCGTCGCCGGCCACCTCGCGCGCCAGCGTCTTCAGGAAGCCGGTGGTGCCGGCCCGCGACGTGTTCGACAGGATGATGTTCGGGATGGGCTGGCGCACCGATACCGACGTGATGGCGCACACCCGCCCCCAGTGGCGCTCCTGCATGGGCGGCACCGCGGTCTTGCACATGCCCACCACCGACAGCAGGTTCAGGTCGAGGGCGGCGGCGTAAGCGTCGGCCGGCGTCGAGGCGAACGTGCCCGGCGGCGGGCCACCGGCGTTGGGCACGAGGATGTCGATGCCGCCCAGCGCGTCGATGGCGGCCTCCACGAAGGCGATGCCGCCGGCCAGGTCGCCCACGTCGACCACGAGGCCGATGCAGCCGTTGCCGATGCGGGCGGCCGCCGCGTTCACCCGGGCCGCGTCACGGCCGCAGATGGCGACGTGGCAGCCGGCGTCGGCCAGCGCCTGCGCCGTGGAGAACCCCAACCCTGCTGACGCGCCCGCCACGGCGGCGCGTCGACCTGCGATCCCCAAGTCCATGGAGCACTCCTCCCCTGTCGGCGCCCGACGCTACGGTCACGGGGTGCTCGACGTCCACGCCCACGTTGTGCTGGAGGCGACCTTCGGGTCGCTCGGCGATCTCGGACCCACGCTCACCGTCGACCCCGGCGGGGCGCAGTGCTTCCGCGTGGGCGGCTACGAGCTGGTGGGTGTGCGTTACGCCGGCAGCGTGTTCATGGATGCGGGCCTCCGGCTGGAGGCGATGGCTGCCGCAGGCATCACGCATCAGGTGCTGTCGCCCAACCCGCTCACCTACGCCCACCACGTGGAGGCCGCACTGGCCGACCGCCTGTGCCGCGTCGGCAACGACGCGATGGCCGAGGTGGTGCGGGCCCACCCGCGTGAGCTGAGCGGGTTCGTGGCCCTGCCGGCCCAGGACCCCGAGCGGGCCGCCGCCGAACTGCGCCGGGGCGTGCGCGACCTGGGGCTGCTCGGCGGCTACATCGGCACCGACCCGGGCGGGTGCACGCTCGACGATCCGGCGCTCGACGTGCTGTGGGCCACCGCGGTGGAGCTGGACGTGCCCATGTTCGTGCACCCGGCGCCGTCGGGCATCGACGGACCCCTGGTCGATCCGCGCACGCGCCGCTTCGATCTCGACCTGCTGCTGTGGTTCGCCTACGAGGAGAGCCTGGCCGTGGCCGCGCTGGTGTTCGGCGGGGTGCTGCACCGCCACCCGCGCCTCGACGTGTGCGTCAGCCACGGCGGCGGCACCATCGGGTTCCTGGCCGGCCGCTGGCGCCTGGCCGCCCGCAACCGGCCGTGGTCGCCGGCGTGGTTGAAGGACGACCCCGCCATGTTCGACACGCTGCTACGCCGCCTGTGGTTCGACGTGCACGTGCACGACACCGGGTCGCTGCGCCTGCTGGCCGACGCCGTGGGCGACGACCACCTGGTCTACGGCACCAACTTCGGGGGGTGGGACGCCGCCGGCCACGTGGACGTGAGCGTGCTCGGAACTGATGTGGACGCCAACGCCCGGCGCCTGCTGCGCATGCGCTGAGCGCTACGCGAAGTTCGCCGGCGCGTTCGCCTCGATGGCCGCCAGCGCGGCGTCCACCGTCTTGGCCCCGGTGAGCGGGATGAGCCGGTGCACGCCGACGCCGGCGTACTCGGCCACCAGCTCGCGGGTGAGGGCCTTGTTGGGCGTGACCGAGATGGTGATCTCGCCGCGGGCCCGCTCGATGCCGAACTGCTCGGCGGCGGCGCGGATGCCGGCCAGCGACTCGGCGATCGACTCGGGTGAGCGGGCGAAGCCGTACCACTCATCGGCGTAGCGCACGGTGCGCTCGTAGGCAGCGGGGCTGTGGCCACCCATCACGATGCGGGGCCCGCGGGCGCGGTCGGTGGGCCGCGGATGGGCGTCGATGCCGCTGAAGGACAGGAACTCACCGGTGTGGGTCGGCGCGTCCTGTGTCCACAGCGCCTGCATGGCGGCCAGGTGCTCCATGGACCGCTTGCCCCGCTTGGCCATCGGCACGCCCATGGCTCGCAGCTCGGGCTCCAGGTAGGCCACGCCGACGCCGACGAGCAGCCGGCCCCCGCTGAGCGAGTCGAGGCTGGCGATCTCCTTGGCCAGCTGCACCGGGTGGCGCTGGGGCAGCAGCAGCACGCCGGTGCCGAGCTTCAGCGTGGTGGTGGCGGCGCCGGCCCATGACAGCGCCACGAGCGGGTCGAGGATCGGGTCGGTCGGGTCCATCGGCGACGGGGCGACGCGCGGCGAGGGCACGGCCATGTGCTCACCGGCCCAGACCGAGTCGTAGCCGAGCGACTCGGCCAGCCGGGCCGCCCTGATGACCGCGTCGCCGGTGATGAGCGCGCCCGAGTTGATGCCGAAGAATCCGAACTGCATCGGCGCATGCTGACACGTCGCCGTAGTGTCCGTGCACATGACCACCGACGTGTTCGCCGTTCCCGGTCCTGGCGCGTGGGAGCTCGACCGCAGCCACTACCCCGGCGGCACCACCGCGATCTCGCAATGGCTGATGGACGGCTGCCCGCGGGCCATGCGCCGGGCCTTCGCCGAGCTCGGCGTGCCGGCCGAGACGTTGCAGGTCGAGTTCGTGCACGGCTTCATGTACAGCCGGCTGCGCCCGTTGATCCGGCCCGACAAGCCGGCGGCCAAGCTGCCACCGCTGGTCGTGCTGAAGGTGGCCGCCCGGCTGCACCCGGGCATGCGCAAGCGGGCCGCCACCGCCACCGCCGCGCTGGCGTCGCCGCCGTGGCGCCGGGTGGTCGACGACTGGGCACGGGCCACCCGGCCGGGTCTCGAAGCGCGCAACACCGAGCTGCAGTCGGTGGATGCCGATGCGCTCGACGACAGCGCGCTGGCCGATCACCTGTCGAAGGTGCTGGCCTGGTGCCGCGAGACGTTCGAGCTCCACTTCTACCTGCACGCGTTCGACCTCGGGCCCATCGGGCTGCTGCTGTACGACTGCGACCGGTGGGGCATCGCCGCGGCCGAGGTGGTGCCGGCGCTGGGCGGCGCGTCGCCGAGCACGGCGGCGCCGGCGCTGGCGCTGGCCGAGGTGCGCGCCGAGATCACCTCGGGTGGGGCACGCCCCACCACGCTCGACGAGGTGCGGGCGGTGTCGCCCCGTGCCCGAGAGCTGCTCGACGCCTACCTGGCGCGGCGCGGCCAGATGCTCATCACGCGCTACGACCTGGATGGCCAGACGTTGGCCGAGCGGCCCGACACGGTGCTGTCCAGCATCCTCGACGGCAAGCTCGATCCGGTCGACCACGCGCCGGCCCACGACACCGTCGCCGCGCTGCGGACCCTCGTCCCGGCGGCCGAGCAGGCCCGCTTCGACGAGCGCATCCGTGAGGCCCGCGGGGCCATGGACCTGCGCGACGACAACGGCCCGTACACCGTGGAGTGGCCGGTGGGCATCCTGCGGCACGCGCTCCTGGCGCTCGGGCGCCGTCGGCACGACCGGGGTGGACGCGTGCACGCGCCCGAGCACGTGTTCGAGCTGCGACCTGACGAGGTCGCGCCGTTCGCCCGTACCGGCACCGGGCCCAGTGCCGACGAGCTGGCGGCACGGGCCACCGAACGCCGCCGTCTGGCCGGCCTGACGCCGCCGGCGCGGTTGGGTCCCGAGGAGCCGGCACCGCCGTTGCGCGTGCTGGCCCCCTCCCTGCAGATCCTGGTGGGTGCCACCCAGCTCGTGCTCGAGCACATGGGCATGACGGCACAACGGCCAGCCGGCGACCCGCTCTCGGGCATCGGCATCGGCACGACGCCCTATCGGGGGCGGGCGCGCGTGGCCCTCGACCCCGAGGCGGCGCTCGACGCGATGGAGCCGGGCGACGTGCTCGTCACCCGCTTCACGACACCGGCGTACAACACCGTGCTGTCGCTGGCCGGCGCCATCGTCACCGCCGATGGCGGGGCGTTGTGCCACGCCGCCGTGATGGCGCGTGAGCTCGGCATCCCCGCGGTGATCGGGGCGTCGGGCGCGCTCGTTCACATCGTCGACGGGACCATGGTCGAGGTCGACCCCGCGACGGGCCGGGTGCTGCTGCTCTGACCGACCCCGTCCCCGGCCCCTCGCTCCGCCACCCGGCACAGACCGTGCCGAATACGCTTCCTCCATCGCTGGCGAACGTGCCGCCGGTGGTGCCGGCAGCGGGCCGGCATGGGGAAGGGCGGATGTACGTGGAGGTCGGGCCACGACTCTCCTGTCTCGTGGCGGCACGGGGCAGGTCGACATGAGCAACCTGGAACCGGTCTGCGCGGTGGCGGCCGGCGTGCTGTCGGGATCGTGCGCGATCCCGTACGTGCGCGACATGGTGCGCGGCACCACCCGACCGCACCGCGTCTCGTGGGGCATCTTCGCGCTGCTGGCCGCCATCGCCGCCGCCAGCCAGTTGATGCACGGGTTCACGACGGGTGCCGTGCTGTCGTTGGGTGCGGCCGTGGCGTTCTTCATCGTGTTCGTGATGTCGATGCGGCACGGGGTCGGCGGCGCCACGCTGGCCGACCGCCTCACGCTGGCCGGCACCGTCGGCATCCTGGTCGTGTGGGCGTGGTCGGGGGACACGACGGTCGCGGTGACGTTGGTGATCGTGCTGGAGGTGGCCGCCACCGGCCTGACCATGCGAAAGGCGTGGCGCGACCCCGCCAGCGAGACGCAGTCGAGCTGGGTGATCGACGGCGTCGCCGGTGCGCTGGCGCTGGTCGGTGCGAGTCGTGTGAGCTATGCCGCACTGGCCTATCCGGCGTACCACTTCATGAGCAACAACGCGATGGTGGCGGTGCTCGTGGTGGGTCGACGCCGACGCTGGAGCCAGCTCCTGGCGACGCCGGACCCGACCCCGGCCCTGTGGCGCGCGCCGCTCCGGGCGCCCCTGCGGCCGCCACTGCCGCCACCGGCGCTGGTGATCGCACGACGCGGTGAACCGGCCGTTCACGTCGACCACGAGCTGGGTGCCGGTGTGGCCGAAGAAGCGCACGTCAGCGTGGTTGCCGACGCCGTGCTCGGTCACGATGTGGCCGACACGGTCCACGTTCAGGCTCGACGGCGTCGGCATGGTGCCTTCGGGCCACACCGCTACGTACCCGGCAGCACCGGCTTCGTTTGCGGTCACGTGCAGCACCACGGCGGCGGCGGCACAGGGTAGCGAGAGGGTCGCCGGCTCGAGCGAGCGCGATTCGGCCGCTGCACCGGCCATGGTCGACGGCGCGACCGAGGCGCACCACGACACCGTCGGTCATCGCGACGGCGTCGAACCGACCCGGCGCCGACGGGCAGCCCCGCTCAGCGCTGGCAGCCGCGGCAGAAGTAGGTGCCGCGCCCGGCCCACGTGAGGCGCAGCACGGGCTGGCCGCAGCGTAGGCACGGCTGGCCGGCGCGGTCGTACACGGCGTGGCGTTCCTGATAGCCGCCGCCGAGCCCACCGAGGTCGACGTACTGGGCATCGCTCAGGGTGGAGCCGCGCGCCTCGATGGCCGCGGTGAGGATCTCGTGCATGGCGCCGTGGAGCCGCTCGATCTCGGTGCGCGTCAGGCTGGTGCCGGTGCGGTTGTAGCGGACCCGTGCCGCGTGGGCGATCTCGTCGGCGTAGATGTTGCCGATGCCGGCGATGACGCGCTGATCGGTCAGCAGCGCCTTCAGCTGCCGCCGGCGCGGCTTGAGCACGGCGCGCAGCTCGTCGACGGTGAGGGCCAGCGGTTCGGGGCCGAGGGCGGCGATGTCGGGCGCCTCGGTGGCCAGCCGCGCCGGGTCGATCACCGCGACCTCGCCGAAGGTGCGCGGGTCCACGAAGCGCAGCTCGCGCCCGTCGTCGAGCGTCATGCGCACGTGTGTGTGCGGTTGCAGGGGCGCGTCGGCGGCGGCGGCCACCAGCAGCTGGCCGCTCATGCGCAGGTGCACCAGCAGCCAGGCGCCGTCGTCGAGGGTGACGAGCAGGTACTTGCCCCGCCGGCCGGCGACGGTCAGCGTGCGGCCCCGCAGACCGGCGTCGAGCGTGGCGGCCGACGTGCGCCGCACGGTGCGGGCCCCGGTGGCGGCCACGGCCACGACACGCCGGCCTATGACGACCCTCTCCAGGTCGCGCCGGACCGTCTCGACCTCGGGGAGCTCGGGCACTCAGGCGTCGCTGGTGCTGGCCGCGGCACTGGTACCAGCCGTGGCGCTGGTACCAGCCGTGGCACCGTTGCGGGCCGCGCCACCGTTGCGGGCGTTGGGCAGCTCGCGCAGGGCGGCGCACGCCTCACGGGCGGCGGCCTGCTCGGCCTGCTTCTTGGATCGGCCCTCGCCGGTGCCCCACACCGTGCCGGTGATCTGCACGTCGGCCTCGAAGCGCTTGGCGTGGTCGGGGCCGTCGCTGCGCAGCACGTACTGGGGCGGCACCTCGAACAGCTGGGCGGCCAGTTCCTGCAGCGCGGTCTTGTGGTCGAGTCCGCCGAGACGCGTGACCGCGTCGTCGAGCCGGCTCGTGAGCAGGCGCGTGATCAGGTCACGGGCCGGCTCGGGACCACCGTCCAGGTAGACGGCGCCGAACACCGCTTCGAGGGCGTCGGACAGGATCGACGACTTGTGGCGGCCCCCGGCGGCCGCTTCACCCTTGCCCAGCAGCAGCTCGCTGCCGAGCCCCAGGTCGCTGGCGGCCGACGCCAACGCGCCGGCGTTCACCACCGCCTTGCGCAGGTCGGTGAGCTTGCCCTCGGGCATGTCGGTGTAGCGCCGGTACACGAGGTCGGCGATGGTCCAACCGAGCACGGCGTCACCAAGGAACTCGAGACGCTCGTTGCTGGCGTTCCCGGGGAACTCGGCGCACCAGGAACGGTGCGCCAGAGCCTGACGCAGGAGGCCCTGGTTGGTGAACGCGTAGCCCAACCGCCGTTCGAGCCCGTCGAGATCGGGGGACGTCACCGTCCCCGGCGTACTGCGCGTGGCGATTCCCCCAGTGATTCAGGCGGGCTTGCCGGCCCGGGCGTAGACGTAGTCGACGGCATCACGGACCGTCTTGAGATCTTCGAGGTCTTCGTCCTCGATGCGGAACCCGACGGTGCGCTCACCGATCTCTTCCTCGAGCGCCTCGACCAGCTCGATGAGGGCCAGCGAATCGGCCTGCAGGTCATCGGCAAAGGACTGACCCTCGGTGATGGTGCCGGGCTCGATCTCGAGGATGTCGGCCAAGCGGTCCCGGATCAGTTCGAAGATCTCTTTGCGATCCATGGGTCCCTGTTCCACGTGCGTCTCCGCAGGCATTGCCGCACTCTCCTCGTGATGACAGCGTGAACTGTAGTCGAACGATCAACGATTCTTGTCTTCTGGACTCGCCCCCGACACCCCGACGGCCGCACGGAGGTGGCCGACGAGGTCGCCGGTGACCATGTCGGCCCCGACGGCGATGGCGTTGCGCATGGCCCGGGCCGACGACGACCCGTGGCTGATGATGCATACACCGTCGACGCCGAGCAGCATGGCGCCACCGTACGTCTCGGGGTCGAGCATGGAATACAGCTCGAGCAACGCGGGCATGAGCGTCTGCGTGGCGTCGGCGTACTCGGGCTTCGAGTTGAACGCCGCCAACAGCGCACGCACGATCGTGCGCAGCGCGCCTTCGAGCGATTTCAGTGCCACGTTGCCGGTGAACCCATCGGTGACGACCACGTCGAGTTCCGTCGACATGATGTCGCGACCTTCGACGTTGCCGACGAAGTTGATGCCTGACGTGACCTTCAACAGCTCGAACGCGTCTTTGCGGAGC